>CAUJHF010000032.1 GCA_963204745.1 Pseudomonadota bacterium
GCGGCCCGACGTACAAGTATCCGGTGGCGTCCGGCGACTTGAATCATCTCGCGACCAGGCATTCGTGCTCGGTGTTTCGGTCCCCCTGTTTTCCGGTCGACGTGCCGCGCCGGCTATCGCCGAGGCGACGGCTCGCAGAGACCGGCTCGACGTAGATCGTCAGGTCGCTGTTCTTCGTGCGCGGACCCAGCTATTCGGGTTGTACCAGGAACTGCGTCAGGCCATTGCGGAGACACGCACGGTTCAGGACACGATCCTTCCCCGATTGGAAAGAGCACTCGAGCAGACGGATTACGCCTACGAACGGGGGCGCTACAGCTACCTGGAGCTCGTGGATGCCCAGCGCACGTGGCAGGAGGCGCAGCGGGCGCTCATTGAAGCGGCCGAGCGCGCCCAGACGCTGCAGGTCGAAATCGAACGCCTCACTGGTGAGCCCCTTGTCGACGAGAACTACAGCAATCAGGAGCAGCCATGAACAGGACCAGAAAACAATCGTTGTTGGAGTCTTTCGTCACCGTAGCAGCAACACTCATTCTGAGTGTTGCTGCAGGGTGTTCCGACAGTCAGCCCGCACCCGCCAGTGACGATCGAGATCATGATTCCGCGGAGCCGGGCCATGCGGGCGACAGCCAGGATGACCACGGCGACGAAGACGCTGCCGACAGCGTCAAGTTGTCAGCGCAGCAGATCCAGGCAGCGTCGATAGAGCTGGCCGAAGCGGGCGCAGGCACGATCCGCGAGCAACTGTCGCTGTACGGCGTGACTGCGCCCAATGCCGAGCGCGTGCGAGAGGTCACAGCGCGATTTCCGGGCGCGATCCGCAGTGTCTCCAAACGGGTTGGGGATCCCGTTCGGCAGGGGGAAACGCTGGCTACGGTCGAAAGCAACGAAAGCCTGCGTACCTATGCCGTCACGTCCCCGCTGACAGGCGTGGTGACGGCGCGTGACGCCAATCCCGGTGAGCAGACCGGTGACCAGCCGCTCTTCACGGTGGCTGACCTGGCAACCGTGTGGGTCGAGGTGTCGCTGTTCCCGCGTGATCGGGCTCAGGTTCGCGTCGGTCAGTCAGTCCGCGTGCGGAGCACTGACACGGGACAGAGCGCCGAGGGCCAGGTCACCTACGTGGCGCCCTTCGGTAGCGCAAGCAGTCAGACCCTGACGGCCCGCGTCCTGCTTGACAATCAGGATGGCCGTTGGGCGCCGGGCCTGTACGTCAGTGCGGACGTGACATTGGCGGAGATCCTCGTCCCGGTGGCAATCAGGAATGAGGCGCTTCAGACCCTCGACGAGCGCAGTGTGGTGTTTCTGGCAATTCCCGACGGCTTTCGTGCGCAACCCGTCCGCATCGGGCGCAGTGACGCCGAGCTGACCGAGATCCTTGACGGCCTGAAGGCCGGTGATCGCTATGTCACCCGGAACAGTTTCATTCTGAAGGCGGAACTCGGCAAGGGCGAAGCCGAGCACGAGCACTGAGGGCAGCCACCATGATCGACGGTCTTCTCGGGTTTGCCATCGCCCGCCGGTGGGTAGTTCTTGCCTTGGTGCTTCTGGTGGCCGGCGCGGGCATCTGGAGCTTCCAGCGCTTGCCAATCGACGCCGTACCGGACATCACCAACGTTCAGGTGCAGATCAACACCAGTGCGCCCGGCTATTCGCCACTGGAAGTCGAACAGCGAATTACCTATCTGGTCGAGACCGCCGTCGCCGGCCTGCCACACATCGAGTACACCCGTTCGCTCTCGCGCTACGGGCTGTCACAGGTGACAGTCGTGTTCGATGACGGCACGGATATCTATTTCGCGCGAAACTTGATCAATGAACGGCTCCAGCAGGCCCGGAGCCAGATGCCGGTCGGCCTTGAACCAGAGATGGGGCCCATCGCGACCGGTCTGGGTGAGATCTTCCTGTACAGTGTGGACGCCGAACCCGATGCCCGGCAGCCCGACGGTCAGCCTTATGACGCGACCGCACTGCGCACTCTGCAGGACTGGATCATCCGCCCCCAACTGCGGCAGGTTCGCGGGGTCACCGAGGTCAATACCATCGGTGGCTACGAGAAACAGTTTCACGTCACGCCGGACCCGGCGCGGCTACTGGCATTTGGTTTGATCTTTGATGATCTGGTCAGCGCACTGGAGAAAAACAACGCTAACGTCGGTGCCGGCTATATCGAGCGCAATGGTGAGCAATACCTGATCCGCTCGCCGGGCCAGGTTGGCGACATCGCCTCCATCGAACAAGTTATCGTCACGCACCGGGACGGAATACCGGTGACGGTGCGCGATATCGCGGACGTGGGGCTCGGTAAGCAGTTGCGAACCGGCGCCGCAACCCATGACGGTAAGGAAACGGTACTCGGCACAGCCGTCATGCTGATCGGCGAGAATAGCCGAACTGTCTCGGCGGCCGTGGCCGCCAAACTGGCCGAGATTGCCAGGACGCTTCCAGAGGGTGTCACCGCGAAACCGGTCTATGACCGCACGGTGCTGGTCGACAAGACCATCGCCACGGTGCGCAACAACCTCCTTGAAGGGGCGGTCCTGGTCGTGGCCGTGCTGTTGCTGATGCTGGGCAATGTCCGAGCGGCGCTCCTGACCGCCGCCGTCATCCCCCTGGCCATGCTGATGCTGATCTCGGGCATGGTCAGTACCAAGGTCTCGGCCAATCTGATGAGCCTCGGCGCGCTCGATTTTGGGCTGATCGTCGACGGCGCCGTGATCATCGTTGAAAACTGCATTCTGCGGTTGGGTGGCCGCCAGCATCGGTTGGGACGTCTCCTGACTCTCGACGAGCGTTTGAACACCGTTTTCGTGGCGACGCGCGAAGTGTTCACCCCCAGTCTGGTCAGCGTGCTGGTTGTGATTCTCGTGAATCTGCCGATATTGGCCTTATCGGGAGTCGAGGGAAAAATGTTTCAGCCGATGGCATTTGCGGTGATTCTCGCGCTGCTGTCTGCACTTGTACTGTCTCTGACATTTGTCCCCGCGGCCGTTGCCATACTTCTGGCCGGAAAAATCGAGGAAAAGGAGAACCTGCTCGTTCGGGGAGCACGACGCGCCTACGCTCCCGTCCTCGACGCAGCACTGCGCCTGCGCCTGCCGATTCTGGCCGGCGCCGTGGTCTTCGTGGTGTTTTGTGGCTGGCTGGGATCGCGAATGGGTTCGGAGTTCATACCCAGTCTGGACGAAGGCGACCTCGCGGTGCAGGCCCTGCGTATTCCCGGTACGAGCCTCACCCAGTCCCTGGAAATGCAGTTCCAGCTCGAACGAGCACTGTCGGACCTGCCAGAGGTCAAGACGTA
The DNA here is from genome assembly GCA_963204745.1 of Pseudomonadota bacterium. Classification (GTDB taxonomy): domain Bacteria; phylum Pseudomonadota; class Gammaproteobacteria; order Steroidobacterales; genus SHZI01. The sequence continues at coordinate 3,302 of CAUJHF010000032.1, forward strand.
CTTCTCACGCGTTGGGACCGCCGAAGTGGCAACGGACCCGATGCCGCCAAGCATTTCCGACGGCTATGTGATGCTGAAGGACCGGCAGGACTGGCCCAATCCGGACAAGACCAAAGCAGAACTGTCTGCCGAGATCGAGAGGCGCCTGGAAGCGGTCCCCGGAAATGCCTTCGAGATCAGCCAGCCGATCCAGCTACGCTTTAACGAACTGATCTCGGGGGTTCGGTCCGACCTTGGCGTTAAAGTGTACGGCGATGATCTCGGCAAGTTGCTGGCGGCGGGTAACAGCATTGCCGCTGTCCTGAATGGCGTCGCGGGCGCCCAGGGCGTCAAGGTCGAGCAGGTTCAGGGCCTGCCAGTGTTGTCCGTGGAGCCGAATCGCGGCGCCTTGTACCGCTATGGCCTGAATGTGGCGGACATTCAGGACGCATTGGCCACTGCCACCGGGGGTGAGGAGGCCGGTCAGATCTTCGAGGGTGATCAACGCTTTGCTCTCGTCGTCCGATTACCGGAAGAGTTGCGTAGTGACCTGTCCGCACTGGAGCGGCTGACGATTCGCCTCAGCTCTGGCGGTTATGTACCGCTTGGTGAGGTGGCTACCCTGAAACTGGCGCCCGGGCCGAATCAGATCAGCCGCGAAAACGGCAAGCGCCGGCTCGTTGTCTCGGCAAATGTTCGCGGCCGCGATCTGGGCGGTTTTGTTCGGGAGGCGCAGGAGAAGATCGCCAATCAGGTGCGACTCCCAGTCGGCTACTGGCTGGCCTACGGTGGCACTTTCGAACAACTGCAGTCAGCGACCGAGCGCCTGACTTTGCTGGTGCCGGTCACGCTGGTGATGATCTTCGCGCTTCTTCTGATGACCTTCGGATCTGCCCGGGACGCTGCACTGGTATTCAGTGGCGTCCCGCTTGCCCTGACGGGTGGGGTCATCGCCTTGTGGTTGCGGGGCATTCCGCTGTCGATCACCGCTGGGGTCGGATTCATCACGCTGTGTGGCGTGTCTGTTTTGACTGGCGTAATCATGGTGTCTGCGTTCAAAGAACGTCTGGCCGAAGGGCTGGCCATCGAAGACGCTATCCGCGAGGGGGCGATGCTGCGGCTTCGTCCAATGCTGATGGTCGCGCTGGTGGCAGCCCTCGGCTTTCTGCCGATGGCCCTGAATACCAGCACGGGAGCCGAGGTTCAACGACCGCTCGCCACGGTGGTGATCGGCGGAATCATCTCGTCAACGATTCTTACCCTACTGGTTCTACCGGGTTTGTACCGCATGGTGTGGCGTCCCAACGCCAGGCCCCTGCCGACAGTTACTGCAGCCAGGGAGTCGCCCGCATGAAACTGATCAAGTCCTTCATCCACCACGTGCGTGCGCCGGACGTGATCCAGGCGCTGTCCGCGGCAGGCTTTCGAAGAATCTCTCTGCTGGAGTCGAAGGGCACGCTACGCGCTGTCAGCGAGACAGAAATGGATTTCACCCTGGAGGCAGGCGGTTTTCTAATCGCGGAGACGCAGCTCGAGTTGGTCTGCGATGACCACGAGGTCGAAGCCGTCACGGCAATTATCCGGACCCATGCCCGTATTGGCCCGCAGATTTCTGGCTGGGTGTATGTCAGTACCGTGGATCAGGTGCTGCCGATCGGCGAGGCAAGCCCGGAAGAGGCGCGGTAACGTTTCATGCGAATAACACCTGTTGTCTTGACCGTGCTTGTTTGCAATCTTGCAGTATCTGGCTGCCAGTTACCCACCCATAAGCCACACAAGATCGACAATTTTCGCGAGGCGCTGTCGGTGTGCCGCTCGCTGCACACTGGCCGGTCCAATCAGAGGCTGGCTCTTCCACCGGACGAGGAACACATTGAAAAATGCCTTGCGGGACATGGCTGGCTGCCGTCTGGAAAGCCACTACTCGCCTTGCCCTGAGATCCCCGACACCGAGGTTAGGTAGGATGATGACCTCGGAGGTGTCAGATGGGAAGGCGGCACTTCACGGCGGAGTTCAAGCACGAAGCCGGTTCGCCCGCGGCTGAGGCTGCGGCATAATTGGATATCCTGGATAACAATCATTCTCAACCGGAGGCCCCGCGCCATGCAGAAATTCATGATGACCGCCGTACTCGGTATGGCCTTTGCCGTATCGAACCCCGCTGCAGCTGCCTGCGAATATCCTGCCGATGTCGCGCTGCCCGATGGCGCAAAAGCCACCGAGGCGGAAATGAATGCCGCGTCTGCCGTGGTCAAGAAATACCTTGCCGACATGGATGCCTACATGGCATGCCTGGATGCCGAAGAAACTGCCCTGCCGGAAGAGCAAAAGACGCCGGAAACCCGGGCAATGCACGTCAAGCGGCACAATGCCGCCGTCGATGCCGAAAACGCCATCGCTGTGCGCTTCAATGAACAGGTGAAGGCCTACAAGGCTGCCAACAAGTAGCCGTATCTGGACCGGGTCTGCAGATCTGGCCGGGTTTCCCCATGGCGGGTAGAATCCGCGCCCCGCAAAGAGGAATTGAAGTCCCATGACCAAAGCCGCGAGAGTGACTATTACCGGTGCTGCCGGCCAGATCGGCTATCAGCTTGCTTTTCGCATTGCCTCCGGGCAATTGCTTGGGCCAAACCAGCCGGTGATCCTGCAGCTGCTGGAAATCACACCTGCACTGAACGCCCTGAACGGCGTGGTCATGGAACTCGACGACTGTGCATTTCCGACCCTGCAGGGCGTGGTGGCCACCGATCAGCCTGATGTGGCCTTCAAGGATACGGATTACGCCCTGCTGGTCGGCGCGAAGCCGCGCGGTCCGGGCATGGAGCGGGGCGATCTGCTGCGTGAGAACGCGAAAATCTTCTCGGTGCAGGGCAAGGCGCTCAACGACCACGCCAGCCGTGGCGTGAAGGTACTGGTGGTGGGCAATCCGGCCAATACCAACGCGCTGATCGCGCAGGCCAATGCGCCGACGCTGAATCCGGCCAACTTCACGGCGATGACGCGACTCGATCACAACCGCGCCCTGGCGCAGCTCGCACAGAAGACGGGTACGCATGTCAGCCAGATCAGCCGCATGACGATCTGGGGCAATCACTCTGCCACCCAGTATCCGGATATCAGTCAGGCTGTGATCAACGACCGGCGCGCCAGCGAGCTCGTCGATGCCAAGTGGGTCAAGGACGAGTTCATTCCCGTCGTGCAGAAGCGTGGCGCAGCGATTATCGCGGCGCGTGGCCTGTCCAGCGCAGCGTCCGCCGCATCATCGGCGATCGACCATATCCGCGACTGGGCGCTCGGTACGCCCGGCGATGACTGGGTCAGCATGGCGGTGCCGGCTGATGGCAGCTACGGGATCAAGGAAGGCATCATCTACTCGTATCCTGTACGTTGCGCAAAGGGCAAGTACGAGATCGTGCAGGGCCTGCCGATCAGTGATTTCAGCCGTGAGCGGATGAGCGCAACCGAAGAAGAATTGCGTCAGGAACGCGAAGCGATCGCTGCCCTGCTCTGAGGGCGGCGACAGGGGGCTGCCTGTACCGGAGCTCCCTGACGCTCCGCGTGGTTTATAGTCAGTCACTGCACCAAGCGGGGTGACACGATGACTGATGCCATTATCTGGCTGTTATGGACCGCCGCCCTGGTGGGCGTCGGTCTGTTGCTGGCCTATCGGCGTTTCGATCTGCCTACATCCACGCTGACGCTGGGCGGTGCGCTGTTTGTCTACAGCCTGTTCGGCGCCGGCTGGGCGATCTGGAAGCTGCTGCTCTGGGTATTGTTCGCGGGCCTTGTTGCGCTGAACTCAGTGAAGTTCCGTCGCGAACGGATCACCCTGCCCTTGCTGCGCTTTTATCGCACGGTTGTACCGCAGCTTTCTGATACCGAACGCGAGGCACTGGAAGCCGGCACGGTATGGTGGGACGGTGAGCTGTTCACCGGTTTGCCGGACTGGGGCCGGCTGATGGCATTGCCGGCGCCGCAACTGAGCCCTGAAGAGAAGGCGTTTCTCGACGGTCCCACCGAAGAGTTGTGCCGTCTGACTGATGACTGGCAAATCACCCACGAGCTTGCCGATCTGCCACCGCAGGTCTGGGCCTGCATCCGCCAGCATCGTTTCTTCGCGATGATCATTCCAAAGCGCTACGGCGGCCTCGAGTTTTCGCCGATTGCGGTCGCAGCCGTGCTGGCGAAACTTTCGAGCCGCAGTGCCGTCGTTGCCTCGACGGTCGGGGTGCCCAATTCGCTCGGTCCGGCAGAACTGCTGCTGCACTATGGAACCGATGAACAGCGGGACTACTATCTGCCCCGGCTCGCCAGCGGTGACGAGATTCCGTGCTTTGCACTGACCGGACCGCGCGTCGGATCAGATGCCGCTTCTATTCCCGACACCGGTGTGGTCTGCCGCGGCCAGTGGGAGGGCCGTGAAGTCACCGGTATCCGCCTCAACTGGGACAAGCGCTATATCACGCTGGCACCGGTAGCCACAGTACTTGGGCTCGCATTCAAGCTTTCTGATCCCGAGCATTTGCTCGGTCCCCAGGAAGACCGCGGCATTACCGCTGCGCTGATTCCTGTCAGCACGCCAGGCGTTACCATCGGCCGCCGGCACTTCCCGCTCAACGTACCGTTTCAGAATGGCCCGACGCAGGGTCGCGACGTGTTCGTGCCGCTAGATGCCATCATTGGCGGACCGGAACGGGCTGGCCAGGGCTGGAAGATGCTGGTTGAACAGCTCTCGGCCGGGCGCGGCATAACGCTGCCCTCAAACGCGATGGGCGGCAGCAAGGCCATCGTTTATGCATCCGGAGCCTATACACGGCTGCGCCGGCAGTTCAATTTGCCGGTGTGCGAATTCGAGGGGGTGGGCGAGGCGCTGGCCCGCATGGCCGGTTTCACCTACATCATCAACGCCGGTTTGTCGGTTACGGCGACGGCGATTGCGCGCGGCGAGCGGCCATCGGTGCCCTCTGCAGTCCTCAAGTATCACTGCACCGAGCTGGCACGGCGGGTGACAAACGACGCCATGGACGTACAGGGTGGCAAGGGCATCATGCTGGGCCGCTCGAACTATCTGGCGCGCAGCTATCAGGGCATACCGATAGCCATCACCGTTGAGGGCGCAAATATCCTGACACGGAGCCTGATCATCTTCGGCCAGGGTGCGGTGCGCTGCCATCCCTTTGTGCTCAAGGAAATGGAAGCGGCCAATGATCCGGACTTCAGTCGCGGCCTGCGCGAGTTTGATCGTTACCTGTTCGCCCATGTCGGCTATGCGATCAGCAATGCCGCGCGGACTTTTGTGCTTGCGCTAAGCAATGCAAGAGCCAGCCATGCGCCCATAGATGGTCCGACGGCGCGCTTTTTCCAGCACGTTAACCGCTACAGTGCCGCATTCGCACTGGTGGCGGATGTGGCGATGCTGGTGGTCGGCGGCGGCCTGAAGCGCAAGGAAATGCTGTCCGCCCGGCTCGGCGATGTGTTCAGCAGCATCTACCTCGCGAGCATGGTGCTCAAGCACTACGACAATCAGGGCCGGCATTCCGGTGACCTGCCGCTGGTTGAGTGGTCATGCCGCACGCTGCTTTATCAGGCACAGGAACAGCTGCACGGTTTCCTGCGCAACTTCCCGAATCGCTGGGTAGCAACCCTGCTGCGCGTGTGTATTTTTCCGCGTGGCCGGATGTACTCCGCGCCGCCCGACGAGCTGGGCCAGCAAATCGTTGCACTGATTACCCGGCCGACCGAAACCCGCAGCCGGCTCTGCGAAGGCATTTATGCAGCGCCCGAACCGGGCTGTGTGATCGGCCAGCTGCAGGCCGCGATGGAGACCGGTGAAAGCCTGCTGCCGCTGCAGCAGCGCGTGCGCGACGCGACCAAGGCGGGGCTGCTGCCGCCCGGTGACTTTCATGAGCATATCGAGCAGGCCCAGAAGCAGGGCGTTCTGTCAGCGGACGAGGCTCTGCAGCTCCGGCAGTTTGACGCAACCGTGCTGGCGCTGACAGCCGTTGATGATTTCGACTCTGCCGAGCTGCAAAGCCGTATACAGTCGTCGCAGCCATGACACTGCGCGGCCCGGTCGGTTAGTATCCTTGCCCAATGGACCGGTATCCGGAGGATCCCTCGCATGAAACAAATAAGAATGCTGCCGGCGCTGCTGCTCGCTGCCTGTGTCGCGACGACAGCCCAGGCCGAGCTGCCCCGTACGCCATCGCCAGCTGATGCCTCGGTAGCGATCGTGAGCCCGCAGGATGGCGATGTTGTCGCGTCACCTGTGAAGGTGGTTTTTGCCATACACGGCATGACACTTGCGCCAGCCGGCGATGCACGGCCGGACAGCGGCCATCATCACCTGCTGATCGACACACCGGTCCCCACCGACCTGGACAAGCCGCTGCCGGCAGACGGCCAGCACCTGCATTTCGGCAAGGCACAGCCAGAAACCGAAGTAACGCTCGCACCGGGTCAGCACACGCTGCAGTTGATTCTTGGCGACGCGAACCACATCCCGCATGAAGCACCGGTGATCTCGAAGCAAATCACAATCACGGTACGTTAAACATGCGCTCGTCGCGCACCGCTCAGGCGATCGCCGGGCTGAGCGGCATGGTCGTGTACCTTCCGCCCTTCCGGGTCGATCTGCACAAGTGGTGTGAATGGACCGGATCAGACTGGGAGAAGATCCGTCAGGTCGTGGGTACGGGCTTTCGCATGCTTGGTCCCGGGCAAAGCGTCTACACGATGGCGGCCAATGCCTGCATGCGACTGATCGATCGCTACGAAGTCGATCCCTCCAGGGTCCGTTATCTTGCGCTGGGGACCGAATCCAGCACCGATAATTCGGCGGGCGCGATCATCGTCAAGGGCATGGTCGATGCGGCGCTGCGTTCGCGCGGTACTCCGGCGCTGGCACGCAACTGTGAGGTGCCTGAGTTCAAGCACGCCTGTCTCGGCGGCATCTATGCGCTGCGCGGCGCGCTACGCTTTCTGCAATCGGATGGCAGCGATGGCATGGCCATCGTTGTCTGTACCGACAAGGCACTGTACGGACGCGGCAGTACCGGCGAGCCGACGCAGGGTGCCGGTGCAGTGGCGATGTTGCTTGAGAGCAGTCCAAAACTTGCCAGCATCGATCTGCGTCTGGCTGGCACGGCTTCGGAGTACCGTGGTATCGATTTCCGCAAGCCTTTGATTGCCCGGGCCTGCAGCAATGCCGAGGCCGCTTCGCTCGACATTCCGGTCTACAACGGCCGTTACTCCACCAACTGCTATATCGACGAAATTCACCGTGCGCTCGACGATCTCTATTCCCGGTCCGCACTGTCGCCCGCCGCGTATCTGCGCAGCCTTGAAGCGGTATTCATGCACCGGCCCTATCAGCGCATGCCGGAAACCGGTCTGGGCCTCGCTTACCTGTTCGCACTTGCCAGCGGTGACTCCGCAGACCGTGATGAACTTGCGAGCTACAGTCGTGGTGCCGGGCTTGCGGTCGAGGAGGTCATTGCCGAGATGCAGGCCGAGCCCGAGCTGAACCAGCTGGCCGTTCAGGCGCGCATTCACGAAGAGGTTTTTCCGCTCAGCATGACGGTGCTGAAGGCTTTTCGGCAAAGTGAGGCCTTCAGCCAGCAGGTACTCGGAAAGATGACGCTCGGTTCCGAGTGGATGCGCGAAGTGGGGAATCTCTATACGGGTGCATTGCCGGCATGGCTGGCAGCGGGATTTGCCGATGCCCGGCAGCGCGGAATCGAGCTGGCTGGCAGAGAGCTGCTTGCGATCGGTTATGGCAGTGGCGATGCGGCTGATGCGATCCCGCTGAAGGTGGTCGATGGATGGCAGGATGCGGCCGCGCGGACCGGCGTCGAAACCGCCCTTGAGCCGGCCGTAGAGCTTTCGGCAGATCAGTACCTCGCGCTGCGCGAAGGCCGGCAGCCGAAGGATCTGGAAACTCGCCATGCCGGCGAATTCACCATCGACCACATCGGCTCGCGCTCGGATCGCAGCTTTCAGGATCTCGGCGTCGAGTATTACCGCTATCAGCCCTGAGCCCTGGTCTGCACCCGGAGGCCGGGCGCGCCGGGCGCGGCTTCGCGACACAGGTAGCCGCAGGCTGCAAAGTCCTTCTCCAGGGCCGCCAGGACTTCGCGCGATGCGGTCAAGGCGATGCCGAAATCGCCACCACCCGCTCCGGATGGCTTGCAGATAGCGCCATGTGCCAGCGCGATTTCGCTTATCGCCGCTTGCCCGCCGCCATAGATGCCGATGCCCGCATCCTCATCCAGATCCCGCAGGGCTGCCGCGTAGCTGTCCAGCGATGCCAGCACAGCTCCGGTCTCATTTGCATGCCACGCTGCAACCGTCCGTCCGGCGATCTCGCGAAGCCGCGCCATATGACTGGCGCAGCCTGCCGGCTGACGCTCGCGATAGCTGTGCAACCGGTCAAGCATTGCGGGTGTTGATGCGCTCTGGCCTGACCACACGGCCAGCATGTGCAAACCACCGGGCCACGACAAGGATGTCTCGCGCGGTATATCGCTGCCTGGCGGGAAATCGATGCTGATCACGCCACCGGCAAGCGCAGTCAGCACATCGATGCCGCTGCCGCTGCCGCCCTGCAGGCGTCGATGCGCTTCAAGGCAGAGTACGCGGAGCTTCTCGTGTGACTGAGGTGCGGCGCGCACAAACCCAAGCAGCGCGCCCATCAGGGCGACGGTAATTGCCGCGCTTGAACCGAGCCCCAGCTTGATGCGCTGGCCCGCAGCGTCGCTACCCTGAAAGCCCGACGTATCGAGCCCGATCCGGCAAGCCGGCAGTTCTCCGCCATGCGGCAACAGCCCGTGCGCAACGAGCGTTGCGATACAGGACTCCAGCGGCAGTGCAAGCGGACCTGGAGACGGAGCCTCCCAGGCCAGCCGGCCGCCTGCATCCTGATGAAAGCGGAAGCGCGCGCCGGTATCCGGTACCACCAGCTCGCTGTGCTCTCCGGGCCGGGCTTCCAGCGTGGCCAGCGCGCAGGCATCGACGGCCACTGCAATGCCCGGCGCGCCATACAGCACAGCGTACTCGCCGACGATGACGAGCTTGCCCGGCGCCCTGGCTTCAATCACCGGCCGCACGAAGTCGCGCTCCGGCGCCGAGCGGGCTGCGCAGCACATTGCGTACACCATCGATGGCGGCCAGTGCCGCAGCAACTTCGCTGGCCGCTTCCGGCAGGCAGACGGCCTTCAACTGCGGTCCCGCATCGATGGTGAAGAAAACGGGCACACCGCCCGCCCGCAACTCACGGACCCGTTGCAGGCAGGCCAGCGTAGCCGGCGTCCAGTAGATCAGTGGCGGACGCGTGCTCAGCATCACAGCGTGCATTTTCAGGCAATTGTGTTCGGCCAGTTCGGCCAGCGCGGAGAAGTCCCGCTTCGCCACGGCCGCGATCCCCGCTTCGAGATCTCTGGCGTGCGTTTCTACCCATGCGGGGTAGTAAGGCGACGTCTGTTCACTCAGCGCCATGCCCTGCCGTGAGCTGATGGCCTTCTGTCCGGTAGCCGTGACCGCGACGACGATCTCCAACGGCCAGTCTGCCGGTGGCAGGAGCTGTGTGCAGACCGTGGTCCCTGCCTGATTCCTGAGGAGCACGATCCCGCCCGACAGCGAACGCGGCGCAGAGCCGGAACCCGTGCGTGCGATCTCGGCGAGCCGCGCGGCCGGCAAGCGCAGGTTGAGCGCGCGCGCCGCGGCGACGACCAGCGCTGCGAATCCCGATGCCGAAGAAGCGAGACCGGCCCCGGTGGGAAAGTCGTTGCGGGATTCCACCACGGCACCGTCCCGGATTTTCGCCTCGCGGCGCAGGAGATCCAGGCAGGCAGAGACGCGCGCCGAGGTCTCCGCGTCCTCGCGACCATCCAGCACCACGCTGTCACCCTGCCGGCCGGCCTCGAAGCGCACCAGGGTCTCGGTTGTGAGTCCGCCGAGTACCAGCGACAGGGAGCCGGTGGCGGGCAGATTGCCAGCGGTGGCGCGTTTCCCCCAGTATTTGATGAGTGCCACGTTGGGGTGGGCTATCGCGACCGCTTGCATCGTGGACCCTGTGCCGATAAACGGAGAATTATAGCCCCGGGGAATAGCCGGCTTGTGCGCAAGCCACTATCCTGCACGGGAAAGGATTCTGGACACATGACATTTAACGACCGGGTTGAGGCTTACATCGCGCGCATCGAAACTGTGCTCGATCACTATTTGCCGGCCGAGAGCGTGGCACCGGCCATTCTGCACCGGGCCATGCGCTACTCCGCGCTGAGTGGCGGCAAGCGGATCCGGCCGCTGCTGGTGTACGCCACGGGTGAAGCGCTCGGCGTATCCGCCGATGTGCTGGATGCGCCGGCGGTCGCCATCGAGCTGATGCATACCTTCTCGCTGATTCACGACGATCTGCCGGCCATGGACAACGATGATCTGCGCCGGGGCCGGCCTACTGCACATCGCGCTTTCGACGAGGCCACCGCGATCCTGGCTGCGGATGCCATGCAACCGCTCGCCTTTGAAGTACTGGCTACACATCCGGCGCTGCGCGACCAGCCGGCAATCCAGGTGCAACTGGTCGCCCTGCTGGCGGATGCCTGTGGTTCACGCGGCATGACCGGCGGGCAGTCGATGGACATGGAATCGGAAGGCAAACGTCTGGATCCGGCTGAACTCGAGCATATCTACCGGCTGAAGACCGGCTATCTGTTGCGTGCCAGCGTGTTGTCTGCGGCCCGTTGCTGTGCTGATGTGCCGGTGGCCACACTGCATGCGCTGGAGCGCTTTGTCGATGCGCTGGGGCTCGCCTTCCAGGTGCGGGACGACATCATGGATATCGAAGGCAGTACCGAAGAAACCGGCAAGACCGGTGGCTCGGATCTCGCCAGCGACAAGGCGACTTACCCGCATCTGTTCGGTATGGTTCAGGCGCGCGAACGGGCTGACGAGCTGCTGAAGCAGGCGATGGATGCGATTGCAGATGCCGGGCCGGCATATGATGGGTTGCGCTGGGCGGCGCGCTTTATCGTTCTGCGGCAGCGCGCCTAGCGATGCCGGACCCCGGCTGAAGGCTTGCGAACAGGATGTACACCAGTTTTTTTGGACTGAACGAGAAGCCATTCTCGATCACGCCTGATCCGCGTTACCTCTATATGAGCGAGCGGCACGCGGAAGCGCTCGCCCATCTCATTTACGGCGTCAGGGAAAGCGGCGGATTTATCCAGCTGACTGGCGAAGTCGGTACCGGCAAGACGACCCTGGTGCGCAGTCTGCTGCAGCAGTTGCCCGAGTTCGCCGACGTTGCCGTCGTGCTGAACTCGCAACTCTCGCGCATCGAATTCCTGAGCGCCATCTGCGAAGAGTTGCATGTTCCGCTGCCTGAACAGCGCAACAGCGTCAAGGCGCTGACCGACGCCCTGAACAGCTTCCTGCTGCACAATCACAGCCTGGGACGTCGCACGATCCTGATCGTCGATGAAGCACAGAACCTCCGCCCCGAAGTGCTGGAGCAGGTGCGTCTGCTCACCAATCTCGAGACAGCCAAGCAGAAACTGTTGCAGATCATCCTGATCGGTCAGCCAGAGCTGCGCGAGCAGCTGGCGCGCAACGACATGCGACAGCTGGCGCAGCGGATCACCGGCCGTTATCACCTCGAGCCCTTGAGCAGCGAGGAGACCAGCGTCTACGTCGATCACCGGCTGAAGGTGGCCGGCGCGATCGGGCCGATATTTACCCCGGCTGCCAAGCGCATGCTGTTTCGCCACTCGGGTGGCGTGCCGCGCATGATCAACGTGATTGCAGACCGGGCGCTGCTCGGCGGCTATACCGGAGAGACGCAGCAGATCACGCCGCAACTGGTGCGCGAGGCTGTGCGCGAGGTTTACGACGAGCCAATGACAGGCTTCAGCTGGCGACGGCCCTGGTGGGCGCATCCGGGTGGTCTGCTCGGCGCGGGAATCGCAGGTCTGCTGATCGTTCTCGCCTCCGGGTTTGCCGGCGTACAGTGGCTGCGTGCAAACCGCGCGCAGGAGGTGGTTGCGGTATCCGGTGTGCCGCCGACCGCCGCAGCACCGGCAAGCGCGGTGCAAAGTGCGCCGGTGACCGGAAAGGACAGCGAGGTACCGCCGGTACCACTCGGGCCGCTCCTGCATGACAACGCGGACCGGACCGGTACCGACACCGCCTTCGGCGAACTGTTCCGCCTCTGGAATGTCGATCTGCACAGCGACTCGAGGCGTCCCTGTGTCCAGGCCGAGGAACGCGGCCTGCATTGCCTGTATCAGCGCGGTACGCTGGAACAGGTGCGGACACTGGGCCAGCCCGTGATCCTGACGCTGCGCGACCCCGACAGCAATCCGCATCAGGTCGTACTTACCGGGATCGGTGATCGTGCCGCGACACTGGATATCGCAGGTGCTGAATATCGTGTCGACAGTCAGGAACTTGCACGGTTCTGGTTTGGTGAATATCTGTTGCTGTGGCGACCACAGACCGGGACGGTAACTACCCTTCTGCCCGGCATGCGCGATCCCGGGGTGCGCTGGCTGCGTGACAGTCTTGCCGTTATCCAGGGGGGTCCCGTTGAACCGGCTGATTCCGAACTGTATGACGAGAATCTGGCTGACCGGATACGCGACTATCAGCGTGAGCGTCAGTTACCGGTAGACGGTATTGCCGGACAGGCGACGCAGGCAGCAATCAACGTCGAAGTCAGCAGCGGCGATATGCCGCGACTGGCACAGACCGACTAGCCCCGATCAAGCAGCATGGTGTGGCCCGTCAATGTCATTCATCCTTGATGCCCTGAGGAAAAGCGATGCCGAGCGGCAGCGCGGCGCCGCGCCCGGACTGGCCGATGCGCGTTATGCGACGCATCGCGGCCGGCGCAGTATCTGGGTCCCGCTGCTCGCGGTGGTGCTCGTGGCAAATATCGGCTTCATGGCCTGGCTCTGGTATGGGCGGCCCGGGGGGTCCACGCCGGACGGCTCGGCCAGCTCAGCCGTGCCCGTGCCCGCTCCCGCAGAGGTGCCCGCACCCGCGCCGGTCGTCCGTGCACTGGCGCGTGAGACGACACCGGTGGAGCCGGTGGTTGCGCCGGAAGTGGAACGCGATTTGCCCGCAGAACCGTCCGCGATGCAGACGCCCGAGGGCCCGGCGGCGGTCGCCCTGCCGCCTGCAGGGAAACCGTCGTCGCCCGCCTCAAAGATTATCGCTGATCCTGCGCTGCCGACTGTCGAGCAGCTGATCAGTGCGGGTACGCTGGATCTGCCGCTGCTCAATCTGGATCTGCTGGTCTACAACGACACACCGGCCGTTCGTTTTGTGGTGATCAATGGCCGCAAATACCGGGAAGGCGCCCAGCTGACGGAAGGGCCGACGCTTGAAAGCATAACGCCCGATGGAGCGATCCTCGCAAGCCGGGGACAGCGCTTCACGCTAAACCGCAAATAGGCGTCTGGCAGCGCTCCGCTCGCCCTATTCGCGGATCCGCGTGCCGCGCTCGAGCAGCATGACGCAGACCGCGAACAGCACCGCGAGACTCACCAGCATCATCGCGAAGGCCGCGCCTATATCGATATCGGATACCCCGAGCATGCCGTAACGGAAGGCATTCACGATGTACAGGATCGGATTGAGCTTCGACAGCTGCTGCGCAAGATCAGGCAGCAGCGCAATCGAATAGAACACTCCGCCCAGGTAGGTCAGTGGCTGAAGCACGAACGAGGGGATGATCGAGATATCGTCGAAGTGCTTCGCGAGGATGCCGTTGATCAGGCCGGCAAGCGAGAAAATTGCCGCGCAGAGCAGGAATACCGATGCTGTGGTCAGCGGATGAACCAGCGGCAGCGGCGTAAAGAGCCTTGCAACGACAGCGACCATCAGCCCCACCAGCACGCCGCGCACGATACCGCCTGCCATGTGCCCGAGCACAATGGTCGCCGCCGACATTGGTGCGACCAGCATTTCCTCCAGGTGCCGGTGAATCTTTGCCGAAAAAAAAGATGAAACGACGTTGCCGTAGGAGTTGGTGATGACCGCCATCATGATCAGCCCGGGAGCGATGTACTGTCGGTAGTCGAAGCCACCCATCTGGCCGATGCGTGAGCCGATCAGATTGCCGAAGATCAGGAAGTAGAGGCCCATGTTGATCGCCGGAGGCAGTACGGTCTGAAGCCAGATACGTACCACACGGTCATATTCCTTGCGCGACAGTGTCGCGAGTGCGATCGCCTGTTGGCTGAGGCTCACTGCAACGCCTCCTCGATGCGCCCCGCGGGCGTCCGGTCCTTCCGTTCGGTGAGCTTCATGAACAGTTCTTCCAGGCGGTTCGCCTTGTTGCGCAAACTCACGACCTCCAGTCCGGCAGCCGACAATTCGGCGAACAGCTCGTTGAGCGGCCGCGACCGGGGTACGGCGACCTCGATCTCGTGATCAGAAACCTGCCGGGCATCGAAGCCCGGCAGGGCCGGCAGAAAAGTGATCGCTTCGCGCAGGGTGAGCAGGAAGTCCTGCTGCTGCAACCGGGCCAGCACGGTGGCCATGCGATCATCGACGACCACGCGCCCGTGGTCGATGATCGCTACGTGCCGGCAAAGGTTCTCGGCTTCCTCAAGATAGTGCGTGGTCAGAATGATGGTGGTGCCCGCCGCATTGGTTTCGCGCAGGAACTCCCACATGGAACGGCGAATCTCTATGTCCACACCAGCCGTCGGTTCATCGAGTATCAGCAGCTCCGGTTCATGCATCAGCGCCCGCGCGATCATCAGCCGGCGCTTCATGCCGCCGGAAAGCGTACGCGCGGAATCATGGCGTTTGTCCCAGAGCTGCAGTTGGCGGAGACAGATTTCGGCGCGTCGCCGGGCGCGGGCGGGCGGCACGCCGTAAAAGCCCGCCTGGTTGACGACGATGTTACTGACCTTGTCCCAGAGATTGAGGTTGATCTCCTGCGGTACCACACCGATGGCCGATTTCACGGCGTTCAGTTCGCGGTCGAGATCGTGGCCGAATACGCTGACCTCACCGCTGGTCTTCCTTACCAGCGAGGTGACGATACCGATAAGGCTGGTCTTGCCGGCGCCGTTTGGCCCCAGCAGGGCGCAGAAGTCGCCGCGCGGAACATCGAGATCAATGCCGGCGAGGGCCTGAACGCCGTTGGCGTAGACCTTTACGAGCTGACGGACAGACAAGGCATGCATGGCGCGGCATTGTGCCTGTCCCTCAGTGCTTTGTGGGCGGTCGATGCAGCTTGTCGCGCTGCGTTCCGGACAGGGGTACGCGCTGTACCAGCGTGAGCTGTACTGCCGACAGATGCGTTGCAGCCATCAGCTGCGCATCGCCGCTTGATGCCGCCCGAAGCAGATCCGGCCAGAGCCGGGGATGACGGCAGAAGCGCGCCTCCAGGCATTCGGTGGCCGTGACGGCCGCCCGCTGCAGTTCGCCGAAGGCTGCGCCCGACAGGCCATCGAGATCGTGCAGGCCGGGGCCAATGCAGAGCACCGCGAGCAAACGGTCCTCGCGGGCGGCATGCCAGAGCCAGGCGAGCAGCGATGCTGCAAACAGGCGGGCGGGTTCGGCCAGCGCGGCGGGAAATGGTGCCGCGCCGGCCGCAGAAGATTCAGCGACCCCGCGCGCACTGCGCGCCGGGGGCAGCACCCTGAAGCTGGCCAGCAGGCAGGGCGTGCTGGCGATGCTGTCGAGCTGGCTTGGGCTCAGGCTGGCCAGGCGCTGGCGCAGCGAGGCCTCCAGCCCGAAAACGAGCGGCTGGAGGCCTCCCTCCCGGAGCAACTCCAGAAATTCGCGATTAAAGCCATAGATCTCGGTGCCGAGGCGCGTTTCAGGCCACTTTCCGGTCATTTGACGCATTCCAATATGGGCTGACATAACTACTATATTTGGTCCCAGCAGGACAAATATACAGGCAATATGCTGAGATTCGGTCCGAATGGACCAAATATGGTAAAAACCAGAGGTATATATGCGCGCTACAGATGACCGCTATGCCACCGAGCGTGACCGCTTCGATCTCGCTGTTCGCATGATTCGCCACGAGGCACGTACCGGCACGATTCGCCTGTGTACGGGCTTTACGGAAGACCGGATCCGGAAAATCTATGCCAGCTATTTCCCGGGTGAGCGCAACACCGTGCGCCGGCGACGCGGCAAGACGCCCAGCCAGATCGCACCTTTCGTGACCACCGCGCAGCGCCAGGGAGAGGCGAGCCTGATTGCCGGCCTGCTGGTCCACAGCAGGGTTGCCGAAATCGATGCCTCCGGCCGGAGCCTGCGCGCAGTGAATGTTCCGCCCAACGTCATGGGCTGTCGCTTTTGCGACGCCTATGAGGCCTATTTGTATCTGCACTATCGGCCACAGCTCTCCTTTGAATGGGCGTGGAATCTGCTCAGGTCGCTGGTGCGCACGCATGAACTCCAGCTGGCCTGGTGCGCGCTGTGCGATGGTTCCTATGTGCGTGATGCCTATGCGCTGGACTACGAGCGTTGCCCGTTTTGCGAAGTCAAAGATCACGGGTAACCTGCGGCCATGACTATCACCAGGCTCACTTTCAGTGGTGCCGGTATCGAGCGCATGGCGGAACTCCGCCAGCTTCCGGAGGCGCTGGCTGCCGCTTTTGCCGAGACTGAAACCCGATTTCTGCCGGTCTGGCAGTCGCGTTGCCTGGTGCGTGACGGATTCGTGGCCGACTGTCGTCGCGAAGAGCTGGAGCTGGTTGCCACGGGGCACGAGACCATGGTGTTTCTGGGCCGGCGCGCCGGCCGCGCGCTGTTTGCCGTGGGATTGCGCGGTGAAGCTCCGCCAGGCGGGCTGCCCGGCGCGACATTTCTCGGCCTGCGCGAGATTGCGAGCCAGGTCAGTGAGCCCGACGCGGCTCTGCTGGCCTACGCGCGGGCCATGATCCTCTGGCAGGAACGTCATCGCCATTGCGGTGTCTGCGGTGCGCCAAACCAGCCGGCCGAGGGCGGCTTTGTCATGGCCTGCAGCGATGAATCCTGTGCGCAGCGCTGCTTTCCGCGCATCGATCCGGCAGTGATCGTGCTCGTACACCGGGGTGAGCAGTGCCTGCTCGGCCGACAGGCCAGCTGGGCAGAGGGCCGTTTTTCGACCATCGCCGGCTTCGTCGAGCCGGGTGAGACGCTGGAAGAAGCGGTGATCCGCGAGGTCCGCGAAGAAACCGATATTGTCGTGGCCGACGCGGTCTATCTGGCTTCGCAGCCGTGGCCGTTTCCTTCGGCGCTCATGCTCGGTTTCCATGCCGAGGCGCGCAGCAGTGATATCCGCCTTAACGATGGCGAACTCATCGAAGCGCGATGGCTGTCGCGCGCCGACATTATCGCGGGCCGCGTGAGCCTGCCGCCGCCGATTTCGATCGCGTTCCGGCTGATCGAGAGCTGGTTCGACCAGGTTCCGGGACCAGGTCTTGCCAGTCTCGTCGCGGACCGGGCTGGCGCCGAATCAAGGCGTGCCTGATCAGCTCGCGGCGCGGCTGGATGCGGCGGGCAATGTGCTGGCCGCCGCGGCGTTCGACTGTGGCGTCGTGGTTGCCATAGACAGCCCGCGTTCAAAGGCCCGGGAGGCAGACTGCGCTTCGCCGACCTGCGCCATCAACTGGCCGAGTGCGCGGTAGGTTTCCGGAACCGCGCGGATTGCCAGGCTCGCTTCAAAATAGCTGCGCGCCTTGCCCCACAGCTGGTGCCGGACACAGGTGCGCCCGGCGGCCAGCAGCAGGGCGGGATCTTCAGGCCGTTCCTTCAGCCACGCTTCGATACGCTTCAGGTGGGCAGCGGGATCTGCAACGGGAAGTTCACCATAGAGCTTGACCAGTGCTTCGTTCCAGTCGTCTTTGAGCGTGCGCCGGATTTCCTGCTCGGCATCATCGATGCCACCGCAGGCGATCAGCGCCTGCGCGCGCGCCAGGGTCAGGCGCGGCTCACGGCGCAGATGGCGCGGCACATCATCCCAGAGGCGTTCGAGGGCGGCGCGATCGGTGTGCAATGTGGCCATCATGTTGCTCCAGGCGGCCACACTCCACTCGTCAAGCATCTCCGGCGCCACATTGCCATGCCGCCGGATCAGCGGCAGCAGCGCGGCCAGCGGTTGCCATTCCTTGCGCCGCTGATGCAGGTCGCCGAGCAGCTTGAGTGCCTGCGCGTGACCCGGTTGCCGTTCACGGACACGGTTCAGACTGGCCAGCGCCTCGGTGTACTGACCGTCTTCCAGCTGCAGTTCGGCCTGCGTCAGCAGCACTGCATCGGTGGCAGCCGGTTCCTGTACACATGCCATGTTGAGCCACGCGTCTCGCCGCTGCCGGTCGCCCTGCATCTGCGCGGCGCGGGCGGCGGCGAGGTAGTTGAGCAACGGTGTCTCGGAGTGGCGGGCACCGCGGGTCAGCAGTCGTTCTCCCTGGGCCAGGCGGCCTTCGGCGAGTGCGATATAGCCCAGGGTCGCTTTCTTCCCGGCGCTCCTCGCACGGCCGCGTGCCCAGGCTTCGCCAAGCCGGCGGGGCGCCTGCCAGATGTAGACCACGCTGCGCACGGCGAGATAGCCAAGTATCAGCAGCAGTACGAGCACCGGTACCGAGGTCTCGACGATATAGCCGCGAAAGTTGATCAGGGCGTAGCCGTTGTCGGGCAGCACCAGGTGAGCGGCAAGCGCTCCGATCATCAGCGCGACGATGATCGTGAAGCCGGCTTTCATTCGTTTTTCCCGGTATTTGTCAGGCTCAGCAACATGGTCAGCGAAGCCGAAATATCCGGCAGTTCCTCGGGCAGCCGGACCGCCGACAATTCCCTGAGCGAAGCCAGCGCTGACTGCACCTCCCCGGACATCGGATCGAACTGGTCGGCAACGCGTTCGGTGGCGGCACTGATGGAGCGGCGAAACATGCCGGCATCACCGCGCATGATGGCCAGTCGGGCCAGCTGCAGTTCCAGATCCAGACTGCGGATCAGAACAGTCTTCTGCGCATCGGAGAGCAGTGGCGAGATCGGGTCATCGGCCCGGCGAATGCTTACCAGGCTGGCCAGCGCCGCGCGCAGGGTCGCTATCGCTCGGCTAAAGCCGGTGAGTTCCCCGTCCGGCTCAGCAGGTGTTTCGCGGAAGGTGTCTGGCATCGAGTTTTTGAGGGGCAGGTCCTCCAGGCCGTCGGCGATGCCGCCCAGCGTCAGGACAATACCCTCGGTATCGGGCCGGGGAACGGCCCTCAGCTCGTTGAGCTCTTTGGCCAGCAGCTTGCGCACCGGTGTCATGCGCGGGTCGTTGAGTTCACGCAGGGTATCGTCGGCCAGGCCCAGCGAGGTCTGGGCGACATCGACCTCACCGGCCAGCCCCAACTGGGCATTGGCGATGCGCATGTAGTGTTCCGCTTCTGCCATCAGCCAGGCCGCCCGCACCTTGTCGCCGGCACCGGCGAAACGATCGACTGCTTCCTGAAGGGTGTCGATACGGGCGGGGAGCGTACCGAGTGCTTCCGTTTCCTGGCTGATCCGCTCGGCCAGCCGGTCCACGTCTTCATCCTGGCGACGTCGCCCGGCACTGAATTCATCGACGCGTGCCTTGAGTGCAGCGAGTTCGGAGGTCCTGACGCTCGCCTCTTTCTGCAGCTCCGCGAGCTGCGGACCGACGCCCGAGCGCTGCCCGATCCAGACGTAGACTGCCACCGCCACGGCAATACCGAGGGCGAGCAGCGCCACGCTGATTGCCTGGAAATGCCGGCTACCCGGTGGCGGTGGCGCTGCGCTATGGTCCGTCCGCACGGCGGCTGCAGAGGTATCGGTGGCCGGCGTATATTGATTCATCTTCGGGAATGTCCGGTGGCAGGTCCAGCGGTAGCCCATTCTGCCAGTGATCGTCGGGTGCATCCATGCCGCAAAAACCTTTCACAGCTGTTCCGGCCGGCCAGCTGCCGTCCGGTGCCCTGCTGATTCCGGCGCTGCTGGACCTGATCCTCGATACGCACCACGTATATGCCCGCGATGTACTGCCCCGCATACGGGAAAGTGTGTTCGCCATCCCGCAGGCTGATCTCCGCCGCGACGAGCGGCTGCCGAAGGTCCGGGAGGCCGTTGAGGCCTTGAGCGATGAGATGCTGACGCATATGCATCGCGAGGAAAGCATGCTGTTTCCGGTGCTCCGGCATATTGCGGCGTCGACCGAAGTCAGCCCGGTCGATATGGAGATCATCCTGCCGCCGATCGAGTGCATGCAGCGCGAGCATGGTTTCATCGACGAGCTGCTTGAATATCTGCGCCAGCTTACCGACGATTTTCAGCCACCGGCCTGGGCAGTGGCGGAGCATCGTGCGCTGCTCGATGATCTCGCGGCCTTTGCAACCGACACCACCGAGCATGTACGCAAGGAGAACGAAATTCTCTTCCCCGGTGTCCTCAGGCTTGCCCAGGTACAGGATGCCTGAACCGGACCAGGCTCAGGCGCGCTCGAACGCCGGGACGACGTGCTCGGCGATCAGTTTCAGGCCGTCCATCGGCTCATCGAAGAGACGCAGCGCCAGGTCGCTGAGTCCGGCAGCCTCGAATTTCCGGTAGCGGACCAGTTCCTGCTCGATGTTGCCGAGATCGCCGGCTGATGACAGCTCGGCGATCAGGTGATTCACCATGGTTTCTGGCGCGCCTTCGATTACACCGGAGCGCGTCCAGTAGGCCTTGGCGAAGTTGGCCCAGTTGTCCTTCACGTACTGCACGTCCTTTGCGTCGAGGAAGTGATGCAACCCGGTAAATGGCGGCACCATTTCACCGCGGAACACGAGTTCCCGCCGCGCTTCATACATCGATTTTTCGCGATCCTTCTTTATGTGCCAGGCCCAGAAGTTGCCGGTACGGAAATCGTCCGCCGGCTCCTTGCGCCGGGCCAGCCCGGCGCGCACGTTCTCCATCGCCTCGCCGATCATCGGTACGGCGACATCGCTCATCTGCAAACCATCGGCCACTTCCGCGCCCATGCGCAGCATCTGTGGTGCCGTCGAGCAGGTGTAAATGCGCGGCGGGCGCGATTTTGCCCAGCCCATTTTGTGTGGCCGGGTGACCTGGAAGATCTCGCCCTGGTAGCCCATGCTGAACTTGCCCGCGGTGGCGGACTTCAGGATGTCCACCGCTTCGCGCACGCCGCGCACGATGCGCAGCTTCTTGTAATCGATGGTCGTGCCGATGGAGCTCAGTACGGCGCCGCCGCCGCCGACCGCGAGCATTGCCCGGCCCTTGCTGATCTCGTTAAGGCTCAGGATCGAGTTCGCCATCTTGAGTGGATGAAATTCGTAAGGGCTGACAGCCAGAACACCGAGGAGTATCTTCTTCGTCGCCATGGCCGCCGGGACCAGCGTGACAAAAGGGTCCCAGTGGGCGTGATAGTTTGAATGCCACAGCGCCCGGATGCCGTAACCTTCAGCAGCGACGGCAAGTTCGGTAACCTGCTCCGGGGTGAGATCCGGTTCGAGAATGATTTCTATTTGCATTTGCCGTACCAGAATGATGTGCAACCAGAAGCGCGCGATGCTATCCAAGTGCACCGCAGCTTGCAGCGCTTTCAACTGATGGAAAAATGAAATGAGTGACAAGACGCTTTATGAACGGCTCGGTGGCTACGATGCGATTCGTGCCGTGGTGAATGACCTGATCCCGCGCTTGCAGGCCGACTCCGTGCTCGCACGCTTCTGGCAGAACCGCGGTGCTGACGGCATCGAGCGCGAAAAGCAGCTGCTGGTGGACTTCCTGTGCTCGCAGGCGGGCGGGCCGATGTACTACACCGGACGCGACATGGTGCTGTCTCATCGCGGCATGAAGATCAGCGAGCGTGACTGGACGGCGTTCATCGCTCATCTCAATTCAACGCTGGATGCGTTCAAGGTCCCGCAGGGCGAACGCACTGATGTCCTGGCGTTCATCGAGAGCACGCGCGCCGAAATCGTCGAGTAGCGACCGGTCGCTACAGCCGCGGGAGCTTTTTTGCGGCGGCACGTACGGTTTCGATGAATTCCGCCGCGATCGGCCCTGGCTTGCTCTCGGCGCGCATCACCAGCAGGCAGGACCAGGTGCGTGGTTTGGGTCGCTTGACCGACAGTTCCACCAACTTGCCGCTTGCGAGCTCATTGCACACCAGCCGTGCAGGAATGAACGAGACGTAGTCATCACTGAGTAGCTGCTGTATGCACAGCTCTACGGAGTTGCACTCCATGCTGTGCCGCGGTGGGATCAATTCCGCGGCCAGGTAGAGGTCGTGCAGCTCGTTCCACAGGCGACAGAAGGGTCCAACGATGGCCCACTCGGCATTCAGCAGCCGCTTCAGTTCCAGGCGACCTTCACTGACCCACGGGTGTGCCTTCCGGACGACAAAAATATTGCGGTCGGTATAGAGGGTCTCGGCAGTGAAGCGGGAGTCGAGCGCTTCTTCCGGCTCGTCGCAGAGCGCAATGTCATAAAGGCCGCTGCCGAGCTGTTCAAGCACCACGTGCGTAACCTGACGCATGACCTGTATCCGGACGTTTTGCCGCCGTTTGCGAAATGCATGGATCGCTGTGGGCAGCAGACTGCGCGTAGCGGTCGGTGTCGCGCCGAGCCGCACCATCTCCCGGCCGGTGCCCATGAGGTTCTCTAGCTCATCACGAAATACCCTGATTTCGGCGAGTGCCTTCTGTGCCCTGGGTAGCAGCAACAAGCCAAAGGCGTTCGGCCCGACACTATTCCGGGTGCCTCTCTTGCGTTCGAGCAGGCGCCCGCCGCATTCTTTTTCCAGCTGCTGAATGCTGCGGCTGATCGCCTGCTGTGTGATGTTGACCTGGGCTGCCGCTTTCTGAAAACTGCCGGTTTCGACGACCGCCAGAAAGTGTTGCAGTTGTCTGAATTCCATCGCTCTCCTGACCTCTCCGCGCCGCTTTGACCAACAATGATTGCTTGTCCGGCAAGAATAACAATTGCTGGTTAGGTGTGTGCCGTATTTATACGCTGGCCGTTACGGGGTTGCGTCACACTGCCTGTGGCAGTGCTTGATGCCTTTTTTCACGGGGGGCAAGATGGCTACAAGATTTCACACTCATCTGATTCGCGGCAGCGCTCTCGGTCTGTCTGTACTCATGGTTGCGCCGATGGCCTCGGCCCTTGAGGAAGTCATGGTTACGGCGCGCAAACGCGAAGAAAATCTGCAAACGGTGCCGATTGCGGTATCGGCGTTCACGGCAGAGACCATTGAGAAGCTGGGAATCAGCAGTATTGATGATGTTGCCAAGCTGGATGCCAGTGTGATTTTCGATCAGGGCTTTTCAAAGCAGGACACGCGAATCGTTATCCGCGGCCTGGCACCGACGCAGGGCCGACAGAATGTGGCCGTGCTGGAGGATGGTATCGATGTGTCCAGTCAGGCACTGCAAACCAACGGTGGATCACTGCTGATCAACCCACGGTTGTTTGATCTGGAACGTATCGAAGTGGTCAAGGGTCCGCAAAACGCCCTGTATGGCCGGTCAGCTTTCGCCGGAGCGGTCAACTACATCAGTCGCAAACCGGGTGAGACGTTCGAGGGTCGAGTGGGTACCGAGATTGGTAGCCAGGGAGAATTGCAGTTCAAGGGCAGTTTGAGTGGCCCGCTGATCGGCGACACTTTGCTCGGCAGTATCACGGCCGCAACCTGGGAGAATGACGGTTTTTACCGCAATACGGTTACCGGCAACGAGGTGGGCGGAGAAGAAGGTTACGGCATGACCGGCACCCTGGTGTGGAAGCCGCGTGACGGCTTGTCCATTACCGGCCGTATCACTTACAGCGACGATGAGTACGAAGTAGATCCCTACGTGACGATCGTTCCCAATACGCTGCAGGCGATCCCGCCTTCTGCGATTGCCGGTGACGTGATTGGTGAAACCCTGCTCACGATCCCCGCTGTAGCGGGAACGTTGCCCAACGGGGATAGTTTTTCGGGTGCGACCATGGCGCCAAATCCGCGAACCGGTGCCGAATATAGCGGCACCGACCGCGATGTACTGCGGAGTACGCTGACCGTGGCCTACGATATGGGTCCTGTCACGATCACGAGTCTGACGCACTGGGCTGACGCCGATAGCAGCCAGTGGCAGGACGTTTCGCGGGAAGGTGACTACGCCACACAGTTTTATGCCGGCGAAAATGCCTTTTATGACGAGACCCGGCTGTTTAGCCAGGAGCTGCGACTCCAGTCCAACAATGAAGGGCCGGTGAACTGGGTGGTCGGCGGCCTTTACTGGGATGAAAGTACCGATTTCACCGACAGTTCAATCAACTGTATACAGGTGCCGTTTGGCGCGAGCCCGGGCGTGGCTTGTGGTGCTGAGCTTGCCAAATACGATGTGACGCTGGATCGCTATCCGGATCCGTGGACCCGTGATACCGAGCATTGGTCTGCCTATGCCCTGGTCGACTGGGCGGTACGGGATACCGTGAAGCTGGTGGGCGAGGTTCGCTATACCTCGGAAGATCTCGAGGTTGTCGGCCCGGATCGCGCGGGCGCGCCCGGTCCTCTTGATGATCGTGCACGCGCTTTCGATATCCGCCCAGGTAGTCCCTTCACGCCTGGTCTCGGGCCGATCGGCTTCCCCAACGTGCTGGAGCCGGCTTACGGCACTACCACTGCGAAGCAGGACGATAACTTCATCTCGCCGAAAGTCACCATGCAATGGTCGCCGCTGGCAGGCCAGATGTATTACCTGTCCTGGGCCAAAGCAACCAAACCGGCAGGTATCGCGGTGGTTGCCAATCTGTCCGGGTTCAATCCGGATAACAGTTACTACGAGCCGGAGGAAATGCAGGTTTGGGAACTGGGCGCCAAGACCGCCTGGCTGGATGGTCGATTGATACTCAATGGTGCCTTGTTCTACCAGGATTATTCGGACAAGCAGCTGAGCAGCCAGGTTCCGGCGGGTGCCACGTTGGCGACGCAGGCTGTTAACGCGGGAGCAGCCGAGGTGTATGGCCTGGAGCTGGAGGCCACTTTGCAGGCCACCGACTATCTGACCGTAAGAGGTTCGTATACCTATCTGGATACGGAATACACGGAGTTCCTGACGCTCGATTCCGGCGCGGGAAATATTGCTGCGGCGGGAAACTGTACGGTTGTTTCACCGGTTGCTGGCCGGGTTACATGCCAGATCGACCTGTCCGGCAATGAGCTGGAGTACGCGCCCCGGAATGCTTTTATTGGGAACCTGGCATATCAGCGGCCATTGCGAGGCGATACCGACTGGTTCGTGGAAGCTGATTTGACCTATCAGGATGAGCGCTTTCAGCGCTTTCTCAATACCGTCACGTTGGACAGTTACACGACAGCAGACTTCCGGGTCGGCATCAGCAATGACCAGTGGGAAGTCACGGCCTATGTAAAGAATGCCTTTGACGACGATACGATCAAGACGGCAGTCAACAGTACCTGGAATGCAGGTCTTACAACCGTGCCAAACCCGCCGAGCCCATTTGCGCAAACACTCGTTCTGCCGGGCGATATCCAGGCGATTCTTCCCGATCAACGCCAGTTCGGGTTGCGCGTGAGCTACCGCTTCGGCACCCTGTAGATCATCAGCGACAGGAAGGATCCGTCAGCATGACTGTTTCGCGTACCCGGCGACGGGTTCTGAAGGAAATTGCGGCCACTGCCGGTGTCATCGCCACCGGCAGTGGCCTCAGCACCACAGCGCTGGCAGCTACCCGGCGTGACGCTGATGTGATCATTATCGGTGCGGGCCTTGCCGGCCTGAACACTGCCCTGATGTTGCAGGACGCCGGCATGAGCGTGCTGCTGCTCGAGGGCAGCAACCGTGTCGGCGGGCGCGTGATGACCCTCGACAAGGTGCCGGGCCGGCCCGAGGCCGGCGGTACGGAGTTCGGCGCCGGGTATGCGCGTTGCCTGTCGATGATCGACCGGCTGGGCGGTTTCCCCATGGAGAAGTGGCTCGATACCGTCGAGCTGCCTTTCGCGCTGAACTTCGATGGCACGCTCATGCCGATGTCGGCATGGCCAGACTCGCCGCTCAACCACATGGTCGGCAAGGAGCGCACCGCAGGCGGGCCGCTGATGGGGCCCTTCGCGCTGACCATGATGTATGCGCCGCGTCCCTCGCCGCTCAATGGTCTCGACAGCTGGTTGCTGCCGGAGGCGGCCGCTCTGGATATCAGCTATGGCGATTATCTGAAAAGCCAGGGTGTCAGCGATGCTGCCCTGCGTTTCATCAATAATGACCTGCCGACTGCCGATGCCAGTACATACTCTGCCCTGTGGCACCATCGGCTGTTCCGCTTCCAGGAGTTCATGGGCGGGATCGACGGCCTCAACCGCATCGCCACTGGCGCAAGCCGCTTTCCGGAAGGTATCGCGAAGCTGCTCAAGCGGGAAATCGCCTTCAATTCGCATGTCACGGCGATCCGCACCGACAAGGACGGCGTCGAGGTCAGAACAAAGGGCGGACGCAGTTACCACGCGGACCGCGTTGTCTGTGCCGTGCCGCTACCGTTGCTGCGGGAGATTGCCATCGAGCCGGCGCTGCCGGCCCTGCAGGCGGCGGCTGTTCGCGAGCTTCCCTACGACAACATGGTCAACGTGTTCTTTGCCGTAAAGGAACCCTACTGGAAGGTAGACGGGCTGCCCGGCTCGCTGTGGACCAACCAGCCGATGGGTCGCTTGTATCACTTCAAGTCGGACCAGGGCGAATATCTCTGGATGAATGTCCGCAATCCGCTGTCGCCCTGGATAAAGATGAAAGATGCCGACGTCATGCAGGACGCGACCAGGACCATCAACCGTGCCAGGCCGAGTACCGTCGGGCGCATCGAAGCCATCGCCGTGGTGAACTGGTCGACTTATCCATGGACGCGCGGCCACAACGTGTACCGGACACCCGGACAGATCAGCCGCTTCGGCAATGTTGTTGCGGATGCACATGGCCGTATTCATTTCGCCGGCGATCATACGGCGGCAACCATGATGGGTATGGAAGGTGCCATGGAGTCGGGCGAGCGCGCGGCGGTGGAGATTTTGCAGCTCGCCTGAACCCTTTGCTGGCCTAGAATGGTCTTCTGTTCCCCAGCTGAAAGAAGACTCATGCAAACCATCGTCATCACGGGCAGCACCCGGGGTATCGGCAAAGGCCTTGCCCGTGAATTTCTGAAGCTTGGCCACCGGGTTGTCGTCACTGGCCGCAGTCAGGCTGCCGTCGACAGCGCGACTGCTGATCTCGGCAGTCGCGGCGAGGTCCTGGGCTGCGTCTGCGACGTGCGCGATATGGCTTCGCTCGAGGCTGTCTGGACAGCGGCCATTGCGCGCTTTTCCCGCGTTGATATCTGGATCAACAATGCCGCAGTCGCGACGGATCGCGAGTTGCTGGCGGATCTGCCCGCAGAACAGATTGTCGCCACCATCGAAACCAATCTGCTCGGCACGATATACGGCACCAAGGTCGCACTGGCCGGGATGCTGCGCCAGGGCGGCGGCAAGATTTACAGCTTTGAAGGCTTTGGCAGCAACGGCATGATGTCGCCAGGCCTCACCACCTACGGCAGCAGCAAATACGCGCTGCGTTATCTGACGCGGTCCCTGGCAAAAGAATACAAGGACTCGCCGGTGCTGATCGGCGCACTGAGTCCCGGCATGGTGCCGACCGATCTTCTGCTCTATTCGTCGAAGAGCAAGGATGCAGCCGAGTGGGAGAAGGCCAAGCGCGTCATGAACATCCTTGGTGATACGGTCGAAACCGTCACGCCGTGGCTGGCAGCCCAGGCGCTGGCCAACCGGAAACAGGGCGCATGCATCGAGTGGCTGACGCCTGGCAAGGCCGCGCTCCGCTTTGCGACCGCCGCATTCCGCAAGCGCGACATCATTTCGCCGCTTGAAGCCCGCGCAGATCTCAAAGTACGCTGAATTTCCGGCCGGTCCGGAACAAGGAGAACAAGAAGTGGAAATCGATGTCATTCTCGAAGCGGACGTTACGCCCGCGCGGGTTGCAGAGCTTGCGCAGATTGCCGAGGGCTACGGCATACGCGGGCTCTGGGCGCAGAACTACGCAAACGGCCGCGATCCGTTCATGTGCCTCATGCCGGCCGCCGTGGCGACCAAAAAAATCATGCTCGGCGCGGTGGTCATCAGCCCCTACGAGATGCATCCGCTGAAGATCGCCAACGCGGTCTCTACGCTGAACGAGTACTCCAATGGCCGCGGCATGGTGGTGATCGGCGGCGGCGGGGAATGGCCCGGCGTGCTCAACAAGCCCTACGGCAAGCGCGTAAAGGGCCTCGGCGAAGCGGTGGCGATGGCGAAGCGTGCGGTGAGCGGCCAGGTGGTGGTGTGGGATGGTGAGGTCTACAAGGCGCGCTATTTTCGCTCGACCTGGGTCAAGGGCACGCCACCGATCATCTACGCTGGCGCCACCGGTC
Organism: Pseudomonadota bacterium; assembly: GCA_963204745.1. Classification (GTDB taxonomy): domain Bacteria; phylum Pseudomonadota; class Gammaproteobacteria; order Steroidobacterales; genus SHZI01. The sequence goes on from CAUJHF010000032.1 coordinate 31,695, forward strand.
CGAAGATGCTCGACATGGCGACGCGGTTTGCCGATGGCACCATGTTCAGCGACATGATCCTGCCGATGTTGCCGAAGTGCATGGCCGACGTCCGCGAGGGGCTGGCCCGCCATGGCCGCAGCGCAGCCGACTTCCGCGTCAACAACTTCTGCGCCTTCCATATCAAGGAAGACCGCGAAGCCTCATTCCGTGAGGCGCGCCGCGAACTCATGGTCCGTGGCTGGCTGGAGGAGGCCTGGTACGAGCCCTTCCTGACGCCCGAGGAAGCCAGGGTCGTCCATGAGAATAAGGGTGCGTTTCTCACGGCCTTCCGCACCAAGGTTGGCGAGATCAAGGGCGTGGCCCCGGAGATCGTCGCCAAGCTGGTTGAGGGCCTGAGCCTGGCCGGCGACCTGAGCGATCTGGACCGGCACGTAGAGCGCATCAAGGCCTTCGCTGCCGCCGGCATGACCGAGAATGCGCTGCGTCTGCATGATGAACCGGAGAAGTCGCTGCACATCATCGGCAAGGAGCTGTTGCCCCGGCTGCGTCGCTAAAGAACAGGATAAACAACCAGTTAGGTTTTCTACTGTCAATACAGTGTTTATAACAAAGCGAGGCCCTCCATGCGCATCAAATCTGCTCCCGGCCTGGCCCTGATCGTCAGCGCCCTGCTTGCCGGCGGCTGCACCAGTCCATCGTCGCCTGAGCGCGAGTCACAGACCGCACCAGATGCCAACTTCGCCGCCTACCGTACCTTCGGCTGGCAGCCGCCACCCGCTGCCAGTAGCGACGAACCCATGCGGCTGCTGGATTCCAATATCCGCACGGCGATCGGTGCCGAGATGACCAGCCGCGGATACACAGAAGTAAAAGATGATCCCGAGTTATGGGTCGCTTACGAAACCGCAGCTGACGAACGCCTGAAATCGAGTCCTTTCCGGATCGGTATCGGTCTCGGCAGCTTCGGCAGCAACGTGGGTGGCTCAGTCAATGTCGGCAGCCCCAGCGTGCAAAGTTATCGTGAAGGGCGGCTGATCATCCATGTGGTGGACGCTGCGGCAAACCGCGAGTTGTGGTTTGGCTCGATTGCGGGAAGCATGGACAAGCGCAAGCTGGATGCAGCTACGGTAGCCCGCGCTGTCGCTTTGGCCATGCAGGACCTGCCGGCCCGGACGGCGGCACCCTGAGGATTCCTGGACCATGCCGGACTGGCGCCGGCACTTTTTTGATTTTGAACATGGATGCGACGAGGTAAAGGCGATGAATAAACGAAAATCTTTGTTGATCGGTATTGCGGCAGCCGTCGCCGTACCGTTTGTACTCGGTACGACATTACAGGCCGCGGAGCCCGCAAAGGCACAGAAGGCCGCCGAAGGTATCAATGTCGGTGGTGGCGAGCAGGGTATCGACGGGGTGATCGTCCCGGGGCCGCCGCTTACTGCCAACGACTTCATGAGCAAGAAGCATCGCGCTTTCCCGAAGGGCATGACCTGCGCTGAATGCCACGATGTGACCTTCAGTACCGTCGATACCGTCGCTTCCGCTACCCGGCAGATGGCGCGCAGCTCGATGCAGCTGTCACAGGAAGAGATCTGGGCGAAGGTCGTCGAGTTTCTGCCCGGCCGCGAGCGTTTTGCACTGACCACAGCTCTCGACAACAAGCCACTCGCGACCACCGTCGACATGGTGCTCGACAAGGACGAGAAGGTGCTCTACGTCGTTTCCGAAGTCGGCACCGAGAAGTTGCTGCAGATCCGCAAGAATCCATACATCAGTGCGGTGCATTTCGCCGGCTGGACCCTCGCTGAGGGCGGTCCCAAGCTGTGGCGCAGTACGCAGATCAATGGCACGGCCGAAGTCATTCCCTCATCTGATCCGCGCTTCAGTATCGCTGTCGACAAGTACAACCTGGTCCGCGTGACGAAAGAGCGATCCGTGCGACGCTTCGACCTGATTCGCATCCAGCCGGAGCAGATCTACTACTTCGATACGACGCTCGGCGAAGGTTATGCGGTCTACCAGCTGTGGAAGCGCGGACGTACCGGCCTTATCGCTGACTGACCGGGCCCGGAAAAAAGATCGCGGTCAGAGCCCGGGCTCTGACCGCGATTCTCCCGATTGACTGCATCAAAGGAGTGACCATGCCTGACTGCATCAAAGTAGCCAGCCGTCTGTTCGTGCTCCTGTTGCTCGGTTCGCTGGCGCCTCTGCTCGCGGCCGAGCCGGTCGCCAAGGCGCGTACCACTGACCTGATAGACCGGGCATCGCTGCCCCTGTACGGCAAGACCGTGCTTTACACGGCTCCACGCAACTATGCGGGCCGCCTGGGTCAACTGCTGATCGAGCGTGGTGCGCGCCCGGTCTGGATGCCGACGATCTACATCGAGCCGGTGCCCGACTACAAGGTATTCGACGAGGTGCTGCGCGAGCGTGACAAGTACGACTGGATAGCATTTACGAGCCGGAACGGGATCGACGCCTATCTGAATCGTCTCGACGCACTGGGCCTCGGGCCGGATGATGTCCGACAGTTGCAGTCCGCAGCTATCGGTAACGATGCCCGGTTGCTTGAGCAGGCCGGGATAAAGCCGGCGCTGGTGCCTCCTGCCCCCAGTCCTGTCGGCATCGTCAACGAACTTAAACGCCGCGGCATCACCAGCGGGACGGTGCTGGTTCCGGCGCCAGACGTCATTGGCATGGAAGAACCGGCGGTAGTACCAGACTTTATCCGTGATCTTGAGGCTATTGGCCTGAAGACCCGGCGGGTACCGGCCTACGTCACGGCTCGCGAAACGCAGGGTCTCGAACGCGGCACGCGAATGCTGCTGAACGGCGAGATCGACATGATCGCTTTTACCAGTCGCGGCGAAATCGACAGCCTCCTGGCGCATCTCGGCGGAGACAGTGCTGTGCTCAACCAGAAAACGGTCGTGGCCTGCTTCGGCCCGATCACCAGCGAAGGCGCCCGGCTGCGCAATATTCGCATTGATGTGGTCGCCCGCGACTATTCGCGCTTCGAGGGCTTCGTAGCCGCGATGGAGGACTGGTACCGCAAGCGGCCCTGAACACACGACCACCTCACGGATAACGTGCGGGTATTCGCCGCGAATGCGGGAACTACTGACTTGTCGGCTGCGGGCAGCTTCTTCTACAAGTGCCAGACCGATTGTTGGGGGGGCGGTAGCTATGATCGCAGGCCAGCAGTCCTTCTATAAAAATGCATTAAGTAACAATGCCCTTCAACAGGGTATTTATGGCAAGGAGACTACTGGTGAATTTGCGAAATCATTCCGGGAAAAGTATTCCCGCCACACTGGGTGCGCTGGCCATATTGCTGAGCGCGTCCACCCCGGCACAAGCTGTCGAAGAGATCATCGTTACCGCCAAGCAGCGCGAACAGAATCTGCAGGAAGTCCCGCTGTCCATCGCCGTGCTCAGCGAGGCCGAACTCGAGCGCGCACGGATCACTGAATTGCGCTCGCTGGCGGAATACACGCCCGGCCTGGTTTTCACTGCCGGCCTCGGCCGTGAATCACCGAGCACGCTCGCCATTCGCAGTGTCGCGCCCAACACGGGTGACATGCGTCTGCAGGGCGTCAGCATGTTTCTTGACGGCGTCTATCTCGGTGGCGCAGTGCAGAGCCTCGACCTGACCCAGCTCGAACGCGTGGAAGTGCTGCGTGGTCCCCAGTCCAGTACCTTCGGGCGGCAGACTTACGCCGGTGCCATGAATTACGTGACCAAGTCGCCGCGCACCGATGAACTCACGGGCGTGGTCAAATCCAGCTATTCAAGCAATCGCGGTTCGGAAGAGAACAACTGGCAACTCAGCGGTAACCTGCGGCTGCCGGTTATTGCCGATACCATGTGGATGGAGCTGGGTGGCACCAAGAAAGTGCTCGGCGAGATGAGCCACAATGGCTCCCGGGTAAACCGGAATACGGTCAACGAGTACGATCGCGAGATCAAGGTGGGCCGGGAAACTACCGAGGCTTTCAGCGGCGCGCTGCTCATCGAGCCGATAGAAAACCTGTCCATCACGCTGCGCGCCATAGTCAGCCAGGACCGGGACGGTCCCCCGCTGGTTGCTGCTACTCATCCGCAGGAGTGGGCCGCTTATGGCGTGCCTGTGAGCACGCGTGGCGATGGCGTGTTGTGGCCTACCGGCGATATCTTTGCACCATCGTATGATGCCGTGAGCTGTGACTCCGCAGCCGGCCGTCCGTCGAACTGTGGCGTAGACCGCAATCGCCAGTTCTACTCCACCAATATCACCTACAACCTCGACGGCTATGAGATCAGTTATCGCACCGGCTGGGTGAGTGATGATCGCTGGAGCAACACCGACCTGTACCTGCGCGGTGCCAGCCCGGATCCTTTCTTCGGCGATGTATACAGCCGGCCCGGCGCGAGCCCGGACAGCAAGGCTTCGCCATTCTTCAGCGCGCAGACCCAGCGGTACACGAACCAGAGCCACGAGTTGCGCCTGCTCTCTCCGGTTGGCGACAAGCTGAGCTGGCGGACGGGCCTGTATTACTTCTCCGAAAGCGAGACCTTCGGTGTGGCTTCACTGCAGTCGGCGAGCAACCCCGAGGGAAAGTTCCGCGGGCGTCAGGAAGTGGAAAACTACGCGGTGTTTGGCGGCCTGACCTATGCCATCACCGACCAGTGGGAAGTTGAGGCTGAGGCTCGCTGGGAGCAGGAAGACAACAAGCTGGGGCCCTGCTATACGGGCCAGTGCTCGGCGAGCAACGTGAGGGACTACTCCACCACCGAGAAAGACGACGAGTTTCTGCCGCGCCTGACCCTGAGCTATCGTCCGACTGCGGACATGATGTTCTACGGGCTCTTCTCCCAGGGCACAAAGGCGGGTCGCTACAATACGAATATAGCCACTGACTTTCTGTACGTAGACCCTGAGAAGCTCAGCAACTATGAGATCGGTGCCAAGACCGAGTGGCTGGATGGTCGCCTGATCGTCAATGCGGCGGCGTTCCTGATCCGTATCAAGGATCAGCAGTTCTCGACGGTGGCATTGATCAATAACGTCCCGCAGACGGCCTTCCAGAATATCGGCAAGTCGGATGTCGAAGGCTTTGAGCTGGATGGTCGTTTGCAGATCACCGACCGCTGGTCCGCGGCCGCTGGTATTGCCTATTCCTCCCAGGAGTACACCAACGACTTCGCGCCGACTGACACCAACCTGATCAGGTTGTTCGATGGCGAAACCTTCAAGGGCAAGTCTGCAATGAGCCTGCCCGAATGGACCGGCTTTGCCTCAACCCAGTATGTGCAGCCAGTGGCTGCAGATATGGAGCTGGTGCTTGATGCCAGCATGACCTACCGGGGCGAGTCCTACGCTGACCAGGCGAACCTGGCCACGATTCCGGATATCACCCGGGTCAACCTGCGCGCCTCACTCAATACCGCGCGCTGGGAGCTGGCCGGCTTCGTCCAGGATCTCTTCTCCAATGACGAGCCGGTTGCCGGTCTGACGAATGCGACCAACACCTGTCTGTATCTGGCGCCTCCGGCCGGCGAGCCCAACTATGCTTCCGGTCAACGGTGCCTGGCCGTGGTTCTTGATCGCGGTCGCGAGATAGGCGCCAATCTGACCTACCGCTTCTAACTGTCCCTGCGATGGTGCCGCGCCCTTCCAGTCGGGCGCGGCACCACTTCTTGCACCCTGCCTGGGGACCTTGCGCCCTGTTCGCTCAAGGCAGAAATAGCGGTTGCCGCTCTGGCGACGCCCGGAAGCAGCATCACCTTTTGGCCAAGCTGATTCAGCTGTGGCTCACGCGGTACCTTCTGTGACCAGTCTTGCCCCGGTACATCGCCATGGCCGACCGGTGGTGCGATTGCCTAGAACTGCCAACAACATTTTTACAGCAACGATTGCGCTGCGCCATCACCAACGGGTACCGGCTCAAGGCTGAATGGATCCACGCCTTCGAGGCAGGCGACGTTGAATCCATACTCATTTGGATTGCTGCGACGTTGGTGGTGAGTGTAAATACCACAGGTCGCGCAAAAGTAGTGTTTCGCAGTCCGAGTGTTCCATTGGTAAAGGGTCAGGTCTTCCGCGCCTTTAACAATGCGCAAATTCGCAAGCGGAACACCGGCCATAATTGCGCCCTTGCGTCGGCACAACGAACAGTTGCAGCGGCGTAAGTTCTCAAGGCCATTTTCGAGAATCACCTCGAAGACTACCGCTCCGCAATGGCACGATCCTTTTCTGGTTTCCACGATGCCGTTACCTGGCAGTTCTAACTCCTATCAGGTAGCAAAAGTGCCGCATAACATTCCATACGGCAAGCTATACGGCAGCCAGCAAGGCTGGAGTACAGCCAATGACCGTACAGGACCACGGCGCCACTCAGCAAAACTCAACGAGCCTTGGCGAGAATCAGGATTGAGGGCGGGCCAAATAACAGCTTGTGTTACCTGGATCTATGCAGCACTTGGCTGCCTCTTGCTGCCCCCCGGAGTGCTGCGAAGAACCAAAGAAAAAGGCGGCGGATCTTTCGATCCGCCGCCCGTCTCTATTGCGTTCGTCTGGCTGAGCAACCCTTACTGGGCACCGCCAAACTTGTAGCTGAGCGTCGCGCCGATCTGGCGTCCCGGCTGCAGTGTCAGGCCGAATCCGCGGCCGCTGGTCGAGGTCGAGACGCACTGTGCTGCGGTACCACCGGAAGCGGTACAGCTCGGCAGCGCGCCACCAGAAGAGGCCTGGCGGTCGATGTACCGGATGATATCCAGCGGCGTGTCATCGTCCGTCAGGTTCTTGACCCAGGCGGTGAGCTGCCAGTTCTGCCAGTTGGCACCGATGCGTGCGCCGAGCAGGTTGCGGTCACCGGTCTCGATCAGGTTGTGCTCCTGCGAATACTTCGACTCCTCAAAGGTGTAGTCCGCACCGACAAACATGCCGCCCCAGCTGAACGGTATGTCATAGCGGGTGAACAGCGCGAACTGGTTCTCCGGTACGCGCGGTGACTGCTTGCCGGATACATCGCCAAACTCGTTGTAGTAGTTGTCCAACGTTGTGAAGCCGGTGATGTTGCCTACCAGATCAGCCTGGTCAACGCTGATGCGCTCCTTGATCTCGGAGTGCGTGTAAGCGTAGATGAAGCCGGCAGTCCAGTTGTCGGTGATGGCGAGGTTGGTCTCGATCTCTGCACCCCAGACCTCGGTCTTGCCCACGTTTGCAAGCACCGACTGGGGTACACCGCCCGGGCCCTCGATGTTGGTCGTCAGCTGCTGGTCTTCCACATCGTTGAAGTAAACCGCGAAATTCGCGATGAGACGACGGTCGAGCCATTCGGTCTTGGCACCGATCTCATAGCTCCACATGGTTTCTTCATCGACGGCACGGAAGCTTTCGTCGGGCAATCCGGAGATCGGATCATCCGGCAGCGTTGCATTGAAGTCACCGGGCTTGGTGCCACGGGCGATGTTGGCATACAGGTTGATATCGTCGCTGTACCGGTAACGCGCAGTCAGACGCGGCGTGAAGCTGGTGAAGGTCTTCTGGCAACTCGTACCGTCTGCGCAGGGATCTACCGTGCCCGTACCGTTATTGACGATGTTGGAGACCTCGACATCATCACTCGAATAACGACCTTCGAGCCCGACCGTGAGACGATCGTTGATATCCATGTCGATACCACCGAATACCGCGCGGTTCTGTACCCTTTCGGTAGTCAGGTTGGCGACCGTCTGCAGTGCCGATACACCGCTGGACAGAACCTTGCGGTTATAGACTTCCCAGTCCTTGATATCCAGGAAGTAGAAGCCCCACGTACCGCGAATCCGTGCATCCTGCGGCGTCGTGACGCGCAATTCCTGGGTCAGGGTCTGCGACTTGTCTTCATCCAGCTGGTAGAAGCTGCCGGCGGATGCGCCAAAGGGAACCGGGTCGTAGTTCGCATAAGAGACGTCAAAGCCGGTATTGACCTTGTCCGAGATGTAGCCCGTGGTGCTGGTAAAGGTATAGCCGCTAGGTGCGGTGTAATCGATGACCAGGCTGGCCAGGGTGCGATCCATTTCGGTACCGGACATGCCACCGTCGGCATTCTCCAGCAACCCGGTCGCGAGGTTGATGTTGTTTTCGTCGAGAACCGCCGTACCACAGTAGTAACCGCGGGCGCGCGGCGTGTTGGCGGTACGTGGATAGCAGTTGTTGATGCTGCGCGGCTGCAGGTAGATCGCAAAATGGTCATCATCGGTCTTCTGCAGGCCGCCCTTCAGGGTGATCTCCAGGCCATCCAGCGGCGTCCATAGCAGCTTGGCCGTGAGGTTCTTGGTCTCGGTGCCGCCCACATCGTCACCATAGGCCTGATTCTTGTACTCACCGCCGTAGGTGTCGTAGCCGGCGCTGACGTAGTAAGCGAGCTGATTGTCGATGAGCGGTCCGCTCAGCCAGCCCGAGTACTCCTGGGTGTCGTGTTCTGCGCCGGTAATGGTGGCGCCGCCTTCGAGTCCGTCAAGCGAGGGCTTGCGGGTGATGTAGTTGATGGCGCCGGCATAGGTGCCGCGACCGAACTGTGCGGCCTGCGGACCCTTGATCACTTCCACCCGCTCGAGGTTGGAGAGTTCCGTCGATTGCGGTGAGCCGGACAGATAGACGCCATCCACAAAGTAACCGACAGCGGAACTGTTGGCGACGCCATTGACTACAGTCGTGATACCGCGCAAGGACGGACGATCTGAGCCAGGTTGCCGGCCAAAGGCCGAGGTAAAGGACAGGCCCGGGGTGAACTTGGCGATATCGTCGATGCTCTTGAGGTTGAGTTCCTCGATGCTCGCTGCGGTGAAGGCGCTCACCGCGATCGGAATCTCCTGGATGTTTTCTTCGAACTTGCGGGCTGTCACCACGATCTCTTCGGGGATCGCCAGCGCAGGCTGCGCCAGCAGGGTGATGCCCACTGCGGTTAGGCCCAATAAGGGCTTGCTAAAATAATCGATCGTTTTCATGTGGGTTCCCCCCCCCTCGTGTTGAGCAGCAAATGTGGCGTGGATGCAACAAAAAGCATTGCTTTCGTTGAGTGGATATAAAGTTAGTACAACGTGCCCACACTACGCAGGCAAACCAGACGCTTGTCTATAGTGGAACTCACTGATCCCTGCATTACAAGTGGCGGCAATTCGCTGATTGTGGCCGCCAAGCAAATGCCGATTCGATGAGTATCCGTATAGTGGTCAGGCCCTGCCGGTCAACTGACGGGTAATGCCCGCTTTCAGGGGCGGCAGCCGGTTTGCCAGGCGCAGTACGGCCGACCTGAAAAAGCGCGCCGGCATCTGGTCGTCGGTGAACAGGCCGACGAGCACATTGGTGCCCAGATAGATTGGCCGGGTGGCCCGTCGATGCTCGGACTGGTAGCGAGCCAGCACCGACATGCTGCCGATATCCCGGCCGGCGGTGCGCGCACCGCGCAGGGCCCGGGTCAGCGACTCCACGCCGTAGAGCCCGCAATTGAAGCCGTGTGCGGTCACCGGGTGCATGCCGACCGCAGCGTCGCCCAGCAGCGCGAAGCGATGGGCAACAAAGCGCTGCGCATATACCGCCACCAGCGGATAGCTGTGCCGTTCGCCGACCAGCCGCATCGCGCCGAGCCGGGATTCGAACTGCTCGGTGACCAGCTTTTCAAATGCAGGGACCGGCATCTGCATCATTGCATTGCTCTGGTCGGCCGACAGCGTGATGACCGCTGAAGACAGCAGACCATTAAGCGGCAACACCGCGAGCGTACGACCGTAGTGGAAACACTCGTGCGCGATCCCGTTGTGCGGCAATTCGTGGGACAGGCGACAGACAATCACGGTGCGCCCGAAGTCGCGCATGTCGGCGCCGATGCCCATGCGGCGCCGGGCGTCTGAAAACCGGCTGTCGGCGGCAACCATCAGCGGAGCCGTCAGGATCCGCCCGTCGGCCAGGCGCACTTCAGCCGCGTCGGTGGTCGTTGCCACGCCGCTGACCGCTGCGTCGCTGATGATCTCGATTGAAGGCATGGAAGACGCGACTTCGAAGGCGGCTTTGCGGATCACGTTGTTGGCCACGAGGTAGCCGAGTTCCGTCTGCTGCGTGCCACGCGTGTCAAAACCCAGAAAGTGGGGTGACTTGCCATCCAGCACCCGGGCCTCGCGGATCGGCGAAATGTCTCCGGCAGGATAGTTCTGCCACATTCCCAAAGACTGCAGGATGTCAGCGGCGCGGTGGGTGAGTGCAATCTCCCGCCCATCGGCCGGCGGGTCCGCCAGGACGGCACGCGGCAGCTTCTCGACGACCGTCACGCCGAAGCCGGCATTTGCCAGTGAAATCGCCAGTGACAGGCCGGCCGGCCCTGCGCCGATTATGATCACGTCCTGCTCGTCGGCCATATCTTTCTCCTGACCGCACCTGTTTCAGCGGTGCGTGGTGCCTGATTCCGGGCGGTGACGATTGATCCCGCATCTCGAGTAGGGGTTCATGCACTCGGCGATGGCGTACAGACCCTCCGGATTCAGCAGGGTGATCTGCCGGCGGTTGGCGCGCAACAGCCCGCTCTTCTGAAAACGCGCGAGTATGCGGCTGACCGTTTCGGTCGCCAGGCGCAGATAATTGGCGATGTCCTGACGCGACATCGCCAGTTGCAGTTCAGTCGAGGCACCGCCGGCGAGTCGATGCCGGGCACCGACCATGACGAGAAAGGCTGCGAGCCGCTCCTCGGCAGTGAAGTCGCCGGAGATACTGGTCATGCTGAACACGTGACGGCTGAGCCCGCGCAGTATCTGGAGCTGCAGTTCCGGAATCTCGCGTGCCAGCTGGCTGATGGCGCGATAGGGCAGATGACAGACCGAGCTTTCCACCAGCGCAATGGCGTCTGAAAAATGCTGTTCCGGGAAGATCGCATCGATGCCGATAAGCTCGCCGACGAAATGAAAATTGATCACGTGCTCCCGTCCGTTTGGATCTACGGCACAGGTTTTCAGGCATCCGGTACGCACGGCGTACAAGGAATGGAATTTGTCGCCGACGCGAAACAGGTGTTCGCCCGGTGCCAGGTTGGCGGAGTGCTGAACGATGTTCTCGAATTTACGCAGGGCCTCGGGTGCCAGACCGGCAGGCAGGCAGTGCGGCCGCAAGATGCAGGTTCCGCAACGCGGCCGCGCCGGACCCGCCTTGATCGGGGTCGCTGCTCCGGCTGACTGGGCGCTTTTCGCGTCGTTGCCAGCTGGGTTGTCTTTTTTTCCGGGCCACGGCATGTGGTCGATTATACGGGAGTGCTGGAGTTCCGGCCGGCTCGCAGTCGTCGCTTGACCTCGCCGACATGGCGGCGACTTACGGCGAGCGGTGGCAAGCCGGCCTTGAGCCGCACCTGCCACGCACCGTTGTCTTCCTGTTCGAGGCTGTCCATGTATTCGACGGCCACCAGTGCATTGCGGTGTATGCGCAGAAAGCGCTCGCCAAACTCGTTCTCAAGATTCTTCAGGGGTTCATCGAGGAGTGCTTCGCCACCCGCGTAATACGCCGTTACGTATTTCTGGTCGGCCTGAAAGCAGTATATGTCTTCGACAGGGATCATCTGCAGGGCGCGGCCGCGCTGGGCGCAGATCTGAGTGCGCGGCAGCGAACCTGGCAGTTCGGCCAGCTGCATGCGGCTGATGCGCGCCGCATGGGCCAGCGTCTGCTGCAGGCGCTCGCGGCGCACCGGTTTCAGGAGATAGCCGATCGCCTGTGCATCGAAGGCCTGGATCGCATATTCGTCGTAGGCTGTGGTGAAGATAATCGCCGGCTTCTGCGCCCAGTTTGCCATGTGGCCGGCCACCTGCAGACCATCGAGTCCGGGCATGCGGATATCCAGCAGCACGATGTCGGGGCGCAGTTCATTGGCCACCTGCAAGGCCTCCTCGCCGTGACTGGCCTCGCCGACCACGCTGAAGCCGGGGATTTCCGCCAGCAGCTGGCGCAGGCGGCTGCGCGCTGGCGGCTCGTCATCGACGATAAGCACGCCTGTGGTCGCGCTGTTCATGCGGGCAGCGCCTGACGGTCGGCCGGGAACTCGATGGTGACGGTGAACATGCCCGGCACCGTGTCGGTTACGGACAGCACACCGCGCACGCCAAAGGCGAGTTCAAGCCGTTCGCGGATGTTGTCGAGCGCGATGCGGTTGCCCTGCCGTGCCGTGAGTGTCGCGGGCGGCAGCGGGTTGCTGACACTGATGCGCACGATGCCGCCGGCGGATTCGCCCGACACCTGGATGCGGCCGGGTTGTGGCATCGGCTCGATACCGTGGTAGATCGCGTTTTCCAGCAACGGCTGGATGGTGAGCCCGGGAATGGCCGTATCTTCCGGCAGCGGCCCCAGTTGCCAGTCTACCTGCAGCCGTTTGCCCAGTCGGTGCTGCTCCATGCGTTCATACACGCGGGCGATCTCGAGTTCTTCGCGCAGCGGGATCAGTTGTCGGCCGTCGCGCAGCGAGGCCCGGAACAGATCGGCCAGATCCTCGACGGCCTGTTCGGCTGCCAGCGGGTTGCTGCGGGTCAGCGCGGCAATGGTGTTCATGCTGTTGAAGAGAAAGTGTGGGCGAATCCGCGCCTGCAGCGCAGTGAGTCGTGACTCCGCTTCGCGGCGGACATTGCGCTGCCATTGCTGGGAGACATAGAAATAGCGCAGCACAGGCGCAGTCACCAGCATGCCGATGGCGAGGTTCCGGGTCAGGAAGCCCAGATGGTTGGTCGGGAACCATCCACCACCGGTTTCAGGACCTGTGCCGAGAATCCTGCCCAGCCAGAATGCCGCTTCCGAAACGGCGGCGACGCAAGCCATGACCACCAGAAAGGTGATGACGCTGCCTTCAGGTACAGGAAAGCGCGCGAGCCAGCGGCGCAATCGGCACAGCGATGCTGCGCTGAGCAGCCCGGTCCAGAGCAGCAGGAGCGCAGTCTGTGCAAGATGGCTGTAGAACGCCCACCAGCCGGGTTGGCCGGCCAGTGTCAGCAGCAGGGCCAGCAGTTGTGATGCGAGTACGACGCCAAAGACGGCGAGCGGGGAGCAGAGATTCGGGATTTCGAAGCCGTCAGAACCCGTGCTATTCCTCGCTGCACCATTCTTCCATGACCCGTTGAGCATCTGCGCGCTCGGCATCGAGTTCCTCATCGGTCAGGTAGATACGGTCGCCGTTCGGACCGGGTTTATAGAGCTTCTGGGCCTGATTGTAGTTTGCCACACGCTCCTGCGCCTTCTTGCAGGTCGCCGCCCGTTGCGCCAGGTTCTTCTCGCGATCGCTGGTCGCGGCGTCGGCGGCATCCTCGGCAGTATCGTCGGCGTCCTGCTGCCCCTCGAGCGTGTTTACGGCGTCTTGGGGCTCATCGGCCCTGGTCGGTGCCTGCACCGTGCTCTTGTCAGTCCGCCGATAGCGGATCGGCATCGTTTCAGATGTGGCATTTGCCGGCGGCTGGTCGCTGTAGTGCGGGACGCCCTCATCGTCTACCCACTTGTAGACCGTGGCCTGCTGGCCGAGCGCAGGTGTCAAAACCAGGGCAGATGCGAGAACGAGGACGGACAAGCCGCTGGCAGTAATCAGGCGCTGCATGTTCGGGACCTCTGTGAAAGATGCCGGGGCCGTAGCGATACCGCCCGTATGACCGCGATTATGCCATCAGGAAGGCCCCGGAAAATCAGACACAGTTCACGCTCAGGTATAGGCGCTCTCACCGTGCGAGCAGGTATCCAGCCCGGCGCGCTCCTGGTCTTCGCTGACGCGGAGGCCAATGGTGCTGTTGATGAGCGCAAAACCGGCTACCGAAACCACGCCGGACCAGAGGATCGTGGTGCCGACTGCCCACAGCTGGGCGGTCAGCTGGGCGGTAATCGAATAATCGGCCGTGGTATTGGCGACGTAGTCGTATACGCCGGTGCCGCCCAGCGCCGGATCGCAAAAAACGGCGGTCAGCAGTGCCCCGACGATGCCGCCGATGCCATGCACCCCGAAGACGTCGAGTGAGTCGTCGTAGCCGAATATCGCCTTGAGCCGGGTCACGCCGAACAGGCAGACCAGCCCGGCGACGAAGCCGATGCAGATTGCGCCCATCGGTCCGACCCAGCCACAGGCAGGCGTGACCGCCACGAGTCCCGCAACGGCGCCCGACGCGGCGCCGAGTACGGTGGGCGTGCCGCGGTGGACCCACTCGGCAAAGGACCATGCCAGCGCCGCTGCCGCTGTGGCCAGAATCGTGTTGACGACCACCTGCGCGGCCAGACCATTGGCTTCAAGATTCGAACCGGCGTTGAAACCGAACCAGCCAACCCACAGCAGTGAGGTGCCGATCATGACCATCGGCAGATTGTGCGGCGGCATGGCCACCCGCCCGTAGCC
>CAUJHF010000033.1 GCA_963204745.1 Pseudomonadota bacterium
GCGGCGCTGGTCGGCCGGATCGGAACCCTCGTGGATCAGGGCGCGGTACTCGGCGGCCTGGGCCAGCGCCTGCTTGAGCGTCGTGACCGGATACGGCTTGCCGACTGAAATCATCCGGGGCCGGCCACCGATCCGGTAACGGAGCCGCCAGTACTTGGCGCCGTCCGGTGTCACCAGCAGGGTCAGGCCGCCGCCGGCCGCCATCGTGTATTTGGCCGCGCTGGGCTTGGCGTTCTTGACCTGTAGTTCGGTGAGCTTCTTGGCCATGTGTAGCATCAGGTTCGGAGAATGGGCCAAATTGTGTAGCAAAACGGGTTGCCACTCAACTTTGCTACACGAATTGCTACACACTAGCAGCCGGCTCTGATGGGCACAGATCGGCACACCCAGGAACGAAAAACCCCGCATTTACGCGGGGTTACAGGGTTCGTTCGGCCTTGTTCGGAACCCCTCGGAAGGGGAATTGGCTGGGGGACTAGGATTCGAACCTAGGTTCTCGGAGTCAGAGTCCGATGTCCTACCGCTGGACGATCCCCCAGTGGGCGGGACGCATTATAGACCGGTCGAGAACTAGCGCTTCGAGAACTGGGTTGCACGGCGGGCTTTGCGCAAACCGACCTTCTTGCGCTCGACCTCGCGGGCATCACGGGTGACATAGCCGGCCTTGCGCAGCTGGGGGCGCAGGCTCTCATCGTAAGCCATCAGTGCTCGGGTCAGGCCGTGGCGAATTGCGCCGGCCTGGCCGGTGATGCCGCCGCCGGCAACATTCACATTGACGTCGAACTGGTCTTCCAGCTTGGTCAGCTCCAGCGGCTGCCGGACGATCATGCGTGCGGTCTTGCGACCGAAAAACACATCGATGGGCCTGGAGTTGATGGTGATCTCGCCATTGCCACGACGAATGTATACCCGTGCGGTGGAAGCCTTGCGGCGGCCGGTGCCATAAAACTGGGTGGACTGAGTAGCCATCTGTGGTGGTGCCTGCTGGGTCTGGTTTGGGGGTTAGAGCTTCAGTACTTCCGGCTGCTGGGCCGCATGCTCATGTTCGGAGCCTGGAAACACGCGCAGCTTCTTGAGCATTGCCGCGCCGAGGCTGTTCTTCGGCAGCATCCCCTTCACGGCCTTGGTAATGGCGCGCTCCGGGTGTTCCTGCATCATCTTGCCGAGGGCAATCGTCTTCATATTGCCGACGTAACCGGTGTGGTGGCGATAAAGCTTGTCTTTCAGCTTGTTGCCAGTCACGCGGATATTTGCCGCATTGATGATGACGATGTAATCGCCCG
The DNA here is from genome assembly GCA_963204745.1 of Pseudomonadota bacterium. Lineage (GTDB taxonomy): Bacteria > Pseudomonadota > Gammaproteobacteria > Steroidobacterales > SHZI01. Next base: position 1,284 of record CAUJHF010000033.1, read on the forward strand.
TATCAACATGCGGCGTAAATTCGGGCTTGTGCTTGCCGCGCAGCCTGAAAGCCACCGCGGAAGCGAGGCGACCGAGCGTCTGACCTGTGGCGTCTACCACATACCAGCCGCGCCGCACCTCATGAGATTTGGCAGAAAACGTGCCCATTCGACACCTGTAACTAAATGCCTCGGCTGGATCCGGTAAACCGGACAGCCCTCGGCGAGGGCCGCAAAGTGTATGCGTGCCAGCGGGTTTTTTCAAATCGGCTGACCCGGGGGCCCGACTGTGGGGCACAAAGCCCCGGCCGACGGGCGATCTGGCCGCCCGGAACGGCCCGGGTCAGCGGCTACTCGACCACCAATCCCGGTCGCCGACCCAGGGACTGGTCCCGGTATTCGCTGGGGGAAAGTCCCTCCCAGCTGCGAAAAGCCCGGGAAAAGCTGCTGACATCGGCAAAGCCCAGCAGATAGGTCACCTCACTGACCGAGTGCAGCCCCTGACGGATATACAGCTGCGCAAGCTCGCGGCGGGTCTCGTTCAGCAGGTTCCGGTAACTCGTGTTGCGCGTCGCGAGCTTGCTCTGCAGCGACCGGTCGCTCATGTTGAGCCGCGCCGCAACCTTCTCCTTGCTGCACTCGCCGGATGGCAGCAACTCGATGAACAGGGCGCGCACGCGCGCGATGATGTCGTCGCGGTCCATGCGCGCCAGCAGCGCCATGACCACGGCATCGTTCTGCCGGGCAAGCTCGGCATTGGCAGCGGGCAGCTCCACGCTCATGTCGCGCAGATCGAGTATCAGACTGTTGGACGGGCAGCCATAGACGACCGTGGTACCGAAGAACTGTTCGAAACGCTGCGTTTTTTCCCGTGGCCGCGGCCGGCACAGACAAACCGACAAGGGGGCGAAGTCCGGGCGGTAGATCTCGCGCATGAAGCGCACCGCCGTGGCCATCCAGGCATCCTGCGGGTAGTACTGCTGGCGGTCGATGGTGGCTGCCATGACCAGACGATACTCGGTGGCCGTGCGTTCCATCTGGCAGTCCGCATTGGTACTGACCAGCCGGAAATAGCGCACGACGCGCCGGCAGAAGGATTCGAGCGTACTGCTCGCGAGCAGCGAGAAGCCCAGCGCATGCAGTGAGGTCGCATGCACGAACTCGGCGATGGACAGCCCGAAAGAGGGGTCGTTGGTTGCGGCGTCTGCCAGCTCGTAGACATGGCTCATGGCGGCTGCAGAAAAGCGGGTGGTTGGAACGCGTGCGGCTGCCAGGTCGATGCCGGCGCTGGTGAAGATCGCCCGGCTGTCGAGTCCGCGCGCATCAAGCGCCTGGGCCACGGCAACGGCCCAGCCAGCAATGATGTGCGGATCCCTGGTCTCCTGCAGTTCCACGGCGTCGCCTCCCGGGTGACTTTGGCAATAGTCGAGCCCGGTCGACGGAAACACAAGCCTGCTCAGAAAGCGCTGGCGCCGGTGAGTTCCTTGCCAACCACCAGTTGGTGTACCGATTCCGTACCCTCGTAGGTGATCACGCTCTCAAGATTCAGCATATGCCGCACCGGCACATACTCGGCACTGATACCGCCGCCGCCCAGCATGTCGCGACAGTCCCTTGCGATATCAAGCGCCATCCGCACGTTGTTCCACTTGGCCAGCGATACCTGGGTGGGGTGCAGACGACCTGAATCCTTGAGCCGCCCCAGACGCAGCGCCAGCAGTTGCGCCGTGGTTATGCGCCGCGCCATATCGGCGAGGCGCACCTGGATCAGTTGCTTGTGCGACAACGGGCTGCCAAACAAACGCCGGCTCTCGGTATACGCCAGCAGCTCCTTCAGACATGCCTGGGCGCTGCCGATCGGACCCCAGCTGATGCCGTAGCGGGCCTGGGTCAGGCAGCTCAAGGGACCACGCAGACCGGTCACACCAGGCAGCACATTGGCCTCCGGAATTCGCACGTTGTCGAAAAACAGCGCGGCAGTCACCGAGGCCCGCAGCGACATCTTGTTTTCGATCTCGGGAGCGGCGAATCCCGCCATGCCCCGCTCGACAAGAAAACCCCTGATGCCTTCATCGGTATTGGCCCACACCACGGCAACATCAGCGATGGTGCCGTTGGTGATCCACATCTTCGAACCGTTCAGCACCCAGTCGCCGCCCTGACGCTTCGCGTGGGTCTTCATGCTGGCAGGGTCAGAGCCGCCGTGCGCTTCGGTAAGACCGAAACAGCCAATAGCCTCACCGCGCGCCATCGCCGGCAGCCAGCGTTGTTTCTGTGCTTCTGACCCGAAGCTGTGAATCGGATACATGACCAGACTGCTCTGTACCGAAACAAAGCTGCGCAGGCCGCTGTCGCCGCGCTCGAGCTCCTGGCAGATCAGGCCGTAGGCGACGCTGTTGAGACCCGCGCAGTCATAGCCCTCGATACTGCTGCCGAGCAGACCGAGTGCCGCGATCTCCTTGACGAGTTCCTGCGGGAATCGATGCTGCTCAAAGCATTCGCGAATGATCGGCAGCACCTGGTCATCGACGAAGCGGGCGACGGTATCCTGGACCAGAAGCTCGTCTTCAGTCAGCTCGGAACGGATATCGAAAAGATCGAGCGGATCCAGCGCCCGGCCTGACTTTGCCTGCGAACTGGGCCCGGCGACTGCGTCCGGCTGGGATACCGACTCGACCATGGTCATATGTCCTGCTGTGCTTCAGGGGAAACGCGATTATTAACAAAGCGGTCCGTTTGCCCGTTATACGGTTTGCGCAGCTGCATTGGCCGAAGCAGCCGGAGCGGGCCACGGCCGCCCGCTCCGCGCTAGTATCCCCGTATCAGCCGGCGAAAGCCCCGCTGCATTGAGGCCTGAATGGACGACATTACACACGAGCCCTTTGGCCGTTTTCGGCCTGTGCCGCCTGCCGGCATGCCATTGCCCGGCCAGCTGGTACTGGAAACCGCTGACCTGCTCACGGCCCGTGATCACCTGTCCAGGTTCCTGTGGCCACACACGGTAATACCCACGGCACGACGACCACAGGTTGCCTTCCGCCACTGCAGCGCCAGCATCGGCCAGGTCTCGATGCATGCGCTGCACTATGGTGCGGCGGTACAGATCGAAGCGCACCCGGATGACTCCTATCTCTTTCTCGTCCTGCTGCACGGCGCCGGCACACTAAGCCAGGACGGCTTCACGCAACCGCTGAACCCGCAGATCATCCGCGCCATGAACCCTACCGGACCAGCCACGATGCGTTTCGTCGCCAGCGAAGTGAATCTGACGCTGCGCATACCATCCACGCTGCTGCATGGCTGGCTGGAAGAGACCACCGGACAGCGGCTCCCGGCTCCCGTGCACTTTGAACAACTTTCAGATCCAGGTACCGGCAATGCCCCGGGGCTGCGGCGTTTTCTGCACTTCCTGTGCGGCGAGTTCGAACAGCGTGCCGCTGGCATCGTCAGCAGTCCGACGGTTTGCCGCCAGCTGGAACGAACGCTGATCAGCCTGGTGATGATGGAACTGCCACACAACTACAGCGCAGCGCTTGATGCCGAGCGTACGGGTCCGGCACCGGGCTATGTCCGCAATGTCGAACAGTACATCCGGAGCAATGCTGACCAGCCCGTCACGCTGCGCGATCTTGCCGGGATTGCCGGTGTCAGCGAGAGAACACTGCAGGCGGGGTTCCGGCGCTTCCGGCAAACAACGCCCATGGAATATCTGCGCGACTACCGCCTGGATCTGGCACACCAGGGACTTGTAGCTGGCGCTGCAGGCGGGCGCAGCGTGACCGACATCGCACTGACCTGCGGCTTCAATCACCTCGGCAAGTTTGCAAAGTGCTACCGGGCGCGATTTGGTGAAACGCCCTCGGAAACCAGACGCCGGGTGCTCGCGCCGTCCGCCCAGGGAACGCGCCGTTGATCAACGCCACTCATCCGGTCAAACCCCTGCACGCCTAACCGCTGTCAATCCGGACAGCAGTCAAAGAGCACAAAGACCTCGCCCGGCCGACCGACCGCCCCCCGGCAAGCCAGCGGCTCCCCTCTACAGACGAGGCAAGGCCGTCAGGCCCGGGATCATGGAATCTGTGGCATCGCTACGTCCATGATCTGCGCGCCCGATGCCGACCATACGCCGCCGAGGCTGGTTACATGACCCAGGACGCGCTCGAGGTGCCTCATGCGATGTGGCTGCCCCAGCAACCAGGGCGTGAGCGTGAGCGTGAGAATGCGCCCACCCTGCCTGGCAGCCTCGGCATGCAGCAGATCCGCAGCATCACAGACCTGATCGGCCCACGACTCTTCGGAGTGCAGGTTATCAACAAGAACGAAGGTATCGCTGATCTCGGTGGACAACGGCATGGACCATAGCGCACCCGTTGCGGTTCTCCACCGATAGGGCAACTCATCGTTGACCCAGTCGCAGAAGTAGTCGATGCCGGCAGCGGCGAGCAAGTCGGGTGTATTGGCCGAGTTCAGCTTGCCGGGACTCAGCCAGCCGCGCACGGGTCGTCCGGTGAGTTCGCGCAGGCGCCCCACCGAGCGCTGGACCAGTTCACGCTCGGCGGACTCGTCGAGTCCACCGGCATGGACGGTATCCATTGACCATGAGTGGGCGATGATCTCGTTGCCCCGTCCGACGATCTGCTCACAGAGCAGCGGCTCGCGCTCGAACAGGCGGGTATTGACGGCGAAGGTCGGCACGACCGATGCGGCGTCGAGCGCCTTCAGCAACCGATGGATGCCGACGCGGTTGCCGTAATCGCGCAGGGTGTAGTGACGCAGGTCCGGATAGGGCATCACCATGTTGCCCGGCACTTTCAGCGGCTTGCCCTGCGGGTTGAGCGGGAAAAACTGCAGCGGCACGACAACGAACAGCGCCAGGCCCTCGCCCTGCGGCCAGACCAGCGGCGGGCGATCGGTAAGCATGGACCATGCATAGCGATCGTGATCGTTGCCATAACGGCGATTCGGGTAGTCAAGCGGGCCGGCAGCCGCGGGTGTGGTCCATGCCATCAGCAGGCACTCCTGTGCGTGACATCGTTCACGGCTTCAATACTGGTTTGTGCGGCCGTGTAGTGGTGTTTGAGGTAGTAGTCAGCGATCTCGCGCCCGGTGGTCACCCACACGCCCGAATGGCCGGTGATGTACTCCAGTGCCTGCTCAAAAGCCTTGAGGCGGTGTGGCGTCGATACCTGGTAGTTGTGCGTCGGGATGCACATGACGGTACCCGACTCCGCACCCTCGGCATACAGACGGTCAAAGGCATCCCTGATCATCTGTCCGTAGCGGCGCGGCTCGATCTTGTTGACGACGTACGCGATGGTGTCATTGAGTTCCAGCGAATAGGGAATGGACACAAAGGGCTTGCCACTGCGCACATTTACCGGTGTTGGCTGGTCGTCGTGGAACAGGTCACAGGTATAGGTGCCGCCGGCTTCGGCCCACAGGTCGACCGTCAGCTCGGAGTGTGAAAGTGCCGGTGCGAGATAGCCCACCGGGGCCTCGCCCGTGGCCTTGCGGATCGAGTCGATGGAGTCCTGGATAAGCGCCTTCTCCTGCGCTTCACTGAGTCCATAGGTGTAGCGCGTGTTGTAAATGCCGTGCGAGAAAAACTCCCAGTTACGCTCCTTGCACAGCGCAATGATCTCCGGATGGTGATCGATGAGTGCGCTGCTCAGCGAGATCGACCCCCGCACGCCGTATTTGTCGAGCACGCGCATCTGTCGCATGTGGCCAACACGGTTGCCGTAGTCGCGAATCGAGTAGCCCGGCACGGCAGGAAACGGGTGTGGCCACGGCGTGCGGAATGCGTTGGCCGGCGGATTGAGCTCGTACACCTCAATGTTGGGCGCAACCCAGAACGCGATACGCGCGCCGTTCGGCCAGACGATCTTCGGTCGCCGGTCATACGGCCAGGGGCGATAGTAATCGAGCGCTTCCTTGCTGGCCGACACCTCATTGCTCACGCTCAACCCTCCTTTTGCGCGGCAAGGTAGTCAAGCACTGACTGAACCTCAACCACATCGGCGTACTTGAGCATCAGGTCAGTGAGATTGGCAAAGTGGTAACTCTCGTGCTTGTCGGCCACGCACTGCTCTGGAACGATCGTGCGGTAGCCACGCGACAGCGAATCGACCGCACCGGCGCGGATGCAGCCCGACGTGGAGCCGCCCGTCAGCACCACGGTATCGACCTGGTGCCAGACCAGCAGTGACTGCAACGGCGTCTCGAAGAATGGCGACGGCATGCGCTTGTCGTAGATGACATCGCCCGGCTTGATGTCACAGCGATCATCGAACTCCGCGCGACGCGAGCCATACTTGATGTTCTGCAATGAGTCGGGGGTGTTGGTGCGCGTACCCCACACGCCGGCGTCTTCACCCGACTCCAGGTATGACACGCGGGTCCACACCACCGGCCAGCGCAGTGCCCGGAAGCCTGTGGCAAGGCGGTTCACCCAGCTGATCTGCGCGGGGTCGGTCTCATAAGCCGTCGCGAACTCGTCCAGTTTCGTGTAGGCCTTCTGGAAATCGATATTGACGAGTACCGCCTTGCGGCCAAAGCCGAAGCGGGCGCGATTGGGGTTCGCCTTTACATCGGCCCAGATCTGGCGAGCGGTCTTGTTCGAGAGTTCCATACGGCGTCCTTGCGGGGGGCGGTGTTGACGTCGGCCGCACCCTACCGATGCCGCATCGGCTCTGCAAGGGGAAACAGGAAACGCTGCGCTGTCAGCGTTTCTCCACGCTGACGGCCTGTGCGCGGTTCGGTTTCTGCAGGGCTGCAAAAATCGCCGGCGGCGAATGGTGTGACCCGGTGACGATCACCCCGGCCTCATACAGCGCATCCTGAACCGCCGCCGAGATGGAGTGCAGCGGCGCGCCACCGCCCTCGCCCATGCCCTTCGCGCCGCTGTAGCTGAAGGGCGATGGCGTCTGGATGCTGCCGTAGGCGATATCCGGGATGTTCAGGGAGGTGATCGGGCAGTAGTCGCTGAAGGTGCTGGTCAGCAGATTGCCGGTTTCGTCGTAGTCGAAGGTCTCCATCAGTGCAGCACCGATGCCGTGACTGGTCGCGCCGTGCACCTGGCCGGCGACGATTTGCGGATTGATGACGGTGCCGCAATCATCAACGGCTGCATAGGCGAGAATCTGTGCGCGGCTGGTCTCGCGGCTCACCTCGATGACCGCTATGTGCAGCTGGGCGGCATAGGTCAGGGTCAGATTGCCGAACTTGCGCTTCGTATCCGGCACACGGAATGGCGGGCGGTAAACGTGACGGATGTTGAGCGTGACATCGGCCATGCGCTCGTCGAGCATCGCGTTGTTGTTGTTGATGACGTTACTCAGCTGCCAGTAACCGATCGCCTTGTCGGTACCGCGGACACGCACTTCAGGACCCTGTGCACCGGTACCAAACTCCAGCTGATCCTCGGCGGCTTCGAGCAGGAAAGCGGCCAGCTTGCGCATCTCGGCTTTCAGCTTCTGACAGGCACCATGCACGGCCGACAGGCCGGTAACGGCAAACTGGCTCGCATAGGTACCTGAGTGACCGACGTAGGTATTCCAGCCCGTGTCAAAGCCGGACCTCACCTGCACCATCGAGGGATCGATACCGAGTTCGTCGGCGACCACCTGCGAGGTCGCGGTCTCGTGCCCCTGGCCAGACGGCCCGGTACCCAGACTGACCACCAGCGCGCCATCGAAGTCGAGGCGCATGGTGCAGACCTCGGCATTGCCCGAAAACGGCAGATGCGGATTCATGATCTGCGCCTGACCGAAATTGTTGGTGCCGGAATCCAGCGTGGTGCCGATACCGATACCGATCAGCCGGCCGTCAGCGCGTGCGGCCACCTGCATTTTTTTCCACTTGTCCCAGTCGACGAGCTGCTTGGCCTTGGCGAGCATCGCCGGGTAGTTGCCGGAGTCATACACGCAGCCGTTCGGCGTCTCGTAGGGAAATTCGGTGATGTAGTTGCGCAGACGGATCTCATCTGCCGGGATACGCAGCTCATGGGCGCAGATATCGATGATACGTTCCATGAACCAGAGATGCTGCATCCGCGAGTAACCGCGGTTCGGCACCGCCGGACACTTGTTGGTTACAGTCTGCGTAAAGTCGATACGCATATTGCGCAACTTGAAGGTGGCCGGCAGCACCTGTGACCAGATCACACAGCCCAGCGGCTCGTAACGCGTGTAGGCGCCGCAGTCATCGATATGCCGCGAACGGATTGCAGTGATGACGCCGTGCTTGTCGAGGGCAACCTCGGTATCGAGGAAGGTCCGTTCGTTGCCATGCCCGCTGCCGAGCAGGTTCTCGGTGCGGAGTTCCGCCCACTTGACGCGCCGGCCGCCGGCTTTTTTCGACGCAAGCGCCGCGAGCGCCATGTACACGTAGTTCCAGATCTTGTTGCCGAAGCTGCCGCCGATATCGTAGGTGCGGATACGGACCTGGTCGGACTTGAGCCGCAGGCCGGGCGCCAGCAGCTGCTGGGCAAAACCGGGGAAGGAGTTGTTGCAGAGAAAATCGACCGTGCCCTGGCGGGTCCACTCGGCCACGCAGGCGTTGCCTTCGAGCGGTGTACTCGCGTAGCGATGAAAGTGCATGCGGGGAATACGCACCACATGAACCGCATCACGGAACGCCTTCTCCACATCACCGTATTCGTACACGCCGTGCCAGGTGCGGTTGGTTCCTGCCGCCTCGTGCAGGATGATCTTGTCGGTGAGCGCCTCCTCCGCATCCACCACCGCATCCAGCATCTCGTAATCAACATCGATCAACTGGCCGGCATCCATCGCGATTCCTGGTGAGGTCGCGGCAACGGCGGCCACCGGCTCGCCCTGGAAGATGACCTTGTCGACAGCCAGCGGCAGATCGCGGATCTTGTCGCAGGGCTCGGGGCCGAGCTGCATGTAGGGATCGCAGTGTTCGAGTACATCCTTGCCGGTCAGCACGCAGACCACACCGGGCAGCGCTTCCGCTGCCGCCGTGTCGATGCTGAGGATGCGTGCATGGGCATAGGGCGAGCGGAGGATATAGAGATGCAACATCCCGGCACCGAGTTCATCATCGGCGAAGAGCCCCTGCCCGCGTACCAGCCGCTCGTCTTCCTTGCGTCGCAAGGATTTCCCTACCCAGCTCATGAAGCACTCCCTCGTTGCATGGTCTCAGCTCGCCATCTCAGCCAGCCTGGCCGGGCGACAGCGCCGCCTGAATGGCATCGATGAGACGCTGGATGTCTTTCTTGGCAATCGGCCGGATCAGCCCGCCGGCCAGCGCGACCAGCTTGCCGAACATGCTGAGATCGCCCTGCCATTTGACCCGCGTACCGCCGTCATCCAGCGCTTCGAGGTCGAATGAGGTCAGCATGTTGAAGGCGCTGCCCATCAGTTTGCCTTTGCCGCTGTATGCGGCGCGAAGCGGCGCTTCCGCCTCTTCAAGGGCCAGCGTGACAACAGCCGAGCCACGAATCTTGCCGACGCCCACTTCAACAGTGACATCCGTACTGCCGTCATCCTTCGCCTCAAGACTGCGATAGGTCGGCAGCAGCGGTGCAAACTTCTGCGGGTCAGCCAGCATGTCATAAACCGTCTGCGGCGCGGCCGTCACGGTGAACTCGCCGTCGAACTTGATACCCATCTAGCCATCCCCCCGCAGCTCGGCGGCGGCTGCTTCAATCGCCTTGAAAATGTTCTGGTAACCGGTGCAGCGACAAAGGTTGCCCTGGATCGCCTTGCGGATGTCTTTGGCACTCGGGTCGGGATTGGCGGCAAGCAGCGCGTGGGCAGACATCATCATGCCAGGCGTGCAATAGCCGCACTGCAGGCCATGGTGTTCTGAAAAGGCTTTCTGCAACGCGTGCAGCTCGCCGTCTTTCGCCAGGCCCTCGACACTGAGAATCTCGCCGCCGTCGGCCTGTACCGCCAGCACCGTGCACGACTTGATGGGCGCACCATTGAGCTGCACCGTACAGGCGCCGCAATAGGTCGTGTCGCAGCCAATATGGGTGCCGGTCAGACGCAGTTCTTCGCGCAGGAACTGCACCAAGAGGAGACGAGGCTCCACTTCGCGTCGGTACAGCTGCCCGTTTACCGTGACCTCGATAGGTACCAGGTCGATGGTCTCAGTAGTACTCATGGCTTACCTCGACTGTCTCGCCGTGACACCGGCGCTTCGCGGTCTCGATGCCGCGCCTGACCAGTACCTTGATGATTGACTGCTTGAAGGCGATGGGACCGCGCTGGTCATCCACCGGATCGCTCGCTGCTACCGCCGCGTCTGCCGCCCGGGCGAGCGTGGCCGGCGTCAGCGTTTTACCCTTGAGCTCGGCTTCGGCTGCGCGGGCATGGATCGTGGTCAGCCCCGCCGAACCGAGCGCGATACGCACGTCCTCGCATTGCTCACCCTTGAGGCTGAGCTGCACGCCGACTGAAATGGTCGGATAGGCGGGCGCGCAACGCTTGAAGCCCACGTAGGCACCGGCACTGCCCTTGACCGGCATCGCAAAGCTGATGCCGGTGATCAGCTCGCCGGGCTTGAGCTTGGTGACGTAAAGATCTTCCACGAAGCCATCCACAGGCAGGTCGCGGGCACCGCCAGGACCCTGTGTGTGCAGATTGGCATCGAGTGTGGTCAGCAGCACCGGCCAGTCGCAGCTCGGATCACCGGAAGCCAGCGAGCCGCCGATGGTGCCGCGGCTGCGCACCTGGTTGTCGGCGATGCCGTTCGCGCAATCGCCAACGATCGGCAGCAGCTTTGCCAGCGGCGAGCGGGCGATGCGCGCATGGGTAGCCAGCGCACCGATGCGCACGCCTGCCGCATCCTGGGTGATGGCGTCCAGGCCGGGTATGCGCCCGATATCCACCAGATCGCTGACCTCGCCAAAGCGCATTTTCAGCCAGACCAGCAGGCTCTGGCCGCCTGCCAGGGCGCGGGCACCCTCACCGAGCTCGGACAGTTGCCGGATGGCCGCCTCGATCGATGCGGCGCGGTGGTAACGGAATGGCGCAGGATACATGCTTGCTTCTCCCTTCCCCGATTGATAACACGTGCCTGCCCTGCGATCTATCCGGCTGCGCGTGCGGCTAACAGATTTGCCCAGAATGGGAACCCGGGGATGCTGGTGCGTGACTATGCTCTGCAACCGGGTTATTTATTACCCTTGATTCTGAATCAGGTCTGATGCAATGGCACTCAACCTAGAGGATTACTTTCTGCCGGCCAGCCTGCAGGAGGCGAGTACCCTGCTGCAGCGCTACGGGGACGGTGCAATGGTCGTGGCCGGCGGCACTTTTGTACACGGTCTTGAAGTGCGGGGCTTGCTGACCGAAACGGTCGCTCTCGTTGATATCAGCCGGCTGGGTTTGCGCGGCATCAGTGAGAGCGGCAACGGCGGCGTCTCGCTCCAGGCGCTGACCACACTAGCCGAAGTCGGCGCAGCACCGCTCATCAGCAGGAATCCGGCCTTTGGCAGCATCGGCGACGCACTCCAGTACCCGCCGCGCCAGATACTCAATGTCGGCACGGTCGGTGGCTGCGTTGCCGCGGCCGCACCGCTTTACGATCTGCCCGCCGCGTTTCTGGCACTCGACGGACAGGTGCAGGCCAGCCTCGCCGCCCGTCAGCGCGCCATCCCTCTGAACGACTTCTTCGTCGGCCTGTTTGAAAGCGCCTTGCAGCGCGGGGAAATCATTACCGCCATTGAACTCCCGGCTCCCGCAGCCCGCAGTGCGAGCGCCTTCCTGAAACTCGAAACCAACGCCAACGACCTGTCCATCCTCAATGTCGCCGTACGACTGACGCTGGACAAGGACGGCAAGTGTGCAGACAGCCGTGTCATTCTCGGCGGCGGCGTCGGCGAGACCTATGTGCGCGCGACCAGTGCCGAAGCGGCACTGCGCGGACAGACGGCCGGCGAAGCGAGCTTTGCGGCGGCGGCGGCAGCCGTCGTCGATGACTTCGAAGCGGTGGAAGATCACCGCGCATCGGCAGCCTACCGGCGCCATATTGCCCAGGTCTATGTGCGCCGTACGCTGGGCACCGCCCTCGCGCGACTCGGCTGAGACAGGAAGTCCACATGAAAACCATCGAACTGCTGATCAACGGCGCGACGCACGAAGTGTCGATCGAAGCCGATGAAACCCTGCTGCAGGTGCTGCGCAACCGCCTGGATCTGACCGGCACGAAAAAGGGCTGTGACTCCGGTGGCTGCGGCTGCTGTTCGGTACAAGTGGACGGCAAGGTCGTTTACTCCTGCATGATGTATGCGGCAGGCGCCGCCGGGAAAGCCATCACCACCATCGAAGGACTGGGCAGTGGCGGCACAGCGCTGGATCCGCTCCAGCAGGCCTTCATCGAGGCGGGTGCCGTGCAGTGCGGTTACTGCACCTGCGGCATGATCATGAATGCCAGCGAACTGCTCGCCACCACGAAGAACCCGAGTGAAGACCAGATCCGGCATGCCATCGCCGGTAACCTGTGCCGCTGTACGGGCTACACGAAGATCGTTGACGCCATCAAGCTGGCGGCCACGCGGACCGCCGGCTGAGCGATGGAGAAACAGATATGAGCCTGATCGGAAAAAGCCCGGAACGTCCCGATGCCTTCGACAAGGTCACCGGCGGCAAGGCCTTTCCGGTCAACGTCAAGGTCCCGGGCATGCTGCACGCCAAGCTGCTGCGCAGCCCCTACCCGCACGCCCGTATTCTCAGCATCGACACCAGCGCGGCCGAAAAACTGGCCGGCGTGAAGGCCGTGCTGGTGCCGTCTGAAGTACCGAAGCGCAAATTCACGCCCGTGTACTTCGTGCCCGCCAATGCGGGCAGCATGGTGCAGGACATGCTCATCATGAGCGACACCGTGCGCTTCGCCGGCCAGCCGGTTGCAGCTGTCGCCGCAACGTCGCTGCGCATCGCCGAGCAGGCCATCGAACTGATCGAAGTCGAATATGAAGAATTGCCCACCGTCTTCGACCCCGAAGAAGCGATGCAGCCCGGCGCGCCGCAGTTGCACGACCATGCGACAAACAACGTGGCGGTGAACCCGGTGATGGGCTTCGGCGATCTGGACAAGGGATTTGCCGAAGCCGATCACATTTTCGAAGGTGTCTACAGCAGCCACCGGGTGCATACCTGCTACATGGAACCGCGCGTGTGCATCGTGGACTGCGACCGGCAGGGCAACTTCACCGTGCACTCGTCGACGCAGCACCTGTTTGGCCTGCGCGAGAAGCTCGCCTTCGCGCTGGAAATTCCCGAGAGCAAGGTGCGCGTCATCAAGTCGCCCTATATCGGTGGCGGCTTCGGTGGCAAGCTCGACATGGGCTACATTGAGCCGATCGCGGCCCTGCTGAGTCGCAAGACCGGCCGGCCGGTGCGCATCGAGCAGACGCGTCACGAAGACTTCATCACCACGGCCCGGCACCCGATCAAGGTCTACCTGAAGACCGGCGTGAAGAAGGACGGCACCTTCACCGCCCGCCACGCAAAGAGCATCCTCGACACCGGCGCCCATGCAACTCACGGTGCCGAGGTCATCAATGTGCACGGCGTGTTCGGCCTGCTGATGACCTACCGCTGTCCGAACAGCAAGTGGGAAGGCTATACGGTCTACACCAACAACATGATCGGCGGCGGCTATCGCGGCTACGGGTCGCCGCAGGCCTGTTTCGCCGCCGAGTCGCAGATCGACGAGATCTGCGAGCAACTCCAACTCGATCCGATCGAATTCCGCCGCAAGAACGCCTGGCATGCCGGCGAACCCCATCCGATGGTCCAGGGCCTGACTCTGGACTCCTATGCATTCGACGAGTGCCTGCAAAGTGGCGCGGAGCGCTTCGGCTGGTCGAAGCGGAAGAAGGCTGACAGCGGCAAGGGTACAAAAAAGCGCGGCATGGGCTTTGCCTGTCAGCCGCTGTGGGTCAGCGGATGCATCGGCTTCCCGGACATCTACGAGCACTCGGGGGCCATCATCAAGCTGAACCCGGACGGCACCGCCGACCTCGCCACGGCCACGATGGATATCGGCTCCGGTCAGATCACCACGCTCTGCCAGATCGCGGCTGCCGAGATCGGCCTGCCGATGGAAGCGGTACACATGGTGCAGAACTCGGATACGACGACCGTGCCGGTAGATGCGCCCACGCACGCCAGCCGCGCCACCTACAGCTCCGGCAATGCCGTACAGGCCGCGGCGCGGACCGTGCGCGAACGGCTGCTCATGGTCGCCGGCATCATGCTCGATATCAGTCCGGACCAGCTCAGCGTTGTGGACGGCAAGATCCTCGTCAAGGGTGCGCCGAAGCGCTCGCTGAGCGTTGCCGAAGTCGTGACGCGCGCCGAATCACCATTCGTGCAACACGGCGCAAACGGGCCAGCGCCGACCACGCTTGAGGAGAAAGGGACGATCATCGGCGTGTCGAGCCTCGCGCCCAAGGCCAATCCCTCGCCCGTGTCGGTGGAGTTTGTCGAAGTCGAGGTCGATACCGAAACCGGAGTGGTGCAGGTGCTGCGCGTCGTCTACGCACACGACCTCGGCAAGCTGATCCACCGCAACGGCGCCGAAGGGCAGGTCGAGGGCGGATTCCAGCAGGGCATGGGCTACGCGCTGATGGAAAACCTGCAGTTCGATCCCGTGTCAGGCTCCTGCCTGGCCGCTGATTTCCTCGACTACAAGATGCCGACCGCGGTGGAAATGCCACGCGACATACAGAGCATCTTCATCGAATCCAACGAGCCGAGCGGCCCCTTCGGTGCAAAGTCACTGTCCGAGCCCTGCATCACGGTGCCCGCACCTGCCATCGCCAATGCAATCTACAACGCGATCGGTGTGCGCATCCGCGAGCTGCCGATCACTCCGGAAAAGATACTCGCGGCACTCGGCAAGCTCTGAGCCAGTCCGGACCCCGAACAATCCATCTGTCTGACGACACCGGAAGCGGTGTCGCCTGCAACAATCAAATGCTCCGGCGGCATATCGGCTGACTTGGCGTCCATTGGCGGGACTGGTAGCGTAAGCCCTCGAACCGGAGGGGGATCCGATGACGCCACGCTTTCTGAGTCGCTGTCTGATGGCCGTGGCGCTCCACTGCCTGTCTGTTGATCTGGCACTGGCGGCGCCGCTCGAAGCCCCTCCCCTGCCACCCGAGGCGGCTGTCCAGCCGATCTCGCTGGGCAGTGACGAATCTGAATCCATTGCCCTTGGCAGCATCGTGTTCCGGATAGCAACCGGGACGCCCGTCGGCAACCTCTACCGGATCGGTCGCAAGAAGCCCCTGCGGGAAGACCGCTGGACGGCGAGCTCCGGGCGATCGCGGGAATTCGACGTGGCCACCATGGACCGGCTGCGAGCGCAGGGCTACATGGTTGTCGATGCCACGCGGGATGTCTTCGCCCGGGCAGAACCGGGAAAGGCACGGTATCAGCTGGGCGCGGTGGTTTCGCGCGCGTGGCGGGACTTCTACTTCAGGTACTCCAGCAGTTACGCGGTCCTGCCGGATGAAGGCTATGGCGTCGCGAACCTTGACGTCGAGTTCCTGATCCTCGACCAGACCACCTCGGAAGTCGTGTTCCGCAAGACCTACAAGGGCTTTGGCACCGACGTCGGGCAGAACCCGTCGCCGCTGATTCCGGCGTTCATGAACGCGCTCGACCACGCACTCTCCGACCAGGCATTAGTGGATCGGCTGCGCAAGCCGGCCGCTGCCGGCACGACAGTGGCCAGTGCACCGGCAACGCCATTGCGGATCGCGGTCTGTAAAGTCGATGGCAGCACACGCCTGCCCGACGACCTGAAACGGATCATGCCGTCCGTAGTGACGCTCCGTGCGGGCCAGGTGACGGGAACCGGCGTTCTCGTTTCATCCGATGGCCATGTCCTGACGGCTGCCCACCTGGTCACGGCAGCGACTCGCATTACCGCAGCGACTTCCAGCGGTATGGAATTCGACGCGTCGGTACTGAGCGTGGACAAGGCGAGGGATATCGCGGTACTGAAGCTGCCAGGCCGCGGCCATTCGTGTACGACCGTATCCCGGACTCTGACGCTGACGACTGGCGCGGACGTATTCATCGTCGGCTCGCCGCTCGACAAGAGCCTCGCCAACTCGGTGACCCGCGGGATCATGAGCGGGGAACGGACGATCGACGGCACCCGTTACGTACAGACAGACGCCAGTGTCAATCCGGGGAACAGTGGCGGACCGCTGTTCGATGTCGACGGGCACGTACAGGCGATCGTGACCACCAAGATCGTGGGCACCGGCATCGAGGGCCTCGCCTTCGGTATCCCGATAGAGGCAATTGCCAAGGACATGGGGATAGACTTCGACTGAGGGAGACGCAGGTGCCGGAGCATTTGATTATCTGATTATTCGATCACCGCCACGGACTTGAGCTGCGCCCAGACCCGCTTGCCGGCCCTGAGATCCAGCGCATGCACCGAACGCGCGGTCAGCCGTGCGAGCAGCAGGGTTCCGCCTATATCGATCTGCGCGAGTCGCGCCGCCGGATGGCCACTCTCTGCGATGGCGGTAACCGTGCCGGGCAGCAGATTGAGGATACTGACGTCGTCACAATGCGTGAGTGCGAGGCTCACGTCGCGGGCCAGCACGCGCAGACGCAGGCGACGGCCGATCGCCACGCCGTTGTCCTGCACCCACAGGCTGCCACCCGGAACTGCCGCGCGCAGCAGGTGCCAGTCGGCATCCCGTTCAGCAGCTGTGGCCTCAAGCACGACCCCGGCATCGTCCTCCTCGCCGCGCGGCAGATCGAGTCGTGACATGACTTCCGCGAGCGCGCCGCTGGCGAAAACACGCCCTTGCTCCAGCACGACCAGGTGATCGGCCAGGCGCGCGACTTCGTCCGGCGCATGCGTCACGTACAGGACCGGGATCTGCAGCGTTTCGTGCAACTGCTCGAGATACGGCAGGATTTCCCGCTTGCGTGCGAGGTCGAGTGCGGCAAGCGGTTCATCGAGCAGCAGCAGGCGCGGACTCACGGCCAGCGCACGTGCGATGGCCACACGCTGCCGTTCGCCGCCGGACAGCCGTTCCGGTTTGCGCGCGAGCAGATGCCCGATGCCGAGCAGCGTGATCGCCTGCTCCAGCGATACGCGGCGCTCAGCTGCGGCGATACGCCTGAGACCGAACTCGAGATTGCCCTGCACCGTCAGGTGCGGGAACAGGGCGGCATCCTGAAAGACGCAGCCGATCGCCCGGCGGTGAGTGGGAAGGAAGCGCGTCTGGTCCTGCCAGACTTCGCTGCCCAACGTGAGAAGTCCGCCAGGCGCGCGCTCGAATCCGGCCACACAGCGCAGCAGCGTGGTCTTGCCGGAACCGGAAGGACCGAACAGCGCCGTCACGCCCGTTGCAGGGATACTGAGATCCACGTCCAGGCTGAAGCCGGGCCAGTCGATGCAAAAGCGCGCCGCGATGCTCATGGATGCACGAGACGGTATCGGCGGTTTATCGCGTACACAGCGAGCAGCAACAGAAACGATGCAGCCAGCAGGCTGCCCGCCAGCAGATGCGCCGAAGCATAGTCCATCGCTTCAGCGTGATCGTAGATGGCAATCGACAGGACGCGGGTCTCGCCGGGAATATTCCCGCCGACCATCAGCACGACGCCGAATTCACCGACCGTATGCGCAAAGCTCAACGTGATCGCGCTGAGAAAGCCGCGCCTGGACAGCGGTACGACGATGCTGAAAAAACGATCCCAGGGGCCGGCGCGCAGGGTGGCGGCCGATTCGGTCATCTGCCTGCCCACGGCGGCGAAGGCATCCTTGAGCGGCTGCACCATGAAGGGCAGTGAGTAGAGCGTGGAGGCAAACACCAGCCCGGCAAAGGTGAAGGCCAGATGCGGCAGTCCGAAGGATTGCAGCAGGCCGCCAATCGGCCCCTTCGGACCCAGCGCGACCAGCATGTAAAAGCCGAGAACCGTGGGCGGCAGGACCAGCGGCAGCGCCACCACCGCTTCCAGCAGCAGCGCGGCCCGTGCCCGCGTGCGCGCCAGCCACCAGGCCAGCGGCGTGCCGATCAGCAACAGGATCAGCGTGGTGAGTGCAGCCAGTGCAAGCGTGGTGCGCAGCGCCTGAAGATCAGCTGCGGACATGCCTACTGCGCCGCCTCGCCGGGCAGTGCGAAACCATAACGACGCAGCACGGCGCGCGCCTCGGCGCTGTCGATCCAGGCCGCGAAGGCCGCTGCAACCGGGTTCTCAGCCGCGCGCCGCGTGATCACATAGCCCTGCTCCAGCGGCGTGTGCCAGGCATCGGGGATCAGCGTCCAGGCACCCCGATCCCTGAGCCCGGGAGACAGCACCAGCGACAAGGCAACGATACCGGCATCCGCAGCCCCGCTGTCGATGAACTGCGCGGTCTGCGCAATGTTCTCGCCGCGCACCAGCTTCGGGGCCATCGCCATCCACACGTTGGCGTACTCAAGCGCCTCGAGCGCACGTTTGCCATAGGGCGCGTGATCGGGATTGGCAATGGCGAACTTGCGGATGGCGGCGGCGGGCAGTTCCTTCAGGGACAGCCCGCCGAGTTCAGGCTTGAGGCTCCACAACACGATACGACCCACCGCATAGGGCTGCGCCGCACCGCTGGTCAGGCCCTGCTGTTCCAGCGCACGCGGGTAGCTGATATCTGCCGAGAAAAACATGTCGAATGGCGCGCCATTGGCAATCTGCGCGGCGAACTTTCCCGACGAGCCGTAGATCACTTC
>CAUJHF010000034.1 GCA_963204745.1 Pseudomonadota bacterium
ATAAAGGTGTTCTCGCCAGCCGGCCTTGCTGGGCGCTTCAGCCTGAAGTGAGCCTGCCAGCCGGCGCCCCTGATGATCGACCAGCAGATAACCAAGACCACTGTTTTCGTGACGATCGTGGTGTGAATCGACCATGGCAGCAAGGGCAGCAAGTCCGCCGCGATCATATTCCTCTATCAGTAAGCTGCTTTCAGTGGTGATGCGGTGATCGAGTTGTTGCTCAAGTTCCTCATGCGCAAAATATCGGCCTACCAGACCGGAGAGGACAGCCAGTGCGGTAAGCACCACACTTACCATGACAGCAAGGCCGAACGTCGTCCGGGGAATATGCGGTTTCATTCGCTGCGGATCATATAGCCTGCGCCGCGGACTGTGATGATCGCATCCTGATCGAAGTCGGCATTGAGCTTCGCGCGCAGGCGACTGATATGGGTTTCGACAATATTGGTCTGAGGATCGAAGTCAAAATCCCAGACACGTTCAAGCAGCATCGTCTTTGTCATGACCCGATGAGGATTACGCAGAAGTACTTCAAGCATCAGCAGCTCACGCGGCTGAAGATCGATGCGCCATCCGCCTCGGCGGGCGATACGCTTGCCGAGGTCCAGTTCGATGTCCAGCACGCGGAGGCTTGTTTCCGGTTCCAGAACGGCAGGTCTCCGGATAATCACGTTGAGACGCGCGTGCAGTTCGGAAAATGCAAAGGGCTTGACGAGATAATCGTCCGCACCGTTCTCCAATCCTTCCACCCGGTCCGCTATCCTGGTCATGGCAGTGAGCAGCAGCACTGGCGTTCGGATGCCGCCAGCACGTAACATTTTGAGGATCGACAGACCGTCGAGTCCGGGTAACATGCGATCGAGGACAATTGCATCATAGCTTTCCTCGGTAGCGCGGAAGAGCGCTTCACGGCCATTGTCGACCGTGGAGACGATATGACCCGCCTGCGTCAGTCCGCGCCGGATGAAGTTCAGCGTTTCTTCATGATCATCGGCAACAAGAACTCTCATGGTGCTCATCATACTATGATCGGGTTATTTCACCTGTCCTGATGGCTGTTTCCATCCGCCACCCAATGCCCGGAACAGAGCGATCTGGGTCTGAGCGATCCGAAGGTCCGAAGTGGCCGCCAATGTCGCGATGTCAGTTCGGGTACGCTCGGCGTCGAGCACCAGCAGATAGCTGTCGGCACCGAGACGGAAGCGCGCTTGTGCGCGGCGAACGGCTTTCTCACTCTCAATGAGTGCAGACATGAGCTCAGCACGGCGTATCTGTTCGGCCCGATAATCCGCGAGCGCAGTTTCAACCTCGCGCAGTGCACGCAGGATGACTGCATCCCAAGTTGCAAGCGCTGCTGCTTCCTGGCCTTTAGCCGCAGCGATTCTCGCACGTACAGCACTCCGGTTGGGGAAGGACCAGGTGATGAGTGGCGTCAGAATGGCGTCGAACCTGCCGGCGATCAGGCCGAGGGAACTACCCAGCGAAATTTTCGGATAAAGATCCGCGTGAGCAATATCGATCCGGGCAGTCGCAGCGATGACGCGCTGCTCTGCTTCGCGGACGTCCGGGCGGCGAGCGAGAAGGGCGGTTCCATCTCCAACCGGAAGAGGCACTTCGATCTTCGGGATGCTGTGGCAGGAGAGGCGCCATCCATCCGTCGCTGACGGTGGAAATCCTTCGAGAGTTGCAAGCCTGAACAGGGCTCGTCGGCGATCTGCTTCCAGTGGGGCGAGATTTGCCCTGGCGCGCTGCAGCACTGTCTGAGCCTGGGCGACTTCCAGTGGCGAAACTTCGCCTTCCTGAAACTGCTGGTCGATTAGCTGGAAGCTGTGTTCATGCGCGCGCACCAGAGATTTGGTCAGCGTGCGGGTTTGCACCGCGCCGCAATAGTCGATATAGGCCGCTACGGTGTCGCCGACGACCGCGATCCGTGCGGCATCCACCAGTGCAGCGGATGCTGCGGCATCGGCACGAGCGGCACGGACACCGCTGCTCAATCGCCCGAACAGGTCGATTTCATAGGCAACCGTTGCCCCCAGTTCGTAGCTCGTCTTTGGAATCGACGAGGTACTGGGTTGCTTGTCCGCCTGATCAGGGCCTGCACCACTCTCGATGACAGTTGCCGGCAGTCGGATTGCGTCGGCCTGTCGGACCATCGCGCGGGCTGTTTCGAGATTGGCGATGGCAATATGCAGATCGGCGTTGGCGGTGAGCGCCCGTTCGACATGGGCGTCGAGCTCAGTGTCATCAAAGAGATGCCACCATTGGGCAGGCAGCGCCGTGGTTACTACACCCGGTGTGCGCGCTTCGATAAACTCCATCTGAGCCGCGGGAAGAGAGGATGGCGTACGCACTTCGCTGGTGGTGCCGCAAGCCACGAGCGAGGTGAGGGCAACCAGGCTGAATAAGGATATTCTGATCATGCGGTCACCCTGGCGGCTGGCGCTTCGGGTTGCGGAGGTATTTGAGATCCCCTGGCGAAGCGCAGATAAAGGGCGGGCATCAGCAGCAGGTTGAGGGCGGTTGAGCTGATCAGGCCGCCCAGGATCACCAGCGCCATCGGATGTTCGATCTCGTGGCCCGGCGCATTGCCGCGCACGACCAGCGGCAGCAGTGCAAGTGCGGCGCAGGATACGGTCATCAGGATCGGGATCAGCCGTTCCTCGGCGCCACGCAAGATCAGTGCGCGTCCGAACATTTCGCCTTCCTTTTCTTCCAGATGGCGGAAATGGCTGATCATCATGATGGCGTTGCGGGCTGTAATGCCGAGGACGGTCACGAATCCGACCAGCGCGCCAAGCGATATGACGCCGCCCGAAAGCGCGACCGCGATTACACCACCGACCAGCGCAAAAGGCAGGCTGAGTGCGATCAGCCCTGTGAGGCGCAGCGAGCGGAATTCGAGCCAGACTAACAGCAGGATACCCGCAAGACACAGCAGTCCGAGCGTCAGAAGCTGGCGCTGCGATTGCTGGAGTGCGGCATATTCACCAAGAAATTCGGGGTAATAGCCGCTGGCGAACTTCATATGGCGTACGCGGGTTTCGACAGCCGTCGCCACCGCGCCGAGATCGGAACCGGAAATGTTCATCGTGATATCGATGCGCCGCGAGCCGTTCTCGCGCTTGATCTCGTTGGCTGCGGGCATGATGCGGATATCCGTGACCTCGCCGAGCCGGATCTGCGCACCGCCGGTAGCGGCTCCTTGTACTGTTGCGCCCGCAGCCGGTGCCTCGATCATCAGGTTGCGCAGCGCATGAAGGTCGCCGCGTACTTCCTCGGTTCCCCAGACCGTGACGTCGAGGCTGCGCTGGTCGTGATAAATCTCGCCGACTTTTACGCCCTGGATCAGCGTTGCCGCAGCCCGGCGAACTTCACCTGTGGTCAGCCCATAAGCGGCAAGAGCTTCAGGTCTGGGCTTGATCTGGACCTGGGGGATGAGGCTTTGCATCTCGACCTTGAGATCAGTGACGCCGGGCACATTGGCGATCGCCGTCTTCACCTGCTCGGCCATCGTGCGGAGCTGATCGATCTCTGGCCCGTAAACGCGCACCACAATTGTGGCCCCGGCTCCCGTCAGGACTTCCTTGATCCGCTCGCGCAGATAGGTGAGTACATCGCGCTGGAGGCCAGGATAACCGTCGATCACCTCCTGAATCTTCGCGACGCTCGCATCATAGTCTGCGCTGTCGTCGAGACTGATCCAGAGCTCGGTGAAATTGGGGCCATAGACTTCATCGCCTGCCTCGGCGCGACCGATATGCGCCCCGAAATTGCGCACTCCTGGAATGGCCCGCAGTTCCTTGCTGGCGCGAATCGTCACCCGATCCATCGCTTCGATCGAGGTGCCAGGCTTTTCGACGAAGTGCATCAGGAAGTCAGTTTCGCGGAAATCTGGCAGGAACTGGTCCTTGAAACTCAGATAACCGATGCCGGTGACCGTCAGGCCGACCACAATCGTCATCACGGCGAGTTTTGGCCGTTCGATGAGGCGCGGCAGGACAGGGCGGTATCGTGCCTTGAGAAAGCGCACGAAGCTCGTGTCTGCGTGCCGGATGCCATCACGCGGCATCAACAGAAGGCAGAGTGCTGGCGTTACCGTCAGCGCGACGAGAAGTGAACTGCCGATCGCCAGTACATAGGCCGTGGCGAGCGGGCGGAAGAAGGTGCCGGATACGCCCTCAAGAAAGAAGATCGGCAGGAATACCAGCATGACGATCAGGCTTGCGAATACCACCGCACTGCGGACTTCGAGCGAAGCTGCGAGAACGACGTTGAACGCCGGTCTGGGTTCATCGAGCGCGGCGTTGAGTCGCAATCGTCGGCCGATATTCTCGACGTCGATGATCGCGTCATCCACGATTTCGCCGAGCGCGATCACCAGCCCGGCGATGACCATGGTATTGATGCTGATATTCCACCAGCTCAGCATCAGCGCGGCGCCCAGCAGTGACAGCGGGATGTCCGTGAGGCTGATCGTCGCTGAGCGCCAGTCCCTGGTGAAAAGGATCAGCACCATTGTGACCAGCGCGCAGCCGATCGCCATTGCTTCGGTGAGGTTGCCGAGCGATTTTTCGATGAAGGTGGCCGGGCGGAAGATCGTGCTGTCGACTGCGATGCCGGTTAGGCCGGGCTTGAGTTCCGTGAGCGCCTTTTCGACACCGCGGGTGACGTCCAGGGTGTTTCCACCCTGCTGCTTTTCGACGATCAGCAGAATGCCGGGTTTGTCATTGATGATCGCATTACCGATCGGCGCGGCATGGCCTTCCCTCACAGTCGCGACATCGCCCAGCCTGATCGGCGCCCCGTTGGCAAGCTTGACTACGGTACGGGCGAGATCTTCCGGCGTTTCGAGCGGAGAAAGGTGGCGCACCGCAAGGCGCTGGTTCGGTGTATCCACGAAACCACCACCCAGGGATACGGCAGCGTCACCGGTCGCGCGCTGGACTTCGGCCAGCGTTACTCCGGAGGCACGAAGGCGGGCGGGGTCGACGAGTACCTGAAGCTGGCGATCGCGCTGGCCCCAGACCGCAACATTGGCGACACCGGGCACGGCCATCAGCTTGGGCTTGATCGTCCAGCGCACCGCATCCGACAGCGCTATCTGGTCGAGCGTATCCGACGACAGGCCGATCTTCATGGCCCGGCTCGTCGCAGACAAGGGCGGCAGCATGATGGGTGGACGG
The DNA here is from genome assembly GCA_963204745.1 of Pseudomonadota bacterium. GTDB lineage: Bacteria > Pseudomonadota > Gammaproteobacteria > Steroidobacterales > SHZI01. Next base: position 5,187 of record CAUJHF010000034.1, read on the forward strand.
ATATTGGTCGGCAGGCGCGGCGTGACCACCGCGACGCGCTCCTGAACAAGCTGTCGGGCTCGGATCACGTCAGTGCCTTCAGCGAAGATCATCACGACGGAGGATAGACCCAGTACTGATTTCGAGCGTAGTGTCTTGAGTCCCGGCACGCCATTGACCACCATCTCGATCGGGATAGTGACGAGGCTCTCGACCTCTTCGGTCGACAAACCGGGCGCCTCAGTCTGGATTTCGACCATCGGCGGGGCAAATTCGGGGAAGACGTCAAGCGGGACGCTGCGCGTCGTATTGATCCCGACGAAGACCATGACGATAGCAAGCGCCAGCACGAGGACGCGCTGCTGCAGGGCGTTGGTGACAAGCCAGTTCAGCATCGAGCGTGTCTTATTTTATGCCGAATTCAGTGCCGAACAATTCCGCGGCACCGGCGGTAACGACCTCCATTCCAGGTTTGAGGCCCCGCGCGAGAAGAGCCTGGCCGTTCTGCACCGAAGCGATCTCGACGCGTCTGCGCTCGAAGCTGCGTTTGCCGGTCGAGACATAGACCCATTCACCGCCGTAGATGTCGCGCAGGATAGATGACGATGGAATGGTAAGGCCGCTGGTCTGCCCCTGCGCGGGAAGTTCCACCGCAATGCGCTGCCCGATTCGGAACGAGGTACCGGCATTGCCGAGCGCGTAGTAGAGGTCGACCGTGGCCGCAGCTGCATTGGCGGAAGGCGGGCCGTCGACCGGTCGTGCCGACCGACGCGTACTCCCATCGCCGAGTGCCGCGATCTGGGCGGGTGCCGAGCGGATGATGCGTGACACATCTCCGGCCGGAACCGGCACGCGGATCCACACCTGGCTTGTCCGGTTCATTGCGGTGATCGGCGGTCCATATTGCGCCCGCTGGGTCTGGGCGACGCGCAGGTTTGCGCGTGCTACCGCAACCGTAGCCAGTGCTTCGTCACGCAGCCGCATGCTGCCCGCTTCCTCGCGCATGAGCGCTTCGGCACGCGCTGCATTCTTGAGCGCGATATCGAGTTCCGCGCGGGTCCGCATCACGTCACCATCGGCGCGGGCCTGGTTTGATGCGAGCGTGGCAAGATCGCTCGCTGATGTTACCGGGACCCCGCCACCTGCCGGAGGAATGATGACTTCGCCGTGCAGCATTATGTTATTTGTATTTTTACTGTCGCTGGCGGGTGCAGTCTCGATACCGAGACGCTGGATGGCTTGTGTTGACAGGGTGAGCTTGAGGAGATTGGTTTCGTGGCCGATCGGTTCTACCTTGGCGGGCTTGTCCGGCATCGCTTCCGGTTGGGAACCACTGCAGGCAGCCAGGAAAAAGATGACTGGCAGGACCATTGTCATGGGAGAGGATCGGGATTGCATTGACATAAAAGCCCTGTTTGCAGATTGAGTCCGATCTATCGTACATGGAGCAGTTTCGTGGCAGCTTTCGGCTTCTATACAGATTGCGAACCTTCGAGACGTGGTATTACACCTGATTTGATTGAGTAGTGCGCTGTGTAAGAGATGGCGCGACGTTGTGTGAGGATGGGACAGGAACAGGCTTTAGCCGGTGGTTGTTTAGTACTTGTAAACTGCGCTTTTTATCTGTTTTTGCCTTGGCTGACTGCCTCGTCAATGATTTTCAGAGGATCCCTGAGAATCGCATTGACATGCTGTTTTCAGCGAAACCATAATGCAACCGGTAGAAACTATTCTGGTGGAAATGATGGCTTCTTTGACTGTTAAAAACATACCTGAGGATATTTATGAGCACCTTAAGCAGGCTGCTCTGCATATGATTGCGAATTCATATCGACTGCTAAATCGCTTAACTCCAAACTCATCACGGCTGATAGAAAACTGATCACCGTATTTCCCGATATAGCGATAACAGTGAAAGATCACCTGGCTGCATAACCTTGAGAAACTGACTACTACGATGCAGACAGGTAACTCAACGCTTTACTGGCATGATTATGAAACTTCCGGGGCAACGCCACGCTGGGATCGGCCATTTCAGTTTGCCGGGTTGAGGACGGACGAAGCGCTCAATGAAATTGGTGACCCGCTGGTGATCTATTGCCAGCCGGCGCGCGACCGGTTGCCTCACCCGGAAGCCTGTCTGCTTACCGGCATTACGCCACAAATGGCAGAAGCCCGGGGGCT
>CAUJHF010000035.1 GCA_963204745.1 Pseudomonadota bacterium
CTGGGCCGCTACAACAGCGCGCTGTATCGCAGTCCGCTCGGCCGGCATACGGCCAAGGGCGGATTGCGATTCGCGCCCTCCGAGGCCTACCGCATCATCGGCCGTGAGGTCTCGCCCATCTACGTGCGACCGACGCGCGACCTGGTCGCCGACGACGTCACGCCTTGGCTGGCGCAGCGCTTCCAGCGATTCTTCGGCGAACGTGCTGTGGCGCAGGGCAAGCAGCGTTTCACGCACAAGTACACCGGCTGGTCGCGGCTGGGGTTCTTCGACCGCATCTTTCCGCAGTCGCGCTTCGTGCACATCGTGCGCGACGGTCGCGCGGTGGTGAACTCCTGGCTTCAGATGCCATGGTGGGACGGTTACGGCGGGCCCGAGCACTGGCTGTGGGGGCCCTTGACCACGGCAGAGAACGAACGCTGGCAGGCCAGCGGGCGTTCCTTCGTGCTGCTGGCTGCCATCGGCTGGCGCCGGTTGATGGAGAGCCACGCCGCGGCAGGGCTCGAACTGCCGTCCGATCGCCTGCTGACCCTGAGGTACGAGGACGTCCTGGCGCAACCTCGGGAGAGCTTTGCGCGCGTGCTGGCGTTCATGTCGTTGCCCGTGACGAGGGCTTTCGAGCGCGAGATCGCACGCGCGCGGGTCGACACCGGGCGGGCACGTGCCTTCGAGCGCGATCTCGATCAGGGTCAGCTGTCACTCATTGAATCGGAACTGGCGCCGCTGTTGCTACAGCATGGCTATCGCTGAGGACAGGACATGCATCGACACACCCAAAGCAGCAACACTCCCAAGGATCTCCGATGAAGCCGGTCTTCATCCTTGGTCCGGGACGTTCCGGAACCACGCTGCTCTACAAGCTCGTGTGCGCCATGCCGGACGTGGCCTACCTGAGCAACTACCAGCGGCGCTATCCGCGGACGCCGCTGTGGGCAGCCCTGCAGCGAACAGTACGCTCTGCCTACGGCGTAAAGCGCCGGACCTGGTTCCAGGACGGGGGCGGCGCGAATCTGGTGCATGGTGATTCGTGGGTCCAGCAAATGGTGCCCAAGCCCGTGGAGGGCGAGTCGGTCTACCAGGCCTGCGGGGTGCCAGCGATGGATGGCCTGGATCGGCCACTGGACGACCAGGTCGCACGCGCGCTGCAGCGGCGCTTAGGGGCGATCTGTGCCGCTGCGGGGCAGGCTGTGCTGGTGTCCAAGCGCACCGCCAACAACCGGCGCGTTCGGCAACTGCTGCAGGCATTTCCGGACGCTCGCTTCGTCTGCATGTTGCGCGACGGGCGCGCCGTGGCGCGATCGCTGGTTCGGGTTCGGTGGTGGTCAGACCACAGCTTGTTCTGGTGCGGACGGACACCGCGAGAGCTGGTTGCAGAAGGTCAGGACGAGCTCGCACTCGCGGCCCGCAACTGGGTGGAGGAGATGGCGGTGATGGAGGAAGGCTTGCGGCTGATCGCGCCGGCGCGGCTGCTGCTCCTGAACTACGACGAGCTGCTGGCGCAGCCGCGGGCCAGCCTGCAAGCGCTGCACGACTTCATGCAGACCGGGCGCGAGCTTCCGCCCGCCTACTGGGACTTCGTCGCATCGCTGGCGCTGCAACCCACGGCGGCCGACTGGCTGCAGCGGCTGCCGGGTGAGGAGCGCGAGCGCATCGACGCGATCCAGCAGACCACCCTGGAGCGCTGGGGGTTTGCGCCGAAGGGCGGTGGTCCGGCGCTGCCAGCCTGGTCGGACACCGGTGCGGCAGTGACCGGATGATGGGCCACACCGCTGCGCCGGGCGCAGCTTCCCTGCTGTCGATCAACAACTACCACTACCGCCGCGGTGGGGCAGAGGTGGTGTACCTGGAGCACGGCGTCTTGTTCGAGCAGCGGGGCTGGAAGGTGGCACCGTTTGCGATGCGCCACGAGCGCAACCTCCCCACGCCCTGGTCGGACCACTTCGTCGACGAGATCGAGTTCGGCCAGCGCTACGGCATGGCGCGCCAGCTGGCCAATGCGGGCAAGATCATCTGGTCGACCGAGGCGCGGCGCAAAATCGAAGCGGTAGTACGTGTGCAGCGGCCGAGCATCGCACACGCGCACAACGTCTATCACCACATTTCGCCGGCGATCTTCGGCAAGCTGCACGAGCTTGGTGTGCCGGTGGTGCTGACCCTGCACGACCTGAAGATCGCATGCCCGGCGTACAAGATGCTCACCCACGACGGCGTGTGCGAGCGTTGCCGCGGCGGTGCCCTTTGGAACGTGGCGCGGCACCGCTGTGTGAAGGACTCGGCGGCGCTGTCCACGCTGATCCTGCTGGAGTCGGTGGCGCACCGGCTGCTGGGCTGCTACCGCCGGCACGTCAGCCGTTTCGTCGTGCCCAGCCGCTTCTACCTGGAAAAGTTCGTGCAGTGGGGATGGCCGCGCGAGCGCTTCACCCATGTGCCCAACTTCGTGGACGCGGCAGCGCTACGGCCCGATTCAAAGGTGGGGGAGGGCTTCGTCTATTTCGGCCGCCTGGCACCGGAGAAGGGTTTGCAGACGCTGTTGCGCGCAGGCGCTCAGGCGGGGGTGAAGCTCAGGATCGCGGGGACCGGGCCGCAGGAGGCCGAACTCAGGGCGCTGAGTGCGTCGCTGGGCGCGGATGTGGAGTTCCTGGGCTACCGCAGCGGCGCCGACCTGCATGCGGTGGTGCGCTCGGCGCGCGCCGTGGTCCTGCCTTCCGAGTGGTACGAGAACGCGCCGATGACGGTGATGGAGGCCTATGCGCTCGGCCGGCCGGTGATAGGCGCCGACATCGGCGGCATTCCGGAGCTGGTCAGGCCGGGCGAGACGGGCTTCATCTTTCCCAGCGGGGACGTCGGCGCCTTGGCTGCGGTGCTGGCGCAGATGAGGGCGATGCCGGATGCGCAAGTCGCCGCCATGGGCGGCGCCGGTCGGTCCTGGGTGGAAACCGAGTTCACGCCGCAGAACTACGTTCAACGCATGCTGGCGCTGTACGCCGAGCTGGGTGTTCGGGCATGACTGCAACGCCGCCAAACTCGTTGCCAGACACGCCACCAAACCCGGTGACGTCCGGCCCTGCACACTCGCGGCCGCACATCGTCTGGCTGGGTCTGCGTGGGTTCCCGGGGGTTCAGGGCGGCGTCGAGACCCACGCCGAACACCTGTGCCCGCTGCTGGTGAAGCAGGGCTGCAGGATCACGGTGATCACGCGTGCGGGCTATCAGCCCAAGGCGGTCGGCGCGCAATGGCAAGGGGTGGAGCTGCGCCGCCTGTGGGCGCCGCGCTCGCGCGGGCTGGAGGCGCTGGTCCACACCACCCTGGGCGTGCTGTACGCGGGCCTGCTGCTGCGCCCCGACATCCTGCACATCCAGGCCATTGGTCCGGCTCTGCTGACCCCCTTGGCGCGGTTGCTGGGGATGAAGGTCGTCGTCACCCATCACGGGCCCGACTACGACCGCCAGAAATGGGGGCGCGGGGCGCGCATGGCGCTGCGCCTGGGTGAGCGCTGGGGCATGCGCTGCGCTCACCGGACGATCGCCATCTCGCGTGTCATCCAGGACTTGGTGCAGAGCAAACACGGGGTGCGGCCGGCGCTGGTTCCCAATGGCGCGACCCTGCCCGAGATTCCTCCCGGGGCGGCGGCGCCGCAGACCTTCGGGCTGCAACCCGGGCGCTACATCCTGCTGGTCAGCCGCCTGGTTCCTGAGAAACGCCACCTGGACCTGATCGCGGCCTTCCGGCGTGCCGGCCTGCCGGACTGGAAGCTGGCCATCGTCGGCGCGGCCGACCACCCGGATGAGTACACGCGCCAGGTGCAGGCGCAGGCTGCCGCCACCCCCGGGGTGGTCTGCACGGGTTTCCAGACCGGGCAGGCGCTGGCCGAGCTCTACGCGCGCGCCGGCTTGTTCGTCCTGCCCTCGTCGCATGAGGGCCTGCCCATCGCCTTGCTGGAAGCCTTGTCCTACGGCGTGTGCCCGCTGGTCAGCGACATCCCGGCCAACCTGGAGCTGGGACTGCCGCCCGAGCATTGCTTTGCGCTGGGGGATGTCGCTGCCCTCGCGCGCGCCCTGCAACGGCTGGCGGCCCGCATCGAGAGCGCAGCCGCTACGACCGACTGGCGGGCCTGGGTGGCCGAACGCTACAGCTGGCCTGACGCCGCCCGGCGTACGCTGGAGGTCTATGGCGAGTTGCTGGATGGTCCACCCGATGCGCGCGAATCGCTGCGAGGCACGAAGCAGTGAATGGGCATGAGCGCACCGGGCCGTTCCCCAGTGCTCATATGGGAGCACGCAGTGCGCAAGGGGGTCCAATGGGTGCGCCCAACCGCTCCACGGCAAAGGGAGGGCAGATGATCAACTTCCTCATCGTCGGCACGCAGCGCACGGGCAGCAGCGCCCTGGCCGACGGCATAGGCCTGCATCCGGCAGTGGCCTGCGGGTGGGAATGGACCTTGCGTACGCCGCCGTGGCGCGCCTTGTCGATCGCCGAGCGTGCGTTGGGCGGAGATTTCGGCGTCCTGTCCCCGCAAGACCAGATTCACATGGCAGCGCAGTACAGCACCGGGACCGCTGCGCTCGGGTTCAGACGCCTGTTTCGAGCCTCGGACAAATGGCTCGTCCACCCACGGCTGTCGCCTGCCCTGTGGCTGGACCGGCTCGAGGCGCATATCGCATGGCTGGATCGTCGGCCGCAGCTTCGCATCATCCACATCGTCCGCGAAGACAACTTGGCCTGGTTCCGGTCGCGCAAGATCGCCCGCAAGTCTGGTATTCACTTCGGCGCATCCTATCCGACCGACATCAAGCTCACCGCAGATCTTTCCGAAGCCAGGCGCCGGGTGCTGGCCAAGAACTGGGTCGATGGTCGCCTGGCCCGTCTTGCCCACAGCAACCCCTATCTCAGGGTCGGCTACGACGAATTCCGTACCGACAATCTGCTGGTACTGAACCGGACGCTTCGATTCCTCGATGTCGATCCTGCGCAACTGCCATCGCCCGCCGAACACATGCGGGCAAAGCCGCAGTCGGGTCAGAGGACGCAGGACAGCGTGGATAACCATCATGAGCTGGAGGAGTATCTTCGTCGCCATGGACTGCTCAGAAGCGAAACCTAGCCCGTCGACATGCAGCCGCCGGTGGGAGATTAGAGCCGGATCGGTGACTTTGGATGCCTCGCCGTCGACGATGAGGCAGGACTTGTAGTTCACGTGGATTGACAAAATGGGAACGGAATCAGTCACCGCACCCACATTTGTCTTGGGGATGAATGGATCAGGTACCACCATGCTCGCCGACTGTCTGGGCAAGCATTCGGACCTGTTCTCCATTCCTTACGAGACGAAGGGGATTCCATACCATCGGACCAACCTGGACCGCTTCGGCGACCTTCAGAATATCGAGGTACGCCGGGCCCTGTCCCGAGCAATGCGTGCAACCAAGGCCTTCTGGCTGGCCAATGGCAAGCCCCAAGATATCAGACGTTGAATTTCAGCTGTTGAATCCCACCGGTTGTTCAGATCAAGGAACGCAGTCATGAACTCGAATAACAGTATCGCGCGTGATCGATTGTTCACGCACTTTGTCAACATGATTCAGCAGCACGTCACGCCCTGGGGGGTACGCTGGAGAATGTCGCGCAGGGCCCGTATCGTGGCGCCGCCGAGTACAGAGTTGCGCACGCGTCTGACCGAGCTTGGGCTGGATGTCGATCGTCTTTGGTGGGGGCCGATGACATTGCACCCTCGCAAAATCGAGTATCTGATGCGCGAGATCGAGTCTCAACCACCGCGTCACCTGCTTGAGGTGGGCAGCGGCAGCAGTACCCCTGTATTGGCGGCTCTGGCGCGTCGCTACGATTTCCAGGTTGTGTCCCTTGAGAATCATGCCGGATCGGCGAGCTACGTTCGCGAGTCCATGCGTCAGGGTGCCGAGCGGGTCGATCTGGTGGTGACTGGATTCAGGCGGCGCCGCGATTCGGATGGCAAGCCATACTGGTGGTATGACATCGAACTTTCCCGCTTTTCGCAGCCGTTTGACATGATTCTGATCGACGGCCCGATGGGATCGTTGGTGGGCCGAGGCGGCGCGTTACGTGAAATCGAGCCAGTTCTGGCGCCGGACCACCGCATCTACATCGACGATGCAAATCGCGACCATGAAAAGAAGTGCATCGCTCACTGGCAGCGGCAGTTCAGGGGATTGAACGTTGAGTTGCCGGCGGAGTGCAGAGGAATTGCTAAGTTGCGCATATTGCATACCTAGTCGGCGAAATTATTCTTGCATTGAACTAAAATCTGTAGAGTGGTGCGCGACGGGGTCTGTTGCAACTCGGGATCTATAGGCTCGGTTCGTGGTCGGAATTTTGATCAATGATTGATCTGACTGGCCTTCAGTGGTAGCCCAGGTGTCGATTCAGTTCGCCGGCTTGGGCCTCAAAATACGCCAATTCATCGCCGAGCAAATCGGTGCGCCAACGCTCATCCAGGCGTATGCCTTTGGACGCGCTGAAACGTGTGTCGTTTCCAGATGCAAGATGCAGCGTAGTGGTGCCCATGTCCAGCATGCTGGTTGTGAACTTTATGCCGATAAACTTGCAAAGCTCGATACCCACGGATTGGGGGTGTCTGGCAAGATCCTCGTACTGCAGGCGTAGGAAGCAATCGGGCGCGACATGCCGCTCGATCAGGGGGATAAACTTGCGATAGTAGTTTCTCCAGCCAGCGATGCTGTCCTCCCGCGAGCGACCGGCTTTGCGCCGCGACAGATAGACACCGCGACCGTCGCGTGTCAAGAGAATGATACGGACTTGATCTGGTTTATGTCGCCACAATTCAACTGCTTCGCGCGCGTTCTTCGAGGAATCGATGACATGTGTTTTCTGCCAAGCGCCTGCAATCGCTTCGATCAGGCGAAACTTGTTGTCAACCGCCTGCTTCAGTGAGCTTGGTATGCGCGTGAGCTTGTGCAGCGAATCCGGCAGTAGCTCTCGGACGTTGAGCAATGCCTTGCGGAACTGCATGGAGGCGATCCGGATCGAAGTCTGGTGGGATGTGTCGACCAGATTGAATGCGCGCGAATCCCACAAGCCCAGGCGGTAGGGGTCATGTCTGGGATCGAAACCATGGTCCCGCGCGAACTTGTCGAACACTCTTGCCCATTCGCCGCATTCATTGATTGTCGTGCCGCATGAGCAACTTTCTTTGTTGGTAAGAGACTTGCTGATGAAATTAAGTTCTCCGGTCGATGCGACGAATGGGTGTCCGCCCAAGAACATGTCTGTGAATGTTGATCCAGATCGGGCGGCGGAGCAGATGTAAATCAGGCGAGTCATTCGGATACATATAAATAAAATTCATTGAAGGCTGGAGCACAGGTGTATGCCGATGCTCAGGCGCGTAGTCGCTCTGTGTGAGCGGTGTGAGTCGTGGAGTGCAATTGTGAAATGGCAGCCTTGCTGTTCGACCTATCGTCAACCCCACGTCGATCACGTTCAGCAGCGACGGCGTGCGATGCTCTTGTTCTGTGTGCCGCAGATTCTGATTCATGGGAGTCTACATGCCGAGTCTGAGCCTGCGGTCCGTGGGTTGAAGTGGCATCCCGGGCACTATGTGTTCGTGGGCCAGACCCGGATCGGTCCTCAACATCTGGAAGGTCATTTCAGGGGCGTGCAGCGCTTGTATCCGTGGTCCGATCTGGAACCCCAGGCCGGACAGTACGACTTCTCCACGATCGAATCGGACATTACGCGCGTACGCAGCGCCGGCAGGCAACTGGTGCTGCAGATCCAGTACAAGGCATTTGGAGCGGGGCAGCGCCGGGTGCCTGAGTATCTGCAGGGGCAGGACTACGGTGGGGGGGTGTTTCTCACCCACACGGGGGCCTGGGATCCGGTGATCTGGAACGAGCGCGTGGGCGCACGGCTGGATGTCTTGCTCTCGGCCCTGGGCCGCGCCTTCGACGCAGAGCCGGCGGTGGAAGCGGTGGTCCTGCCGGAGACATCCCTCGGGGCTGCATTGGGCATGAACCCGCAGCCGGGGGTGCAGGCCTACAGATTGCCGGATTACGTGGCGGCCCTGAAGGCCAGGATGCTCGCCTTGCGACTGGCCTTTGCGCGCACGGTGGTGATTCAGTACGCAAACTATCCGGTCGACGCCTTGCCGGAGTTGACGGCGTTCATGCGGGACAACGGCGTCGGGCTGGGTGGGCCGGATGTGTATCCCCGGCCATCGCCGCTGGCCGACCCGCTGCGCGGGATCTACCGGCTTTATGCTCCCTTGTCAGGTGTCGTTCCTCTCGGGGCCGCCGTGCAGGGCCCGGACTACTCGCCGGCGGCGATGAGCCGCACCGCCGCGTTTGGTCGCCGATCGCGTGGCACAGACGCTTCCCCTGCCGCGCAGGACGAGGACCCGATTCCCGTGCGCGAGCATCTGAAACTTGCGCGCGAAACCCTGAAGCTCAACTACCTGTTCTGGAGCGCGTTCCCGCGCGCAAATTTTGAACGGGTGAAGCAGATGCTCGCCGAGCCGGACCTCGCTGCGGATCCGGCTGGCGGTCTGGTCTCGGACATTCCTCTCAAGGCGTTTGCAGCCAAGTGATCAGGGGCGGTGCATCACACTGCCCAATGCGATTCCATGTAAGCCTGCCCGCTGGCTAGCGCATCGGCAGCGCTGTCCGTGCCCAGCATGGCGGGGTCGAGTTTGCCGTCAAAGACGGTGCTTGCGAACAGGGGCGGCGCGAACAGGGTGAAGTCCGTGCTGCCCAGCGTCGCGCTGGCGCCGTCGATGATGGCAAAGACCGTGGAGTCTCCTGCGACACCGTCGGTCGGGTTGTAGTAGAGGCGGCCGGTGCTCAGGTCGTACCAGATGCCGACGTCGTCAGCCGCAGCGTTACCGGTGCTGCCGCCTCCCTCGAAGTAGTAGCCGGCACCCAAGGTGCCGGTGCTGGTGCCGCCGGTGGACAGCAGGGCACCAAAGATGTCATTGGCCAGCAGAATCTGATCCTGGCTGAATACCGCTTCATACAGGGTATCGACATTGGTCGCGGCGTTGAGCGCGGTGTCGAACACGAACCGATCCTCGCTGACTCCGGCACCTGCGTACAAGGCGTCGTTCCCGAGCTTTCCGAGCAAGGTATCGGCGCCAGTCAATCCGCTCAATGTGTTTGCGTTGTCGTTTCCGACCAGGGTGTTGTCCAGGTTGTTTCCGGTACCACTGTTCCCCCAGCCAGTGAGCTGCAGAAACTCGAAATTGGCGCCCAGGGTCCAGTTGATGTTCGAGAACACGCGGTCATATCCCCCGCCGGCGCCTTCGGTCAGGGTGTCTCCGGTGGCGATCCCGACATAATCATCGTCACCGATACCGCCGTTCATTGAATCGATGTTCGATCCACCGACAAGTGTGTCGTTGCCCGCGTTCCCTAGCAGGGAATCGTCGCCGTCACCACCCATCAGGCTGTCATTTCCGGTGCCGCCGGTGAGCGTGTCATTGCCTGACCCGCCACTGAGGGTATCGTTGCCATTGCCGCTGTTGATCCAGTCATTGCCAGCCATGCCATTCAGGACGTCGTCTGCGCCGGCTCCGGTCATGGTATTGTCGAGACTGTTTCCCGTGCCAGATTGAGTGCCGCTGACATTCTTGTTGTTGAGCACCTCAATATTGTCGGCAAGCGTGTAGGCGGTGGAAGTGGAGTTGACGGTATCGGTCCCCTCGCCGACCAACTCGACAATGGTGTCACCGAACACATTGACCTGGTAGGTGTCGTCGCCAGCGCCGCCAATGGCGGTATCGACCGTGCCACCGCCATTGAGGGAATCATTGCCGGCGCCACCGACGAGGCTGTCGGCGCCGCTTCCACCGATGAGGGTGTCGTTCCCGGTGCCGCCATCCAGGGTGTCGTTGCCGTTGATGCCTTCCAGCAGGTTGTCTCCGCCCTGCCCAACGATCAGGTTGGCGAGGTTGTTGCCGGTGCCGGTGGGGTTGCCGGCACCGATGAGGTAGAGGTTCTCGAGGTGGTTGGACAAGGTGTAGGCGGCCGCTGCCGAATAGACGGAGTCGGTGCCGGCATTCAGCAGTTCGCGGATGATGTCGGTGCCGGAGTCGACCTGGTAGCTGTCATTGCCGGTGCCGCCTTCCATGCTGTCGGTGCCTGCGTTGCCGTCCAGGCTGTCGTCGCCGTCGCCGCCCAAGAGGGTGTCGTTGCCGTCGCCGCCGTTGACCGTGTCGTTGCCGCCACCGGCCAGGATGCTGTCATTTCCGGCCTCACCGCTGATCGAGTTCGCGTGGACTCCGTTGACGATCAGCACGTTGTCTGCCGCGCTGCCCACGACCGAGGCGGCGCCGCCGACGGTGAGGTTCTCGATGCTGATCAGCTGGTCGTGGTTGCCGAAATAGGTGGACCAGCCTGTCGTGAGGTTGAAGCTGACGGTGTTGACCCAGGTGAGGTCGTGTACCAGGGTGTCGATGCCGGCGCCGCCGTCGTAGACGTCGTCGTCGCTGCCGGACATCGCCTCGGTGTCGGTGATGAGGTCGTTGCCGGCACCGGCGGAGACGGTGTCGTCGCCGGCGCCGGCGTTGATGGCATCGTCACCTCCCTGGGTGCTGAAGTTGTTGGCGCCAGCGGTGCCGGTGATGGTGTCGTTGCCGTCGCCGGAGATCAGGTGCTCGAAGTTGGTGAACAGCTCGTCACCCCAATTCGAGGCGCCGGTGACCATGTTCACCGAGTAGATGCCGTCCCAGCGCTGCAGGTCTATGGTGTCGTTGCCGCCGACCCCGCCGTCCATGGTCTCGCCGCCGATCTCGGCGACCATGTAGTCGTCACCGGCGTTGCCGTAGTAGAAGTGTTGGCCGCCGTCAGAGACGATGGTGTTGCTGCCGCTTCCGTCGTGGTAGATCTCGATGTTGCGCAGGAAGGCGAGGGCGTTGACACCGCTGCCGGTGATCGTCTGCGCTTCGAAGTCGAAGGTGGTACCGCTGTAGTCGGCCGCTGAGTGGTCCAGTGTATCGACGCCGTCACCGCCGTCGCTGTTGTCGTAGAACTCCCCGTTCAGCACGCGCAGGATGTCGTCGCCTGCCTCGCCATAGATGAAGTCGGTGACGAAGCCGCCTTGCAGCAGGTCGTTGCCGTCGCCGCCGTACACGACGTCCTCGCCCCCGCCGGCCACCACGGTGTCGTTGCCGGCACCGGTGCGGATGTCGTTGCTGCCGGCGGTGCCGGTGATGGAATCGTCTCCGGCACCGGAGACCAGGTTCTCGAAGCTGGTGTACAGCTCGCCGGCCCAGTTGGTCAGGCCGGTCCCCATGTCGACGACGTAGTCGCCACTCCAGCGCGCGAGGTCGATGGTGTCGTTGCCGGCGCCGCCGTCCATGGTCTCGTTACCGATTTCGGCCACCATCAGGTCGTCGCCACCGTTGCCGTAATAGCGATGGGAGCTACCGTCGGAGATGATGGTCTCGTTGCCCTGGCCGCCCTGGAAGATCTCGATGCCGGCAACGGTCTGTCCTCCCGGATAGCCGCTGATGGTTCCGAGCTCGAAGTCGAAGATGTCGCCGTTGCGGGTGACGGCCGTGGCATCCAGCGTATCGGTGCCGGCGCCGCCCTGGACGCTGTCGTAGAAGTTCCCGGCGGTGAACAGGATGAGGTCGTCGCCATCGCCGCCGTCGACGTTGTCGGTGCCGCTGCCGCCGGTCAGGGTGTCGTTGCCGGTGCCTCCGAGCAGGGTATCGTTGCCCAGGCCGCCACTGAGGTTGTCATTCCCCGTGAGTCCGGAGAGCTGGTTGTCGCCGCTGTTGCCGATGATGGTGTTGTCGCGCGAGTCGTTGCCGGTGCCGTTGATGGCGGCGCCGCCGGTGAGGGTCAGGTTCTCCAGGTTGATGGTCAGCGTGTGGGTGACCGACGATTGCACGGTGTCGATGCCTCCGGCCACTTCGGCCGCCTGATCGCCCACGTTGTCGACGATGTAGAGGTCGTCGCC
>CAUJHF010000036.1 GCA_963204745.1 Pseudomonadota bacterium
CGCGATGTTGCTGGCAGTCATCACGGCGCGACGGCGCACGCTGAGCTGCCGCCACTCGCGATGTGTACTGTTGCTGCGTGCGAGGGTCACATCGCCCGAAAAGGAAATGAAGCCGGGCGCTGCAGGCCGGAGCAGATTCACGCCGCTGCGGGCCAGGATGCGCGCATCTTCAGCATCCGGCTCGACTGCCAGGCGCGCCCGCGATCGCAGCAGAAACGGTTCCGGTTCTACCCCGGCTGCCGCAGGCCGCGAATCACTCTGTTCCGGCAGCCGGTCGCGGGCGGCGAGCATCCCGGCGATGGCGCCCAGCGCACTCAGCGGTCGAGATGGCCCGCCATCGGTGGTCGCCCCGGCCAGCAGCGGGAAGTAGGTCATCACGTTCGGACTGGCGAAAGCGCTGTTCCGCTGGCTGCGCGCCACATCCTCAACCTGCGACCAGTGCGAAGGCGGATCAAGCAACAGGATCGCGTTGCGCTTTGCACAATAACGCTCGGCCGCAAACAGGCCGACCGGCCCGATATCGGTATCCGGCGCCCCGGACAACAGGCAGACGAGATCGACAAAGGCGACCAGGTTCAGTGCATGGAGTCCGGTCGACTCCTGCGCCGAACCGATCAGGTCGTAATCGGTGGGCACACCACTGTTGCGCCGGTCGCCGCTCGCATACACATAGCCGACTGGCCCGATGCCGTTCGCGCCGGGTGTGACGAAGGGCCGCGCCCGTGGCGGCTCGCCGGAAAGGCGCAGCAGCGCGGAATCGGCGAGCACTTCGCCGACATAGCCGTTCTCATCCGGCACGATCGACACGCCTCGCCAGATCTCCTGCTCTTCGACCAGCGGGCTCGACGGCGAGCGGATCCGCTGCACGGTGAGATTGAATCGCCAGAGATCATCGGCCGGCACATTGTCGTAATCCACCGCGACCCTGAGGTATTCCAGCGGACCGGGATTGCGGGCAGCGAGGTCGAGCGAACCACCCGGGCCTGGCAAGCTGAGCCGGTTCGGTGAGCCGGAGCGCGGCACCCGCACCACGATCGCGATGCGCCCGCCGTTCTCGAAGTATTGACCGAGTATCCATTCCATCCGGCTGTGTTCAGCCGGTGAACCGAAGCGCCGGCGAAATTCAGCGACACTCCCGATGGCGACCGGGATATGTGCGGGACCGCGGGGTGCAGGACCCACAAAGGCAGTCACCGTCTCGCGCTGCAGTGGAATTGCTTCCTCTCCGGTGGGCGATTCAACGACTTGTATCTGTTCCGGCAGACGATCAGACACGTGCATACCCTGAAAAGCGCGGGCCGAGCAACGGAGCCAGGGCAAGGCCGGCGACGAATCCGCCCACGTGCGCGCTGAAGGCGATGCCACCGCCAGCCGATGAAGGCAGGTTCGCGTAAAGGAGCTGCAACAGAAACCATGCGGCCAGCACGACGAATGCCGGCAGATAAACCACACGCATGACGATCACCACCGGAACGATCACGCTGATCTCGGTGCGCGGGTGCAATACCAGGTAGGCACCGAGGATGCCGGAAACGCCGCCGCTCGCGCCAACCATCGGCACAGATGATGAGGGATCGGTCCAGGCCTGCGCGAGTGCTGCGACCACTGTACTGACGATGACGAGTACGGTGAAGCGGCCCGACCCCACCGTTCGTTCCAGCTTGGGACCAAAGACCCACAGATAAAGCAGGTTACCGAGCAGATGCATCCAGCCGCCGTGCAGGAACATATAACTGATCAGCGTCGCCGGCGGCGGAATCACCGGAACGTTTTCCGGCAGGGATGCCCCGCCGAACAGCAACCCGGGCACAAAAGCCAGATTGACCGGCACGAGCGGCTCGCCACCCCCCAGATACAACTGCAGCAGAAAACAGGCGCAGAACAGCGTCATGAAGGTGAGGGCCGCCATCGCAGGCCCCTGACCCTTGCTGCCGTCACTGATCGGCAGCATGGCGATCCGTCGTCTGCTTTGCCGACTCCGCCGGGCTCGCTTCTTCTGCCGGCGGCGTCGCGACATTCACCACCAGCCGCGCCTTGTTGGCCAGTGTCTGCGCATCGGCAGCCGGGTGCAGCAGCGGCACCGGGAAGCCGCGCGTCGCGCGCACCGTGTCAGCCAGCAGCACCGGATCGAGCTGTACCTGCTGCACACCGGTGCGCCGGGCTGCCTGTTTGAGTTCTTTGCTGATCCGGGCATCAAGTCGCCTGGCCAGATCACGCCGGTCATCCTCCAGCGCCGAATGGACCTCGAGGTAGAGATTGCCATCACGCCAGCCCAGCAACTGCGGCTCGTTGATGATGCGCACCGGAGTGCCGACTGCAACCTGCGCAAACAGCGTTTCAATGTCTTCGGGGAACAGCTGTACGCAGCCGTGACTGACGCGCATGCCGATCCCGGACGGCTTGTTGGTGCCATGAATCAGATAACCGGGGAAACCGAGACGCATGGCATAAGCCCCCAGCGGATTGTCCGGCCCGGGCCCGACTCTGGCCGGCAGCGGATCGCCCTCGGCGGCATGCTCCCGGCGGATCGAAGCCGGCACCGTCCAGACCGGATCCTTGTTCTTCGCCACCACCCGCGTGGTGCCGATCGGCGTCTGCCAGCCTTCGCGGCCGATGCCGACCGGATGGGTGACAACCACGCGCGGCTGGCCAGGTGCAGCCTTGGGGAAATAAAACAGCCGCTTGGCACCAACGTTCAGCACGATGCCTTCGCGAGGCACATCCGGCAGCACAAACTCAGTCGGCAGCACTATGCGGGTACCGGCGCCCGGCAGCCAGGCATCGACACCGGGGTTGGCATCCACGAGTTCGTCAAAGCCCAGATCGTAGGCACGCGCGATATCCACGAAAGTGTCTTCATGGCGTGCCACGATAACCTGCAGCTCGCCAACGACATCGCTGCCTTCGCTCAGTGTGAAACGACTGCTGACAATCGGCGGTTGCTCGGCAGGCAGCGCAACCGGCGCCGGCCGTCTGGTAGCCCAGTCCGGCACCTCAAACAGTGCGCAACCGGTGATGCCGAGCACCAGGCCGGCCAGCAGTATTCTGGAAAGAAACGCCCTCACGGCTGACACACCGGCTTTTTCCCTGCCGCCTGCGCATCGTTATACAGCTTGAGGGCCGAAGGCAGCTGCCGGATGAGGTCCTGGATACGCGTATCACCGGAAGGATGCGTGGAAAGGAACGGTGCCGGACCAAGCTTTGACTTCTGTGTCATGTTTTTCCAGAGCTGGATGCTCTGTTGCGGATTGAAGCCGGCCGCGGCCATGTACTTCAGGCCGACCACGTCGGCCTCGCTCTCCTGCCCGCGACCGTAGGGCAAGCTGAGGCCAAGCTGTGCACCCATGGACAGCAGCTGCCCGGTGGCCTGCCCGCCGCCCAGCACTGCCGAGCCCGCGATCACACCGGCTTGCGTGGTCATCTCCCGGTTCACGCGATTCAGCGCGTGCTGCTGCGTCACATGCGCCACTTCATGGCCGATAACGGTCGCAAGCTGGTCCTGATTATCAGCCACTTTCATGATCCCGGTGTACACGCCGATACGTCCTCCCGGCATCGCAAAGGCGTTGATGTCGTCGGACTCGAAGACCTCAACATCCCAGTCCTTGTCGGAGTAGGGACGCTCCAGCTCCCTGATCACTGCGGCAGAGACACAGTTGATATACGCGCGGACCTGCACATCGTTCGACACTACCAGCTCCGCGCGCATCTTGGCGAACTGCTTGCCGGACTCGGTTTCGAGTTCCGACTCGCTCGCCAGCGGTAACGCGCACCCGGCCAGCAGCGAGGCCAGGAGAGCGACAGCAACGACAGGGCGGCCGCCCGTCAGCATTTGGGACAGTGCCTGCATGCATTCACCTCGCACTCAGTGAAACCGGCCTTCCTGGTTGCGCTGCGACAACCAGAGCGCGGCCTCATCGACCGTCGCTCGCATGGCCGAGAGCACGCGCTGCTGCAGCGTAGGCTTGGCGTGAAAACTGACACGATAAAGGTCTGCCGATTCCATCGCACGGATCAGGTAGTCATCGCTGGTTTCGAGCGCATCGACCAGCCCGAGTTCCTTTGCCTGCGTCCCGTACCAGTGTTCGCCGGTGGCTACCGTTTCGATATCCAGCGCCGGGCGATGGCTGGCTACCATGTTCTTGAACAGGACGTGCACATCCTCCAGTTCCTCGCGCAGCTTGGCGCGATCCTCGTCGGTATTCCGGCCGAACATCGTGACCGTACGCTTGTAACGCCCCGCAGTCACCTGCTCGAAGTCCACACCGCGCGCATCCAGCAGACGGTGGAAGTTGGGGATCTGGGCAATTACGCCGATGGAGCCGATCACTGCGAAGGGCGCCGCGATGATCGTGTTGGCGATGCATGCCATCAGATAGCCGCCGCTGGCTGCACCCTTGTCCACGATGACTGTCAACGGAATCGCACGGTCACGCAGGCGCCTGAGCTGCGAGGCTGCGAGGCCATGCTCGTGAACCGCGCCGCCAAAGTTCTCGACGCGCAGCACCACTTCGTCCTTGCTGCGCGCCACGGCCAGCACCGTGCTGATCTCTTCGCGCAGCGCCGTCACGCCTGTCGCGCGTATGTCACCCTTGAAGTCGAGCACGAATACGCGGCGGCGGGCATCAGCCTCATCAGCTTTCCCGGCGGCGGCAGCCGCTTCCTTGTCGTGCTGTTTCTCAAGCTTGAGCGCCTTGCGCAATGCGGCTTTGGGCAGCAGGGCGCTGCGCAGCTTCCGGGAACGCTGGCGATATTTGTCATTGAGTTTCTCGACTTCGAGACCCGAAGCCGCATGGCCCCGCCTGGACAGGCCGAAAACCAGTATCGCGACAGCAGCGATTGCCGCAACGATCGTGACTGCCTTGGCAAGAAACAAACCGTAGTCGAGCAGAAAAGCACCCATCGTCCGCTACCTTCTTCAGCCCGCCGGCAAGCCGGCGTTGTTGCCTTCAAGCGCGCGCTCGGCCCGGTAACTCGAACGCACCAGCGGCCCGGATACGACTTCCATGAAACCCTTCTCCAGCCCCATCCGCCGGTATGCGGAGAATTCATCCGGATGTACGAAGCGGATCACCGGCA
>CAUJHF010000037.1 GCA_963204745.1 Pseudomonadota bacterium
GTTGATCGCGCCTGAAGGCGCTCCTTCAAGAGCCGGATGAAAACACATGATTACCAGACCATCGTCGCGGTCGTGAACATCTGGACCGACGAGGCACTCGCCGCGCGGCCCAAGTGGGGTACGGATTTTTTCTCCGGCAAGATGAATGCTGACAAGGGCATGATCTCGCAGGGTATGAGCCTCGAGCAGATGATCGGGAAACTCGACGAGGCAAACATCGAACGGGCTTTCCTGGTGGCCGCGCGCTCGGGACGGCCCGGCCTGCCGGGCTGTTACCACATGCCCTACGAGATCGTCGCCCGTGCGGTGGCGAAGTATCCCAAACGCTTTCACGGCCTCGCCGGCATCGATCCCTACACCGGCATGAAAGGCGTGCGCGAACTCGAGCACGCGGTGAAAAACCTCGGCTTCATCGGCGCACACTACTATCCGCACTGGTTTGAACTCGCGCCGGATCACGCCAAGATCTACCCCTTCTATACCAAGTGCTGCGAGCTCGGCATTCCGATCCAGATGCAGGTCGGCCAGTCGATGGTCTATGCCGCTGATTTCCCCTGCCGCAGCGTCGGCCGGCCGATCACCCTCGACCAGGTGGCCTGCGATTTCCCCGAACTGAAACTGATCGGCATCCACGTCGGCATACCCTGGCACGACGAGATGATCGCGATGGCCTGGAAGCACGCAAACATATTCATCGGCTGCGATGCGCACCGGCCGAAATACTGGCCCGAGAGCTTCAGGCGCTATATCGACTCGCAGGGGCAGGACAAGGTGATTTTCGGCACTGACTTCCCGGTGCTGCCGTTCCAGCGCACGGTGCAGGACATCGACGAACTCGGCTTCAAGCCCGAGGCGCGCCGCAAGCTCATGCGCGACAACGTGCTGCGGATCTACGGCCTGTAGGAGCGCCTTCAGGCGCGATTATTGCACCCCGATCGCGGCTGAAGCCGCTCCTACGGGGAGGGAGATCGCGCCTGAAGGCGCTCCTACGGGCGCTTCTGCGGGCGCGACGGCAACGCGCCATCGTTCCCCACCCACACGCAATCCCAGAGCGGGTAGTCGCCGATACGCGTCACCAGTCCGGCTCGCAGTGGATTGCCGATGATGTAGCGCGCCGTCTCCACCAGGCTCTCATTGGTACGCAGCGCGTGATCAAAATATCCGCGCTGCCAGACGGGGCTGGTACTACCGGCAAGACCCAGCGCGCTGCGGGTGTAGCGCGCCGCACGCCCCTTCAGCTGCCCCACCACTGTCGGCAACGAGGCGTGCTGCAACTCGAACAACCAGTGCAAATGATCAGGCATCACCACGAAGGCCAGCGTGCGTGCGGCGAGCTCGCTCTCTGCTGCACGGAGCGCCCGCACGACACAGCGCCCGACAGTAATGGCACTGAAAAGTGGCTGGCGTCCGCAGGTGGCGGTCGTGATGTGATAGATGTAGCCCTGCTGCGAGACACGGCCACGACGCAAGGCACACGATCCGGGTAGCACCGAGTCCATGGCGGATAGCTGAACATCTTCACGCGCAGGAGTCCCGTGAAGAAAGCGGTGGGTTTGACGGGAAATAATCCGCAGGAGCGGGTTCAGCCGCGATTTCGGCAAGAAAGGATCGCGGCTGAAGCCGCTCCTACAGCGCTCCCACGGCGGCGCCGGAGCAAGAGAAAGGACCGCTTCAAAGGATCGCGGCTGAAGCCGCTCCTACAGCGCGCTCTACAGCGCGCTCCTGCGTGGGCGGCTCAGCCGTCCTTGCGCTTCGGCTCCTGCGCGGCACCGGAGGCCAGCAGCGACTGGATTCCGGCATCGTCGATGCCGGTCTCACGAAGGACTTCGACAGTGTGCTCGCCAAGCCGCGGCTGCAGGCGCCGCACGCTGGCCGGGGTTTCTGAAAAAGTCACCGGATAGCGCGTCATGCGCAGCCGGCCTTCGGTCGGATGATCGACTTCCTGCCAGAAGCCCACCGCATTGAGATGCGGATCGTCCTTCAGGCCCTGCAGCGTATTCACCATGTTGGTGGGCACACTGGTCTTGCTGAAGACCTCCAGCCACTCTGCCGTGGTCCGCGTGAGCATGATCTTCGCGGTTTCCTGATAGGTATCGTCGATATTCGCCACCCGCGAGGCCAGCGTCTTGAAGCGCGGGTCACTCAGCAATTCTTCATGGCCGCTCAACTTGCAGAAGACTTCCCAGTGGGCGTTGAGGTACGGCAGGATCGCGATGTAGCCGTCTTTGGTCTTGTACGGCTTGCGGTGATGACTCATCAGGCGCGTGTAGCCTGGCCCGCCGATCTGCGGCTCAAAAGTCATGCCCCACAGGTGCTCCGCCATCGTGTAATACACCATGGTCTCGAACATCGGCACCTCGATTTCCTGGCCGGCGCCGGTACGCTCGCGGCTGTACAGCGCGGCCGTAACCGCCGAGACCACCTGCATCGCCGTGGTCTTGTCGGCCACGACCGTCGGCAGATAGCGCGGCTCACCGAGCACCATCTCGTTGAGCATGGCGATGCCGCTGACCGCCTGAATGGAATCATCCAGGGCGCCGCGTTTGCCATAGGGGCCGGCTGCACCGTAACCGTAGGTGCCGCAGTAGATGATCTTCGGATTCACGGCCTTGAAAGCTGCATAGTCGAGGCCAAGCTTGGTCATGGTCTGCGGCCGGTTGTTGTGTATCACCACATCGACATTCTTCGCCAACTGCATCACCACGGCTATCGCGGCTGGCTGCTTGAGATCGAGGACGATGCTGCGCTTGTTGCGGTTGCAGGTCAGGTAAAGCGCCGCCATGCCCGGGTTGCGGTATGCGCCGAGCGAACGGTTGCTGTCGCCATAAGGCGGCTCGATCTTGATGACTTCGGCACCCATGTCGGCCAGCATCTGACAGGCCCACGGACCGAGCACGACTGCGGTGATTTCAAGTATGCGTACGCCTGTCAGGGGGCCGGACATCGTCATCCTTCCATGCAAAAAAGATCGGCAGGAGCGGCCTTGGCCGCGATCTGATTAATTGTAGCCGGGATCGCGCCTGAAGGCGCTCCTACGGGAGGGCGCTCCTACGGGAGGGCATCGGCTGTAGGAGCGCCTTCAGGCGCGATTGATCACAGCTTCTTCAGCGCCGCGCGCGCCTCGTCGAGTCCCGGATAGTCGGACTGGGCCTCGTCTACCGCGCGTTTCAGCTCCTGCTTCGCGCCCACCGTGTTGCCGGTAGCCAGGTAAGCCATGCCGAGGTGATAGTGAAATATCGGGTACTGGTCGCCTTTCGCTACCACACGCTCAAGCACGCCAACCGCCTCGGCATATTGCGCCGACCTGTAGTGCGCCCAGCCGAGCGTGTCGAGTACGGCCGGGTTGTCCGACTTGTCCAGCTTCTTCGCCAGTTGGAGTGCCCGCGCCATGCTCGCTTTGTCGGTGCGATAGTCGAGCAGCAGCGCGGCCAGGTTATTGATGGCCGGCTCGATGTCGGGACTGGTTTTCAGCAGGTTGTCATACAGCTTGATGGCATCGTCGCGCCGCGCAGCGCGCTCCAGCTCAGTGCCCAGCAGCATGGTCAACTCCACGTTGGCCGGGTTGGCCTTGAGGCCGCGCTCATAGACCTTGATGCGGGCATTGGTATCGTTGCGATACGTGCCGGCCAGCGACTGCCAGGCCACGACGGAATCCGGTTTCTTCTCGACCACTTCCTCAAGATAGGACACCGCCTTGTCCGGCTCACCCTGCCCGCCGTAGATACCGCCCAGCAGGAACTTTGCAAACAACTCGTTTTCCGAATTGCCGAGCTCCTTGTTCAGTACCGCAATCGCATCATCGGGTTTGCCGGCGGCGAGCAACGAGCGCACCAGGCCCTCCAGTGGCATGGGATCGTTCTTGCGCGCTGCGGCTGATTTCCTGAAAGCCTCGGCAGCGCCGCTGTAGTCCTTCTTCTGCGCGAGCACCCGGCCCAGCGAAAAATCACCGACGCCCTCCTGACCGGACAAGGCAGCGAAACGCCGTGCCTCGGTTTCGGCCTTCTCGCCCTGTCCCTGCGCCATCAGGACTTCGACCAGCCGTCCGGAAGACAGCGCATCATCGGGCTTCAGCGCAACGAGCTTTCGCAGCAGCTCTTCAGCTTCCGGGAATTCCCCGGCCATCGCATGCAGCACGGCGAGTTGCTGCAGGCCCTCCTCCGACTTGCCATTCACCTCAATCACGCGGCGATAAGTATCTTTCGCCAGCGTAAGGTCGCCCTTCTGTGCATAGGCCTGCCCGAGCAGCAGCAGCGCCCGCTCATTGTCGGTCTCCTTGCGCAGCACCAGACGCAGATCTGCAATCGCGTCGTCGTACTTCTCTTCCTGGAAACGCAGTCCGGCGCGGAACAGCAGCGCACCCGGATCATCCGGTGCATCGACAAGAATTTTTTCTATCAGCTTGCCAGCCACATCGAGATGACCGGCACGGATTTCGATCGCCACGATGCGACCGCGCGCTTTCAGACCTTCAACGCTCTTCGGGCTGCGCTCCGCGAGGCCCTGATAGGCGAGCTTCGCATCGTCCGGACGTTCACGGCTTTCCAGTAACTGGCCGAGCGCAAGTCGCAACTTGTCGGCATCGGGGTTCTGGTCGATGAATTCGCGCAACGCGGCTTCGGCCTTGTCCTGGTCGCGCTGGATGGCAAGGAACTGCACGTAACCGAGCTGTTTGTCAGTGTCGGTCGGATCACGCTCGGTGAGTCCCTTCAGCAGCCGCTCGGCATCGTCAACGCGGCCCTGACTGGTATAGAACTGGGCGAGCTGAAACTGGTAGGACTGCTCCTTGGGAAAATCCGCGGCCAGCGACTGCAGGCTCGTCTCGACCTGGTCGAGCCGCTTTGCCTGCGACAGCATGATCACGCGCAGCTCGCGCAAAGGCCGGCTCTTGTCGGCCGGCAACCGGGCGATGGCGGTGTCGAGGGTCTTCAGGCCCTCGTCAAGGCTCTCCATCGAGTCGGCGGCAGCCTTCAGAATGATCGCATCGGCATAGTCGGGGTCGAGTGCCAGCGACTTGTTGATCTCGGCGATACCGGCGTCGCGGTCACCCTTCTGCACCAGCACACGCGCCTGCAGCAAGTGAACCCGCGCATCGTCCGGCGCCATCTTCAGCAGTTCAGTTGCCTGCTTGGCCGCCTCATCCCATGCCTGGCCGAGAAAATACAGCGTGCCGAGCTTGATGCGCGCCTCGACATTGGTGGGATCGCCGTCGACAGCCACCATCAGGTGACCGAACATTTCCTGGTATTTCTCGTCCTTCTCGGCAACGAGCGCCAGCAGATAGCGGGCTTTGGAATTCTTCGGCTCAACCTGGGCCGCGTTCTGCGCCTCCAGTTTGGCCTTGACGTACTCGCCATCGTCATAAAAAGCCTGCGCCTTGGCGAGATACTCGGCGGCGCGCTCTTCCGGTGAAGCACAAGCGATGAGCGTCAGCACCGCGACCAGTCCAGCCAGATATTTTCCGTACTTCACACCAAACCCCTTAACTTGTGGGAGCGCCTTCAGGCGCGACAGCCTACCTAAAACAAATCGCGGCTGAAGCCGCTCCTACCAAGAGAAATCGCGGCTGAAGCCGCTCCTACCGCCTTTTCAGACTTGCCACACACCTGCCCGCCGCCTTCCCGTCCCAGAGATCCGGTCGACGGCCACGTGGCCAATCGCCGTCCAGCACGCGGGAGACTTCGGTCATCAGCATATCCGGCTTCAGCAGCCGGTTGGTACCTTCGGTCACGGTTATCGGACGTTCGGTATTCTCCCGCAGCGTCAGACACGGAATGCCGAGATAGGTCGTTTCTTCCTGTACACCGCCCGAATCGGTAATGGCCAGCGCCGCGTTGCTGACCAGGTTCATGAACTGCACATAGCCAACCGGCTCGCAGAGCCGCACGCCAGGTGTCCCTGCAAGGCGATCATGCAGCCCGGACTCGCGCAGGTTTTTCAGCGTGCGCGGATGCACGGGAAAGACCAGCGGCACACGTGCCGCGACCTTCTGCAGTTCATCGACCAGACGGCCGAGTATCACCGGATCATCGACATTCGACGGCCGATGCAGCGTCACCACGCCGTACTCGCCCCGCACAAGCCCCATACGCCCGACGCTGTCGTCAGCTTCGATCCGGCCGCGCAGCAGCTCATAGGAATCGAGCATGATGTTGCCGACACGCTCGATGCGCGACGCAGGAATGCCTTCATTGCGCAGGTTTTCATCGCCATCCGGCGAAGGCGTCCAGAGCAGATCTGCCAGCACATCGGTGACCAGACGATTGATCTCTTCGGGCATGCTGCGATCGAAGCTGCGCAGACCGGCCTCCAGATGCACGATGCGGATACCGAGTTTCGCGCAGACCATCGCTACCGCTGCGGTGGAGTTCACATCGCCGACCACGATCGTCCACGCGGGTCGCTCGGCCACAGCCACCGGCTCATAGCTCAACATCACTCGGGCGGTCTGCTCCGCATGGCTGCCACTGCCCACACCCAGGTGATGATGCGGTTCCGGCAGACGCAGGTCGCGAAAAAACGCATCAGACATGTTGGCATCGTAGTGCTGGCCGGTATGTATGAGCCGCGGCTCAAAAGTGCCGTCAGCCACCAGCGCATGCCAGAGCGGTGCCACCTTCATGAAGTTGGGGCGCGCCGCCGCGATGAGATGGACGAGGGGCCGGGTCATTGCAGGTCAGTCGGAGATGTCGCTGCCTTGAACGGTACCGACTCGCCGGGCAGGAAATAACTGAGCTTGGGATCCATATCGTGTACGAATGCCTGCAGGCGCGCATCGGCCGCAGGCAGGTCCGCGACGTCACCGACACTGGTTGTCACCCGCACCAGCGCCCCATCGGTCCGGTTCTTGGTCAAGCCGTCCAGGAAGATGTACCACTTGACCAGAAACTCGTTTGTCACCGTACGGCCGCGCTGGGCAAACCAGTAGTAGACCAGCTGGCGTTGCTCGCCCATGGAGATGACCACGCGATTGACGCGCTGCGCACTGCCGTCCGGATGAACATCCGGTACCTCGTGTTCGCCAATCGTCTCGATCTGCCATCCGCCGCCCGGCAGGCAGGCCCGCGGCGAATGTGCCGACACGCCCTGCACCTGGGTATCGTAATAGGCGATCCACATGCCAACCGGCGACGGGTCGGCCGGCCGGCTGAACACCGACATCAGGTAGTCGGCAACCTTGAGCGTATCGAGAGACTGCTGGTCGACCGGCGCATCGCGACCCTCCCAGTCACCAACCTGCATCGGGAAGGTATACAGGGGCGCATGCACCGGAATCAGCGGTGCAGGACGCGAGATGGTCAACGCGGCGACACCCGCCGCAACCAGCACTACCGTACTGACGAGTACCGGGGCATTTGGCCGCACCCGGCCATTCAGTTTCAGCAGGTCAGGCAACGATGGAATATCCAGGCCGAAGATCTGCAGAAACTTCTGCTTCTCCATGCGTGCAAAAATCCAGATCTCGGCAAACAGGATCAGGACACAGCTCATGAAGATGACCCAGCCCTCGAAGTCATGCAGAAAACCTTCTGCCTGCTCGATACCGTAGTAATTGACAAGAATGCCGATCACCCCGATCCGGAAGCTGTTCATGAGGATCGTGATCGGAATAGTGGACACAAACAGGATGCCGCGCTGCCACCAGCGGCCACGCATCAGGACGGCGCACAGGAAACCGAAACTCATCAGCGGAAACAGGTAGCGCATGCCGCTGCAGGCCTCGGCCACCTGCAGCTTGTAGCTGCCGAGATCAATCACGTTGCCTTCAAGAAACACGCTCAGGCCGGCACCACGGATCACCGCCACGCCAATCTGCGAGGACAGCAACTGCAGGCCGGCGGTGAGCCGCGCCTCGAGGAAGTTGGGCAGCGGCACCATGAAGAGCAGATAGACGAGTGGCACCCAGAGCACGGTCACGCCACGCAGGCCTGCTGCTGCGACCGCTACGCCCCAGATGGAAATGATCAGGCCGTACTGGGAAATTTCGAATACCGCGCTCAGGGCCCCGAGCACCTGCAGCGCCAGGCCGACCCCGAGGCAGCCCACCCCCAGCCACGAGCCAACGGGATCCAGTGCGTCGAGATCCTTGGCCCGCAACCAGAACAGGTAGAAGGCCACAAAGGGAATCATGTACGCATGGTTGTATTCGTCGGCACCCCAGCGTACGAGCATCCGGGCGATGGCATCGGAGTAGGTCACCAGCAGACAGATCGCGACCACCGCGATGATCGCCAGATTGAACAGCCCTGCCGGCGCTACACGAGGTGACCGTGCGGGCCGGGATGCGTCGGCAGATGCTTGGTTCATGGCGATATCAATTGACCAGTCGTGCGGGGTACCGGGCGAAATTATCCATAATCAGCAAGCCATGCTCTGTCGGACGGTTCTCAGATTCACGGGGTCGCGGCAGCCGTCTTGTCGGGCGCCGGCTTGCCGAGCCTGGCAAGCGCCGTACGGGCTTCGTCGATCCCCGCATACTGCGCATCACCTGCAACCGCCTGTTCCAGCTGCTGCCGGGCGCCGACCTGGTTGTTCATGGCGAGATAGGCCATGCCGAGGTGATAGTGATAAACGGGCACCCGGTCATCCTTGGCGACCACGCGTTCGAGCACACTCGCGGCCTGGGCATACTCGCCGGCCCGGTAGTAGGCCCAGCCAACCGTGTCGAGCAGCAGCGGATCATTCGACGACTCGTTCTTTCTGGCCAGCTCCAGCGCCCGCTGGTAACTGGCCGCGTCGCTGCGATGATCAAGGATCGCCATGGCGAGATTGTTGGTCACCTGCGGGATCGCCGGATTGTCCTTGTACAGCGATTCCAGCGAACTGATCATGGCCTCGAACTTGCCGGTCTCTTCCAGCGCAACGGCCAGCGGCAAACCGATATAGGCATTGCCGGGCAATGCCTTCATGCCACGCTCGTAGATCCGGATCTGCGCAGCCGGATCGCCCGCATAGAGCCTGGCGAGTTGCAGATAGCCGTCGGCGATATCGGGTCGGCTCCTGATCGCCGCTTCCAGCGATTTTTCCGCCGCTGCCCGGTCGCCGCTCTGGCCATAGATATCGGCCAGCAACAGGTCGCTGAATGCGCTGTTGTCCTTGCCCGTGCCGGCCTTCAACCGGTTCAGCAGCGCGACTGCTTCCTGCCGCTTGCCGGCCGCATTGAGTGAACGCACCAGGCCCTCGATAGCCAGCGGATCGTTGCCGGCGCCCATCGCCATGGACTTGCGAAACGCCTCTGCCGCCGCATCGTAATCCTCCTGTTCAGCCAGCACGCGGCCCACTGACAAGTCGCCGAGACCTCCCTGGCCAGGCAGCGCAGCCATGCGCTGCGCCTCTGCGGCCGCCGCGTCTTTCTTGCCCTGCCCCAGGAACAGCTCAACCAGCGCACGTGAAGCCACGACATCGTCCGGGCGCGCCTTGAGACGATCGCTCAGCAGCTGTTCGCCTTCGGCAAAGTCGTCAGCGGCGACATGCAGCTTGACCAGTTCAGACAGCGCAAGCGCAGAATCCGGCTGGATCTTCAGCACCTGTCGGTAAATGTCTTTCGCGACTGCCGGCTCGTTCCTGGTCTTGTGGGCCTCCGCCAACAGCAACAGCGCCGTGATATTTTCCGGTTCCTTGCGAGTGACCAGGCGCAAATCGGCAATCGCCTCATCGGTCTGGCTGTTCTTCAGCCGGGAACCAGCCCGCAGCAGCAGCGCCGTCGGCTCATCGGGAATATCGACCAGCAGCTCGTCGATAACTTTCATCGCCGCCGCATCATTTTTGGCCGTCGACTCGATCACCGCGATACGGATACGGCCCTTGACGCCATCAACGCTCTTCGGGCTGTGTCTGGCCAGCGCCTGATAGACCGTTTTTGCATCATCCGGACGCGCGCTCGCTTCATACAGGCTGCCCAGCGTCAGACGCAGTGCATCGGCATCCGGGTAAGCCGTGATGGAGGTCTGCAGAAACTTCTCAGCCTTCTCGCCCTGCTGCTGCCCGACCAGAAAGCCGACATAGTCGATGCGTAGTTTGGCTTCCGCCGGATCAAGCTCGATGAGTCGCTGGTAAACCTTGTCGGCATCGTCCAGCCGGCCCTGTCCCGCATATATCCGCGCGAGCTGACCCGGATAGCTGCTCTCATCCGGATAGTCCCGCATCAGCGCCTGCAGTCCTTCTTCAACCGCCTTGATGCGGTTGCCCTGGGCAAGGATCAGGATGCGTTGCTCACGCAGCGCTTTTGCCTTCTTGGCCGGCATTCGCGCAATTCCTGCATCGAGAATCGCCAGACCCCGGTCCGGATTGTCAGCAGCTTCCAGCGCACCCAGGATCAGCACCGGGTCGCTGTTGGACGGATCCAGCCGTATGGATTTTTCCAGACCGGCGCGACCGGCGCTCAGGTTACCGTTCTGCAGATCGATGCGCGCCTGCAGTAGCACAACTCGCGCATCCTCGGGTGCCAGCTTGAGCAGCGCATCGCTCTGTTCGGCCGCACTTGCCCAGTCACCGATGGCAACGAAAACCATGCCCAGCTTGAGCCGCGCCTCGGTATTGGCCGGATCCGCATCCACGGCCACCATCAGGTGACCGAACATGCCCTTGTAGTCTGCTTTCTGTTCGGCGATAAGCGCCATCAGGTAACGCGCTTTGGCGTTCTTCGGCTCCACCTGCGCCGCGTTTCTGGCCTCGAGACCAGCCGGCTCATATTCGCCCGCATCGTAGAGTTTTTGCGCCTTGGCGACATAGGCTGCTGCTTTTTCCTCCGGGGAGGCACAGGCAACGAGCAAAGCCAATACGGCAGCAGCAAATATCGTTCGCCTCAAAATCACGGACTCCTCCTGCGGGGAAAATCCATTCTGCCGGGTCTGGCAGCGCATTGATGTTACGGGTTGTTCAGTAATGCCTGGCGCAGCACGGCGTCCCTGCCTGGAACATAGTCGCCGAGTACCGGTGCGAGGGCCCGGGCAAAGCCCGTCAACCGGGCCTCGGCATCGGGAACACCGACCGTATCACTGATCCGGGTCGTCAGGCGAATCAGTGCGCCATCGCTGCGCTTCAGGAGCAGGCTGTCGCTGAGGATGTACCACTTGACAAGATATTCGTTGGTCAGGTTGCGGCCGCGCTGTGCAAACCAGTAATAGACCAGTTGTCGCTCCTCGCCCAGCGCAATAATCGCCCGGCGCACGTGCAGGGCGGATCCGTTCTCCCCTGCACCCGCTATCTGGTAATCATCCAGCACCTCTACACGCCATCCGGATCCCGGCAAACATGCCATCGGAGAATGTGTGGAAGCACCTGAG
>CAUJHF010000038.1 GCA_963204745.1 Pseudomonadota bacterium
ATACCGGCGACGATTTCGAGCATCTCGGGCTGCACATCTCGCCGGATATCGACACGGTGACGTACTGGCTCGCCGGGATCAACGATCGCGCGCGCGGCTGGGGCCTGGCCGGAGAAAGCTGGGCGTTCATGGACGCGCTGGAACGGCTCGGCGGCGAAACCTGGTTCCGGCTCGGCGACCGCGACCTCGCCACGCACCTGGAACGCACGCGGCTGCTGGCTGCCGGGCAGAGCCTGAGCGATGTCACGCAACACCTGTGTACACGGCTCGGCGTCAGAATCCGCATCCTGCCGATGTCCGACCTGCCGGTGCGCACCGTGCTCGACTGCGAAACCGCCGCCGGCCCGGCCACCCTGAGCTTCCAGGACTACTTCGTGCGCCAGCGTGCCGAACCACGCGTGACGGCGATTCATTATCAGGGTGCCAGCGCAGCCCCGCCGGCTGCCGCGCTCGCCGCAACGCTGACGGATCCCGATCTCGCGGCAATCTTCATCGCTCCCTCAAACCCCTGGCTCAGCATCGACCCGATACTCGCCATTCCGTCAATTCGCGCCGCGGTACGCTCTGCACGCGCGCCGGTCGTCGCCGTATCACCGATCGTCGGTGGCCAGGCACTGAAGGGGCCGACCGCAAAGATCATGACAGAACTCGGTCTCCGGCCCTCGGCGCAGGCGGTGGCGCATCACTATCGCGACCTGCTCGGCGGTTTCATCCTCGACCAGACCGACGCCGGCGAAGCAGCAGCGATCATCGATGCCGGCATCGCGGTGGCCGCGACGCAGACTGTCATGCACACGCTCGATGACCGGCAGAAGCTTGCCAGCTTTGCGCTTGGTTTCGCGGCCACGCTCTGAGTCATGGCCAGCGCCATCATAACCAGCGCCTGGGCACTGGTACCGGTCAAGCCTTTCGCCCGCGCCAAGACGCGGCTCGATGGCTTGCTCACCCGCGAGGAATGCGCGCAGCTCGCTGCACAGATGCTGCTCGACGTGCTGCGCGCCCTCGGCGCCACGCCCCTGATCAGCGGCATCAGCCTGCTGGGCAACGAGCCGCAACTCGCTGCACTCAGCGCGGGCAGTGGCGCACAGCTGCTGCCAGAACCGCCCGGCGACGACTATCGGAAGGCACTCGGCGATGCCGCCGCCAATCTGGCTGCACAGGGCGTGCGTCATCTGCTGGTTCTGCCCGCCGACCTGCCCACGCTCTCTGCCGCGGATGTCACCCGGCTGCTGGAAAGCCACAGGGACGGCATCAGCCTGTGCCCCGCCGCGCGGGACGGCGGCACCAATGCACTGTTGCTCAGTCCGCCAACGGCGATTCCCTTTCTGTATGGACCCGATAGCGCAAAGCGGCACCTGGAAGCCGCCCGCGCCAGGGGGATACCGGCACGGCACAGTGAACTGGCAGGATTTGCACGTGACATCGACACGCCCGATGATGTTCACTGGCTGCTGGAGCAGCGTATCGCCTGTGCGACGCTGGCCTGGCTGAAGTCCAGCGGCATCCGCGACCGACTCAGACGACAACAAAAGGCCACAGATTCTTGAAAACACCGGCCGCTGCGCATCCTGAACTGCCGGACCTGCTGACGCTCGGCGAGTCGCCGCTGCCTGAACTGATGGGTTCAGCGGCTGCACTGCGCGATGCGGGGCACGGCGATATCGTCACCTGCTCGCGGAAGGTATTCATCCCGCTGACAGAACTGTGCCGCGATGTCTGTCACTACTGCACCTACGCCAAGACGCCACGGCGACTGACGAACGTCTACCTGTCAGCGGAAGAGGTACTTGCCATTGCCCGTGCCGGACAGGCAGCGGGCTGTCATGAAGCACTGTTCACGCTCGGCGACAAACCGGAACTGCGGTATCGCGCGGCCCGCGAGGCACTCGCCACGCTGGGGTTTGCGTCCACACTCGACTATCTGCGGGCGATGGCAGAACTGGTACGCCGGGAAACCGGGCTGCTGCCGCACCTGAACGCCGGCGTGATGTCATATGAGGAATTCCGCAGCCTGCGCGAAGTGGCGCCGTCGATGGGCATCATGCTGGAGTCAGCCGCATCCCGCCTCACACAGCGTGGCGGACCGCACTTCGGCTCTCCGGACAAGGCGCCCACCGTCCGGCTGCTGTCGATACGCGCTGCGGGCCAGGCTCGTGTGCCGCTCACCTCTGGCCTGCTGATCGGCATCGGCGAAACACGCGAGGAGCGCCTGCTGAGCCTGCTCGCGCTGCGCGACCTGCATGCCGAGCACGGTCATCTGCAGGAACTGATCCTGCAGAATTTCGTACCGAAGCCGGGCACGAAGATGGCAAAGGCACCGGCACCGGCGTTTGAGGAACTGCTGTGGACCATCGCCATGGCACGGCATATCTTCGGTGCTGCAATGAGTTTGCAGACACCGCCCAACCTCAATACCGGCCGGCTCGCTGCGATCATCGCGGCCGGCTGCAACGACTGGGGCGGCGTTTCACCGGTCACGCCGGATCACGTGAACCCTGAGTCGCCCTGGCCGCATCTGGACAGTCTTGCGGAGCAGACCCGTGCGGCCGGCAAGACGCTTGTGCCGCGGCTCACGATCTATCCGCGCTACATCGAACAACGGCAGGAGTGGCTGCATCCGGGACTCGTCGCCAGCGTCCTGAAGCACGCCGATGCGAGCGGCCTGGCGCGTACCGATGACTGGTCACCCGGCGCGGGACTGGCACCGCCAGTCGCTGCACCGGCTGCCGCTGTCCGGCGACCGGACTCGCCAGCGGCGCAGCTGATGGAACGCGCACGCCAGGGTGAGCGCCTCAGCGAAGACGAGGTCACGCATCTGTTTTCACTGCGCGGGACCGACTGCGAGCAGCTGCTGCAGCTCGCCAACGAGGCCCGTGCTGAACGCTGTGGCGACACGATCAGCTACGTGGTCAACCGCAACATCAACTACACCAACCTCTGTACCTACAAGTGCAGCTTCTGCGCTTTCTCGAAGGGCAAGACCCACGAAGACCTGCGCGGCGCGCCCTATGTGCTCGACATGAGCGAGGTCGCGCGACGCACTGAAGAAGCCTGGCAACGCGGCGCGACTGAAGTATGCCTGCAGGGCGGCATCCATCCGGCCTTCACCGGCCAGACCTACCTCGACGTGCTGCATGCCGTGAAAGAAGCCGCACCAGACATCCACGTGCATGCTTTCTCGCCGCTTGAAGTCACGCAGGGGGCAAAGACGCTGGGGCTTCCGCTCGACACCTTTTTACGGCAGCTCAAGGCGGCGGGCCTCGGCACATTGCCCGGCACGGCCGCGGAAATTCTCGACGACGAGGTGCGACGCCATATCTGCCCGGACAAGGTGAATACCGCCGCCTGGTTTGGTGTGATGCGCACAGCGCACGCACTCGGCCTGCGCACGACTTCCACGATCATGTTCGGCCACCTCGAAACGACGCGACACTGGGCGCGACACCTGCTCGGCCTGCGCGACCTGCAGGTCGAAACCGGCGGGTTCACCGAATTCGTGCCGCTGCCCTTCGTACATATGGAAGCGCCGGTTTACCGTCGCGGCATGGCGCGTCCCGGCCCGACCTGGCGTGAAACCATGCTGATGCATGGTGTCGCCCGCCTCGTGCTCGGCCCGGTACTGCACAACATCCAGGTGAGCTGGACAAAACTCGGTGAAGAAGGTGCGGCGCGCATACTCAACGCCGGCGCCAACGATCTGGGTGGCACACTGATGAACGAGAGCATCTCTCGCGCAGCAGGTGCGGCCTTCGGGCAGGAATTGTCACCGGAGCGCATGGATGCGCTGATCGAAAGTATCGGCCGTCGCCCGGTACAGCGCACGACGCTGTATGGGACACCGCCAGCCGAACGCATCGCGCAGTCGTATCAGGCTACACCGCTTGAAGCGCTGCAATTCCGCAGCGCAAAGGAGTATCGCGCCGGCCACTGACAAGATCGCGGTCAGACGCGGATTTTTCAGGCGGCCTGACGCACCGGCGCGGTTTCTTCTCCACCGAGTCCGGCCAGCAATTCTTCCAGCAGCTGCGACAGCTCACCGGTCATCAGGGCAAAGTCGATATCAAACTGCTCCTGCGGATTCTCGCCCTGCGCATTGTCGTCCTTGTAGACATCCAGAAACCGCACACGCTTGATGTACAGGTTCTGCTGCAGCATGAAGGCAATGCGTTCGTTCCAGACCAGTCCGAGCCGGGTCGGCGTCTTGCCGGCGCCAAGATGACTGCGGATCTCGGCACTGTCGAGCGGATGATTCACGTAGCGGATGGTTGCACCGCCGCCATCGACGGCCTGCAACTCCAGATCCTGATCGATGCTGAAGCGGCCGGGTACCCGCCCCTGCGTCAGCCAGGTGGCCATCGCGCCGGCCGGTGAATTCAGGCTGGCGACCGGTTGTACGGCAAAACTGCCCAGCGTCTCGCGCAGCGTTTCCACCAGCTCCTCGGCGCGTGGCGCGCTGCTGGTATTCACCGCCAGCCAGCGCTGCTGAAGGTTGAGCCAGGCATGCGTCGTGCGACGACTGGTGAGCGCCCGCGAGCGTAATTCGTCTGTAACCCGGGCCTTGAGTTCGCGCATCTGTCGACGACCCACCGGATAGCCCTGTTGCGCGGCAAGCTCCACCGCCCTTTCTTTGGCCTGCTGGTTGATGACTGAGGCGGGCAGCAGCTTGCGATCGACACCGAGCGCGAGCAGATGATGCCTGCCCTGCGTATAGAGCAGCCTCTCGTCGCGGCCACAGGCCACGAAGCCGCGAGTCTGCATGTCGAAACCACTGCAGGGCTGCAGCGGCCGGCGTCCAAGGGCTTCTTCGAGTTCTGCGGCCGGAACGGACCAGTTCTCAGGAAGGCGGTAGAGAATCAGGTTCTTGAACAACACGAGTCACGGATCCACGGCTGGGGGCGGGCGAGTATACGTGCTCAGAACGGACGCGGGTTATTCCCCGCCAGGAGCACCTTCTGTAGGAGCGCCTTCAGGCGCGATCTGTCGCCCATGATCGCGCCTGAAGGCGTTCCTACAGAAGGTGCTCCTACAGAAGGCGCTCCTAGGGGTTCCTGCTCCACAAGCGCTCGGCAAACTGCGCAGATTCAGCATCATGGTCGGTACGCTCGTCAGCCTGCACATACTCGCCGGCATCAGCCGGCGGAATAAAGCGCGCAACTTCGTCCGTGACGAATTCCCAGCACCAGTCAGCAAGGACACCATGATAGGGCCGCCCCCATGCAGCACTGACCGAGTCCGTGTCGGCATCGACCACAAACAGGCGCACATCGCGTCGACGCATATTCCAGTCAGTGCGCAGCGTCTCTGCCAGCACAGCTGGTCCAAAAACCAGCAGCCACCATTGCGCGGGGAACTGATCGCCGCGACGGCGCTTCACAACGCGACCGAGGATCCAGCATTCGATGATCTGCGGCTGCTCTGCATTCAGCTGCTGGAGATAGCGCTGCATATCCGGTTCAAGCCGGAAACGCGGCACACTGCCCGTCCACGAATCGCCGGCGCTGCGCATCAGGTGGGTGGGCGCGAGGCCGGTCACGGCGACGTACGCAAATAACCCGCCCAAGCAGACATCGAAGACGACCTGTGCACCGCTCATCAACAGGGCGGGCAAATCAGCGATACCGTGCGCCCGGGCACTACTGACCAGCGATACCGCCGCAAACAGGGCCGCCAGGGCCAGCAGGCCAGCCAGAACCCGCAGCCAGACCGGTACGACATACAGGCGGGTCGTGGCCCGTTCGTTTGGCGGCGGAATGGACTCCGGATCAGTAATGGGGAGGGATCTCCGCCTCAGGTGCCGGCTCGCCGACCCGGCTTTCGATCAGTTCGAGCTGCTGCTTGAGTTGCTGGTTGCGCAGCACCGTCTCATCCAGCCGCTGCGACTGCTGGTAAAGCACATCACTCAATTCCTGTATCGCCCGCTCCAGATGCGCACACTTGAACTCCAGCGCCTCAAGGCGCACCCCATCATTCACAGCCCTGCTCCCTGCCAACCCGGACCCCAAACGGAGTCCGGATCCGGATTGTCACACAGCAGATTCGGCGGGAGTATTGACCCGCCCTGTGAGATCGCATACCTTGACTCACGCAAATGGCGTTTTTGGCCAGCTTTCGACTAAACATCCCGTCCGGGATTTCAAGACGAGTGCTTCCCTCAAACTCCATAATTGTTAAAGGTCACGCGGGGCGGCGTTTTCCCAAGTGTCCTGTTTTTTTTAACGCCATAAGGAATACTTACGTTAATGGCTACCGGAACAGTCAAGTGGTTTAACGCCCAGAAGGGCTTCGGGTTCATCCAGCCGTCCGACGGCTCGAAGGACGTCTTTGTTCATGTGACCGCAGTGCAGGCCGCCGGGATGGCGACCCTGAACGAAGGTCAGAGCATCTCCTTCGACATCACCAACGAGCGTGGCAAGCCAGCTGCTGCCAACCTGCGGGCGTCCTGATAACCGGTTCTGCGCTCTGACAGACCTCTGCTGAGGCAACTGTCAGCGGCGACCTGAACAGGCATCATCGGATGCAATAGTGCCCCGGCCAGTCCGGGGCATTTTTTTGCCAGCCGTTTCTGCGCAGTGCACGGCGTAGACTGGCTATTGCGGCCCCATGGCAATCTGCCGAGGCGGCCAGGACCGAACTACCGGAACCGAAGGCACAGCCGGGAGCAGACCTTGGACCAGACCGGTTCCAGCCCCCGCCGTCAGGCAGGCGAAACAGCAGCGTCCTCAGCACTGGTCGCCGGCTTGCTGAAACCCGGGGCCTGCGACCACCCCGTCGGCGCCCTCGAACTGATCGAAACCCACATTTCATGGGTCATCCTCACCGGCAAATACGCCTACAAGATCAAGAAGCCCGTCGATCTCGGCTTCCTGGATTTCTCCACACTGGCGAAACGGCATCACTACTGCAGAGAGGAAGTCCGTCTCAACCGGCGCCTCGCGCCTGAGTTTTATCTCCGTGTCATTCCAGTTACGGGAAGCCCCGACGCACCGCGCTTCGGTGGCGACGGTAATGCGATCGAGTACGCGGTGCAGATGCGGCAGTTCCCGCCGTCGGCGCAACTCGACCGGCTGCTCGACCGCGGGGAACTCAAAGGCCGTCACCTGGATGCCTTCGCGAGGTTCATCGCTGATTTCCACCAGCGGGTGTCCATTGCCGGGGCCGGCATGATGCACGGCGGGCCGGAACGGATCATCGCGCCCGCGATGGAGAATTTCCCCGACCTGCGGCAGTGCCTGCCGGATCCGGTATCAGGGCAACGGATCGCCGAACTGGAGCAGTGGACCATTACGGCCTTTGCGCGATTGCGGGAGCATTTCCAGCAGCGCAAGCGGGACGGCTTTGTCCGCGAATGCCATGGCGACCTGCACCTGCGCAACCTGGCCTGGGTCAACGACAGCCCGCTTGTGTTTGACTGCCTCGAATTCAACCCGGACCTGCGCTGGATCGACGTACTGAACGAAGTGGCCTTTCTCGTGATGGACCTTGAGGCACGTCGGCAGCCGGAACTCGCCGCACGCTTTCTCAACCTGTACCTCGAATTCACGGGGGACTATGCCGGCCTGGCCGTCCTGCCCTTTTACCTGGTGTACCGGGCGCTGGTCCGGGCGAAGGTTGATGGCATCCGGGCACGTCAGGCCGGCATCGATGATCGGGAGCAGACCCTGGCCCGGACGGAAGCCCGCCGCTATCTGGCGCTGGCGCAACGCTACACGCAGTCCGGACGACCACGGCTGATCCTTACTCGCGGCGTTTCCGCGTCCGGCAAGACAACGCTGTCCGGGGCGCTGGTCGAAAAGCTTGGCGCCATCCGCATTCGGTCCGATGTGGAGCGCAAGCGACTGGCCGGCCTGCCGGCCGATGCCGACGCACGCGCCGGCATCGGCCAGGGCATCTACGACTTGGCCGGAAGCCGCCGCACCTATGCGAGGTTGCTGGAACTCGCAGGCCAAGTGCTCGACGCCGGCTTTACGATCGTCGTCGATGCGGCCTTTCTCGAGACCTCGCAGCGGACGCCGTTCCGGGCAATGGCCGCGGCGCGCGGAATTGCCTGCACGATTATCGAGGCTGGCGCACCGCCGGACATGCTGCGTGAGCGCATCGCAAGTCGGGCGCGGGGCGCGTCCGATGCGGACCTTGCGGTGCTCGAACACCAGCTCGATACCTGGCAACCGCTGACCGTCGACGAGCGCGTACATGCGGTGCAGGTGGACACCTCGCTGCCCCTCGACCGGGACGAGCTGGCGGCACGGCTCACGGACGCGGTCACCCGAAAATAACGTTCTGTAAAACAAAACACATTACCGTCACGGGAAAATCATCCGTGCATATGACGACGCCGGGAAGCCGGCTTAGGACTATCTCCCTCAACGCAATACAACAACAGCTATGGCGTGCAACACCGCGCCTCGGGGAGAAAGTCGATGCCTGCCGGCTCCAGTATCGCTGCACCTTTTTCTGCTGCTGCGCTCGCGCTTTGTCTCGCGCTGCCGGCTTCGGCAATGACGGTCGTTTACGACTGGAGCCCCTATCCGGGTCAGGGTGGCAGCGGCAGCCTCAGCTTGTCCGATCCGGGCATCACGAGTGCCACTGATTTCGGCCCCATCCCCGCAAGCGCGCTGATTGCCCTCAACTACAGCTGGGACAATGGCGCGAGCATCAATCTCGGTTCGGTGCTCGGCAGTCATGCACCGGGCTGGACCGCATGTGCAGGTATGCTGATTTCCGGGTTTCAGATTTCGGCCGCGTCCGTGCCGTCGACGCCGGGCATCTTCAGCCTCACAAATATCCCTGGCGTCTGCCTGCCGGGTCCGGTGGCAGTCGCCGGTCCTGGCTGGAATCTGACCATTTCGCTGCCGTACGGCGCTGAAAGCAATTGGGGCAACTGGAGCTATTCACATACGGTTGCGGCCGCCATTGTTCCCGCTCCCGCAGCCGCCTGGCTCTTCACTTCAGGAATGCTGGGTTTGCTGGGCCTGCGGCGCCTCGACCAGTCACCCGAAAAGAACGTTCTGTAAAACAGGATCCGATACGGTTCCGGAAAATCATCCGGAAGGGTGACGACGCGAGAGCAGGGTTTCACGAAGATCATCCTCAATGCCATACAACAATAGCTGCGGTGCACAGCACCGCGCCTGGGGGAGAAGAGCAATGGCTACCGGTTTCCGTATCACTGCGCGCATTTCTGCTATTGCCGCGCTCACGCTGTGCCTCGCGCTGCCGGCCTCGGCCATGACGGTGGTCTATAGCTGGACGCCGAGTGGCGGTTCGGGCGGCAGCGGGAGCATGACCTTCTCGGATCCGGGCATCACCGATGCCAGCAACTTCAGCGCGATCCCCGTGGGGGCACTGACAGCGCTCTCCTACAGCTGGAACAACGGTGCAACCATCAACCTCGGCTCCGTAGTGACCAACAACGCGCCGAGCTGGACCGCATGTGCCGGCACGCTGATCACCGGCTTCCAGATCACCGCGAATGCGGTGCCGTTCACGCCAGGCACATTCAGCCTGGCGAATTCTGCCGGCAGCTGCTACGCGGGGCCGGTGGTTGTGGCTGGTCCCGGCTCAAATGGAACGAACTCCGTGCTCTACGGTGCCGAAAGCAATTACGGCAACTGGACCTATTCGCACACCGTCGTTCCCGTGCCGGCAGCCGCCTGGTTCTTCGCTTCGGGAATGCTGGGCTTGCTGGGCCTCCGGCGCAGAACCGCCGTTTAACCAGTCTCAACTTGCCGGACAAAAAGCCCCGCTGATTGCGGGGCTTTTTTATGGCTGGCCACTGGCAAATCAGGCTGTGGCGCACCGGGTTTCATGAGCCCCAGCAGTGCGGCAGCCAGCAGGCCCACCCAGACTGTCGCCAGATACAAGCGGCTGCGCGGAACACCGGTACGCAGCAGCTGCCAGCACAGCAGGACTGCGGCAAACAGCAGCAGTTTGGCGCCGACATAGGGCGCGGCATCCAGACGTCCGCTCAGCGTCGACCAGATCACCGACAGTGGCACCGCTACGATCACTACCCAGCGGAGTACCGCTTCCAGCCGCACTGCCGTCGTCCCGAAAGCCGTACCGTCGCGAAAAAAACCGGCGAGTATGAGCAGCAGCCAGACCGGCCCGAGCAGCACGATGCCAGCCATCTGCCACCACGGATGCTCCAGCCCGACGTAATGCGATAGCAGGCCACCGACGGTCAGCATCAGGCTCATCGAGGCGCGGGAGATCATCTCCACCCGCGTCATCATCTGCCGCGACACCGCCTGCATTTCCGGTGGTGTACCGGCGTCCACCGCCTTGCGGCTCCAGATGTATGTGGCCACATCGGGACCCAGCCAGAAGACAAACAGGAAGATGTGCAGGAAGTGCAGCCATTCCTGTGTAGTCACGCCGTCCTGCGCACCGGGTATCGGCGCAGCCACAGCCAGTCCTGCCCAGAGCCAGCCAACCGCAATCAGCCATACACCAGGAAAACGATTCATCAACCGGCCCTCGACCTGCGCAGGTGTCGAGAGTAGCAGATCGGACATTTCAGTCGTTGCGGCTTCAGCCCGAGGCCCGCGACGGGTAACATCCGGCCACCGGCGCATGGTCCGGCACCTGTTTTATCCTTGAGGATCGCTGACCTTGGCAGAACATGAAGTCATGTGGATCGGCCGCCGCCCGACGGCGCTGCCCACCGTCGAACACCCGGCCACGACGGAAGAATTTGCCGATGCGGTCACCAGCGCCTGCGCCGATGCCGGCTGCAGTGTGCAGGACTATGTCGCAGCC
This sequence comes from Pseudomonadota bacterium, assembly GCA_963204745.1. GTDB lineage: Bacteria > Pseudomonadota > Gammaproteobacteria > Steroidobacterales > SHZI01. Next base: position 10,759 of record CAUJHF010000038.1, read on the forward strand.
GCGGGTGCCTACGGCAGCTGGCTGATCCGTTTCAGCCGCGACGACACGAAGCAACGCCTGGTATGGAATGGCAAGGAAGGCCGCCTGGTACTCGAGCAGGCGACAACCGGTATCGACTGGGATGAACTGCAGAGCTGTCCGGTTGCCGAACGCGATACCGCCGGATTTGTCGCGGCCATGCAAAGCCTGCTGCAGGGCCCGGCCTGAGACACACGATGCCGGGCCCCACCGCTACCCGCGCACGCATCGCCGTGCCAGCCGAGGAGGTCGAACTCACGGCAGTCCGCGCGCAGGGTGCCGGCGGGCAAAACGTCAACAAGGTCGCCAGCGCGATCCACCTGCGTTTCGACATCCGCGCGTCGTCGCTGCCGCCCGAGATACAGGAACGCCTGCTGGCACTGCGCGACCAGCGCATCACGCAGGACGGCATCATCGTGCTCAAGGCGCAACGCCACCGCACCCAGGAAATGAATCGCGACGACGCACTCGCGCGGCTCAACGACATGGTAAATGCGGTCACCCTGGTGCAACGCAAGCGCATCGCAACGCGGCCGAGCAAGGGCGCGAAACTGCGGCGACTGGAAGGCAAGAAGCAGCGCGGCGAAACGAAGTCACTGCGGCGGAAGCCGGTAGATTGAGAGGTGCGCTATGCAAATACCGGAATGACTCTTTTGCCAAGCAGTCGAATCGCTTCTTCGGGATTTTCGTAGATACGCAAGGCAATCCCGGTCAACCCGGCCGACTTGAATGCCTGTAAACGCCCGATCTCCTTGTCGATTTCATCGACGCCAGCACACGACGTGACGTTATCAACAAGGGACCTGATGATTCGTTCCGGGACGCCCTCGTAAACAGGCGAGCGCTTTCGCAAGGCCGCCAGGAAAGAAGGACGCATCTTCTCGACGAGGCGCATATCTGCTTCGCTCATGAAGTGCAAATTCTTCTCGCGCGACAGCACATCACGCACTGTCAGGTTCATGCGTGCCTCGGTTTCCGCTTCCGCCCGTGTCTTCTTGACGTGCCACGCCCAGAAGTTGCTGAGGTGAAAAGCTGCGCGATCCCGACCGGCCCTTTGCAGCTCCGGATCGATAATTTCCCGCACCCCGGCAATCTGCCCCACGATCTTGTCGGTCAGCATCACGCCGTCAGCACAGCGGGCAGCCATGCGCAGCATCTGTGGCTTGTTTGCAGCGGCATAGATGGCGGGAGGTGTCTTTGTTACCCAGGCTGCCTTGTAGCCTTTGGCGGTGAACAACTGCCCTTCATATTGCATCTCCAGTCCTGTTGCCGCCTGCCTGATGATCTCGATGCATTCCCGAACACCCCGGACGCGACGCTCAGGCCGCAGATTCATGACCCTCGTTGCAATCACGCCACCGCCACCAACCACGATCTGGGCGCGACCGCCGGAAGCCTCGTTCAGCGACAACAGCGATGTTGCCATTTTCAGCGGATGCAGTTCGTAAGGTGAAACTGCGATTGGCCCCATATGGATGCGGTCGGTCGCGTGAGCCGCAGCCAGAAAACCCAGAAAAGGATCCCGACCACTCAGTGTGCTTGAGACCCAGACCCCGCCCAGTCCGTTGTCTTCAGCCAGCTTGCTCAGTTCGGCAATCCGTTCCGGGGGCTCGCCTGATTCCAGTATGAGATCAATACGCATATGCTGACCGTCAATCAGGGCGAACCGCCGATTGAATGGTCCCGGTTGATCGAGGTGGCAGACCGATGATTCCTGCGGCCAGCGAACAGGCGGCGAGCGTCGCCACGATTGCAGGGCCTGTCGACAGATCGAACAGCGCCGACAGAATCAGACCCGCGGCAAGGCCCACCGCCCCCGTCCCCCAGGCAGACAGCACCTTGCGGGCTCCCCGGGTCCTTCGGAAGGCAAGCGCCGGCATGATCAGGCTGGCGAACACGAGGTACACACCAACCAGCTGCACCGAGGCCGTAACTGCGAAGGCGAAGATCACATAGAAACCGGCGCGACCGAACCGCTGCCGGAATCCGAACCACGCTCCGAGCAACACCGTGTACACCGCGGCGACCAGCCCGATCTGGGGCCAGAGCACCCAGAGGATCTGACCGGCCAGCAGATCCTTGATGTGTTCGGCACCGTGGGGATTCTGGCCGATGAGCAACAGCGCCACGGACGCCGACAATACAAAGAGACACCCGATCAGCGCCTCCTGGATCTCCGGAAACCGGCGCTCCGTCCAGGTCAGAAGCAGCGCCCCGCCAAGCGCCGCACCCAGGGAACAGGCCTGCACTGCCAGTGGCTGCCCGCCTTCCGCCGCCTCGGTCAGGTAGAGCATGCCGGCCAGCGCCCCGAGCCCGGCCATCTGTGCTATAGCGAGATCGATGAAGATGATGCCACGGCGCAGAACTTCTATCCCCAAGGGCACATGGGTCGCGAGCACCAGCAGACCCGCAACGAATGCCGGCCCGAGAATGGAGAACTCCAGCGTGGTGGTATTCATTTGATCCCCTGCAGCAGCCGCGCGATCGTCGTGTCGTAGAGGGCAAACAGATCCCCGGCCTCCTTGTTGCCGCCGACTGTAAAAGGCAGCGTGATCACCGGCAGGCCCGTCTTACCGGCCAGCCACTGCGCGGCCTTCGGATCTTCGTAGGCTGCAACGACGATGGCCTTGGCCGGAGTGTTTGCAAGCTTGTTCAGCAGGCCCGCCAGATGGCTGGTGGTCGGCGGAATACCCGGCTTGGGTTCCAGGGCAGCGACGACGTCGAGACCCAGCCAGTTGGTCATGTAGGCCCAGACGTTGTGCTGGATCACGATCGGTACACCGCGCAGCGGGGCGGCTTCTTTCTCCCACGCGTCAATGCGTGCCGCGAGCTGCTGATCGAAAGCGACGAAGCTCGCTTCATACCGGCCCGCGTTAGCCGGTTCGAGCAGCTTGAGACGATCGGTCAGCACGCGCGCCACCACGCGCAGATTGCGCGGGTCCGCAACGACATGGGGATTGCCCTCCGCATGGATGTCCCCCTGGGAGCGATCCAGCACCTTCGGTATCTCCAGTTTTTTTACGTAGCTGGCCGCCATCAGGTTGCCCGGCTGACCCGCCTGGATGCCGTCATTGCCGGCCTGGCGGATGAGCAACGGCAGCCAGCCGGCTTCCAGTTCCGCCCCCGAACAGAACACCAGCTGCGCCTTGCGTACCCCGGCGATCAGCGAGGGGCGGGCCTGGACCTGGTGCGCATCCTGAAGCGCCGTGGTGGCAACCATAACATCGGCCTGGTCACCCGCGATGGCAGTGGTGAGTGCGCCCCACTCCGGCTCGCAGGCAAATACCTTGACTCTGGCGTGGGCCGGGCTGGCGGCCACGAGGCCGGCTGCGATCAGCGCAATGTTCCACTTGTTCATGAGAATCACCTTTCAAAATCTGATCAATATTTGTGAGCGCCATGGGCGCCCATGCTGATGGTGTAGAGCAGCACGCCGACATTGTCCGACAGCGGTCCGGATTCGTCGCGGGTGTACTGCAACCGGAGACTGCTGAATTCACTGTTGTCGAATTCCAGTACCAGACTCTGCGTCAGCGGGTTGTGGCCATCGTTGTCGAGGGCAGTACCGATAAACGCGGCGGGCACGTCGGGCGCATTCATTCGCGCAAGGCGATAGCCCACCTTCCACTGCGGGTGGAATTTGTAGACCGCCTGTGCATACCAGCCGGCCGAGTCCTCGTTGTAGGCCAGGTCGTTGTATTTGCCATTGTTGCGGCCCCGGAAGTATTCGCCCTGCAAAACCAGGAACTCGTTGGCCATGTTGCCGTTCGGCGACCAGGTGTATTTCCCGTCGGCGATATAGACCTCGCTGACGCCGTTGAAGCTCAGGTCGCCATTGACCCCGTCGACGGCCTTCGCGTGCAGGTAGGACACCCCGGCCAGCCAGGATCGGGAGGCGCCGATGTCGCCGCCAATCCGGGCAAACAGCGTTTGCGATCCGTTACCGCTGTTATCCGCGCCCGCGGCCGGGAATCCGGTACCGCGAAATGCGCCGCCACCGACCTCGGCATAGAGATCCGTTGGCAATATCAGTGACAGCTGGACGCCGTCGTCGGCATAGTTGTCGCCGCCGAAGTACGCACGGTATGGCAGCGGGCGATCCACGAAGGCGTCCGCATGACTATGGATCTCGTTGAGGTAGCCGAGCACGGGGAACATCCGGCCCGCCCTGATCTTCGCGCCATAGGGCAGCGCAAGGGTCTCGATGAAGGCTTCCTCGAGGCTGATTTCCGTCCCGCCATCGCCGTCGTCCGCTAGCGCCGTCGTCAGCGAGCCATAGAACATCGTATCAATGTTCGCCGACAGGTTGACCTCGCTTTCGCCGAGAGAGAAGCCCTCACCAGGCGGCCCCGCCTCGTCCCCGAGCACGAAGCCGGAGATAACGGCATCGTCCGGATTCCGCGAGTACGCGTTGTAGGAACCCTGCAGTACCACGCTGATCGCCGGATTGAAGGCATTCGCCGATGCGGCGCTGCCGCCCGGATTTGCGGCGACAGCTTCGGCGGATGCCGGCGTTTCCGCAGGCTTCTCTGCCGTTGACGACGCCTCGACGGCAGCCAATCGGGTCTCCAGCTTCTGCACAAGTGCCTTGGTCTGCTCGAGCTCGGCGCGGAGCTCTGCCAGTTCATCCGCTGCCGCGAAGGCAGGCGTCATCAGAAGTAGCAGCGGAACGGCCGCTGCGGCCAATCGCATTCGCATATTTGGTCTCCATTACAGTCAACAGTGCCCTGTGGGGCACAGGCCATGGACCACAGCACTGGCTTCAGGCCAGCGGCTGCGGAATCGTCAGGCAGACAGGTTCAGATGGAGACAGGTGGAGCGCGTGAGCGATAGACGGCAGGATATGTGCGGAAGACCTGCCGGTCAGCGATCATCACCAGTTCGCTGGTGATCGCATGGAACGCAGCCTGCGGTAAGGCACTGGGCAACAGCGCACTGCCAGATGGCCCGGCATGGAGACAGATATTGCAGCGGGCAGTATCGTCCGGGGTGGAATGACCGATGTAATGAGCGACCGCCGCAATTTGTGCGATCAGCAGCAGCAGCACCGCGAAGCCAAGCCTGAGGCGGGTTCGTTCGGACTGCCATGCGACTGTCGTCATGAGCTTGAGTATAGGCATCCCGCCGGTGATCTCAAAGCAAAAAACTGCGGTAAACGGCCACATCCATTTGCAGATCCACCCTGCGCTCCGGATCAATTCCGCGGTGCGCGCCAGCCCGCTGCCCGCGCCTCCTCCTCCGAGCAGAACCAGCGTTCCCCCTTCGACTCGTCTATCCTTGTGTCCGCATAAGACGCGCTGCCGGGCACATGATAAATGCGTTTCCCGCCGGAGCCTATGTTGCCCTTGATCAGGCAGTCACCGGATTTCCTGCCTGGAGGCATCGGAACGCTTGCCGGTTCGGCGCGGATTGCAGCGACACAATCTGCCACCGTACTGCCATCGTAGCTGGTGTAAGGGACACCGCGATCCCGATGACGCCACTCCCAGGGCGCATGCCGTTTGTTACCAGCTGATCGCCACAACCCCAGCTGCTGGTCGCGGGCCTTCGCCTCCCACTCACAGTAATGCCGGTCGTCCCTGAACTCGCCGAGATACTGGCGGAAGGCCCAGGCATTGCCCCTCGCAACCATATCGAGATTGACGTTGCGCTCGCCAAGCATGACGACTGCGACCAGGCGGTCGTACCTGTCCTGCTCGACCGGTATCAGGTCAACCACCTTGCCGCCAATCAGTTGCCGCAGCGCCGATGCGGCGTCCATTCCGTAAGGCTGATTCTTCTCCGGTGCATCGATACCGTAGAAGCGGACGGTGATCGCCCCGCTCCTGAGCTTCACCTGGGCGGTATCGCCATCCGTAACGCGCGTTACCGTGCCGCGGAGAACGGTGTCGCCGTCCCGGGCGCAGGCGACCAGGGAGAGAACGAGGCAGCTGAGGAGGAGCAGAAAGCGCATCGGGCAAGTATGCCGCCATATCGGCGTTGCCGGATGAAATGGCGGGATGTTCAGCTGAGTTCCGGCACCACCCGCTCGCCGATCAACCTGATCGAAGCCGCCGGGTCTGCGTACAAACGCAGCGCTACGCTGCTGAGCCCCGCATCGCGCAGCTTTCGCAGCTTGTCGATGACAGGCTCCATATCGTCAGGTGAGCCTGAAACCGTGAGCTTGTCGACCATCGTGTTGAGCACACGGTCAGGCACGCCTTCGACCAGGTGACTGCCGGCGGCAAAGGCCCGGGCAAAAGCGGCCTCACTGGCCATCACGAGATCGACATCCGGCGGATCCAGAAATCCGGCAAGCAGCCAGGGGCGAAAGATGCCCCGCAACAGGAGCCAGCGGCGTGCCTCACGCAGCGCATGGTCGCGATCCGGACAGACATGCCAGGCGGTGAAGGCGTTGGTCGCAAATGCGGGTCGCTGGCGGCCATGTGAATCGAGCGCGGCGTCGAGTGTGGCGATAGCCTGTGCCGCCGGACCCGGCGGCATGTCGCTCATCATGATGCCGTCGGCACAACGTGCCGCCATGCGCAGCATCTGCTGCTGGCTTGCGCCGACATGGATGGCGGGCGCCGCGGACTCCAGCCAGCGCAACTGCAGATTGCGAACGCGGAACAGCTCGCCGGCATAGCTGATGCGTTCACCACTGGCGGCAGCCCGGATAATCTCGACACACTCGCGCACGGCACGCACACGACGCTCAGGACGGATGTCGAGGGCCTGCAGCACTTCGCCGCCGCCACCGATGACGATCCGCGCACGGCCTGCAGCCATCTCGTTCAGCGTGAGCAGGGCCGAGGCGATCTTCACCGGATGCGTGTCGAAGGGATTCACCGCGATGGGCCCGAGGCGGATACGCGAGGTGGTCTGCGCCAGCAGCGCCATGTTGGCAAAGGGGTCGCGAGAATCGAGCAGACTCGATACCCACACACCGTTGATGCCGCAGTTTTCGGCGAGCTGGCCGAGTTCGGCCAGTTCTCGCGCCCTGGCACGCGCATCGAGGATTACATCGATCTGCACGGTCACTCTCTCCCTGTGCTGCAGCCTGGCGTCGTACTCAGAGCAGCTCGTCCGCCACCAGCCGCAGCGCTTCAACGGAAGCACGCGCCAGCAGCATCGAACCGATCTCGCCGCGCGCACCGGCCGCTTTCCAGACGGCGAGGCGTTCGCGGATGCGCGCCGCCGACCCGACCAGTGAGATGGCATCGACCAGCCGGTCGGGCACCGCCGCTGCGGCTTCATCCTTGCGGCCGGCGAGATACAGCGTCTGGATCTGCTCCGCTTCGGCCTCGTAACCCATGCGCCGCACATAATCTGTATAGAAATTTTTCTGGCGCGGCCCCATGCCGCCGATATACAGGGCGAGATACGCCCGAACCGGTGCCCGGCAGGCATTGAGGTCGTCACCCAGCACGACAGGCACGAAGGGTGCGACATCGAAATCAGCCAGTGTGCGTTGCTGACCGGGTTCCTGGCTGCCCTTGGCAAAGCCTGCGGCCAGATGCGGGCCGATGAGGTCGAATCGCTCCGGATCCATCCAGATCGGGAACACGCCGTCGGCGACCTCGGCTGCCGTGCCCAGGCCGGCCGGCGTGACCGCCGCCGTGTATATGCGCAGCTGTGCGTCGGCGTGCAGGATGCTCTGCATCGGCCGCCCTAGCCCGGTGCCATCGGTACCTTTATAAGGAATCTGGTAGTGATAACCATCGTGACGCAGCGGCGCGCGACGGCTGGCGATCTGGCGAACGATATCGATGTATTCGCGGGTACGGGTCATCGGCCGGCCGTAGGGCACGCCGTACCAGCCTTCGACCACGCGCGGACCGGAAGGCCCGAGGCCGAGCAGGAAGCGCCCGCCGGACAGCGCGTTCAGTGTCATCGCCGTCATCGCGGCACAGGTCGGCGTGCGCGCCGGCATCTGCATGATCGCGGTACCCACACGGATGCGCGTGGTGCGCGCCAGGATCCAGCTCGCCACTGAAACAGCATCGCTGCCGTAGGCTTCGGAAGTCCAGACGGAGTCGTAACCCAACCGCTCGGCTTCGAGGATCTCGTCCATCGGGACGTTCAACGCCGCCGGCGAATAGCCGGCCACCAGACCCAGACGCATGAGGATTCTCCGGGAGTACCGCTCCCCGGAGCAGTATAGGCGGAGATTCAGGCCCGCTGGCGGCGGTCGCCGCCAGCAGACTGGTATTGGTCGAGGAGGCGGGCCAGCTCGTCGCGTTCGCGCTGCAGGTCGGCCATCTGGGTGGTGGTCAGGGTGGTACCGGAGTCTGCGACTTCAAGCTCGGTGCGTGCATCGCGAAGGTCCAGGCTGATACGTGACAGCTCTTCGGTACGCGCATCCAGATCGGCAAGCAGCGCTTCCTGACGCACCGCTGCATCCTTGAGTCCGCTTTGCAGGCATTCGATCTGCGCGTCGCGCTCGGCGACGCGCCCGCGCAGCGCATCAATCTCGGCTTTGCCGGCCTTCGCCGCATTCAGGAACTGTTCACGCTCGATGCGGCCCTGGTCGACGAGCCGCTGCGTAACGCGCAGCTCTTCGAGCAATGTCTGAATCTTCCTGTCGGTTTCCGGCGCAACCTCGGGCACCTTGTTCGCGCCAGGGAAAGCCGGCGCACGTGAATCGTTGCCGAACAGGCTTTCCTTGAGAGGCCCCTCGCCCGACCGCATGATGATGAAAGCGATTGCGATTCCGCTCAGAACCAGGCCGAACAGCAGACCGATACCGATGAGACCGAGGTAGGCCATCAGTGGTCAACCAGCTGATCACGCCGCAGTCCGGAGCGCTCCGGATCCCGGGACTTCATGTCGAGCTCGCGCCGCAGGGCTTCTACCATGGTATTCAGATCGTCGCGCTCACGGGTGAGTCGTTCGATCTGGTCGATGACGACATCCGAACCGACCTGCGACACATCCAGCTCGGTCTTCACATCACGCAGCTGCACATGGGTACGCACCATTTCTTCGGCACGATCGGCAAGTTCCTTGCGCAGCTCCGCAGTCTTCCGGCATTCGTGCTGCATTTCGGCTGTGAGCTTGCGCACCAGCTCATGTTGGCGCGCAGTCTCATCCCTGAGAGCAGCCAGTTCAGCTGTCGTGCTATTGAGTTGCCCGGTCAGCGCCTGACGTTCATTGACAGCATCATCCGCGGCGCGCTGCGAGACGCGTAGATCGGCTTCGAGGCCGCGAATCCTGTGATGGAGGGTATCGACCGTACCGCCTGAGCGACGGCCGGCCTGCCAGACCTTGACGGCAATGGCGAGCACCAGGCTGGTGGCAAGCGCTGCCAGCAGGCCGAGGCTGATGAGGGTCCAGTCCAACATAGGCCGGAGAGTAGCCGCTGGTCGCCGGTCGCGGCCATGCACCAGTTCTCACAACGTCGCGGCACGCGCCGGAAACGGAAGCTACTTCACGGGCAGTGCGTAGGCGAGCACATAATCATCGACACCCTTGGCGTCATACCAGGAGTGTCCGCCGGCTGCGAACACCACATACTGCCGGCCATCGACCTCATAGGTCATCGGTGTGGCCATCGCCGAGGTCGGCGCCCGCATTTCCCACAGCTCCTCGCCGGTCTCTATATCGTAGGCATGCACACGGTTATCGGCAGTGGCGCCGATGAAGATCAGTCCGCTTCCGGTAACGATGGGTCCACCGGCTGAGGGCCCGCCGAGATTCAGCGGGATCGGAAACGGCATCAGCTTGTCGAGCCGGCCAAAGGGGATCTTCCAGCGAATCTCGCCGCTGACCATATCGATGGCCACCAGCATGTTCCATGGTGGCGCAGTACATGGGGTAAAGGACGGCGACATCAGCGGCCCCTGCTTGACGCCGTAAGGTGTATCGCCAAGATAGCCCGGACCCTGCATCGGCGCGCCGGCCTCCGGCCGTTTCGCATACTCGGGATCCACGTCCGCCTTGGAGATCAGCTTCACGTAGTAGGGAATCTGCGACACCGGCGTGATCAGCAGGTTGCGCTGTGGATCGTATGCCCCGCCACCCCAGTTGGGCCCGCCCCCGGGTTGCGGATAGAGAATCGTGCCGGTGCTCATGATCGGCTCGTACTGACTGCCATGGCGCATCGACTCGATCTTCTTGCGACAGGCGTTCCTGTCGAAAATCGTAAAGCCCCAGGCATCATCGGCCGAGATGGTATTGCGCACCAGCACCGGCGGCTTTACCGGAAAGGGCTGGGTCGGCGACAGTTGCTCGCCCTCGATATCGGTGTCGGTCGGCACCGGGCGCTCCTCGATCGGGAACAGCGGTTCACCGGTCTCGCGATTGAACGCAAATACCATGCCGGTCTTGACCAGCTGGATTACGGCCGGAACCTTGCGGCCGTCGCGGTCGATGCCGGTGAGGATCGGCGTTGAACCGGCATCACGGTCCCATACATCGTGGTGCAGGGTCTGAAAGTGCCAGACCACCTCGCCGGTTGATCCGCGCAGGGCGATGATCGAATTCGCATACTCATTATTGCCCGGCCGGTGCACGCCCCAGTAGTTGGGCGCAGGAGATGCCGTCGGCACGAACAGGAGGTCGCGCGGACTGTCCGCCGACATCGGCACCCAGGTGTTCGCGCCACCGACCTGCTGCGGCGTCGGCGTCAGCCCGGTGGACGCATCGCGGACCAGCGGATCAAAACTCCAGAGCAGCGCACCGGTGCGCGCGTCGAAGCCGCGTATGGCGCCATTCACTGACGATGAGGTCTTGAACTTGTTGGAGAACGAAGACACGGCCACCACATCCCTCACCACTGTCGGCGGCGAAACGAGCTGGGTGAGTTGTGTTCCGTCGGCGGGCACCAGGGATCTGATCAGCACATCGACGTCCACCTGTCCCTGCATACCAAAACCGGCGCACAACTTGCCGTCCCGGGCATCCATGGCGATCAGGCGCTTGTCAGCCGTGGCGAGAAACAGGCGGTGGGCACAGGCGGTACCCTCCGGCACCGCACTGTCAGCCCACCAGGCGACGCCCCGGCACTTGAAGCGCCCGGCGTACGGCGTCTTGTCGACCTTCGGGTCCATGGTCCAGCGTTCCGCACCACTGGCCGGATCGAGTGCGATCACCTTGCCGAAAGGATCGCAGACCACCAGATGTCCGCCGGCCGCCGCTGGCAGCAGCGTCGGTGTGGCCTGGAAGTCGATCATGGATTTCAGCGCCGGGTTGGCGGCTACCGCGCCGGTCCGGTATTGCCAGGCCAATTCCAGTTTGCCGACATTGTCGCGATTGATCTGCTTCAGTGCCGAGTAGCGGCTCCCGCCCTCGTCGCCACCGTAGTACGCCCAGCCTTCGGCACCGGCTGCGGCGAGGTGCAGGAACAAGGCAATGAAAACCGGCATGCGCTTGTACATGTTTAACAGTCTCCTGCGTGGCAAATCGTGTTCAGTCGGATGGCAGCCTGGCGCCGAGCGCCGGTACCGGAACCGCAATCGGCCGCCAGGCAAAGCGTTCGGTAATCATCATCAGCGGCCGACCCCGTGCAGTCACCCGGTAGCTGCGCGTCAGGAAATCACCGTCGGTCAGGGCGGCTACCGGCGCCGGCAGTGACGTCATTTGTTCGCGGCCGTACCAGAGTCCTTCGCGTCGGCTGTCGAGTCCGCTGGCCAGCAGGAGCTGGCCCAGTCCGGCGATACCCGCCTCCAGCGCCCCGCGCATCGTCACCGGAAGGCAGTCAACACTGATCCTCGACTCGGCATAGGCGAAAAAGCCGCGACTGCGCGCCCCGCTCAGCAATACGGCCCGCTCGGTCACCGTCGCATTGGCCGGCAGATCAAGCCAGCGATCAGCGACAGCGAGCTTCTCCGGACGCTGCCACAGGCGGGTCACCACCACCGGCTCCAGCGCCCATGCCTCCAGAAAAGTGGTAACCGTGCCATCGATCACCAGCAAGACCCGTTGCAGCGGTGTCAGTTCAGCCGCAATGATGGATTCAAGATTGGCCGGCCGGTCTGCCTGAGCAAGAAAAAATCCCGCGACCGGATCAAAACGCGCCGGATCGGACTGCGATTGTTGTGTCATCAGGACTGATGCATCTGTGCAGAGACCGCCAGTATAGTAGCCAGGCGCATGTTGACGCCTGTTTGACCGGCCGTATACTGGCCGGAGACCACAATGTGAACACCCGGGTTGCCCGGCGCAAGTGTCTCCCGCCTGCTAGCCTCGCATTAAACAAGAACACTGCTTAGGAGCCTGCGTGATGAAGCGTTTCCTGATACCTCTCGCTCTGGGTCTGGCCAGCACGCCGCTGATGGCCGGCACGTCACTGCTGGACGCCAACGAATACAGCGTCTGGAACGCAGGCGTCGCCGCAACCTTTGCCGATTACAAGTTTGACGACAACTCGGTCGATGACAGCACCGTCGGATTCAAACTCTACGGCGGCTACCGCATCAACAAGTGGTTCGGCCTCGAAGCCGCCTATCACAGCTTCGGCGACTTCTCCGAAGCACCGCCGTCGCCGGCTGCTGCAGTTGATGTGCGCCTGGATGGATACAGCGGGTCGGTGCTCCTCTATGCGCCGATCAACAGCGATGAGGTCGACCTTTATGCGAAAGCCGGCTACTACAACTTCGACCAGGAACTCGAACGCAACAACGTCGTCACCGCCAGCAATTCACCGGATGGGCTGCTGCTCGGTGCCGGCCTGATCGTCAACATCAGCAAGCAATTTGCCTTCCGCGCAGAGGGTGAGTGGTTTGATATCGACGACGGCGACCTGTGGGCCATCAACCTCGGTGCCGAGTACCGCTTCGGACGTGCACCTGAAGCCGCAGCGCCTGTTGCGATAGCGGCACCTGTCGCCGTCGTGGCTCCGCCGGCCGCTGTCGTTGCCGCTCCGGTCGTCAAGGACAGCGATGGCGATGGCGTTAACGACGATGTCGACGCGTGCCCGGATACGCCGGCCGGCGCAAAGGTTGATGCCCGCGGTTGCGAGGAACAGCTGATCCTGCGTGGTGTTACCTTTGATTTCGACTCGGCGAAGCTGACGCCTGCCAGCCTGACGATCCTGGACTCGGTAGCCAACACCCTGACCAGGCGCCCGAACTTCAATATTGAAGTACGTGGACACACCGACAGCCATGGTGCCGATGACTATAACCTCAGGCTCTCGCAACAGCGGGCTGAAGCGGTGCGTGACTATCTGATCGAAAAAGGCACGCCTGCAACGCAGCTCACGGCCGCCGGCTTTGGTGAGGCGGACCCGATTGCAGACAACGGGACCGAAGAGGGCCGCGCTTTGAATCGCCGCGTGAGCCTGGAGTTTTCCGCGCAGGCCGGTCAATAAGGAGCATTGTTCATGAAACGCACAGCGGGAATTGCACTGCTTGGCCTGTATTCGCTGGCTGCCCAGGCCGGCCCGGCCGATCCGGGCTGGCTGGTCGGCATTTCCGGCATGCTCACCCGCTATGAGATCGATGGCAGCGTTTTTGACGACGAAGCCGTCGGCGCCAAACTGAGCGTTCAGTACCGTTTCAACAAGTACTTCGGCATCGAGGGCTCATGGCTCGAATCCGGCAATTTCAGCGAAGACACAGATTCGGCCAATCCCGGCGGCAAGGTGGATGCAGATCTTGACGGAACGACCATCTATGCCATCGGCTACCTCCCCTTCGCTCCCGAAGACCTCCAGCTTTACGGCAAGGCAGGCTTCTACAACCTGAACCAGAATATCGACACTGACACCGGATCGAGGAGCCGCGGTGCTGACGGACTCACCTTCGGTGCCGGCACGCAAATCGCCGTGTCCAGCAAGGTCAGCCTGCGCCTCGAAGGCGACTGGTTCGACCTGGATGGCGGTGACTTCTGGGCCGTCAGCCTCGGCGTCAACTACCGCTTCGGCCAGCCCTGATACCTTTCCATGGCAGCACGGGGTACGTCCTGTACCCCGTGCGCGTTGCCTGCACGTGACTCCGTTCACGTTTCCCGACCACGCCAGCCGGCAACTGTGAGCTGGCGCACGCCGCATCAGACATAAAAAACGGATCCTGACCCGGCCTTAACTTAAGGGGATACCGTGCCTTCGCCCTGTGCGGGAAATTTACCCGGACGGTGGCAATGCACGGCGGGAAACGGTTGCTGATCCGCGGAGACTATTGGTCATGACACAGAACTTTTGGCGCCGTGGCGCTTTCCTGGGCATCGGCGTTGCCGCACTCGTTGCGGGCTGCGGCACCGTGCAGCAGTTTGACCCGGCCCCGGAACACCTGAAATCGGTCGAAGGGAACAGGATCATTCCCGCACCGGTCACCCGGTTGCCCACGCCGCCGGCGCCGGTCGCGCAGCCGGTCCAGGAAACCTACACGCTGGTGGTGACTGACGTGCCCGTACGCGAAGTGCTGTTTGCGCTGGCCCGCGATGCGGCCATCAATGTGGACATCTCGGGCAACATCGAGGGCAACGTCACGCTCAACGCCGTCAACCAGACCCTGCCACAGATACTCGAACGCATCAGCCGGCAGGTCAGCCTCCGTCACAGCATCGAAAACGGCACGCTCGTTGTCACGCCCGACGCGCCGTACTGGCGGAACTACCGGGTGGACTACGTGAACCTGGCGCGCGGCAGCGAAGGTGAGGTCACTGTCGCTACCCAGGTCGCCTCTACCGGTGGCAGCGTCGGTGAAGATTCGCAAAGCGGCGGCGGCACGGAGAGCGCTGACCAGAATATTTCGCGAACCACAGTCAAGAGCACCTCCGATAACAGCTACTGGCAGGTTCTCGGCAACAACCTGCGCCAGATCGTCACGGGTCAGGCACCCGGTGGCGAAGCGGCAGCTGGCCCTGACCCGGTGGCGGTCAATTCGATTGCCGGTGTCATCAGCGTTTATGCCAACAGCGTGCAGCAACAGAAAGTCCAGGCCTTTATCGATCAGGTATCGGCGAGCTCAAAACGCCAGGTCCTGATCGAAGTGACCGTCGTGGAAGTCGAACTCAATGACAGCTACCAGGCTGGCGTCGACTGGTCGCGGGTCTCTGCAAACGGCGGACTTGGCCAGGACGGCATTTCGTTCATCAACACACTGACCGGCGGCAATCTTTCCACTGCGCCTGTCTACACCATGAAGTACAACAATTTCGATGCTGACGGCAGTGGCTTCTCCGCCGCTGTGAAGATGCTGTCGCAGTTTGGCGACACGAAGGTCCTGTCCACGCCGCGCATCATGGCCCTCAATAACCAGACTGCCATGCTCAAGGTGGTCGATGAGCGCGTCTACTTCAGCCTTTCACAGGACATCGTCGAAGCGTCTGACAACGGGCCGGAACGATCGACCATTACAAGTGAAATCAAGACCGTACCGGTCGGTTTCATCATGAGCGTGACGCCGCAGATCAGCGACAACGGCAACGTGAGCATGAATGTGCGCCCGACCATCACGCGCATCCTAGGTTACGTCGTCGACCCTGCTCCCCGCCTCAGCGAGTTCGGTCAGGATTTCGACAACCTCGTGCCGGAGATACATGTCAGCGAGATCGAATCGTTGCTGGAGGTGGCCGACGGACAGACCGTGGTCATCGGCGGGCTGATGCAGGACACCAGCCAAAAGAAACGTGACGGCGTGCCATTGCTGTCACGTCTGCCCGGCGTCGGCGACCTGTTCAGCTATCGCGACGATGCGGTCAACAAAAGCGAACTGGTGCTGTTCCTGCGCCCGACCGTGATTCGCGGTGCCGGGACCGGCCAGCCAGCGCTGGCGAGTGCCGCTGTACCCCTCAGCACCACCGGGAAGCCGGGGGCGACGCCATGAGCTCCCTGCTCGACATCCTGCAGAAAAAACCGGCACAGCGTGCAACTGCCGAGGACGTCTTCGCGACGACGTCAGCAGAGAGTCACATGCAGACCGTCGAGCTGCACCTTGCCGTGGATAATCGCGGCGCTGCGGAAGCGCTGGTGGCGAGCGATGTACATGACAGCGTGCCCGAACTCACTGTCGGCCAGCAACAGGCGTCGCAGCCAGCTGAGCAACATCCCGATACCGGGACGGTAGCAGACACCTTTGGCGACGGACCTGGTGATCCGCAGGACAATACGGCCGATGCGGCCCAATCCTTTGTGGTCAACCAGCGCAGGCAGCGCGTCCGGCGCAACACTTCACTGCTGATCGGCAGCCTGGTACTGATCCTGCTGGCGGTAACGACGGCCATTTCCATACTCCTGCAATACACGGCAGACCGCGGCGGCGATCAGTCGGTGGTCATCTCGCCAGAAGCGCTTCAGGCCAGACCGGCGCAACAGCAAGTCAGCGAAGTGGCAACACCGCAGCCCGTGGTGCGCCCGTTGCGCAAGGAAGTGACCGGCACGCAGACCGCTCCGCCTCCTGCATTGGTCGGCAAGGACCCCGACTGGTATGACACGCCAGCTGTTGAGACAGCCGAAACCACGACACAGATAACGATCTCGCGGGGCACTACTGAAAACCCGCTGTTTCCAAAACTCAGCGAAGCGTGGAACGCCTTCCAGGCTGCTGAATACGCGCATGCCGAGAGCCTCTATCGCGAGGTGCAGGCAGCTGACGCGCGCAATGTCGATGCGCTGCTTGGACTGGCGGCGATCGCCTTGCGCAGCGGCCGTGAGCAGGAAGCCCGGTCGCTTTACAAATCAGTGCTCGAAGCCGATCCGAAGAATTCAGCTGCTGTTGCTGCTCTCTCGACGTTGCCAGCGGGTGCATCAGTCGGTGGCGATACGGGCAATGAAACCCGGCTGAAGAACATGCTCCGCGAGCAGCCCGACGCCGCCCAGCTGCACTTCGCACTCGGCCTGCAATATGTCGGCGCCGGGCGCTGGCCCGATGCCCAGCAGGCCTTTTTCGAGGCAGTGCGCAACGACCCGGTCAATGCCGACTATGCCTATAACCTGGCGGTGAGCCTGGACCAGCTTGGTCAGGGGCCGGCTGCTGCCGCCTACTATGAGCGCGCGCTGACTCTGGCGAACGACAGTGCGCTGTTTGACGCTGCAGCGGCCCGGCAGCGGCTGGACAGCCTGCGCGCAGCAGCCCGGTAGGCCACGTCGTCATGACATCCCCCACCAGCAAGCCCGGTTCCGGTACCGCACTGGCAGAAGCACAGGCCGGCGAGCGCCGCGGCCCACGCAAGCAGCTTGGCGAATTCCTGGTCGAGAAAGGGCTGATCACCCCCGACCAGCTGCGGGTCGCGCTCACCGAACAGAAGCAGTCGAATGAACGCATAGGCAAGGTCATCGCCCGCCTGGGCCTCGTCCCCGAGTCCGTCGTACGCGACATGCTCGCAGAAATGCTCCGCGTCGAGAGTATCGATCTGTCGAAGGTCGTGCCGGACGCCGCGGCAGTCGCGCTGTTGCCCGAGGACGCCGCGCGACGCTTTCGCGTACTGCCCGTTGCATTCAACCCGGTGACCCGCATCCTGACCATGGCGATGGCCGATACTTTCGACGTGGTCGCACGCGACCAGGTATCGGCAATGCTCGGCGGACAGATCGAGATCCGCACGCTGCTGGCCAGCGAAGCAGAGATCCAGGGCGCAATCGAGAACTTCTACGACAAGGAGCTGTCGCTGGCAGCGATCCTGCAGGAAATCGATTCACCGGCACCGGGCCGGGGCGCTGTTGCGCGCGGCGCTGACAACCTCACGCAGCCGATGGTGCGCCTGATCGATGCGCTGCTCGGCGACGCCGTGCGGCGGCGTGCATCGGACGTGCATATCGAGCCCGAGGATGGCTTTGTCCGCGTGCGCTATCGCGTAGACGGTGTGCTGCACCAGGTCTCGACAGTGCACCGCAAGTTTCTCGCCGCGATCGTGGTGCGCATCAAGGTGATGGCCGGCATGGATATCACCGAAACGCGCGCACCCCAGGACGGACACATCGCATTGACGATCGGCGGCCGCCCGGTGGACTTCCGCGTCGCTACCCAGCCGACCATCCACGGTGAAAACATCGTACTGCGCATCCTCGACCGGCGCGCCGGCATCGTGCCGCTGGACGGTCTGGGCCTGCCGGACGACCAGCTGACACTGCTGAAGATGCTGCTGGCACGGCCGGAAGGCGTGATCCTGGTTACCGGCCCGACCGGCAGCGGCAAGACCACCACGCTGTACTCGATACTGGGCTACCGTAACGACGAATCCGTCAACATCATGACGCTCGAAGACCCGGTCGAATATCCCTTCCCGATGATTCGCCAGACTTCCCTGGCCGACGCGGTCAAGCTCGACTTTGCCACCGGCATCCGTTCCCTGATGCGCCAGGATCCGGACATCATCCTGGTCGGTGAAATCCGCGACGAAGCGACGGCAGAAATGGCCTTCCGCGCCGCCATGACCGGCCACCAGGTCTATTCCACGCTGCATACAAACTCCGCGCTCGGTGCCATTCCACGACTGCTGGACATCGGCCTGAAGCCTGGCGTGCTCGCCGGCAATATCATCGGCATCGTCGCGCAGCGGCTGGTCCGGCGATTGTGCCCAGAGTGCAAGGAGGCTTACGAAGCCAGCGACATCGAACGGCGGCTTATTGGAATTGACGCCGCCGCCGAGCTGACCATCTATCGAAGCAAGGGCTGCAGCCACTGCAATCAGGTCGGTTACCGGGGCCGCATGTCCATCATGGAAATCGTGCGCTTCGACACCGAACTGGACGAAGCTCTGGCAGGCAACAAGTCGCTGGGTGAACTGCGCGCCATTGCGGTAGCCAGCGGCTTCCGGCCCCTGGCCGACGACGGCATCCGCCGTGTGCTGAGCGGCGACACGAGCCTCGACGAAATTGCGCGGGTCATCGACCTGACCGAGCGCGCGCTCGGAGCGACACGGTGACCGCCTTCAACTATCGCGCCGTCGATGCCAGCGGCCGCATCTTGCATGGTGAGCTGGCGGCGAACAATGAAACCGAACTCGACACGCGCCTGTTGCAGATCGGGCTGCAGCTGGTGACCTGCCGCCCACTCAGCAGACGCCAGATCGGGGCTGCCGGCAAGAAAGTGGACCGGCGCGAACTCATCAATTTCTGCTTCCATCTCGAACAGGCCCATCGCGCCGGCCTGCCGATACTCGAGGCGCTGCGCGACCTGCGGGACAGCACAGCCAACCCCTCGTTTCGAAACGTGCTCGCCTCGATTTCGCTGGCTGTCGAAGGCGGGAAGAGCCTGTCTGAAGCGCTGGGCGAGTATCCCGCCACCTTTGACCACGTTTTTGTCGCCCTGGTGCGTGCCGGTGAGCGCTCCGGCGAACTGTCCCAGGTCCTGGCACGGATGACGGAGACACTGAAGTGGCAGGATGAGCTGATCTCACAGACAAAGAAGCTCATGCTCTACCCGGCCTTTGTCGGCACCGTGGTGTTCGCCGTGGTGTTCTTCCTGATGCTCTATGTCGTGCCGCAAATGGGTGCATTCCTGAAAACCATGGGCCAGGACATGCCCCTGCACACCAGAGCACTGATCGCGACTTCCGATGTGGTTGTCGAGTTCTGGTACCTGCTGCTTGGCGCCCCGATCGTGATGGGGATCGCGGGGAACTGGCTGGTCAGACACGACGCCGGATCACGGCGGGCCTTCGACCGCCTGAAACTGCACGTGTGGGTCATCGGACCCATCCTCAGCAAGATCATCATGAGCCGCTTCGTCACCTACTTCCAGATCATGTATGCGTCCGGCATCACCATCGTCGATGCACTCAAGACCTCACGTGAACTGGCAGGAAATGTCGTTATCGCCGAAGCCATAGACGAAGTCTCGGCCTATGTCGATGAGGGCAACTCGCTGAGCGGCTCGATCGGCCAGGCCGGACTCTTTCCGCCACTCGTCCTGCGCATGGTGAAGATGGGCGAGGACATCGGCAAACTCGATGAAGCGCTGGAAAACGTCACCTACTTCTATAACCGCGAAGTCAACGAGGCAGTTGACCGCCTGCAGACACTCATCGAGCCGGCAATGACCGTCATCCTCGGACTCATCCTTGGCTGGGTGATGCTCTCGGTGCTTGGTCCGATCTACGACACCATCGGCAAACTCGGGACCATCTGACATGCGCGTACAACACGTCATTCATCTCGGCATCGACAGCGGTGTGCTGTACACCTGGCATGGTGACAGCTACATGCCGGTCGCCAGCTACTCACCGAGTTCCGGCGAGCCTTCCGCGCTGCTTGCCTTTCTGCGCCAGAATGGCGGCACCATCTGCATCCTCGCCGACGTACTCGAGGAAGTGTACAGCCGGGACCGGATCGCCAGGCTTGGCCGACGCGACCAGAAAGCCATGCTCGAACGCAAGCTCGCACGCGCTTTCCCGCGTACCGAGTTCAGCACGGCAATGGTCCAGGGCCGAGCGACCGACAGCACACAGGGTCAGGATGTCCTGTTCAGCGCGCTGACCAAACCGGACCATCTCCGCATACTCACCGGGCAGCTGAGCGCTGCGAAGCTGCCGGTCACCGGGATTTGCAGCCCGGCCCTGCTGAGCCTGCCCGTCCTCGAAAAGCTGCAGGCAAAGACCGCGGACTGCACAGCCGCTGCATTGCTGGTCACGCGCGATCAGGAAGGACGCCTGCGTCTGGCCTTTTTTCGCGACCGCAAGCTGATCAGCAGCCGCCTGCTGCGCAAGTCGCTGTCGGCGCGTCCGGGTGACATGCTCCACCTGATGCGCCAGCTCGATGAAAGCGTGCGTTACTTCGACCCCAGCTTCATCGTCAGCGCGACCAACCCGCTCGATGTGTTTCTGCTCGGTGAACCCGCAGCAGCGCAAAAGGATGCAGCTGCAGCTCGCGGCGGGCACGAAGGCTTTCATCTGCATCCGGCAAGCCTGGACAGCGTAACCGCCGCGCTCGGCGTCCGGGCACAGCTGCGTCCCGGCCAGGCCGATCTGCTGTTCATTGAAACCCTGCGCCGCCACGCGCCCGCCGCAAACTACCTGCCGGCCGGCGGACGACAATATTTCCATCTGGGGAAAATCCGCAAATACGCACAGACAGCTTGCCTGGTACTCGGCACCACGGCGCTCCTCACCGGCACCTGGAATGGCCTGTCGCTACTGGATACCAAAGTGGAAACACGCGAGGTCAGCAACTCACTCGACACCGTGACTGCCGGTGTGCAGAACCACTCTGAATATCAGGTTGACAGCGGTATGGATCCGCTGCAGATGCGCCAGGTCGTCAGCGCCTGGCAGGCGCTCGTAGCCAACCGCACCGAGCCGCGGGAGATTTTCGAACTGGTCAGCCGCGCGGTCGATCAGCAGCCCCGACTGCAGATCGACGCCATAGGCTGGTCGCCACTCGCGGCATTCAATCCTGCTCCGGACGAGGACGGCGATGCGCCAACCGACGTGGAGACGGAATCCGGAGACGATGCAGGCACCGGCACGCCGACCGCGGGCCGGATCCGCATCACAGTGCGCGGACGTATCGAGCCCTTCGACCGCAGTTACCCGCTGGCCTTTGCCGAAGTTGAAAGTTTCATGAACAGCCTGCGCGCAGACCCGCGGGTTGCTTCGGTAAATGCCCGGCAACAGCCGCTGGACATCCGGCCCACCTCAACGCTGAGCGGTGAGGTTTCCCGCGAGGACAAGGCCGGGGAAGCCACCTTCGCCATCGATATCGTCATGAGGACCGGCAATGACAAGGTCTGACCCGGACTGGAGATTTCTGCGTGAGGGCATGCTGCTGCCGGCACTCTGCCTGCTGGCCGGAGCGGCACTGTGGGGCACCACCACGATATATCGCACGCGTCTGGACAACACGCTGGAGGTGGAACGTCAGGAACTGGCCAGCATCGAGCAGGAGCGCAGGGAACTGATCAGCCGGCGCGAGGCGCGCGCGCAGTTTTCAGCCATTTATCGCCAGCTCATCGGGAACGGTATCGTAGGCCCCGACCAGCGCCTGCAGTGGGTGCAGGCACTCCGCAACAGCGCCGCGACACTTGGCTTGCCCTACCTGCGTTACACGACCGGGCCGCAGGAGGTTTTTTCAGCACCGTATCTCGTGGCTGGCATCAGCGCCCCGGTATTCGACAGTCCGATGGAGCTGCAGCTGGGCCTCGTACATGAAGCGGATCTGCTGAGGCTGCTGGACAAACTCGGGGAGGCACCGGGCCTGTTCCATGTGCGTTCCTGCAATATCGAGCGTCTGGAGCGCAACGCTCCGCCGGAAAGCGATCAGGCCAATCTCAGCGGCAGCTGCGAGCTGGCCTGGTTTTCCATCCCGTCCGGCACCAGCCTCGCGGCTGTCAACCACGGAGAGTGATGATGAGCAGCAGCAACCCATGTATTTCCGCACGACACGGCACCCTGTGGCCGCTGCTGTCAGCGCTCGGTCTGGTGGTCTGCAACGTGCTCGCTGGCAGTCAGCCGGCTGTTGCACTCGATCAGCAAATGTCGACCGGCCTGGGCCGCCTGTTCATGACCGCCGAAGAGCGGCGTGCGCTGGATGCCGCCCGGCCGTTGATCCATCCGGGCGATCCCGATGCCGTGGCCAGTGCGCCGATTGGCGGCCGTGTGGTGCTGAATGGCGTACTGAAACGCAGTGACGGACCGCCGGTAGTCTGGATCAACGGCCGCCCGGCAGCCGGCAAGGATTCACCCGTGCAGATCCGTCGCGGACCCGACACGCAGAATGCGGTAACGCTGCGGGACCCGGCCGACGGCCGCAGCGTGAGGCTCAAACCGGGCCAGAGCTGGACCCCCTGACGCACGCCCGTGCGCAGCATCGCCGCCATTCCTGCGCGTGACCGGCAACAGGGTGCCGCCCTGCTGCTCATGCTGCTGCTGCTCGTACTGGGCGCCGTCGTGCTCTTTTCGCGCAATATCGGCGGCCAGCTGGCTTCAGCCTCGCGCGCCACGAACAACGCTGCCGCACTCGCCGATGCCAAGGAAGCCCTGCTCGGCTACATCGTCACCCGGGATGCGACTCACCCCGGACAATACGGATTCCTGCCCTGTCCGGATATCGATGCCACCGGCAGCACCGCCGAAGGTGAAGCCCACGAAACAAACTGCGGCGCCCGCTATCGCAACATGCTGGGCCGCTTTCCGTGGCGGACGGTCGGCATCGACCCTGGTCGCAGCAAAGGCGGCGAATGTCTCTGGTATGCGGTGTCGGGCTCATGGAAAGCGGCAGCCGCGAACGAACCTGAGCTGCTGAATGCGGACTCCAGTGGCCAGTTTCGCGTGCTGGCCGCTGACGGCAGCACACTGATTGCCGGGGTGACCGCAGGCGATCGGCCGGTTGCGGTCATCATCGCGCCGGGGCCGCCGATCGCCGGACAGACCCGCGCCACAATCGCCAGCGGCGCCGAGCAGTGCGGCGGCAGTTACGTTGCGTCACGTTATCTCGATAACGACGCCGCCTCCGGCATCAACAACAGCAATGTGAGCAACGCGGCCGATGCCATCGACGACTTTGTTGCTGCCGATCCGGGTGGTGCCGCGGTCAACGACCAGCTGATTTTCATCACGCGCAGTGAAATCGAGGATCGCCTCATGCGCCGCGCCGATGTGACTGCGCAGCTCACTGCGCTGACCAGCGCGGCAGCCCGATGCATTGCCGACTACGGCAAGCGCAATCCGGGCGGCGCTGCCGACCCCCGACTGCCCTGGCCTGCACCGGTGGATCTGGTCGAATACCGGACTGCGCCGCAGTACAACGACACGCCGGTCGGAGAACTGAGCGGCCGGGCAGCCAACATCGTCAACGATTCCAACAGCCGCACCGGCAATGGTTCAACCGGCGTCTTCACCGCCTGCAACACCGCCACCGTTCCCGAATGGACGCCCACGATGGCTGCGCTCTGGCAGCACTGGAAAGACCACCTGTTCTACGCCGTCGCGATTGACTTCCAGCCGAATGCCACGCCGGTCACCAGCTGCACGACCTGCCTCCGCGTGAACGGTACGGGCGCCTATGCGGCCATCGTGATGTTTTCGGGCAGCCGGCTTGCGGCACTGAACCAGACCCGCGATGAGCCGCCGATGAATGCTGACGCGCGCAGCAATATCAGCAACTACCTGGAAGGCCGCAACGCGAGCAACCATCCGAATGTCGCCGGCAACGGCGACTACCAGTCCGGAGCCGTCAGCAGCAGCTTCAACGACATCCTGTTCTGTATCGACGCCACCCTGAGTGTCACCTCATGCTGAACCCCGCACATTGCAAGGCTTCGCTCTCCGGTCCGCAACGGGGCTTCAGCCTGCTGGAACTGTCCATCGTGCTGCTGATCGTGGGATTGCTGCTCGGCGGACTGATCATGCCGCTCAGCGCACGCGTGGATCAGCAACGCATCGATACCACGAGAATGCAGCTCGAAGAGATCCGCGACGCACTGACGGGCTATGCGCTCGCTCATGATGCCCTGCCCTGCCCGGCAATCCCGGCCAGCAACGGACAGGCGTCGGCTACCGCAAGCGGTTGCACGCGCCAGCATGGCTTTGTACCGGCGGCGACGCTGGGGCTGCCCGGTTCACGAAACGCCGACCAGTTACTGCTCGATGCATGGGGCAATCCGATCCGCTATTCCGTCAGCAACAGTGATGCGGACAGCGACGGCAACTGGGACTTTGTCCGGCCTGGCGAGATGCGCAACGTCACGCTGGCGAATCTCGCACCCGGTCTGGATGTCTGCAGCACCGCAGCCGGCTCGTCCGCGACCGCCTGCGCAAGCGGTGCGACCATCACGGCAACTGCTCCGGCGGTCCTGCTGTCGCTGGGCAAGGACTTTGCAACGCCGGGTTCTGCCGACGAGCAGGAAAATGTCGGCGCAACTCTCGGTGGCGGGCCATCCGGCCGCAGCTACCCTGTTGCCAGCGACGAGGTATTCGTCAGCCGCACCATGAGTACCGCAACCGGCAGCGGTTTTGACGATCTTGTGACGTGGATCGCACCTGGCACCTTGTACGGCCAGATGGTCAGCGCCGGCAGGTTGCCCTGAGGGCGCGGCAATTAAGTGAAACTGTGACCCGTTTGACAGAACAACCGGAAGCGCTCCCGCACAATTAACCCGGAATTCGTGAATTAACCCCGGAGCCGCGGGCTTCGTTGCATATCCAGGAGTCGACTATGGTCAGGCATTCCCGTCAGCGGGGTTTTACACTGGTGGAGATCGCAATTGTTCTCGTCATTATCGGCTTGCTGATCGGCGGTGTGCTGAAAGGTCAGGAGATGATCACCAACGCCAAGGTGAGCAAGGTCGAGAACGACTACAAGGGCATCACTGCGGCCATCCTTGCGTATCAGGACCGCTACGGCGTACTCCCGGGTGACGATCCCTCGGCCTCGAGCCGCTTTCCCGGCACCTGGAGTGCTGCGGACAACGGCAACGGCAACGGCGTAATCGCCGGCAACTGGAACAGCACGAACAATACCAACGAATCGCGCCTGATCTGGAAGCACCTGCGCGGTTCCGGCTTTCTCAAGGGCCCGGTCGATGCCACTGCGGCAAGTTACCAGCAGCCTGCCCACGCCTTTGGCGGCCTGATCGGTTTCGAACAGAACCTTTACAACATGAGCGGGCATGTAATCGTGTTCGGTACGCTGCCGGGCGACGTCGTGCAGATTCTTGAGGCACGCGGCGACGATGGCAACCCGAGCAGCGGCTCCATACAGGGCAACGCCACGGCCACCACCTATGCGATAAATACCAACTACAATCTGGCCTACAGTTTCTAGGACCGGCTACGTTCCCCGTAGGAGCGCCTTCAGGCGCGGTTTCTCGGTTGAATATCGCGCCTGAAGGGGCGCCGACGGGAAGCTGGGCTCATCGCCCAGCACGACGATGGACTTGCCCAGATTCTCACCGCGCATGAGGCGCGCAAAGTGTGCCCCGGTGGCGTCGATGCCGATGGCACGATCCTCCCGATAACGGATCCGGCCGTCGGCAATCCGCGGCGCGACGAAATCGGCAAACTGCGCACGGCGGTCTTCAAAATCCATGACCACAAGACCCTTCATCACTGCGCGCCTGACGATCGGCAGCGCGAGATCCAGCGGTTTTGAGCGGGATGGATCGTTATAGCGCTCCATCAGGCCACAGAGGATCACCGTGCCGTAGTTCTTCAGCACCGTGAAGGCATCGGCCAGCATCTGGCCACCGACATTGTCATGGTAGATGTCGGCACCGCCAGGCAGTGCCGCGGCGAGCGTCCCCAGAAAGTCTGCAGACCGGTAATTGATGCAGGCGCTGAAACCCAGCTCCCGCACAAAGGCGCATTTTTCATCAGACCCGGCGATACCGACCGCAACAGCCCCCCGCTGCATTGCGATCTGTCCGACCATCGAACCCACCGGGCCCAGTGCAGCTGAAACCAGCACCACCTGACCAGGTTGAACGTCTGCCAGCTCCACCATGCTTGCCCAGGCCGTGAGTCCCGGCATGCCGAGCACGCCGAGCCAGGTCGACAGGGGTGCGCGGTTTTTCGCCAGCACCTCCGTGTGCTCGCCCGATGACAGCGCGTACTCCTGCCAGCCACCGAAATGCCGGACATAGTCGCCCTCGCGGTAGGCAGGGTTTCGCGAGCGCAATACCTGACCGACCGTCTCGGCCATCGGCATGCCTCCCGCACCGAGCGGCTGTCTGCCGCCCATATGGCGGCCGGCGATCGCGGAACGCTGGTAGGGGTCCAGCGAGAGGTAGACATGCCGGACCAGCAGTTCACCGGGACCGGGCTCGGGAATCGGCGCCTCCTGCATCCGGAAATCTTCGGCAAGCGGAACCCCGGACAGCGGCCTGGCGAGTACGATCCGGTGATTCCTGTGCTGCATAGAGAGCAGATCTTAACCCGGCACATCGCCCGCACACCGGTCACTGCCGGCTAATTGCCGCTCAGGGACGCCGTACTGCGCAGGTCTGTTCCGCTAAACTGGATCGACTGCTGCCGGAGAACGCGCACAACAGCGAATCTGCAGCAAATCATCCCGGTCCATTTTCCCCGAGGAGCCCAGACCATGGCCGTCATACCGTTTGAGACAAAAATAGATTTCATGAATCCCCGGTGGAACCGGGACAGCTGGGCCCGTATCCAGGGCGATCTGGATTCCGAGAAGCAACGCTTCAGCCACTGCAGCGGCGTGATCCTCGGCGTAAAGCCCGGTGAGGCGCTGAAGCCGTTGCTCGGCTTCCAGACCTTTCTCGCCACGCGGCTGGTGCCCCTGCCCGACGGCAACATCCGCCGGCTCAACAAGGAAGTCATCTTCTACACGAATCTCAACCGGCTCAATCAGCCCGGCGACATCATCGACGAGTACAAGAACCCGTACACCAACGAAACCGTCAAGGTCGTACATGCCATCAACGATCCGTTCAACTATACGATCAGCGACACGCTGATCCTTGCACCGGAGGATTTTCCCGGCGATCGCAGCAAGCTGCCAAAGATCCCGCTGATTTTCCCCTGGCAGAAGCTCAACGACGAGACGCTGGTGCTGTCCACCGACATGCACCTCAACTATCCGAATCCGTTGCAGCCAGACAAGTGGCCGCGCGAGTCCGCGGGCCCGAAGGCGCAGGTATCGGAGATGATGCGTTACTTCGTCTCGATCAAGGACCTGGAAAACCCGAAACTCACTGCCGTCCCGTACCAGGGCACCTGGCACCGCGTCTCCCCGTGGCTGCCGTTCATGCTGATGGGCCAGACGCCCGGCCACTGCATGTACGCCTCGACCATGGTCGGCTTCGACTCGGCAGACAAGCTGCCGAAGCACGTGCGCGAATATGCGGAAAAGAATTGCCCGCATATGCTGAACGCGCCCACTGAAGACTACGGCCCGAGCCACTCCAGCCTTGAGCACTACGCGCGCGAGCAAAAGCCGGCACCGGCCGTCTGAGCCACAGTCCACAGGGGCCGGAGTGATGATCACTCCGGCCCCTGCTACTTTCGCGGAGCAAGCACCATGCATCACAAACAAGGTATTGCCACACTGTTACTGCTGAGCCTGGTCGCAATTGCCGGTTGCAGCACGACGCAGACCCCCGGCGCAGCAGTCGCCGACAAGCAGCCCGCAGTTGATCCACAGGTCGCCAAAGGCCGGCAACAACTGGTCGATGCGCTCGACGCCGCCTGGATACGCGTCATCGCCAGCGGCAAGGACCGCGAAATCTACAAGTCGATGCCGCCCTCGAAACCGGGCGCCGCCAGCAGCTACATGGTCACGCTTGCGGATTGCCTGCCCTCGCCCGAAGTGGCGCCCTTTCCCGACCAGCCAGTCGGCCTGCTGAAAGAAATTCTCGACCGGGGTGTCATTCGCCAGGTCGTGCAGAAGACAACCGACACGCCAAGTGACACGTCCTACTATTTCTCCGCCATCAGCGATGCGCTGTTCGAAGCGATGCTGGTCGAGCTGCGCAACCACTACAAGGTTGATCTCAGGGTTGAGAACGTCGTACTGCCACCGGGTCCCCTGCCTTCAACGTCGCTGCTGGTGGACGGTCGGGCCGACATCATCAGTCAGCTCAATGCCACGGGCGGCGAAACCCAGGGCATGCGCCGGCGCAGTTCGCGGCGCTTCACCTGCACGATGAGCGCAATCAGCCAGTACCTGCATATCCCGGAGAAATCGGCCCTCGCCAGCGAGATCAACAATGTCGACGACCTCTATGCCCGCGAGGGGCTGCGGATCTGTGCCGGGCCGCTGGCCACGCAAACCGCACGCGCCTTCTTTCCGAAGCACCAGGTTTCGACCAAATACATGAACGACCTCAGCGGCTGCGTGAAGGATACCCAGGCTGGCAAATTCGACCTGATCTTCAATCCACTGTCGGATCTGGGGATTGCGGGCATTACGGGCTTCAAGCCGGTCAACACCTGGATCGTGGCCGGTACGCCGCTGTGGGTAGCGCGCGAGGATATCGTTTGTCCCTCAGACGGCAATCCGCGTACGGAAGACCTCTGTTCGGTGATCGAACCCTGAACAGCCTGAATCGCGCCTGAAGCCGCTCCTGCCCTGGCAGGAGCGGCTTGTAGGAGCGGCTTGTAGGAGCGGCTTTAGCCGCGATCTTCCAGGCCGACAATCGCGGCTAAAGCCGCTCCTACCGGGATGGGATCGCGCCTGAAGGCGCTCCTACGGTGCGCTCCTACGAGGGCACCGGGACCA
This sequence comes from Pseudomonadota bacterium, assembly GCA_963204745.1. Classification (GTDB taxonomy): domain Bacteria; phylum Pseudomonadota; class Gammaproteobacteria; order Steroidobacterales; genus SHZI01. The sequence continues at coordinate 39,818 of CAUJHF010000038.1, forward strand.
GCGGCACCGCCGGAATACCCTGCAAGCGTGGCATGGGCCAGAAATGCGGCAGCGCTTCGACACGCCGACACCAGGCGAGAACGTTGCCGAAGGGCCGCGTGTCCACGCCGCCTTCTGCAGCCAGCATGATGTATGGATAGCAGGCGATATCGGCAATCGTGGCATGTTCCAGCGCCAGCCATTCGCGATCGGCCATGTGGTCATCCATGATGCGCAGCGTCCGGTAACCGAGCCTGACACCCTGCATGTAGTCGAAAGGCCAGTTGAGCCGTTTTACCGCCCGGGGTATCGCCAGCCCGTTCTGGATTTCATTTGCCGATACCGACAGCCAGCGCATTATCAGCGCCAGCGACAGCGGATCGAGCGGCGCCCAGTCGTGCTGCACAGGGTCGCCGTACTGCCCGGCCAGATAGAGCATGATCGCGTGCGAGTCGGTGAGCACAATGTCGCCATCGACCAGCACCGGCACCTGCCCGAAACGGTTACGCGCCAGAAACTCGACGCCCAGCTGCTCGTTGCGCCGCAGATCCACCGGCCGCGTCTGGTAGGGCTGACGCATCAGGTGCAGCAGCAGCTCCACCTTGTAGGAATTGCCGGAGCCTTGCGAGGAATAGAGGGTGAGGTTCATATGCGTTGCGCCGCAGACAGTATAGCCAAACGCCGGCATGGTCATCGGCCTGACGACCATGCATGGAGAGTCCTGCCGGTTGAGTTATCCCCTGCCGGCGGGCACGCTACACGCCCCGCAATACCAGGTCGGAAATTATCATGCAGATAGACATCATCCTCGAGCCGGACCTGAATCCGGCGCAGGTCGCCGAGCTGGCTGTCGCTGCGGAGAACTACGGTTTTCGTACCCTCTGGCACTCGAACTATCACCAGAACCCCGACGCCTTCGTGGCCCTGGTGCCCGCCGCACTGGCGACCCGCAAAATCCGCCTCGGCATTCTGGCGGTCAGCCCCTATGAGATGCATCCACTGAAGATCGCCAACGCAACACAGACACTGAACGAGATCAGCAACGGGCGCACCGTGGTCGCGATCGGCGGCGGCGGCTCGGTGATGGGGGCCATCGGCATGAAGCTGGACCCGAAAGCAAACCGCATGTTGCAAAGCGTGCGCGAAGCGGTGGATATCGTCACCTCGGTCACTTCCGGCAAGCTGGTGATGAACTATCCCGGCGAAGTGTTCCAGCTCAGCCGCCCGCTCAAGAACAGCTGGGCAAAAGCGGCCCGCCCCGGCATCTTCACCTGTGCGACCGGACCGAAAATGCTGCAGCTGGCCGGCGAGATTGCCGATGGGACGCAGATGAGCGATGTCACACCGGAAAAGATCGACGATCATATGGAACACCTGCGCAAGGGCCTCGCTGCACGCAAGACGCCAGCAGCCGACTTTCGCATCGGCAACTTCTGGGCCTGGCATATCAAGGCTGACCGCGAGAAATCCATGTATGAGGCGCGTCGTGAGCTGGTCTTCCGTGGCGAGTTGCTGCCGCCAAAGTACGACATGCTGCCGTACGTGACACCAGAAGAGCGCCAGCTGGTTATCGACAAGTGGCAGAACTTTGCCAAGGCCTTCTGGACCCGTACCGGCAAGATCGACGACGTGCCGGAATCGATCGTCAACCGCCTGATCGCAGCCTGCTCCTCGGCCGGCGATCTCGGCGATATCGATCTGCAGATCGAACGTTTCCGCATCTTCGAGAAGGCCGGCCTCACCGAACTGTCGATCCGGCTGTTCGACGAGCCGATGGCCGGCCTGAAGATCGTCGCAGAGCACGTGCTGCCGAAATTCGAGCGCGCCTGATGTGAGCATCCGGCTGGCGGCCGAACGGATCGCGCCATTCCTGTAGGATCTGCAAAAGCGCTACCGGGGGGATGTCGATGCGCCTGCTGAAGAAACTGTTGATCGGACTGGCCGGCCTCGCCGCCCTCACGGCTATCGGCGGCTATGCCGGCTACAAGTACATGAACCGCACGCCGGCGCAGCTGGTGGCGCCGAACTACTACGACTATTACCTTGCTCAGGACACGGTGCCGGAAGGCCGGACAGGAATCTTTATCTCCAGCCTGATCATGCCGGAGGACTACCGGATCGAGGATTATTTCCTGCTGGCGCAGAAGGCGCGGCAATACATCCCCTGGCCGGTCAGCATTTCGTGGATGGCCGACCGCGGCGTACTGCTGCTCGATCCGGCACGGCCCTACGAGTTCGAGCCGTTCAAACCCGGACGCCTGGTCGATGCCTGGGGCCGGGACACCGATCTCGACGGCCTCCCCTACGTCGACAAGCTGCATACGGGCGAGATCGAATGGGTGTCGCCGAACCCGCGTCTGCATCTCGATCACGGTTTTTTCCTGCTGACCACGCGCCAGGAGGGCATGCCGACGGTATCGGCGAAGCTCGCAACCAAGGCGCTCACCTATTACCACGGCATCGGTATCAAGGGACAAAAAATCCCGCACGAGGCCGGCATGCGTGCGATCGTCGAGCCGGCGATGCGGGAGATCCAGACCCGTTACGGCCCCATCGAGTGGCGCTGGGTAACCGCCGACAATTTCGGCCGGGCCCGCCAGGCGATGCATGAACTGCTCGATACCGGTGTGGACACGGTGATCCTTGCAGCACCCGCACCGATCTATTCGCACCACGAAGAATTCAACGGCAGCATCCGCCACGCCATGCACTACATCCATGACTGGCAGGAAGATCACGGGCACAAGCCGATCAAGGTCATCATCCAGCCCCAGCTCGGCAATTTTCCCGTGCTGCGCCAGACCTGGGTGAACATGTTGCGCGACCGGCTGGACCAGCTCCCCGGAGGGTCTGCGGTGAAGGTCGTCATGTCGATACACGGCATGGCATGGGACCGGGTACCGAATGAGGCGTGGATCCAGCTGGCGCCAGGCTACCGGGACACCACCCTGCAAGACCTCAAGGCCCTGCTCGATACCTATGATTTCAGCCGCCGGGAAGTCGTGCTCGGCCAGGATCATTTTGCGGACCCCGTCAACAACCCGGACGGCAGGTATTTGTCCACCAACAAGGCGTTCAGGGATGGCATCCGCGACAAGTTCGACTACGTCATCAATATCCCGATCGAGTTCTTCGCGGAGAACACCGACACGCTGTTCTCACATGCGATGTTCAATTTCGAGGACATACCGGGTTACGACCGCTACGCGCAGGTGGATTATCCGGACTGGACGGTGCCCTACGTCCGTGAGTATGTCGTCGATGGCACGCATGTGATCTACAACGGGGTGCCGGTGGGCAGATACAACGAACCGATCATTGCGGCCTTCGTACAGGCGCTCGACACGGTACTTGTGCAGCAGAAACGCCCGTAGGAGCGCCTTCAGCCGCGATCCCATCGCCGTAGGAGCGCCTTCAGCCGCGATCCCATCGCCGTAGGAGCGCCTTCAGGCGCGATGTTCCTGCGGGAAATTAACATCGCGCCGGAAGGCGCTCCCACAAAACGCGCTCCCACAAAAGCCGCTCCCACAAAACGCGCTCCTACAAAAGCCGCTCCTACAAACCACTCCTGTCGGGTTACAGTAGCCGCCGCGCGGCGACCGCTGTGCGTTGGGGGAGTACAAAGACATGCAAGCCGACAAACCGACTTCACTGGCCGCTGCCCTGCTGCTGGGCTGTATCGGTGTATTTGCCATCATGGCCGGGCCGATCATCACCGAGGCCCTCGTCGCCGGACTCGGCATCGAGCCGGGTGTCGCCGGGCAGATCTTTGCCGCCGAAGCACTGGGTACCGCGCTGGGGCCGGTTGCGGCGGCCTTCTGGATGCCGCGCGTCAAATGGCGTACGGCGGCCATCGTCGCGATCCTCGTCGTGATCGCCGGCAACGTGGTTTCGAGCTCCATGGATTCGGCAGGTGCGCTGGCGGCGCTGCGTTTTGCGGTCGGCTTCTTCGGTGAAGGCCCCGCCTTCGCACTCGCCATCGCCATCGTCAGCAGCACCGCGCAGAAGGATCGCAACTTTGCCTTCCTGATTGCAGCCCAGGTCGTGTTGGGCGTGCTGTGCTTTTTGCTGCTGCCGATGCCGAGGGACGCCGGCGTCGGCGGCGTACTGTTGCCACTGGCCGGACTTGCATTCCTTGCCCTGTTCACCGTTGGCTGGATACCGCAACCCACCGGCGCAGTCGGCCATCACGCCGGCGGCAGCGATGCAAATGCTTCAGCCCTGCCGGCATTCATCGCGCTGGCCGTGATGCTGATCTGGTGTACCGGGCTCGGGGCGATCTGGGCTTTTGTCAAACTGATCGGCACCTCCGCCGGCATCGAAGCACCGCGGGTTGGCATCGCCCTGGGCATTTCCACCGGTGTAGCCACTGTCGGGGCACTCACCGCATCGTGGCTCGCGGACCGTATCGGGCGGATCATTCCGGTCACCGTTGCGCTGCTGGTACAGGTGGTCATGATCGCCCTGTTGCAGGGCGAAATGAGCTTCCTGCAATTCCTGCTCACCGCAGCCGTTTTCCAGATTTTCTGGAACCTCAACGGCCCATACATCATGGGTACCATCGCGCTCAGCGACACAACCGGTCGCGTCAGCCTGCTGATTCCCACCGCCCAGATCGGCGGCTTCTTCCTCGGCCCGGTCATCGCCGGGTCGATGCTGACGCCCGGTGCCGGGTACGGCCCGGCCAATACCCTGGCCATTGCCTGCTGCCTGCTGGCCCTGGCGATCTTTATCCCGGTGGCCATGCGCCTCAAGCGCTGAACAAGCTGGCGCGTCAGTCAGAACGGGGGGCGTAATAACGCCCCCTCTTGACTTCAATACGATTTGAAATATTGTTCGCCCCGAAACGGGCCGCAGCCCTGAGACAGGACCCTGCAAGATGAGCAAGCGCGAAGCAGAATCTCCGGAACTGAGCTGGGAGAGCCCGGAAGAAGCGGCCGACGCCGAAGACGCCAGCGGCGAGTTCAACAGCAGTCCCGCCGGCGCTGCCGTCCGGTTGGGCTTCCACCTCGACGCTGCGCGCAAGATCGAACAGGCGCGTGAAAGCCGCATGCTGCGTGAGGCCATCGAGGACTTCGACGACTACGTCGTCTGACGCATAGCACCCAGGCGTTCGGGCCCTGCCCCCCGGATCCGTAAACGGGACCGTTTCAGGTCCCGTTTCCCGTTTCATCGATGCCGTTTCCCGCCCCGATACCTGTTCGCTGATCTGTGAACTGGTGCATTACTTAATACGGACCGTTGTCGATAATTGCTGCCAAGCGGGATAAATCCCGACCGGCAGTTGCTGGCACTTATCCGATGCCGGCTCCGGCAAGCGCACGTTGGGAAAGTCCTGGTCAATGAATTTCAGTCAGCTAGTCACGTTTGGCCCGGCGGCGGGAATTGAAGCGGTTCCGCTGTACCAAAGCACAATAGGCTGGCTTGCCACCAGTATCGGTTTGCTGGCGGTCCTGACGATGTTGCCGACCATGGAGCGCGTCGCTGCCGCTCGTACCCGCGAAGCGCGGCGTTCATGGACACTCGCCGGCGCAACAGCCATGGCTATCGGCATCTGTGCCATGTTCTACAGCACCATCACCCATAACGTCATCGTCGAAAAGCACGGCGGCACCATCAGGGTCGAGTCCACGCCAGGCACCGGCACCACTTTCATCATCCGCCTGCCCCTCGCCGTGCCGGATACCGAAACACAAGCTGAAAGCGATAGCGACAACGAGGCCGCATGAACAGCCCTCTCACTAACACCAACATGCCCGCGACGACCAGGAAATTGGCCATCGGCATCCGTTTCAAGACCATGGCCATCTCTACCCTGCTGACCTTCATCGCAGTCGCGGTGGGAGGCATCCTGGTTTACCACGGCGCATTACGCGGCCTGCTGGCTACCCAGCGCACCCTGCTCTCCCGCGAGGCACAGTCGGCAGAAAAGGTGTTCTCCCGGAATCTGGATACCCTGCGTCGCGATATTTTGCTCATATCCACCTTGCCAGCCGTCACCGAGTTCGGCAGCAGCATCTGTACCGCTGCCACAGATGATGACCGGCGCACCTGCCACAACCGTGCGACACAGGTCCTTGTTGCCCTGATGCGTGCCCGGACGATCTACCACCAGATTCACCTGATCGGCAGCGATGGCCGTGAATTTCTGCGCGTACACAGCGATGGCGAGTATCCGGCTGCCGTTCGGGATGAAGCACTGCACGACTTGCGCACGACGCCATCGTTCAAGGCCGGGACCACGCTGGCGGAAGGCCAGACCTGGCTCTCCGATGCGTGGCATGAGCTGGAGACAACGACACTCCGCCACACGCGACGCATCCTCATCCGCGCCGTCACGCCACTTTACGCTGCTGACGGCACGCGGTTTGGACTCGCCTACGTAGATATGGACCTCTACACCCTCGGTCAACCGATGGACAACGATAGCGGGCAGGCAATCAGGCCGTATGTCAGTGCCAGCGACGGCACCATCCTGCTCAACCCCGGCGATCCTGAACGTCTCGCCGGTATGAGACAGCGGTTTCCGGGGCTTGCCCTGTCGGGGCTTTCGGCCGGCAACGAGGCCAGCACCACAATCACACCAGACCACCGCGGCGCACAGCAGATACTGGCCACTACACACGTACCACTGGAACCGGGGAACCCCGAACGGTTCCTGCGCATCACGCTGGCCGTACCCGAGGCACTGATGGTTGCAGCCGTCCGGCCCAGCTGGCTGGAAATACTGGGCACCTTCATGGTGGCTGCACTGCTGACCCTGCCGATCGTCTACCTCACCACCGGAAAGCTGGTGCGCCCGCTCCTGCGCATGAACACGGCGGTGAGGGAGTACCAGCGTGGACAGGCACTTAATACGCTGCCCGTCGAGCGCGCAGACGAGATCGGTGAGCTGTCCCGCGCGTTTGGCAGTCTGGTAGCAGACCTCGCCGACACCGAAGCACGGCACCGCGCGGTCATTGAATCCATGCAGGATGCACACGTCGTGGCCGACAGCCAGCGACGCATCGTGTCGTTCAACCCGGCGGCGGAACGGATTTTCGGTTATATGGCCAGCGAGGTTATCGGCACCTCGGTCAGCGCCCTGTTGCCGACGACCTCACAGGACAAACACGTGAAGGACTATGCGCGGTACCAGACCGGCGAGGACACGGGCGTGCTGGGGCGGGTGCGAGAGGTACGAGCTCGCCGGAAATCCGGGGAAGTCTTCCCGGTCGAATTGCAGCTCGATTACTTCACGATCAATGGCGAGCCGCTGTTCAGTGCCGTCATGCGTGACATCAGTGTGCGCAAGCAGACTGAAGAACGCCTGCTGTATCTCGCAGCAGCCGTCGAATCAGCCCAGGAATGCATGGAGATCATGACTACGACCGGAGAGATCATCTATGTCAATCCGGCCTACGAGCGCAACCACAACTGCACACTGGCTGAAGTGCGTGGCAAACATCCCGAAACCCTCCGCGAGTTCGATACGAGCGACGGCCAGATGGACGCCATGGTCTCTGCGGCACGTCGTGGCCTGAAGTGGCAGGGCGTAATGAGATACCGCAACAGCGATGGCAAGGTAATCGTTGAAGATGTGAGTCTCTCGCCGATCCGGAATGGCGACGGACAGCTCAGCGCATTTGTAGTGGTAAAGCGCGACATTTCCGCGAAGCTGGAAATGGAGCAGCAGCTGCTGCGCGGCCAGAAGCTCGAAGCGGTCGGCCAGCTTGCCGCCGGCATCGCCCACGAGATCAATACCCCGACCCAGTACGTCGGCGACAACATCCGCTTCCTCAAGGAATCGTTCGGCGACGTCAGC
>CAUJHF010000039.1 GCA_963204745.1 Pseudomonadota bacterium
GTTGACGACCACCTGCGCGGCCAGACCATTGGCTTCAAGATTCGAACCGGCGTTGAAACCGAACCAGCCAACCCACAGCAGTGAGGTGCCGATCATGACCATCGGCAGATTGTGCGGCGGCATGGCCACCCGCCCGTAGCCCACCCGCTTGCCGACGAACAGGCAGCCGACCAGTCCGGCGATGCCCGCATTGATGTGTACGACGGTACCGCCGGCAAAATCCAGGGCGCCCTTCTGGAACAGGAAGCCGGCCGCTTCGCCGGCGGCCGCTCCGGCAGCGGGATCTGTATAGGCATCAGGACCGGCCCAGAACCAGACCATGTGTGCGATGGGCAGGTAGGCGAAGGTGAACCAGACCACCACGAACAGCAGCACCGCAGAAAACTTTATGCGTTCGGCAAAGGCGCCGACGATCAGGCAAGGAGTGATGCAGGCAAAGGTGAGCTGAAAGGCAAAGTAGGCGAATTCGGGGATGTACACGCCTTTGGAAAAGGTCGCTGCCAGCGAGTCAACGGTGATGCCCTGCATGAACAGCCGGTCAAGACCGCCGATGAACACGCCGTTGCCGCTGAATGCCAGGCTGTAACCATAGATTGCCCACAGCAGGGCGATCAGGCAGAAGGTCATGAAGACCTGCATGAATACTGACAGGACGTTTTTCGAGCGCACCATCCCGCCATAAAAGAGTGCGAGGCCGGGGATGGTCATGAGTACGACCAGGATGGTCGACAGCAGCACCCAGACGGTATCGCCCTTGTCGGGCGCGGGCGTGTCAGCGGCAAATGCGCCGCCGGCGATCAGCATCAGGGGCATCAGCAGCGCTGCAGCCGCTGGGAAAGCCATCCGGCGCGGGCGGCTGGCGGGGGTCTGGTTCTGTATCACGGTCTGTTCTCCTGCTCGATTCTTCCGGGGGGGTGATCAGACAGCTTCGCTGCCTGTTTCGCCGGTGCGGATGCGGATGACTTCGTCGAGCTGTGTAACGAAGATCTTGCCGTCACCGATCTTTCCGGTGCGGGCGACGTTGACGATCGCTTCGATGACCTGTTCGGCGATGTCGTCGGCAACTGCCAGCTCGAGCTTGGTCTTGGGCAGGAAATCGACGACATACTCGGCACCGCGGTAGAGCTCGGTATGGCCGCGCTGCCGGCCATAGCCCTTGACCTCGGTGACCGTCACGCCGTGTACGCCCATGTCGACGACGGCCTGACGCACATCGTCGAGCTTGAAGGGCTTGATGATCGCGGTGATGAGTTTCATGAAATCGGGTCCTTCCGTGTCAAGTCATCTAAAGCTGCTGATTTGCTGTCATTTGCCGCTTGTATGGCCCGGGTGGGGCTGGCACGATCTCCGGCAGCTGACAGCAGGACTAAGCACGATCCGTGCCAGTCATGCGGAGGCCGCTTGGCGCAAGGCTTTGCGCTTTTTCAGACGATGGCGTTGCCTCATGCTGGTGCAGCCGACAGCAGCGCCTGGCGCTTTTTGGAGCGCCGTTCAGAGGACTTGCTCAATGGATGCGAAATTCATCGAAGATCTGGCCCGCAAGCTGGCGGCGAACGTGCCCGGCAGCATGCGCGTGGTACAGGCTGACCTGGAGCGGAACTTCCAGGCGCTGCTGGCCAGTACCTTCGACAAGCTCAACCTCGTCACGCGCGAGGAGTTCGACGTGCAGCGCAAGGTGCTGGAGCGCACCCGCGACAAGCTCAGCGCGCTGGAGGCGGAACTCGAGGCCATCGAGTCGCGGCGGACAGGCAGCGACGGCTGAGCAGACGGCTGTTGCGGCCCTGCGATGCGCCTTGCCACCACGCTGACACGTGCCCAGCTTGGGCTCAAGGCGCCAGAGGTGGTGGTCGAAGCGCATGTGGGCGGCGGCCTGCCGCAGTTCACCATCATCGGCTTGATCGAAACCGCGGTACGCGAGAGCCGCGACCGGGTGCGGGCGGCGATCAGCCAGTCGGGGCTCGAATTTCCTGACGGGCGGATCATCGTCAACCTTGCACCGGCTGACCTCCCCAAGGGTGGCAGCGGCTTCGATCTGGCCACGGCGATCGCTATTCTCGCGGCCTCCGGCCAGGTGCGTCCCGAGCGTCTGGCCGGTATCGAGTTTCATGGCGAGCTGGCGCTTTCCGGCGCACTGCGCCGGGTGCCCGGTCTCTTGCCGGCGCTCATGGCTGCGCGGCGCAGCGGCCGGTCTGCTGTTGTGCCGGCAGTGGCTGAGCGTGAAGCGGCCCTGCTCGGTGGTGCAGGCATCGCTCTCGCCGATCAGCTGGTCGACGTGGTTCGCTACCTGAACGGCGGCGACGAATTGCGCGCGCCGGTCGCAACGCCGGTCGCTGTATCAGCGCACCCGATGCGTACCGAGGATCTCGCTGATGTGCGCGGCCAGGCCCAGGCCCGCCATGCGCTCGAGGTGGCCGCGGCCGGCGGACACCATCTGCTGTTCACCGGTCCGCCAGGTACTGGCAAGACCATGCTCGCCCGGCGCCTGCCAGGCCTGCTGCCCGAGATGACTGAAAGCGAGGCGTTGGAGTCGGCAGCTGTGTACTCGCTGGCTGGTGGCATCACGGACTTCCGCCAGCGGCCGTTTCGTTCGCCACATCACACCGCGTCGACTGCCGCAATGGTTGGCGGCGGTGGCAATCCCCGTCCCGGAGAGATTTCAATGGCGCATCACGGCGTGTTGTTTCTCGATGAGCTGCCCGAGTTCTCGCGCCCGGTGCTCGAAGCCCTGCGCGAGCCGCTGGGCACCGGTCAGGTGACCATTGCCCGCGCGCTGCGCACGGTCGAGTATCCGGCCGCCTTCCAGCTGGTTGCCGCCATGAATCCGTGCCCCTGTGGTTTTGCCGGCGATCAGACCGAAGCCTGTCGCTGCACGCCCGAACAGGTGCGGCGCTACCAGATGAAGGTCTCGGGGCCGCTGCTCGATCGTGTCGACCTGGTGGTAAGCGTGAGCCGGACGGGGCTCCACGATTCGTTACCCGGGGAGCGTTCCGCGGCTACGGAGAGTTCGGCCGCGGTCCGTACCCGCGTAGTCGCGGCGGCGGTGCGCCAGCAGCAACGCGCCGGTGTGCTGAATGCAAGACTCGATGCCGCCGGTCTGCGCGACCATTGTCAGCTGTCGGCCGATGGACAGGCACTGCTTGAGATGGCTGCCAACCGCTTTGCGCTCTCTGCTCGCGCGCTCGACAGTGCACGGCGCGTTGCGCGCACGCTGGCCGATCTTTCCGGCGCAGCGTTCATCAGCCGCGCACACCTCGCCGAAGCGCTGAGTCTGCGCGCCGACCGGGGTAAAGGCGACGGGCTGATCGCCGGATAGGAGCGCCTTCAGGTTGCTAGTAGCGGTTCCGTATCGGCCGCACCGGGCCGGTGTAGCGCTCTTTGCCCGGTCTGCCCTTCAGTGGTGGCAGTTTCACGCGCTGCACCGGCACGCGGCTATCGGGTACATGGTCGAGCAAATGGCGGATCAGGTTGAGGCGACCGCGGCGTTGATCGTTGAAGTCGACGGCGAACCACGGGGCATGTCTGCGGTGCGTGGCCCGGAACATCGCGTCGCGAGCCCGGCCGTAGTCCGCATAGTGCGTGCGCGCCTCGATGTCGATGGGTGAGAGCTTCCAGCGCTTGAGCGGATCGATGGCGCGCTCGGCAAAGCGTTCTTCCTGGTACTTCTGATCCACGGCCAGCCAGTACTTGAAGAGCAGGATGCCGTCGTCGACCAGCATCTTTTCAAACAGCGGCGCCTGGTGGAGAAATTCGCGATACTCGGTGGCGGTACAAAAACCCATCACCTTTTCCACGCCGGCCCGGTTGTACCAGCTGCGGTCGAAGAGCACGAGTTCGCCGGCGGCGGGCAGATGTGGGACGTAGCGCTGAAAGTACCACTCTGTGCGTTCCCGTTCGGTAGGCGTACCCAGCGCGACGATCCGCACCTGGCGGGTATTCAGGGATTCGGCAATCGCGTTGATGGTCCCGCCCTTGCCGGCGGTGTCGCGGCCCTCAAGCAGGACGACCATTCGCTTTCCGGTATGCCGCAGCCAGCGCGTGAGCTTGTTCAGCTCCAGCTGGAGCGGCGCAAGATGGTCCTCGTAGTCGCCTTTCTTGAGTTTGTTGCCCAAGTGCTGGTGTCGCCGCTAGCGGCTTTTCGACACCATGAAGTCCACCGCGCTCTTCACCTCTGCGTCCGAGAGGTCGGTCCGGCCACCCTTGGGCGGCATGAAGCCCCCCGCGCCCTGGAAACCTTCCACTGCATGTTTGTGCAGTGTGTCCGTGCCTGCTGCGAGACGTGCTTTCCAGGCGCCCGCATCGCCGAACTTCGGTGCACCGGCCACACCACTGCCGTGACAGGCCACACACGCCGCGTTGTAAACCTGCTCACCGTCGAGCGCCTTCGCTACCGCCGGGGCTTCAGCTGCCGGGGCTGCATCCGCAGCCTGACCGGCAACGGCCGCAGGCTCAGCTACCGCTTCTTCGCCTGCGATGCTGACCCGGCCGACCGGTGCAATCCGCTTATCAACGGCAGCGGCGTATTCCGGGTCCGCCTGCACCCATGCGAGCTGGGTCCCGCCGCCGACCACGCGTGCCGTGACGATCAGCACCGCGGTAATGCCGACCAATGCGCCGATTACCACCATGAAAAGGTTGAAGAAATTCTGATCGTGGTTGCTCAAGGTCGACTTCTCCGACTGGTTGGCGGGATTGGGAAACGAAGTACAAAAGTATAGGTGCCCGCGGCGACAGTTTATAGGGTGTGCGCGTCGCCGCGCGTTACGGTGATCGCGCAATTCTGCGCGGAGAGGCAAAATCCCGGATGCCGGCAAGTTCTCTCAACGCGCTCAGGTCGAGCACCCTGACATGATGGCTCCCGGAGCGCAGGATCACCTGGTCTGTTTCGAGTTCCTTGAAGCTGCGGCTCACCGTTTCTTTTTTGAGGCCGAGGAAGTCGGCGATATCCTCGCGGCTCATGGGGATGTCGATGTCAGCCAGCCGGGGATCGCGGTCATTGGCCAGGTTCTGTGTCAGCCGGCGCCAGTGGCGCAGGTAGAGCAGAAATACCGCCAGCCGTTCCCGTGCCGTGCGCTGTCCGAGGCTGTAGACCACATCGAGGACGTCCTCGACCACCCGCAGCATCATGTTGAGAAATGCCCGCACGGCGAGCGGGTCGCTGGCCAGCCGCGCATCCAGCACGTGGCGGGGGCAGCAGGCGATCCGGGTCGGGGTGACTGCTTCCACGCTGAAAAAGTAGGTCTCGGTAGCCGTCAGGCCCACGAAATTTCCGGGAAACAGGAAAGACAGCACCTGACGTCGCCCGTCGGTGCCGGTCCGGCATACGCGCAGCACGCCAGAGACGATATTGAAGACCTGATCGGCCTTTCCGCCGGCACTGATGACGACCTCGCCGGGGGCCAGGTCGCGCAGCGGTGCCGCATCGAAGATATCCAGGAAAATGTCCTGGGGGAGATCAAGGGTGGGCAGCTCGGGGGTGGACATGCGGAAAGGATGGCGGGGCCGTGCCGGACTGGCAAGCGGGCGCTGCAGGCTCCGGCTCTCAGACCCTGGTGGTTATCGGCCTTCGCGTTGGACGCCGTGCGCGGGCGGGCGGTATCATCGCGGCCCCGCCACGCGCCCGTAGCTCAGCTGGATAGAGTACTGCCCTCCGAAGGCAGGGGTCAGAGGTTCGAATCCTCTCGGGCGCGCCATTTTCCGACGGTCCATACCGGACACATGGTTTACGTTTTATACCGGAGACATGGTTTACACCTGTACCGGGGCGAAGGGGTTGGGCGCGGGTTCGACGCGGTCCTCCTGATGATCGAAGAAGCCTAGATCAAAATCCAGGAAGCTGACC
>CAUJHF010000040.1 GCA_963204745.1 Pseudomonadota bacterium
ATGGTCTGGCCGCTGACGTTGATCGCCGCCAGACCGGTCGGCGCAACGACCGCCACATTGCGCACGGTTTCTTCGCGCAACAGGTGCAGCAGGGTGGTCTTGCCGGTACCGGCCCGGCCGGTGACGAACACATGCTCATCGCTGCCCTCGATCAGGTCCAGGGCGCGCTGAAAGTCTGCGTTTGGCTCCAGACCTGCGCGGATTGACGATGGTGTGTCCGGGCGTGGCTTCATCTAGACTGCATTATGCTTGACTGGTTCGCCGCACTGCTTGCAATCACCTTCATCGCACTCGCCATCATCTACGATGTGCGCTTCCGCGACGTGCCCTGGGATATCTACCGGCCGAAGGTGGCGTGGCTTCGGGCATGCATGTACTTCTGCTGCTGCTACCTGCTGTCGTATCTCAGCGGCGGCATGCAGCTTGTTCTGGACAGCCCGGTATTCACCACGGCGCAGCTCAACAACCCGAACTGGGTGCGTTTCACGCTCGGCCTGTACGGATTTATCCTCGTCGCCTATGCCGGCGTCTGGTCGTATTTCACGCCGGTATTTGAACGGCCGAAAAATCCGCTCATTTCCGCGCTCTTTGGTTTTCTCTGGGGTTCCAGCGCGGGGCAGCTGTTTCTTGCCGTGTGGCTGATCGCGGGCAAGGCGGGCCTGCCGGCCTGGGGCACCTGGCTTGTGACCTTCACGGTGCTCGCCGCCTGGCAGCCGAACTGGCACAACATTTACTGGGATCATTACATTGCGCCCGAGCACGACACGCCGATGACGCAGAAAATCAAGGCGCTCGGCTGTCATATCCCGAACATGGCCATCGCTCTCACCTGGCTGACGTTTTATGAGAACTACCTGCTGTTTGTCAGCCTGCAGGTGATCGCCTGCGTCTCTGCGAGCCTCGGCATGCGCTACCCGGCACCCTGGGCAGCGCCGAGCGCACTCAACTATGCCCGGCGCACCAGGGCACGGATTCCCCGCTGCACCGGCTACATTCCGAGGGACCCGCGCAGCGATCCGTATACGCCTTTTTATCCGGGGTGGCACGGCCCGGCTCGCAGCACCACCACATCGGCGCGATCATGACCAATGAATGATTTTTCCGGACTCAAGCTGTCGCCTGCATTGCGCCAGGGCATTGAAGCGGCTGCCTATCTCGACATGACACCCGTACAGGCAGAGAGTTTGCCGGCGATCCTTGGCGGCCGCGACGTGATCGCCCAGGCCAAGACCGGCAGCGGCAAGACAGCGGCATTCGCACTCGGCCTGCTCGCCGCGATCGATCCGGCCCGCGTCCAGCTGCAGGGGCTGGTGCTTTGCCCGACGCGTGAACTCGCCGACCAGGTCAGCAAGGAGATCCGGCGCCTCGCCCAGTTCATCCCCAATATAAAGGTGCTGACCCTGTGCGGGGGCATCCCGCTGCGCCCGCATCTGGCTTCATTGACGCATGAACCGCATCTGGTGGTGGGCACACCCGGACGGATCCTGGAGCTGCTGCAAAAAGGCGCACTGCCGCTGGCAAACATCCGTGTGCTGGTGCTCGATGAGGCTGACCGCATGCTCGACATGGGCTTCAGCGACGATATCAAGGCGATCACGGCAGAGATCCCGCGCAAGCGCCAGACCCTGTTGTTTTCTGCCACCTATACCGACGGTGTGCGCGATATCAGCCGGCAGTTCCAGCGCGATGCACTGGACGTGAGCGTGACGGCCACCCTGAGCGCTGACGAAGTCGAGCAGCTCTTCTTCGAGGTCAGCGAAGCGCGGAAATTCGACACGCTGACAAGCCTGCTGACACAGCATCGGCCCGAATCAGTGCTGGTTTTCTGCAATACCCGGCATCAGGTACGCGCGCTGACCGAACGGCTTGCTGAACGGGGCCACTCCGTGCTGGCGCTGCATGGCGACCTGGATCAGCGCGAACGCGAAGAAGTGCTGCTGCGCTTTGCCAACCGCAGTTGTGCAGTACTGGTCGCCACCGATGTCGCCGCACGCGGGCTGGACATCAAGGACATGCCGGTGGTGATCAACTACGACATGGCTCTGACCGCCGATGTCCATCTGCATCGCATCGGTCGCACCGGTCGCGCCGGCGGCAAGGGCCTCGCGTGGACACTGTGCACACCTGAGGATCGCCACCGGACAGCGGAAATTGAAGGGCGTCAGGGCATGCCGCTGAACTGGCAGAAACCGGAACCCGACACCGCCACACAAAAGGCACTGACCGCCGGCATGGTGACGTTGATCGTCGACGGCGGCCGACAGGACAAGTTACGCCCCGGCGACCTGCTCGGCGCGCTGACCGGCGATGCCGGCCTGCCCGCCGAGGCGATCGGCAAGATCGACATCTACGCGACGCGCGCCTACGTGGCAATCAGACAGCGCTCCGCGGAGCAGGCCTTGCGCGCGCTCAGTGCGGGAAAGATCAAGGGTCGCCGCTTTCGGGTACGCCGGCTGGCCTGAGGTTTTCAGCGCAGCGCGGGTATCACCCGCTCACCGATCAACCGGATGCCGTGCGCCTGGTGATTTTTCAGTTCCAGGGACACCTGGGTACAGCCAGCCTCTTTCAGCTCCAGCAGATGCCCGATGACATGGTCCATGTCATTCGTTGTGCCGGTGAGCGTCAGATGATCCACGCACATATCCAGCAAGCGGTCGGGAAGGCCCTCGACCGAGTCTGCGTTCTTCGCAGCCATGGCGTAGACCTGCGGGATGTACTCGAGAATCACCGCGAAGTCTTCCGCACTCATGAACTCGCGCATCATGTATTCGCGGAAGATGGCCCGGAAACCGATCCAGCGTTTTGCTTCGTGGCGCGCTTCCTGCAGATCGTCATAGACATACCATGCCATGAAGTTATTGAACTGGAAGGCCGCCGGATCGCGCCCGAACTCGCGGAGATGTCCGTTCACCGCACCGACAGCCGCCCGGCTCAGTGCCGGCGACAGGTCGCTCATCATGATGCCGTCTGCGGCCCGCGCCGACATGCGCAGCATCTGCGGGCGGTTCGCTGCGGCAAACACCGCCGGCGGTTGCGCAGCCGTTATCCACTGCGGGTCGTAGTCGTTGATGCGGTACATCTCACCGTGATAACTGAATGGCCGCCGCGTGGTCGCGCCCTTCACGATGTCGATGGCCTCACGCACGGCGCGTACCCGGCGATCACGATGAATGTCCAGCGCCATCACTACCTCGCCGCCGCTACCGATGATGGCCTGCGCGCGGCCCGGACACAGCTCGTTCAGCGTCAACAGGGCCATGGCAATGCGGAAGGGATGCAACTCCCAAGGGCTGAGCGCGATGGGTCCGAGACGGATCCTGCTCGAGGCGCGCGCCAGCTCCGCCAGGTTGCCAAAGGGATCACGACCGTCCAGATAGCTTGCACACCACACCGCATGAATGCCGTGGTGCTCCGCCAGCAGGCCCAGTTCCGTCAATCGCGCCGAGGGCAGCTGCGAATCAAGGACGATATCTATATCCATCGGTCGACGCCCTCAGATCCGCTTCCAGTTGCGCAGCGCCTCGCCATAGAGTTTGTCGACGTGTTCGAAGATACCCGGTGCGCCCTGCTCGAGCAGCGCGCGGTTGGTTTCCGGAAACACCTCCCGGCCACCCTCCGCCGGCAGTTGCCGGGTCGCATCGATGACGATCTTGCTGGTACGGGCGAATTTCACCTGGCTGGGGTCGGTCTGCAGGCCAAACGCGTCCTCGATGATCTTGCTCGCCGGGTACGGCTGCCAGCGTGAGCCGATGGCAAAGATCACCTCGCGCCGGTCGAGGATGTTCACGTCCTTGTCCACCACGACCACGACCTTGGCGATCGGATTGCGCTGCGCCACCTTGAGCCCGGCGGCGAGGCCTTCGCCAGCCGCTTTCTTGTCGATGCTCATCACCACAAAACCCATCGTGTCCTGCGGGTTGGTGTAGGCGACGAAGTTCGGGATCTGCTTGCCGAGTAGCACGCTGTACATCGCGTCCATCGGTGCGGTCACGCTGGCACGCTGCATGCCGGTCATCGCATTCACGAACCAGGGGTCGCGGCGATGGGTAACCGTATTGACGGTCATCACGTAGTTGCCGGGCTTGACGGGACCGAGATAGCCGAACATCTCGCCGAAGGGGCCTTCGTCCTCGAAGGGGCCATTCAGCTGTACCTCGCCTTCGATCACGAACTCGGCATGTGCCGGGATCAGGATATCGGTGTCCTCCGAGCGGACCACGTCGATCGGCTTGCCGCGCATGCCGCCGGCAATCGCCAGCTCATCCTGTGGCGCATCCGTAAAGCGCGGCGCCAGACGCGTACCGCTCAACAGCCAGACCATCGGATCCTGGCCGAGCACGATCGAGTACTTCACCACCTTTTCGCCCCGCTTCTGCGCGGCCTTGAGGAACTTGTCACCGGTCTGGTTGGGCTCGATGTTGATACCCAGCTTGCGTGGCCCCTTGATCTCGCAGCGGTAGGTACCGAAGTTGGGTCCCAGCTCCGGATCCACCATGAAGTGCGAACCGGTATTCACGTAACGGCCGCCGTCGGCCGGGTTGGTCTTGAGGAAAGGAAATTTAAGCAGGTCAATCTCGTCGCCCTTCAGTATCACCTGCTTGCAGGGCGCCTCGTCGCGGGCAATTTCCGTCGGCGGGATCTCCGGATACTTGCCGCCGTTTTTCGCCAGCATGTCCTTCAGGCAGGCCATCGCGCCGTTGTAGGTCGCATAGTGATCGCCGGGCACCACCGGCAGGTTCCAGACGATCGCGTCGGTGTTCCAGTGACCATAGAGGTTGACCAGCACAGGCCCTTTTATCCACTTGCCATCGATCTTCAGCTCGTCGAAGACCATCGTCGGCGCGCCATACATGCCGTACTGGTCGGTGGCCCGGAAAAACAGGCCCGGAATCTCGTACCGGTCCTGATCGATGCGATCGAAGCGCATCACGAGGCCGTTGGCCTCAAGCGCCGCAACCCAGTCGCGCATCGAATCGAAGGGCGCCCTGGGCGCTGGTCCGGAGCCTTTGTGCATGGGGGCGGAACTGGCCGCATAGACCGGCTTGCCAGCACCCGCTGCAAAAGCCGCCAGCCCCGCGCCGGCTGCGCCGACCCCAGCCAGCAGGCTGCGGCGCGAGATTTCCTCGGCAGTCGGCGCTTTGCTCGTATCAGACATGGTCGGTTCCCCGGCGCTGGCGTGGATGTGAATGGGACCAACAATACTGTAGAGGGACACCGCTGACCACGGCTGACCGCGGACACACCGATTGATCGGCCCGACTTGAGACGTCTTACATTCGTACCGGCAAACGCCCGGCTATCAGGACCCCGCATGGATGCCGACCGGCGTTTCTGGCTGACACACGCCCTCTCACCACTGCTGCTTTTTGTTCTGGTCGCAACCGTGTCGGCAACGACCGGTTTCGACGAAAGCATCGCGCTTGCCTGGGCTTTTGATCCTGCCACCGGGCACTTCATTGGTGCCGGGGCCGGTGCATGGTGGGCCAAAGAACTGATCCATGGCACAGGTGGCACAGTCATGCGCAGCCTGGGCGTGCTGCTTCTGCTGCTGTGGGCCTGTTCCTTTGCCGTCGCCTCGCTGCGGCGCTGGCGTCGGCCGGTTGGCTTTCTGATCCTGAGCATTGCCCTGGGCACCGGTACCGTTGGTCTGCTGAAGCAGACGACCAACATCGACTGCCCCCGGTCCCTGGCAGAATTTGGTGGCCGGCAACCCTATTTGCACCTGTTTGCAGAGCGCCCCGCCGCTCTGCCCCGTGCGCGATGCTTCCCAGGCGGGCATTCATCCTCCGGCTTCGCGCTGTTTGCGCTCTATTTCCTGTGTCTGGCACGCCATCGCCGCCTGGCGCGTTTGTCGCTGGCGCTCGCCATTGCTGTCGGCAGTCTGTTTGCTTTCGGGCAGGAGGCCCGGGGGGCGCACTTTCTGTCACATGACATCTGGAGCGCCGCCATCATGTGGTTTGGCTGCCTGGGCGTTTTTGCCCTCGGCTATCGGGGCGAAGTCTGGGAGACCGGATACAGTCCCTGTACAGTTGATGCTGTGCCTGACACTGCTACATGAACAACTCGCCCTTCAAGAGCAGCGGTGGACTGCGCCGCATCCTGCGGGCTGCGGGCTACTCGCTGGCCGGGTTGCGCGCGGCGCTGGTCCACGAGGCTGCCTTTCGCCAGGAACTGGCCGTGGGCCTGCCGTTGATGGTGCTGGCACCGTTCATTGCACCTGGCAGATGGGCAGCACTGGCGATGGTCGCCAGCATCCTGCTGGTGCTCATCGTCGAACTGCTCAACTCAGCGGTCGAAAGCGTGGCCGATGCCGTCAGTGCCGATCATCACCCGCTGCTTGGGCGCGCCAAGGACATGGGCAGCGCAGCCGTGATGCTGAGCATCCTGCTCGCCGGCGTTACCTGGGCTGTGGCGCTGTGGCCCTGATCCGGGCGACGGCCGGTTCATCGACTCGCGGCCGGCGGCAACTGGCAAAGAGATCGAGAGACGGCTCACGCGCTGTGGTGTTTACGTCGAGCAGCCCCAGGACCGAATGAAAGAGATGATCGTGGGCAACCGGAGCGCCGGACTCCGCCTTCAGACATTTCTCATCCACCCCGGTGCTTTCCAGCAGGCCATCTGACAACCACA
The DNA here is from genome assembly GCA_963204745.1 of Pseudomonadota bacterium. GTDB lineage: Bacteria > Pseudomonadota > Gammaproteobacteria > Steroidobacterales > SHZI01. The sequence continues at coordinate 6,631 of CAUJHF010000040.1, forward strand.
TCAGCATCGGCACCTCCCGCTGTACCGCAGGTGCGATGGCGTATGGCAGGCCGTGCAGGTAGATGCCGTTCTCGCCCAGCGACTCACCGTGGTCAGACAGATAGATCAGCGCCGTATCGCGATCCGGCAGGTCCTGCAGGTAACGCACCATCGCCGCCAGCACATGATCGGTGTAGAGAATCGCGTTGTCGTAGGCGTTGACGATCTCCGCGTCCGTACATCCGCTGAGTTCTGCGCTGTCACAGGTGGGCGTAAAGCGCCGGAACTCATCGGGATAGCGCCGGAAATAGGCCGGGCCGTGGTTGCCGAGCAGGTGCAGGACAACCACCAGGTCGCCGGGCTCAGCGGCTATCGCAGCAAGCCGGGGCAGCAACACCGCGTCCAGGCAACGCTCCCCGTCGCACAGCACGGGATCGGCATCACCGGCGATGCGCTCTGCGGACAGACCATCGCAGACACCCTTGCAACCCGACTGGTTATCCAGCCAGCGCACAGCGAAACCAACCCGGTCAAGCACATGCAGCAGCGACTGTTGCCGCTGAATACGCGCCTCATCGTAATCACGGCGTCCTACCGGCGCGAACATGCATGGCAACGAAACCTCGGTACTCGTCCCGCAAGCCTGTACGCGCGGATAGATCACCAGATCCAGTGTCCGCAGTTCGGGGGTGGTATCGCGCGCATAACCGCTGAGGCCGAAGTTTGCCGAGCGCACCGTTTCGCCGATCGCCAGCACCAGCAGCTTTGGCCGCTGACCTGCGGCCGCGCCAGGAGCCCGGGTTGCATCTGCGCCAATCACCTCGCGCGGACCGGCGGGGGTCGCAACCGCACTGCGCGCCAGCCGGAAACCTGAGGACAGGTAATTGGTGGGCGTAACCAGGTGGCGGGCTTCGCGATGATTGCGCACCAGCGAAGACACGGTACGAAACTGCGGGAATATCACCAGCGCCGTCAGCGCCAGTGCTGCCGCGACCGTCAGCAGGCGGACACCCAGCGCCCGCGACATGGGCCGCTGCCTGATCCGGATGCGGCTCAGCAAAAAAAGCGGCAGGCCGGCGTAGAGCAGCAGATGCAAACCCAGCGCAGGTGTCAGCAGTTCGCGGGCCTCGGGCCAGTCCGTATGCAGTACGTTCTGCAGCATCTCGGGGTTGATGAACACCGAGTAGCGATCCATATAGAAGGTGGCGAAGGCCGTGGCGACGAACAGCACAGCCAGCACCGGCCGTACGGTCCGGCGGGTCAGCAACAGGGCGAGCACCGCAAACTGCAGTGCTGTGACTGCAATCAGCAGCCCGGCGAAGGGCAACAGGTCAGAAAGATCAGGCAAGGTTCCCTGCTAGCTGAACAGCAGGTGCCAGAAGGCATGGTTATAGAAGACCGTAAACGCAATGGAGGCGATAACCATCAGCGTCTCTGCAGAAACGACCGGGCGCCACGCCGCCAGGCGTTGCCAGGCCTGCGGTATGAATGAGCCACCCGGCGACTTTACAGCCGCAGCGTCAGGGGTGGATGCGAGGGTAAATCGGTCATGCATGGTGTCCATCACGGTTGGACGGTTGTCAGCGAGGAATCAATCGGAGAGCAGGAAGCTCTTGCGGCACGGTTGCGGAAGAAGCCGATCAGCATCTGGTTGACCTCGTCGGGCTTGTCATAGACCGCAGCATGGCCAGCCCCCGGCACAATCTCGACGCGCAGGCCTGGCATCAGGCTGCTGGCCCGCTTGCCGACCTTGTGCGGGTCATACAGTACTTCGTGCTCGCCAAATACCAGCAGGCCTCGCGAGGCAAATCGGCGGAGCAGTGCCTTGGGCTCCGACATGAAGAACTTCCCGAGTACCTTGAGGCCCTTCCACTTGTCGATACGACGCGTGCGTTCATCATAGATGCCCAGCGACCAGTCGACGCGATAGTGGCGGGTACACAGCGCCATGGCCCGGGCCAGCGTGCGATCGAAGGTGCCGAAGGAGCCGGCTGGACTCTTCGACGATACCGACCTGGCGGTGAGGTCATCCTGCAGCGCGTCGGCATCCTTGCTCTTCTTCATCACCCGCGTCAGCCAGATACGCCACGGCAGTCGCGCCCGCGACAAACCTGTGGGGCCAAGCATGGCCACCGAAAGCACGCGCTCCGGGGCATGAATCGCCAGCCGCATGCCAACCCAGGCGCCCACGCTCACCCCGGCGATGTGGCAACGCTCGATCTGCATCGCGTCCAGCACATCCAGCACCCAGCAGGCGTAGTCATCATTCAGAAAGGAAGGCGGATTCGGATCGCTGCGGCCCGGTTGACCCGGAATATCGAGCGCATAGACACGAAAGTGCTGCGAAAGGGCTGCAATCTGATGACGCCAGAGCGGCGCACACCCGGCCACACCAGGAATCAGCAGTACCGGTTCCGCATCAACAGGACCGGCAGCCAGCAGGTGCGTGCGGCCAAAACGTGTGTCGGCAAAAACGCTTTCCACAGGAACGGTGATCTTTGCCTCGGTATCCTCATACCAGCCCATGACCGCATTGAAGCCGGACTCCGATTTGTACATCCTGAGGTTCGGCCGGAGTTCCGTTGCGGGCTGTGACGCAGCAACGCGGCTTTTTTTCCTGCGTAATCGGGCTGCAAGTCCGGACAACTCGCGCGCATTGGTTGACACAGTGACGCTCCGCAAACGCCCCCGGAACGAGAGCGGTCAGGAAAGCATTCGCGGCGAGGCAGAACACGGATTCAGGATGCTGCGCGCCGGCAGCTGCCCGCAGAATTTCTCAGCCCCTGAACAGCGCCACGTTGTCCTGGATGAATTGCCTGAGCGAGATGGGCTCGCGGCCGATCAGTTTCCTGAAGGTGTCGGTCGTATGATCCAGGCCGATGTCGGCAATCTCCTGGAACAGCTCGCAGACCGCATTCAGGTGCCAGGGCTTGAGGATCCCGGTCATGCGCTCCCGGAACTGGCCCATCGGCATCGGCACATACTCGACTTTCCGGCCCAGCTCTTCTGAAAAGCGCTCCGCGACCTCATTGAAAGTCAGCACTTCCGGGCCGGTGATCTCATAACTCTTCCCGGCATGCCCCTTGCCGGTGAGCACTTCGGCACAGACTGCGCCGATATCGCGGGCGTCTGCCATGCCGGTGGTCCCCTCACCCATCGGCAGCGAAAACCGGTTTTGCTCGCGAATGGATTTTGCACTGGCGAGCAGGTTCTGCATGAAGAAGTTCGGCTTGACCATGGTCCAGTCCAGGCCCGAAGCACGAATGTATTCTTCCACTGCCCAGTGAGCGCGGGGGATGGGCGTCTCGGCCGTTGCGGTGGCCTCCATCGAGGACATCTTCACGAGGTGCTTCACGCCGGCAGCCACGCACAGATCGGTGAACTGTTTTTCGTTCGCCTCTTGCTGCTCGCCGTTCGGCAACAGCAGGAAAGCCTTGTCAGCGCCGTTCAACACCTTCCTGACGGTAGCGGCATCGGCGATATCGCCAACCACCAGTTCCACGCCGGCGGCCTTCAGTTCTGCCGCCCTGGCCGCATCGCGGACCAGGGCCCGCAACTTCGCGCCCTTCGCTATCAGTTGCTTTGCCGTCTCGCCGCCGATCTTGCCGGTGACGCCCGTCAGTAGAATCATTTTTGCTTTCCAAAAGGGGCGCTAACTGCTTCGAGGGAAAAGGATAGCACCCCCTTCCGTCAGTGACTGCACGTATTGCCCGGCCGCCCCGGTCTGGGGCAGAGTGCAGCGCCTTAAATCCGCAGAGCGTGCCCGGCAGGGTTCAGAAAGGATACGCAAATGACGAATGGAATCGACGAGAAGGTGCGCGGCGCCTACGAGGAAGTATTGCGGCGAAGCACTGGCGAGGTGGAGTTCCACCAGGCCGTCCGCGAGGTATTGGAGAGCCTTGGGCCGGTACTGGCCAAGTACCCCGAATTCCGCGAAGGAAAGATCATCGAGCGCATCTGCGAACCGGAGCGGCAGATCATATTCCGCGTACCCTGGCAGGATGATCGCGGCGAGGTGCAGATCAACCGCGGTTTTCGCGTCCAGTACAACAGTGCACTCGGCCCCTACAAGGGAGGCCTGCGTTTCCACCCTTCCGTGTACCTCGGCATCGTCAAGTTTCTCGGCTTCGAGCAGATCTTCAAGAACGCCCTGACCGGACTGCCGATCGGTGGCGGCAAGGGTGGCTCGGACTTCGACCCCAAGGGCAAGAGCGACAGCGAGGTCATGCGCTTCTGTCAGAGCTTCATGACGGAGCTCATGCGCTATATCGGCGAATACACCGACGTGCCGGCGGGCGACATCGGTGTAGGCGGCCGCGAAATCGGCTATATGTTTGGCCAGTACAAGCGACTCACCTCACGCTACGAGGCGGGTGTACTGACCGGCAAGGGCCTCGGCTACGGTGGCTCACTGGTACGCACCGAGGCCACTGGCTACGGCACGACGTATTTCGTCAGGGAGATGCTGGCGGTCCGCAAGGACAGCTTTGAGGGCAAGACCTGCATCGTCTCAGGCTCGGGCAACGTCGCGATCTATACCATCGAGAAAATTCATGAGCTCGGCGGCAAGGTGGTGGCCTGCTCCGACTCAAACGGCGTGATCCACGACGAAAAAGGCATCGACCTTGATCTGGTGAAACGGCTCAAGGAACGCGAACGCCGCCGAATCAAGGATTACACCGACTACCGCAAGCACGCCAAGTATGTCGCCGGTGGAAATATCTGGGACATTCCCTGCCAGGTTGCCATGCCATCAGCAACGCAAAATGAGATCAACGGCAAGGACGCGGCCACGCTGGTAAAGAATGGCTGCATCGCCGTTGGTGAAGGCGCCAACATGCCCACCACGCCCGAAGGCGTGAAGATCTTTCTCGCCTCTGGCATCGCCTACGGCCCGGGCAAGGCGGCGAATGCGGGCGGCGTGGCTACCAGCGCGCTGGAGATGCAGCAAAACGCCAGCCGCGATTCCTGGACTTTTGAGCACACGGAGCAGCGGCTCGCCGAAATCATGAAGAACATCCACCGGAACTGCTGGGAGACCGCCGAGGAGTTCGGGGCCAAGGGTAACTATGTGGTCGGCGCCAACATTGCGGGCTTCATCAGGGTCGCCAAGGCCATGGTCGCCCACGGCCTGATCTGAAAGGGACGGTTAGCTGAACAGGTGGCGCGTCTGCCATTCACCCATCGGGGCGCTACCGCTTCTTGCGAAGCCGGTAGCGCCCTGGGTGCTCACGCGAGTTTCATCACGCCCAGGTAGCGACTCTCCGCCCCCAGATCAAAGTCCATCGAGAAGCGGCCTGATGCGCTGCTGATTTCCAGCTGGTACTTGCCGCTGTCCGGCTCGAGTTTGTCGATCTTCCACTCACCGAATATATCGGTCGTCGCCCGGCCGACTTCGCGGCCATTCTGCTTCAGTACAACCTCGGCGCCTTCGGCGCATTCATCGACGCCCTTGATATCGGCGGCCACGGATCCGCCAACCATGCATTTGGTCATCAGGTGCAGGTTCTTGTAATACACGCGGGGCTTCGTGCCAAGTTCCGGCTGCAATACTTCAAGACCCTCCTGCTCCCTGATCCGCTGCATCTCCTCGTCATCGACCTTGACCGACCTGAATACATCGGTGGGACAGCATTGCTCGGCACGCGTTTGGGTCCAGCCCTGGTCGAGCAAATGCGCATCGAAGATCCACGCCTGTGGAATCTGCTTCTCCTCGTTCCAGGAAATTGCACCGTAGGGGCAGGCCTCCATGATCTGCCGCTGCCCTTTGCTTTTTACCGGATCGATGATGACGATACCGTCAGCGCGCTTGCTAACCGCGCCATTCTTTGCAGCCTTCATGCAGGGCGCATCATCACAGTGATTGCACATCACCGGCATGAAGTGCGCCTCGACGAGCGGATAGCTGCCGCGCTCCTTGCGCTCAATATCCAGCCAGTTGGCGCCCATCGCCGGCTGTTCCGCCGCATAGCCCGGGAAATCATTGCCGGTGTGTTCGTCCTTGACTGCCAGGAAGCAGGCGCGGCAGTTATTGCAGCGCTCGACATCGACGATCATGTTCCATTTCTTGGCCATCTCAGGCGACCTCCGCCGGTTTCCAGGTATCCACGCCGGTCCATTTCTCGAACTGGATCAGTGTCGTATTGGGCCGGATGCCATGGCTTTTCGGGGTAATGGATTTACTTGAGTTCAGCAGATTGACGCAACCACCCAGATCGGTTGACTTGCCAGGCTCGCCCATCGGCCGGTACTCGGCCGACGCCGTCGAGGCGCTGACAACGCCCGGCCTCAGCCGGCCGGTAACCTGCGCCGCGCAAACGACCGAGCCACGATCATTCCACAACCGGATCAGGTCATCGTCCTTGATGCCGCGCGCCTTCGCGTCCTCGGGGCTGACGCGCGCCACGAAGTAATAGTGCTCACCGATCTTGACGCGATGCTCGCGGATATCCCTGAGGAAGCAACCTTCGTCATCACCCATCACGTGGAAGGGATAACGCGAATGCGGCGACAACAACTGCAGCGGATACTTTGCGAGTTCCGGGTTATCTTGCGGGTTCTCGAAGGTCCGCATGTACCTGTTCATCGGCGGCCGCTCCGGATCCTCGAAGCGTTTCAGCGTCGTCGGGACAAACTCGTATTTACCGGACGGCGTTTGCAGGCCCTCACCGTAGTTGCTCACAAAGTCTGAGGGCAGCGGATATGGCTCCGGCACGTCCTTCTTGCGGCCCTCATAAAACCATTTCATGGCCGTCGGCGCTCGCGAGCCTTCAGGCTCCGGAGGCACCACGTAGTAACCCTTCTTCAGGAACTGGCGCCAGGAGATGTTCTTCGCCATATCCGATGAATCAAATGCGCGTTTGCACCACTCGAACTCGGAGTTGCCACCCTCGGAGTAAACCGCACCCAGATCGAGCCGCTCGGCAATGGCCAGGAAAATATCGTAGTCGGACTTCGACTCACCCAGCGGCTCGATACACTTGTGCTGCATCGAGATCACGCGGTGGTTGTTCATCGAATACATGTGGTGCACGTAGGCCGGACCAACGTTGTACCACTCGCCGATGTCCCAGCGCTCGAACACCGTGCAGGCGGGCAGGATGACGTCCGAATAGGGCGTCTCGCCTTCCCACCAGATCGACTGGTTCACCACGAACTTGAGGTTCTCATGCTGGTACATGTTGACCCAGCGGTTCCCGTCGACCATCGTGCCGAAGGACGCACTGCCGTACTTGTAGATCATCTCCACCGGCACATGGCCGGGCGAGGGATAGCCAAAGGGAAAGAACTGGCCCTGCACAGAATCAACCGCGGTCAGGTAACCCATCGCCTTGCCCTTGGTGATCGCCTCGGGCAGCCACATGCGCGGAATCGCCTGCTTCACCGTGCTCATGGTGATGATGTGCGGCATGCGCTGGTAGTTGTTGGTCGAGTTGGCGCTGTAGGCCAGGTCACCTGACATGCCGCCCTCGGCATAGCCGGGGAAATAGAAATTCATGTCGACCGGCGCACCGAACTGCAGGTTGCCGAAGTTGGAGCCCGGCCGGCCCATGCCCTGCATGGCACCGAGGATAGTCATCATCCGCGCCCACTGCGTGCCTGTCGGACCACGGCAGGCACCGCCTACACCGCAACCCCAGCCGCCCACACCGAGATAGGTTTTCTTTTTGCCCCACTCGCGGGCCAGGGCTCTCACCTCGCGCGCCGGAATGCCGGTTTCGGCTTCCTGCCACTCGGGCGTCTTGGGAATACCGTCGTCCTCACCGAGCACGTGGGCCTTCCATTCGGCGAAGCCCGTGGTGCGCTTCTCGACAAACTCCTTGTCGTAGGTGCCCTCGGTGATCCAGACGTGACAGAGCGCCTGGGCAAATGCTGCATCCGTACCGGGCTTCGGCGAGAACCACTTGCCGCCGAGATGCGCCGCCGTGTGGTTCATGTAGGGGTCGATGTGCACCATCTTGATGCCGAGCTCTTTGGCCCAGCGGCGGCGCTGCGTGCCCTCGAAGCCGTAGCTCGCATCCGGGTCGCTCGACCAGAACACCATCATGTCGGCTTCTTTCAGGCAGTCTTCAACCGTGCCATAGGGCTCGGCTGCACCGAGACGCATGCTGTTGCCCCAGTGATGCATCGCGCCCCAGAACCAGCCTTCCCAGCTGTCGGGGTTGTGTACCAGCTTGGTGGTGCCGATCAGATTCCAAAAACGGTTGAAGGCACTCAGGTAATGACCAAAGTTGCCCCACTGGTGATGCGAGCCGTTGGCCACGCAGATGGCGCCCGGGCCAACTGCCTTGCAACGCTTGATCTCGCCGGAAACGATGTCGAGCGCTTCCTTCCAGCTGATCTCGACAAACTTGGACTTGCCGCGGTTCTGGATATTGCGTTCGCCATTCGGGTCGAAGTCGACCCGCTTCATCGGCTTCAGAATGCGGTTTTTCGAGTAAACCATCGACTTCTGACACTGGCCGTGCGCCGCCAGAGTCGTCTTCCGCGGTGGCACAAAGGTCTTGCCGCGCGCCTCGATCGAATAGGACCCCGCATCGCTGTCGTCGAGATCCATCGGCGTGGTGCGGAGTATCTTGCCGTCCTTCACGTAGACAAAGATCGGCCCGCCATTGGTGCCATTCGTGTAGCGCGTCACTCCGTTGCCCATGTCGGTGCCGCTGGTCCAGGTATAGGACTCCATGCTCGCCACCAGCGCCATGAACCAGTCCACCAGGGCATCCGGGCCCTGCATGGTCAGCTTGAAGTTTTTGGCCGCATCGATGCGTTCCAGCTGGTCGAAGGGCGGCGTCAGGAAATTCGCGGCGATCTTTTCGTTCTTGAAGAAAAGCCTGAAATCCGGATTCTTGTGGATACCGGCACGGCTGGAAATCTTGCCGTTCTTCAGCTGTATCCAGCGGCCCTTGGGCTGGTCCTTCAACTGGAACTGCGCGATGCAGTCACGCTCCTTCAGGCGCTCCGCAAACTTGGGGTACACCGCTGCGCATGCGCGCATCGACTGCGGGATGCCCCACAATATGACCGACAGTTTCATACAAGACTCCTGGTACGGCGGCGTTAGCGGACCCAATGACCTGACTGAATATTATGATTCCATGACCGCAAGGGCTTTAACAATTATCAGGTGGTGCGCAGTCTCATGCGGCGATTCAGAGCACCTGGAACAACTCCTGCAGCGCCCCGCTCCCCGGGTTGCGAACGACCATGGACCTGCACTTGCCACGGCCGGGCTGATCGATTTCCATCGGGCCCGAGAACACTTCTGCACCCACTGCAGCGCTGGCCCGGGCGGTCTCGGCCAGATCGCTCACCTGAAATGACTGGGCCAGGTAACCGATATTGGGCGGCACGGCCTCGGCTATCAGGCTCTTGACCTCGTAATTCATCGGCGTCGCCAGGGCGATCTTGCCGTACTCGTGGTCACCCTGAACGATCACGCTGCGGGTCTCGCAGTGCTCGGGCAGGCACAGGGCGCGGTTCGTTACCGGGCCCTTGAGTACGGACTCCAGGAACAGGGTCATGTGCAGCGGACCACGATAAAAGGCCAGCGCCTTCTCCATGTCATCCACGCCATGCGCTGTCGTGACCACCGAGGTGTAGCCCGTCGGCGTACGGCCATACTCGGCAATGAACCTGACGATGTGCCCGATCACCGTCTTCGGATCGTCCGAGAGCAGCTGGATGAGGTTGATGACCACGCCATCCGGTCCATCAAAAGCGGCCTCCAGCGTTTCACCCACCGCGGGACCAAAATTGTTGCGCGCCGGCTGACTCCAGAAACTGAAGCCCTGCGCCGTCAGCCGTGCGTAATCCTTCTCGATGTCGCTGGCGTAGATGTTCAGGTTAAAGAGGCCCGTGGCGCGACGGATCTCCGGCGGCCGGGCGAGCTTCCGGTTCGGCGCATCGAACTCCATGAGCTGAATGCGGCCCACCGGGTCAGCACCGTGCTCGAGGAACGCGCAGCGCGCCTTCGTGCCCGCTGGCACTTTCCAGTAGCGCTCGAACTCGGCACCTTGCCAGGTACGCTTCTCGGCAACCGTCAGCCCCAGGGTGCCCGCATAGAATTCGAGTGAGGCGTCCAGGCTTTTGGCGCCGATCACGACCACGCTGACCGGCAAGCTGGCGCCGTTTGCATTGCTGTTCATAAGAGAGGCTCCTGAATCGCTGGCTTATTGTTGTTCGTTGCCAGCGGATTCTAGAGAAGAAACGGCGTGTTCGCCTGTTTCCCGCCCGTACAGCCAAAGGCTAGAGCTCCGTGTACTTCCTGCTCGTGCCCTTCGTCCTTTCAACGGGGTACTTCGCAGCATTCCGGACTGGCCATTTTCCTGTTGCCGATCAGAGTCTCTCTAGCCCGCGTATCTGGCAAACCAG
>CAUJHF010000041.1 GCA_963204745.1 Pseudomonadota bacterium
CGTTGTTGCCTTCAAGCGCGCGCTCGGCCCGGTAACTCGAACGCACCAGCGGCCCGGATACGACTTCCATGAAACCCTTCTCCAGCCCCATCCGCCGGTATGCGGAGAATTCATCCGGATGTACGAAGCGGATCACCGGCAGGTGATTGACCGTGGGACGCAGATACTGGCCAAGCGTCAGCAGGCTGACACCGCTGGCGCGCAGATCATCCATGGCCTGCGCCACCTCCTCCTCCGTCTCACCCAGACCCAGCATCAGGCTGCTCTTGGTGAGAATCCGGCCGGGCATGGTCGCGCTGACATCGCGGGCATGGGCAAGCACCGCCAGCGACTGATCGTAGCCGGCGCGCGCATCACGCACGGCTGGCGTCAGCCGCCGCACCGTTTCCAGATTGTGTGCGAAAACCTCCAGGCCGGCGCCGACCACCATGGCAACAGCGGCCTTCTGACCGGAGAAATCAGGCGTCAGCGCCTCCACGGCGGTGGCCGGATTCTGTGCCTTGATGGCACGGATACAGGCCGCATAGTGAGCGGCGCCTCCGTCGGGCAGATCATCGCGGTCTACCGAGGTGAGCACCACATACTTGAGCCCCATGAGCGCTACCGAGCGCGCCGCATTGGCGGGTTCCTCCGCATCCAGCCAGCCATGCGGATTGCCGGTGTCTACAGCGCAGAAGCGACAGGCTCGCGTGCAGATCCCGCCCATCAGCATGATGGTGGCTGTGCCATTGCCCCAGCACTCACCGATATTGGGACACATCGATTCTTCACAGACCGTGGCCAGACGATGCTCGCGCACGGTGCGCTGGACTTCCGTATGGCGGCCGCCAGCGGCAAGCCTTACCCGCAGCCATTCGGGCTTCCTCGGCTGGACTGTCTCGTCTGCCGCCTTGCTGCGCTTGATGCCGTTGCGGACGGCGACCACGCCCTCGGGAGTCCGGTACTTGGTGCCGGTTTCGATGGGGATGCCCTTGAAGCTGCTCATGGCGGCCATTGTAGCCGGGACAGGCCAAAAAAAAGCCCGGCACAAGGCCGGGCGAATATAGGGGGAAGGGTAAAGTCAATCCATCAAGTTGCGTCAGGACTGCCTAGTGAATTCTTGACCAGTTCAGAAGCTCGACCTCTTGCTGGTCACGGTGGAAATTCTCGGCAAGCACGGCCTCGATCTCGTGAGGCTCCAGCACCTGGTTCACGGCATGGCTCAGCTCGACAACACCACTGTATTCGTCGGCGAACCCCGGCTCGGCGGAGCGCAGCAGGAAGCGTGTGTAGTACTTCGCGCGCATGGCCTGAACATTAGGCAAAGGCGCGCCGGGGTTCTGTGAACGGCGCCACAGAATCGGAACAAGGGATTTAGCCGGCAGAAGCAGGGCTTCCGGCGGACAGGAGCGAAGCGACTGTCAGTTGCTGATCAGCCGGCCTCCAGCCGGGCGTAGGCTTCCAGCCACTGCGCTTCGAGCGCGGCGTGCTGCGCGCCAACCTCGCCGTGCCGCGCGGTCAGCCGGGCTATTTCGTCCGCATTGCCGGCATAGAGCGACGGATTCTGGAGACTGGCCTCGAGTTGTGCGAGATCACCGCCGAGTACCGCTATGCGCTGTTCGAGTTTCTCAATCTCCTTGAGATGCCGGCTCCGCTTCGGGTCTGGCTTCGGTTGCGGTGCGGCTTTGGGCGGCGGGTTGACCTTCTCCGGCTCGGCATCCTTCTCCGCTTTGCCCGAGCGCGCACGCAGCCAGGCGGCGTATCCGTCAAGGTCGCCAGCGAAGGGTTCAATCTTGTGATCGGCCACGCGCCAGAAGGTGTCGCAAACCAGGCCGATCAGATGGCGATCGTGGGATACCAGCACGATCGCACCATCGAAATCAGCCAGCGCCTCGGCCAGCGCCTCGCGCATGTCCAGGTCGAGGTGATTGGTCGGCTCGTCGAGCAGCAGCACGTTCGGCCTGCGCCAGGCGATCAGCGACAGCGCGAGCCGGGCACGCTCGCCGCCTGACATCACATCGACGGACTGGAAGGCGCGCTCGGCGGGGAAGTACCACTTGCCGAGGAAGCTGCGCATTTCCTGCGTGGTGGCCTCGGGCGCGATATCGCGCAGATGATCCATCGGCGTCGCGCCTTCACGCAGGCTCTCCACCGTGTGCTGGGCGAAATAGCCGACGCGCAGGTCGCTGTGCACGCGGCGCTCGCCGCCGAGCGGCGGCAGTTCGCCGACCAGGGTCTTTACCAGCGTCGATTTGCCGGCACCGTTGGGGCCGAGCAGCGCGACACGGTCGCCGGCTTCGAGGCCGAAACAGACATCGTGCAGGATCGTCACGCTGCCTGCCGCAGTTGACTCCTCACCGGGCAGATGGTCTTCGCTGGCGTTGACAGCTGACGCCCGATAGCCCGCCTCGACATGATCCAGCCGGACCAGCGAGAACGGCAGCTTCGCAGGCACCTCGAAGTTGATCCACAGCGAGCGCTCGGCGCGCACCGCCTCGGTGCCGCTCAGCTTGGCCAGGCGCTTCATCCGCGACTGCGCCTGCTTTGCCTTGCTGGCCTTGGCCTTGAATCGGTCGATGAACTTCTTCAGATGTTCGCGTTCGGCCTGTTCTTTTTCAAACGCGATCTGCTGCAGCCGCAGATGCTCGGCGCGCTGCCGCTCAAAGGCGGTGTAGTCGCCCGTATACAGTTTTGCCCGCTGCTCGTGCAGATGCAGGGTGTGCGTACTGACGCCGTCGAGAAACTCGCGGTCGTGGGAAATCATCAGCAGTGTGCCGGGATATTTCAGCAACCATTGCTCCAGCCACAGCACGGCATCCAGATCCAGGTGGTTGGTGGGTTCGTCGAGCAGCAGCAGGTCGGACGGCGTCATCAGCGCCCGGGCCACATTCAGCCGCACCCGCCAGCCGCCGGAAAACTCCGCGACCGGCTTCAGGTGGGTTGAAGCGGGGAACCCCAGGCCGTGCAGAAGCCGCCCGGCACGCGCGGCCGCATCGTAGCCGTGCACCTCTTCCAGCCGCTGATGCGCCATTGCAACGGCCTCGTAATCCTCGGCCGCCATCGCTGCAGACTCGGCGCAGATGGCCGCCCAGACCGCCGTATCGCCGGAGATGACGAAGTCGATGGCCGGATCGGGCAGCGAAGGCGTCTCCTGTGCGACGCTGGCGATGCGGATCCTGCCGGACAGATCGATGTCGCCCTGGTCGGCTTCGAGTTCACCCTGGATCGCTGCAAACAGGCTGGTCTTGCCGCAGCCATTGCGGCCAATCACACCGACGCGGCTGCCGGTGTGCAGGGACAGGTCGATACCGGACAGCAGCAGGTGCTCGCCACGCCGCAGGGCAAGGTTTCGGAAGGTAATCATGAGGGCGCGGATTATAGCCGCGGGATTGCCGGTTTTCTTGCAGAATATCCCGGTCATTCCGAGGGCTTATGTGATGCGAATGGTGTTCAGCCTTGGCGTCTTGCTGGTAGCCGGCGTTTTGGTGCCGGGGGTGGTAACTGCCGTTACCGCAAACGACCCCTTCAAGGCGGTAATGGCGAACCGCGCGCAGGCCGAGGCCGCTGATGCTGCCATGCTGTCGCCCGGCAACTATGCGGCAGCGGTCAGGACCCTGGAACGCGCTCGCCGACAGGCAGAGTCCGGGCAGGCGGCAGCCACGCTGAATGAAGGCATCAACGAGGCCGATAACCGGTTTCGCGCAGCGATCGCGGCGGCACAGCTGGCACAAAAGACGTTCGCCGACGTCATCCGTGAACGCGAAGCAGCGCGCAGCGCGGATGCCTGGCGACTGGTCCCCGAGCGCTGGCTGAAGGCCGAACAGGACTTCAAGACGGCAACGAAGCGCCTGGAAGACGGTGGCCTGAAAAGTGCGGATGAACTCGGGGTCGTCGCCGCCGGCAGTTACCGCGAAGCACAGCTGCAGGCGCTACGCAGCCGTTATCTCTCGCCTGTCCGCGCCCTGCTCGTTGAAGCCGGGCGGATGAAAGCGGCCCGGCACGCCCCGCGGACACTGGCCGAGGCCAACGCAAGGCTCGCGGAGGCGGAGTCCGCGCTGGTTACACACCGCTCACAGCCCGAACTGGCAGCAGCGGACATCGAAACGGCCCGACTGGCAGCCGCTCACGCGCTGCATATCGCCACCGCGATACATCAGGTCGATACGGACGAACAGACCATCGAAGACCTGGTGCTGTCGCTGGAGCAGAGCGTGCGGCGCATGGCCGAGGCAGCCGGACTGCCCGCTGCCAGCATCGCCGGCGATGCGGTAGAAACCGAATCACTTGTGACGGGCATGAAGGCGCTGCGCGCACGGGCCGAAAATGCGGAGCGAGAACTCGGCGAGCGCGACCGGCGGCTGAAGGGAATGGAAGAAGAGCTCCGCGAATTGGATGCGCGTCTCGGCGGGGCAACCACGGAACGCGACCGTCTGCTGATGAAGCAGGCGGCAGAACAGCGCCTGCGCGAACAGATCAGCGCGCTGGAGCAGCAGTTTCGCCCCGATGAGGGCCGGATCATTCAGGCACCTGGCAAGCTGACCCTGCGACTGACCGGCCTGTCTTTCCCGCCTGGCTCCGCACAGCTTGAACGCAGCGCCGGACCGCTGCTGCAAAAGGCCGGACAGGCAATCGCCCTCTTCCCGCGTGCGGGCATCGTCATCGAGGGACACACGGATTCAGCAGGTGATGCCGAATCGAATCAGCGTCTGTCTGAAGCGCGCGCCCAGACCGTTCAAAGCCGGCTGATGACTGAACTGGCCTTGCCCGCGGGGCGCCTGCATGCACTCGGCTACGGGGAAGACCGTCCGATTGCCAGCAACGACACCACCGCTGGCCGCAAACAAAACCGCCGTATCGATATCGTTATTCAGACTGCCAATGAGGGCGCATCACTCTAGACCCGACTCCCCTCACGCCACCAGTCGGCGATGGCTGCACCGGTGACGGCATTGACGAAGTAGCCATAGCACTTGTGTACGTTAAGCCCCTCCTGGCCCCGGAACGGATTGACCAGATTGATCTGGTCCGTGATCTCTGCGACGAGACCAAGCCGGAGCATCTCCGCATAGTCGTCGGCGAAGCAATGGCCGAGCGCCGTCAGGTCACCTAGAGCGGCCAGGTTCCGCCAGCGGTGGATGCCTTGCGGATAACGTTTCGCCCCACTCGCCTGTGCGCCGAGCAGCCGACGGCGTATGAAGCGCGTGCCGAGCGGGCTGCCGAGCGTCAAAAAAAGATCGACACCAGCAGCTGAATATCCGGGCTGTGCGGAATGGCTCAGATTCCAAAGGGTGTCCCAGGCGATCACCGAACCCAGACTGTGGGCCATGAGCAGCACCCGGTCGCCGGCAGCCCAGGCACTTTGCAGCTCGGCGCCCAGCAAGTCGCGGATCCGGTCTGCAACGCCATCGCGGTTTTCGAAGTAGCGCAGCGAGTCGTCGATGTTGATCCGCGTATCGGCATCGGCCAGCCAGTCGATCAGCAGCGGAATACGGTCGCCCAGACGATGCAGCAGATACGCGAGGCGCTGCTTCGGCGCGAAAATCTCGCTGACCGTCGCACGCACCGGTGAGGGATCAGCCAGCAAACCGTTCATGCCCGCTGCATCAAGGGCCATGTCGCGGTATTCAGGATAGAAAAGATGCCCCCAGGGAACGAGACGCAGGCAATCCGGCCTTGCAGACAAGGCTTCGGCCGTCAGCGGATCGGCTCGCCGTACCCCCTCGAGCACACACTTGCCGAGCACCGCACGGTGCAGAGCCGGCGACGGTTTGGCGCGGACACCCGGAACGTAAAGGATGCGCCGACGCGGGTTGCTCATCGCCCGGCCTGCAGCCGACGGCTGCTCCGGGCTGTGCCCGGAGCAGCCGCAACCGCCTCAGCCGCGAGCCCGGGACGGCGAAGCGCGGAAGCGCCCCGTCTGTATGTGGGCTGAGCTGGCATCGCGCACGACAATCCGGTTGCGCCCCTCTTCCTTGGCCTGGTACAGCGCTTCATCAGCCAGCTGTATAGCCCCGGCAAGACTGCGCGCGGTGCCCGGGTTGACGACTGCAACACCGATACTGACAGTGAGCCACGAGCTGGTCGGTGATTCTGCATGCGGGATCTTCAGCTCTTCTACCGTGTGGCGCAGATGTTCGGACAATTCGCGCCCATGATCACGCACCGGGCCATAGAGCACGACCGCAAATTCCTCGCCCCCGTAACGGGCAGCAAAATCCAGCGGACGTTGTGCGCAGCTTGAGATCACTTCAGCCACGCGCACCAGCGCATCGTCACCGGCCTGGTGACCGTAGCAGTCGTTGTAAGCCTTGAAATGATCGATATCAACCATCATCAGTGTCAACTGGCTCTGGTCGCGTCGCGACTGTCGCCACAGTCTTTCAATATTGTGATCAAAGCGCCGCCTGTTGTAGAGCCGGGTGAGGCCGTCGCGTTCTGCCAGTTCGTTCAGCAGCCGTGATTCATGAAAGGCCTGCCGCACCACCGATTCAAGCTGGTAGCAGCAGTAGGCGCCGATGATGTTGACTGCCAGCAAAGCAACAGCGGAGAAGTACAGTTCGCTGTGCGGGAAATCCCAGGTCAGCTGTCCCCATATATAACTGAAGGACAATGCTACCGCCGTGGCTGCTGCGTATCTGAACTGCAGACCCAGCACGACCCAGACCATGAAGACCCAGGCGACCGTAACTGCGAAGTAGTAAGCCGCCCCGCCCAGGCTGCCGCGCAGGGACAATGAAACGCACATCAGTCCCAGGAGGAACATCGTCAGTGCAAGCAAGGACTGCGAACGACGATACGAGGCTTCTTTATAGGTCTGCAGCAGGGTCGCGGTCAGCACCGGCAGTGTAATCCCGAGCGCGTACACCGCTGTCGGCCAGGACAACGTGGCCCACACCACGCCGACGATCAGGGAAATCAGGATCACGGCAGCGGCGGCGACCAGGATCTGCCGGACCTTCAGATAGTTGCGCTCCGCATAGACCTGCCGGAACTCACGCTCCAGGAGGTCGCTGAAACGCAGGCGCAGGCTATCCGGCTGCCGCTCGGTCACCATCGAACTGAGGTGGTGATGTAGATCTGGACTCACGCGCAGAAGCACCCGAATTTAATCCGCTTGACCGGTGCGACATTACTCGCCGGGCGCCTTGTTCACTGCGTTATGGTTCACAGTTGGCGGCAGGGCGCCTGCTCAGCCGCCAGCAGCGCCAGTTTGCGCGACCGCCCCCAACGGTACCCGCCGGGCTCGCCATCTGCGCGCACGACACGATGACAGGGCACCAGTACTGCAATGTGATTGGCAGCGACCGCCCCGGCCACGGCCCGCGCGGAACGCGGCGCACCGATCCGTGCTGCGAGTTCGCGATAGGCAATACGGGTACCGGCCGGAATACCGAGAAGTGCGTCCCATACCCGCAGCTGGAAGGGCGTACCGCGCAAATGCAATCGGCTCGTACCCGGGTCGGTGCCGGCAAGCAGGGGTCCGAGTTGTAATTCTGCCTCTGCCACGTGCCGCAGGGGAACGCCGGGCCAGATGGACTGCAGGCGCTGCATGGCCAGCTGATCGTCGTCTGCGACAAACTCCAGAAAGCAGACGGCACCAGCAGTGCTGGCTACCAGACAGTCACCGAATGGTGTCTCAACCCGCGCAACGCGAATATCGGTTGCCGATGGCGCGATTGCGGCAGCCACCGGCTCAAGGGTGACCCCCGGATATCGGGGGCCGCTGCGGGATCCCGAAGCAGGCCTGGTTTCGTGGGGAATATTCACAGTGATTCTCTGACCTGGCTTAGCATAGACGCTACGCATCGATTCATCCGGCATGACACTCTCCGATGACCAGCAAACTCAGGACTCAGACCGGTGCCACCAGCGAATTGTTCTCCCGCCTGAGCGAACCGGGTGGCGCAGCGGCGGTATTGCTGACCGGCTGGCTCGCCCTGTCGCAAACCGTACCTGATACCGTGGCCACTGCAGCAGGCTGTGAAGGATACCTGCGCGGGCCGATTTTTGGCGCCCTCGCCATGGAACTGGACTGGTCGGGAGAAAGGCTGGGCTGCGAGGGCATGAGCCGCCCGGACGGCAAGGGCATACGGCTGCATTTTGCCTGGGACCAGGGTCAGGACGAACGCCTGGTGCTGGTGGTGGGGATCGACGGAGTCACCGCACCGGTTGCGGGCCTTGAAAAACCGGCCAACGTTACTTTCATCGATGAGCGCAGCGGGCATTTCTACAGCTCTGGCGGCACCGGACGGTGCTGGACGGACATCACTGAACTGGCATCACTCACCGCGCGCAACAACCGTCGTCAGCTCAAAGGCAGGCTCTACTGCACGGGCGCACTGCCCGCACTCAACGACCACTCGTCACTGACGCTGGGCGATTTGCACTATTACGGACGCTTTGCATTTGATGGCAACTGAACGGTCCCGGCACTGGTGGGCTCGCGCAGCTGCCTTGCTGACGCTGATTCTGGCTGGCGCCCCTGCAGCTGCTGCCGAGCCGGCCGCTCTGCTGCACGATTTCCCGCGCGGTCAGCTGGTGCTTGAAACCCGCGGTCCGCGCTGCTTGCTGATCGACATCTATATCGCCTCCAGCCCGCAGCAACGCGCCCAGGGCCTGATGTTTATAGAGTCCATGCCGGAATTCGAGGGCATGTACTTCGGTTACGGCGAACCGGTCGGCATCGCCATGTGGATGAAGAACACCCTGATTGCGCTGGACATGCTGTTTATCGGTGAGGATCTGACCATCGCCAGTATCGCGAGAGACACCACGCCCTTGTCCACAGAGCGGATTGAGTCGCGGGAAGCGGTGATCGGTGTGCTCGAACTGAACGCCGGTTTTGCCCAACGCTGGGGCGCTGATGCCGGTACCAGGGTGTTTATCGAGCTCCGCCCCTGACGCTTCAATCCGTATTCACGGCAGTGCGGCAAACCACCTCCCAGCGCTGCTGATTGCCGCGCGGATTGTCTTCCAGATAGTCAAATTCCCTGCGCTTCGTGATCTCGAAACCGTTCGGGCACAGTTGGCGCTGGGACAGCCAGTCGCCGAGCCAGTGCATACGCGCCGCATCTGCTGCCGGATCATCTGCCGGATATTCCGGGGGGAACCTGAGATCAAAGTAAATGACGCCGGGATGGTCCCGCGGGATCGTCAGCTGGCTGTAGCGGTGCCGGTCGAAGTCCGCACTTTTTTCGATTCTGCTGCAGGCAGTCAACAGCGATGAGGCGGCGATCGCAACGGCCAGCCCCAAGCGCAAAAGACCGAAACAGGGAACACTCGGGCACATTGGATACTCCACTACTGCAGACCAGCCAGAATCACCGGATGCATACCACGCCCGGGCAGAAATGCCGAGACCAGGGGACTGCGGGAACTACCTAGGATTTTGCAAATCAGGAAATCGCTTAACAGCACATGTGACTATTCGGTATGCAGACCAGTGTGCAATCGGCAGGAATATCGGGTAGATTTGCCGTCCGGATCAGAGGGGGCTTTCTGATCCGGATGGAGCCGGTTCCGGAACCGTACACAAGAGTCGGTACGGGACGGACGGATAAATGCCGGTGTAATACACTGCACAGACTCCTGATGCGGACGCATGGACAGCACCTTTAACACAGGCCGTAGCGCAGGCCGGACAGCAATACTCATCGGCATCGTGGCATTCCACGTGGTGCTGGTCGTGGCTATTAATTCGAGCCTGTCGACGGTGATCCTCGATCGCTTGCCGCCGCTCATCAAGGCCGAGATCATCGAAGAGATCGTCAAGGACGACGAACCGCCACCGCCGCCGCCGACCGTCGAGACTCCGCCGCCTTATGTCCCGCCGCCGGATATCGTCATTGATCTGCCAACCTCGACCAAGGGACCAACAACGGCACTGGTCGTCACCGACAAACCCCGCCCGGTTGCACCGCCGCCGTCTCCAGTGGTCAAGAAAGCGCCGGAGATCGACCCCAGGTACAAACGTCGCTTCCAGCCTGACTACCCGCCAACCTCCAGACGTCTTGGCGAAGAGGGTTCAGTCGTTGTCCAGATACTGGTTGGCCCCGATGGCAAGGTCAGCGACGGCAAGATTCAGAAAAGCAGCGGGTTTCCGCGGCTCGACGAAGCGGCGCTCAAGCATGCGCTGCGTGCCTGGCGGTTTACGCCAGGTACAGAAGACGGCAAGCCAGTTTCGGTCTGGCATTCAGTCAAGGTAACTTTCAGAATCGAAGGCTGATTATTTTTTTCGGACAGGTCCGGTATGAACGCATCAGATTTGGCGTTCCGTCCTGGCGCAAACAGTTAAACACAAGGTAGGCGAGCTATGGCAGGCGAGAACATTCAGCTGGCACAGAACACGGCGACCGATGCGGGCATTCCCCCCGCAGATCCGGCGGCGTTGGACGCGATGCCAGGCGATACGGGTGACCTGGGCACGACGGATTTGACCGGAACGGGCAATGATTTTCCGCTCGACACAATGTCTGATGGTGACGCTACACCACCCCCCGACACACTGCCTGCCAATGAAGCTGAAAACCCCTACGGCCTGGCTGCCCTCTGGGGGCAGGGCGACTTCATCGCGCGCGGCACCCTCATCATCCTGGTGGGCATGTCGCTGTACTCATGGTTCCTGATCCTTACCAAGCTCTGGGACCAGGCGCGGATGTTGCGTCAGGCCAGACAGGCGAGCCGCGATTTCTGGACAGGCTCATCCCTGACCGATGGCATGCAGAAGCTTACGGGCAGCGGCAACGCATACCGTTCATTGGTGGAAAGCGGCATCAACGCCAGCTCGCACCATGAAGGCAAGCTCACCGACAAGGTACCGCTTACCGACTGGATCAGTGGCAATCTGCAGCGCAGCGTCGATCGCCTGAACAACGATCTGCAGGGCGGTCTGTCCTTCCTGGCATCGGTCGGCTCGACGGCACCGTTCGTCGGTCTGTTCGGTACGGTGTGGGGCATCTATCACGCACTGATCGCGATCGGCGTCGCCGGCCAGGCGAGCATCGACAAGGTGGCCGGTCCGGTTGGTGAGGCACTGATCATGACCGCCATTGGTCTGGCAGTCGCGGTACCGGCGGTGCTGGGCTACAACCTGCTGCTGAGACGAAACAAGGCCATTCTTGACCAGTTCCGTTACTTCACCAACGATCTGTATGCGACGCTGGTAAGCAGCAGCCAGAAGTAAGCGCGGCCAGGAAGAGGGAGAACACGCGCATGGGCATGAACGTCCAGTCCGGTGACGGTGAAGACCATCCGGTGATGTCGGCCATCAATACCACGCCACTTGTCGACGTGATGCTGGTGCTGCTCATCATCTTCCTGATCACCGTGCCCGTCATTACCAAGACCGTGAACCTTGATCTCCCGAAAGCGACCAATATCGCCACACAGACCAAACCGGAAAACATCACTGTTGCCATCGATCGTCAGGGCAACGTTTACTGGAAAGAGTCGCTCGTCCCGGACAATCAGGTACTGGCCGACCTGATTCGCGGCGCAGCCATGACCGTCCCGCAGCCTGAGGTACACGTTCGCGGTGACCGGGCGGGACGCTACGAGTATGTGGGTCGCGTAATCCTGGCGCTGCAAAAAGGCGGCATCCAGAAAATCGGCTTTATCTCTGAGCCTGACCGTGGCTCCGCACGTTAACTGATCGCCGAACGGGATCAGCAGAGGTCAACTTCCATGAGCATGACGGTAGGTACGGGCGGCGAAAACGATCCGATGATCGAGATGAACACCACGCCGTTGATCGACGTGATGCTTGTGCTCCTGATCATGATCATCGTCACGCTGCCGATCATGACGCATGCGGTAAAACTCGACATGCCGCGCCCGGACCCTAACACACCGGACGTCCAGCCCGAGCTGATCGAGATAATGATCGATTACGACGGCACGATTCTGTGGAATGGCACACCGGTACCCAACCTCGATACGCTTGAACGCTACTTCAAGGCCGAGGCGGCAAAAGTTCCGCAGCCGCAGGTCGCCATCAGGCCGGATGCGCGCGTCAAATACGACTATGTGGTTCAGGTGCTGGCCAGCGCGCAGCGCAACAGCATCGAAAAGATGGGGTTGATCGGTAACGAGCAGTTCGAGTAGTCGTTCTGCCGGACCAGGGCATCCGCCCGTACTGCGACTCCAGCCCCGCAACAGACAGACCGACAGACCGGTTCAGCGTTTATTCACTCCGCTGAGGGAGTATCTTTGCGCAGCACCGGTTGCTGCTCACAGCCAGACAGGGAGACCCGGAGTATGCGAAACAGTAGCTGCGCGGCCTTGGCCGCAGCAATCACTTCACTGACCCTTCTGCTGGGCGGACTGACCGCTGCTCCCGTACTCCATGCCGCAGACAAACCGCCGGCGGCCGGCAAGATCAGCAAGAAGGTCATGAAGCCACTGAAGGCCGGCCTCGATCTCGCCAATGAAGGCAAGTTCCCGGAAGCCGAGGCTGAACTTCGTGCCGCCGATGCCATTGAAGGCAAAACGCCGTTCGAACAGTTCCAGGTTGATGAACTGCTCGGCTTCGTCGCTCTCAAGCAGGCCAAATACAAGGATGCCGCCCTTCTGTATGAACACGGGCTGGACTCCGGTTTTCTGCCCCCCGAGCAGGTCAACGACCGGCTGCGGCTGCTTGCACAGTTGTACTTCCAGCCTGACCTCCGCGACCTGAACAAGGTCGCCACCTATGGCAAGCGCTGGCTGGAAGCGGCCGGCACACGCGACCCGGTCATGGTCGGCCTGGTCGGTCAGGCCAGCTACTTCAATGACGATTTCAGCACAGCCGCAGACTACATGAAGGAAGCAACTGCCGGTGCTGTCGCCGCCGGACAGAAGCCTGAGGAAAACTGGCTGCTCATCCTGCAGAACTCATACGGCAAGCTCAAGAATGATCCCGGTGTTGTCGAGGCAACCGTTGAACTGGTGCGCCACTTTCCCCGCAAGGAGCACTGGATAACCCTGTCGTCGAGTCTGCTTCGCGCGGCAAGCACCAAGGAGCTGGAGATCCTGCAGGTATTCCGCCTGCTGTACGCCGTGGATGCGATGGACAGCGCCGACGATTTCACCGAAGCGGCCAACGTCGCGTTGCGCTCCGGCTCCCCGGGTGAAGCGCTGAAGTTCATGGATCGCGGTTACGCACTGAAGGTTCTTGATACCAGCGGTGACAAGCAGAAGAGCCAGCAATTGCTGGAGGATTCCAAGCGGCAGGTTGCCGACGACCGCAAGACCCTGCCGCAATTTGAGAAAGAAGCGACAGCAGCAAAGGGCGGTGAAGCTGACGTCAAGCTGGGTGAAGCCTTCCTGAGTTACGATCAGCCGGCAAAAGCCGTCGAAGCCATTCAGCGCGGAATCGCAAAGGGCGGGGTGAAGAGCCTGGATGACGCCAACCTCTCCCTGGGTCGCGCTTTCCTGGCCTCCGGCGACCGGGCTGCCGCCGGGACCGCCTTTAGCCTGGTGAAGAAGCCCGACTACGCGCTGCTGACACGGCTTTGGCTGATTTATACCGCACAGCAACCCTGAATATTGCAACACTGGCAGCCTCAAGCGGCTGGCTGACAATACTGAATCTGGAGACAGCGTCCCATGCCCAAGAAATTTCTGACGATCCTTTGTCTGGCCGCGAGCATCGGCTTCGGCCTTGCCGGCAGCCTGCTGATCGCACCGACGGTACAAGCCCAGGCGACAGACGCCAAAGTTGGGCCTAAGGTCGGCAAGCTGTTGCAGGACGCGCTGAATGCCAGCAAGCAGAAAAAGAACAACGAGGCGCTGGCCAAGCTCAAGGCAGCCGATGCCGTGAGCGGAAAGAGCAGCCTGGAGCAGCTCAAGATTGCCGAAATGTACGGCTACGTATACCTGCAGCAGAGAAATTACCCGGCAGCAGCAGCCGCCTACGAGCGCACGCTGAATTCGGGCCAGCTGACTCCGGCGCAAACCAACGACCGGATAAAGCAGATCGCACAGCTCAGCTTCCCCAAGGACGTGAAGAAGACCATCGAATACACCACGCGCTGGCTGAAGGCGACCGGATCGAAGGACCCGGACATGTACGCGATGCTCGGCCAGGCATATCAGCTCGGCGGCAATGACAAGGCGGCGATCAGCGCTACCGAAGTCGCCATGCGCAATGCCCAGGCCGCAGGGAAGCGCCCGGACGAGAACTGGCTGCGTATCCTGCTGAAATCCTACGGCAATCTTAACGACACAGCTGCGCTCAGCCGGCTCACCACCTCGCTGGTCACGCTCTATCCGACCAAGGAAAACTGGCAGCTGCTGTCCAGTGCGTTGCGCAAACAGGCGCAGGGTGATGACCGCGTTGCGCTGAATGTGTACCGCCTGATGGGTGAACTGGACCTGATGGACGAACCCAGGCTGTTCACCGAATGGGCCATCGTCTCGATTCAGGCCGGTCTGCCCGGCGAAGCCCTCAAGACCATGGAACTCGGCTACGCGAGGAAAGTGCTGGGCGCTGACGATGCCCGCAATCAGCGCATCATGAACGATGCGCGCACGCGCATAAAGGCACAGGAGCAGAGCCTGGCGAAGCTTGAGCAGAACGCGATCGCCTCGCCTCAGGGTCTGGCGGACGTCCAGCTGGGCGAAGTGTTCATGAGCTATGGCATGCCCGACAAGGCCATCGCCGCTGCAAAACGCGGGCTGCAGAAAGGCAGCCTGCCGAATACCGACGACGCATGGATGATGATCGGCCGCGGCCAGATAGCGAAGAAAAACGGCGCCGAGGCGCGCAAGGCATTCAGCCAGGTCAAAGGCAAGGATCTCGGCTCAATCGCCAGGCTCTGGATGATCTACGCTTCGAAGCTCTGAGTTGTGGGAGCGGCGTCAGCCGCGATTTCATAACCACTGATCGCGGCTGAAGCCGCTCCTACCCGCTCCTACGGCAGCCGGTCGCGCAAGGCATACCAGAGCATGCCGAGCACGAGGCCTGGCCAGCGCAACAACGTGCCGCCCGGAAACGGCGGAGGCGCGAGCCGGGCGAATACGTCGAAACGCTCAACCGAGCCCGCCACCGCCTCTGCAAGCAGCTGACCGGCAAGAGTGGCCATCGCCACACCGTGCCCTGAGTACCCCTGCGCAAAGTAGATACCCGATCCCAGACGCCCGAAGTGAGGCATACGGTTCATCGTGATCGCGAGCCGTCCGCCCCAGGCGTACTCGATCCCCACATCACCGAGTTGCGGAAATATGCGCAGCACATGCGGGCGCACGAAGCTGCCGATATCAGCGGGGAAGCGCCGCCTGTAACTCTCGCCGCCACCAAAGATCAGGCGACCATCGGCCGACAGTCGAAAGTAGTTCAGCACAAACAAGGTGTCGTGAACGACAACCGGGTCGCGGATCAGTTCACGGCAACGCTTTTCACCAAGCGGCGCCGTCGCCACGAGGAAGTTGTTGATCGGCATGATCGTCGCGGCGAGCCGCGGCTCGAGTTTATCGAGGTGCGCATTGCAGGCCAGCACCATGAACCGGGCCTGTACCTCACCACCAGCCGTTTTAGCCGTTACCGGCCCGCTGCCGCTGTAGCCGCTCACCGCAGACTGCTCGAAAATCCTTACCCCGGCTTCAATGCAGGCGCGGGCGAGCCCCAGTGCGTAGTTCAGCGGATGGAGGTGCGCCGCTCGCGTATCGAGACTGGCACCGCAGTACACGGAACTGCCGAGCATGTCGGCAAGCCTGGTCTTCGACAGGCAGCGCTGGTGCGGATAGTCGTAGTCACTGGCAAGCTTCTCCGCGCGGCGCTTCAGCGCATCCAGGTGTGACGGTTTCGCGGCACAGAGCAGCTGGCCCGCCCCCGGCTCACAATCGATCGCATGCTTCGTGATGAGCGCATTGACCAGCGCCTTTGATTCCTCGGCAAGCCGGAACAGGTGCCGGGCAGTGTCCCGGCCGAAACGCGCTTCCAGCCAGGCTTCATCGCAACGCTGACCGGTCCCGATCTGCCCGCCGTTGCGGCCCGATGCACCCCAGCCGACACGCTGCGCCTCGAGTACGACCACCGAATAGCCGCGCCCGGCGAGATGAAGGGCGGCAGACAGACCGGTATAGCCGGCACCAACCACGCAGACATCTGCACTCACAGCACCGTTCAGTGGCTGATGTTCAACCAGCCCGCGCGCAGTCGCGACATACCATGACGAGGGATGAGCCTCCGCAATCACGCGCCTGCTGCCGCACCCAGCGCCTGCTGCGTCAGGTCCAGCGCCTGCCATGCCTTGTCCACCAGTTCATCAAGCTGGGTCGTGGTCAGGATGAAGGGCGGCGCAACGATCATGGTGTCACCCACGGCCCGCATCACCAGCCCCTGTTCGATCGAGAAATCGCGGCAACGCTCACCGGCTTTCAGTTCCCTGGGAAACCTCTGCCGCACGGTCCTGTTGCTTACCAGTTCGAGCGCACCGATCAGCCCGACCGAGCGCACCTCACCGACCAGCGGATGTGTACCGAGTTTTTGCCAGCGGCTGCTGAATCCCGGAATCAGGTCTGCCGCCAGATGCTCTATGACCCGCTCTTCACGCAACACGCGCAGGGTTGCGCGCGCAACGGCACACGCGACCGGATGACCCGAGTACGTGAAGCCGTGAAAGAACTCACCGCCCTGCGCTACCAGAATCTCCGCAATACGATCACCGACCATGACACCGCCCAGCGGCTGATAGCCGCAGGTCACCCCCTTGGCAAAGGACATCAGGTCAGGCCGGATGCCGAAGTGCTGGCTCCCGAACCACTGCCCGAGGCGGCCAAAACCGGTGATCACTTCATCAGTGACCAGCAGGATCCCGTACTCGTCGCAGATACGCTGGATCTCGGGCCAGTAACTGGCCGGCGGAATGATTGCCCCGCCCGCACCCTGCACCGGTTCGGCAATGAACGCCGCTACCTTGTCGACACCGATCTTTTCGATGGTGGCAGCCAGCTGACCGGCCACATGCCGGCCAAACTCCTCGGGATCCTCGATATCATTCTGGCCAAACCAGTAAGGCTCCTCGATATGTACGATCCCCGGGATCGGGAGCCCGGCCTGCGCATGCATCCATGGCATACCGCACAGGCTTGCCGCACCTACAGTACTGCCGTGATAGGCATTTCGCCGGGCGATGATCACCTGCTTGTCCGGCTTGCCGAGCAACGACCAGTAGTAACGTACCAGCCGGATGACGGTGTCGTTGGCTTCCGAGCCGGAGTTCGTGAAAAACACGCGGTTGAAACCCGGCGGGGCGATGGCGCAGAGATCGGCAGCCAGCTCGATCGCCGGCGGATGAGTACACTGGAAGAAACTGTTGTAGTACGGCAGTGTTTCCAGCTGGTGCGTGGCAGCTGCAACCAGTTCCTGCCGGCCATAACCGAGGTTGACGCACCAGAGACCGGACATCGCGTCCAGCAACCGATGACCGCTGGCGTCCCACAGATAGGCCCCTTCGGCCCGGGTGATGACCCGCGTGCCGCGTGTCGCCAGTTCGCGGTGATCCGTAAACGGATGCAGGAAGTGCTCGCGGTCGAGTTGCTGCCAGCGCTGAAGATCTTTGGTGTTCATACGTTGAGCAGCAGGTATTCGCGTTCCCATGGGCTGATCACCTCGAAGAAGGCCTGATACTCCTGCCGTTTCATGGCGGTGTAGATCTTGATGAAGCGGTCGCCGAGCAGCGGCCGCAAGCGCTCACTGTTTTCCAGACGTCGCAGCGCATCGGACAGGCTGCCCGGCAGTGCAAACGGCCTGTTGTAGGCGCTCCCCGCCTCTGGTTCGCCCGGCTGCAGACGCTCCTCAAGGCCGAGCAGGCCGCAGGCCAGCGACGCGGCAATAGCGAGGTAGGGGTTCACATCCGCGCCTGCCAGGCGATTTTCGATACGCCGGTTATCCGGGTCGGAGTGCGGTACGCGCAGACCCACCGTGCGGTTGTCGTAACCCCACTGCAGGTTTATCGGCGCTGAAAGATGACGCGTGAAGCGCCTGTAGGAATTGACATAGGGTGCGCTAAGCAGCGTGGTCTCAGGTCCATATTTCTGGATGCCGCCGATGAACTGCCGGAACAGCTCGCTCTCGGAACCATCGGGGTTCGAAAAAGCATTGGAGCCGTCGGCGGCCCGGCGCAGGCTGATGTGCCAGTGCATCGAACTGCCGGGCTCGTGCTCCATCGGCTTGGCCATGAAAGTGGCATAGATGTCGTGACGCATGGCCGTCTCGCGCACGGTGCGCTTGAACAGGAACATCTGGTCGGAAAGCTCGACCGGGTCACCATGCTGGAAGTTTATCTCCAGCTGTGCGGTACCCGTCTCGTGCGCCAGGTTGTCTACATGCAGGCGCTGTACTTCACAATAGTCGTAGATATCCTGTATGAAGGGCTCGAACTCATCTACCGCGTCCATGCTGTATGGCTGGCGTACGGTTTCCTTGCGCCCGGAGCGGCCGACGGGCGGCTCCAGCGGATAGTCGGGGTCAGTGTTGCGCTTGACCAGATAAAACTCGATCTCCGGGGCGACGACGGGCACCAGTCCCTGCGCATGAAACATCTGCACGATGCGCCGAAGCACCTGGCGCGGCGCGATGTCGATCGGCTCTTTTTCCTGCGTGTAGCAATCGTGAATAACGCAGCAGGTCGGCTCATCTCCCCAGGGGACCAGACGCAGCGTGTCCAGATCGGGTTTGGTGATCATGTCGCGATCGACAGGATCGACGACATTCTCCTCAAGATAGTCGTCGATATATTCACCGGTCACCGACTGGATGAACACCGACTCGGGCAGACGCATCCCGCCCTGCTCGGTAAACTTCCGGGCCGGCATATACTTGCCGCGCGCCACGCCCGCCATATCGGGTACCACCGCCTCGACTTCATCGATCTTGTGGTCGATCAGCCACTGCCGCAGCTGGTCTTCACCCATGCTTTCGTCCTTTCCTGTACTCATGACCGATAACTCCGACAGGCGTCGCCAAACGCCTGAAAAATTGCCATCGACACTTCACTTTCCTGCAGGCGCCACTCGGGGTGCCACTGCACACCCAGTGCAAATCCCGGTGCATCGGCCACGACGATGGCCTCAATCAGGCCATCCGGTGCCACCGCATCGACCAACAGTCCGTCACCGAGCCGGTCTATACCCTGGCCATGCAGGGAGTTCACCCGGGCCGAATCGCGTCCGGTGATCTGCGCCAGCAACCCGCCGGCTGTAAATCGCACTTCATGGGCAGGTGCATACTGGACTTCCACGGGTTCAGCCTTGTCCTCGCGATGCCTGCCGAGGCCAGGCAGGGCGTGCACCTCCTGATGGAGGCTGCCGCCAAAGGCCACGTTCAGTTCCTGGAAGCCGCGGCAAATGGCCAGCAGCGGGAGCCCGGCGCGAATCGCAGCGGGGATCAAAGCGAAGGCGAGCAAGTCACGCTCCGCATCATGCATCGTCCCTTCGCCGCTCGCTGCACCGCCATAGTGACGGGGTTCCACGTTGGATGGTGAACCGGTCAGCAGCAGCCCGTCGAGCGCGTCCAGAATACCAGGCGAGTCAAAACCGGCACCAAGACACGGTATGCCCAGCGGCAACCCCCCCGAACCAGTCACGACGGCGCGCAGATACTTCTCCCCCTGCACCTGGAAGGCATGGTGCCCGAGGGTGCGGCGGTCCGAGATTACGCCAATGATGGGCTGGGTACGGCGCATGCATGGGCTACGGTGCCAGAGCCGTCGACCGGCCGCCAGAGGCAGCCTGCCGATTGCTGCTCGGAGACCGTTGAATCGGGGCCCCAGGTTGACTGGAAACGCTGGTCCGGCCAGAGTGCGCAGCTGCATCCCCCCGGGTGCGCAGCTGCACAGGAAGAGCACGGCGGCACTGGGCCAGGCCGTGCAGGCATGTAAAAGGATTTCAGCTTGAGCCAGCCGCCCCCGCCCGCATCTGCTGGCAGATTTCGCCTCGGCCCCATCGAATTTGCACGGGGCATCACCGGCCTGAATGCATCCACCTATCTGTACGTCAGTTTCATCGTCATGCCGATCGTGAGCTTTCTCAGCTTCACGCAACCCTATGTACTGAACGAGATCGTCGGTATCCCGCTGGAAGAGCAGGGCCGGCTGACCGGATTCCTGTCCACGATGCAGGAGATCGTCGCGCTCTGCCTGATCGGCTTTGTCAGCGGCCTGTCGGACCGCTTCGGCCGGAGGCCAATCTATGCGACGGGCGCGTTCATCGCGGGCATCGGCTTCGGCCTCTACGGGTTCGCGACCAGTGAGCAGGACCTGTACATGTACCGCTTCGTCTACGCCATCGGCGTTACCGCTGTCGGCGCGATGATTGCCGTCACTGCCGCCGATTACCCGGCGGAAACTTCGCGCGGCAAGCTGTCGGGCGCAACCGGCCTGCTGAACGGACTCGGCGTCGGGCTCGCAATCCTGCTGGGCTCGAAGATACCGGCCGTCCTCAAGGACAATGGCTTCGACGGTGCAGATGCAGGGCGCTACATGCTGCTCACGGTGGCCGCGATCTGCATTGTCACTGCCATCATCATGCAACTGGGCCTGAAAGGCGGCACGCCTACCGGCAAACGCAGCAAGGTCGGCCTGATAAAGACCCTGCAGATCGGGCTGCGCGAGGGCCGGCTGAATCCACGCCTGATCATCTGTTACGCGGGCTCCGGCGTAGGCCGTGCTGACCTGACACTGGTGGTCACGTTTGTCTCTTTGTGGCTGCAACAGCTTGGCCGTGACGAAGGCATGAGCGGTGCGGAAGCGCTGAAAAGTGCCGGCATCATGCTGGCCATCATCCAGGGCTCATCGCTCCTCTCTGCGCCGTTCATCGGCATCTCGATCGACCGCTTTCACCGCCTGACCAGCGTGATGGTTGCCCTGCTTGTTGCAGGCCTGGGCTACACGCTGCTCGGCATGCAAACACAGCCATTTACACCACTGGGCTATATGGCCTGTTCGCTGGTCGGCATCGGACAGATGGGCGTGATACTCACCGTCACCGCTTTGCTTGGCCAGGAAACGCCCATCGATGTGCGCGGGTCGGTGATCGGCTTTGCGGGCCTGTGCGGTGCGGCCGGCATCCTGTTTACAAGCCTTGCCGGCGGTTACCTGTTCGATCACTGGATGATTTCCGGTCCGATCATTCTCACCGGCGTGGCCAATTTGCTGATCGGTATCGGCGCCTTCGTGGTCTGGAACCGGGCCGGACGACCGATACGCTTTGACCCCGCTGAAGCAAAGTCCCTGGAGCCGGCAGGCTTCGGACACTAAGAAGATACAGCGGATGTTCCTGTTCGCCTGGATCGCCCGCCACTGGCGCGGTGAATTGCGCCTCAGCATCAGCTGGTGGATAAATTGCGTGGCACTCACGCTGTTGCTGTTCTGGCTGGTTCCGTGGATCGCGCACACGAGCGGCATAAGCAGCGGCGACTCTGCCGCCAGCTATACCGCAATACTCGGTCTCGTGATCCTGCAAACCGCACTGATCCCGCTCTGGCAGATGGTCGGACTCTGGCAGGCAACCGACCGCACCCTGCGCACCACCGACAGGGTTCTCACCGCACGGCTCACCCAGGTCGTCGCAGTACTGTTCACGCTGCTGATCGCGACACGCGGGCTGGTCGCCGGCGCCGAGCAGGTCCTGGCCGCGCGCGTTGCCTGGGCGCTTGGCCCCTATGAATACCAGGTCGCCTTGCTGCCAGGTGCCCGCGAAATAGAGGTGAACGGCGGGCTCGGGTTTGGCGTAAGCAAAGCGGTTGCCGGATTGCTGGCCAGCAACCCGGATGTACGGCGTATCCGCCTGAACAGCGGCGGAGGTGCGCTGTCAGAAGGTGTACGTCTGCGCGACCTCATCATCGCGCACGGACTCGATACCTATACCAGCCGCGAATGTTCCAGCGCCTGCATCTCGGCCTTCATCGGCGGACGCTTCCGCTACCTCAAACGCGGCGCCCGGATGGGCTTTCACCTGCCACGCAATTGGGAACCCCTGTCGACGGGTCCGCTATCCGGTCCCTATGCGACGGAACTCGGATACTTTGAGCAACGTGGGGTACCGGACTGGTTTCTGGCCAACTGGATCCGTTCCGGCCAGAAGTTCTGGTTCCCGACCGAGTTTCAGTTGCAGCGCGCCGGGATCGTCAGTTTTCTGCGCGGCGCACCGCCGAATCGGGGCGCCCGATAGACTGCACTGCAAAACAAGCGGCCCGCCACTGCAAGCAGGTTCCCGGCTGCGCAGAACACCGGATTTCCGGATTTGTTAATTGCTTTAGTCGTCATGTTATTATATCAACATGCGGCCTTGTCCCTTGTGACAAGTCGTGGGGGTAATCCGGGCGACACCGGAATCAGCTGCAAAAATACAGGGGGATTGTTGTCCATGAAGAGCGCAATACGCCGCGCAGCCATCATCGAACTGCTGATGGCTGGCTGCCTTATCACCGCAGCCCCATCGATCGCTGCCACTACGACGACACCGGTGGCCGGCAATCTCGGTCCGACCGAGCAGGCCTGCCTGCAGTTGCTCACGACTACGGTCAGTCTTGGCGAAAACTGCATGTACGACAGCGGCCCGAGCAGCTACCCGAGCGCCCCGGGCAGTGGCGAGATCACCGGCCCCTACAGCCAGATCTACTACTACGACTACAACCAGACCCCGGCAGCCTTCTCCACAACTTACGTCCCCACACACGACAGCGGCCAGATCCGCCAGGTGATCAGCGGAACGCTGACCATTGATGACAATGACACGCCTGCCGGGACGGATGACCGTATCAGCTTCACCCTGACGCTTGGCTCGCCGCTCGGCGGCGATGTTGTTCGCTACACCGGCGACAAAGTCGTGGACAAGTACACAAGCATGACCCAGGTGCTTGCGCCCAATGCGGTTAGCAGCGCCACCGCCAATGCCTTCGGCGGCTATGACTACGTCATCGGCTCCGAGGGCTTCCCCACCCTGCTCACTTTCAACAGCCCCACTGAACCGGAAGCCGTGCCCTGCGCCGGACAGCTGTTCGGCTCGATGGATTGCCGGGCTTCATTCAGCGGTGCCGTCAGCGATCCGGATCGCTGGTCCGGAACCACAACTGCCGGTATCGGCTCCCTCGAAAGCAATACTGGCGCGCGGACCACCGGTACCCTGGTGAATCTCGCCTGCGTGGATACCGGCGGCAACAACGACTGTCATGACAGCGTGGTGTCGTTTGCGCCGCGGTTGATTCCGCCCAACCAGGCACCCGGCGCCGGCAATGTCACCGCCGAGGATGTGGGCTGGGACCAGCTGCTCCTCAAGGTATCCACCAATGCATCGGGGCAGGTGGTCACGGTCGCCGGCTTTGATGTACAGGAATACCAGACCTTTGGTCCGCCCGTGGCCTGCGGCAGTGACCCCGGTGCAACCATCAGCTGCAACAGCTGGACCAGCGGATATTTCAGCGGCATCGGTATCGTGGCGAATGATGACGGACCGGTGAATGCGCCGCCAGGCACTGCCGTCAGCGTCGACGTGCTGGCCAACGACACCGGCTTCAATGATCCCGTGACCGTGACCATCACTACGCCGCCCGCACAGGGTACCGCGACCATCCTGGTCAATGGAGCTCCCGGCAGCCAGGGCAACCAGGCCAATATTGCAATTACCTATACGGCAGACGTCGGTGCCAGCGGCAACGACAGCTTTGTGTATGCCGTGACTGATGGCGTAAACAGCGATACGGCCACCGTGTCACTGGCGATCAATGTGTCTGCACTGACACCGGTGGCGATGGCTGGCGCCATCACCATCAACACGCGGGCCACTGCACCGCTGGACCTGACCGGCACATTTGTCGCGCCCGGAACCGGTGGCAGCCTCGGTAATTTTCCTGCGACCGTCAGTATTACGGCAGCGGCCCAGCATGCTGCGGTCACGGTCTCCGGCACGACCATCAGCTACCGGATTACGGACGCCGCCTTCTTCACCGGCGTCGACACCTTCAGCTACACGATCACTGATAACGACGGCGAGACTGACTCGGCTGAGGTCACGGTGACGATCGATGACTGGCAACCGGCGATCACGATCTGGGCCATCTCGGCCGACCAGGACCATGCCTCCGCGGCGTACGCCATCGGGCAGTTCGTACAACTGGGGAACGGTGCGGCGAGTCAACATGAAGTTACTGTCAGCACGCAGGCTGTGCACGGTACCTGTACTGTCAGCCCCGCCAACGTGACTGGCAGGCTCGTGTATGTCCCGGCAGACGGATACAGCGGCAGCGACAGTTGCCAGGTAACCGTGCGCGATGGCGACCTTGATCCGGCCATCGGCACCGTCGACATCACCGTCAACCCGCTGGTCACTGTGACCGGAAGTGTTGGCGGAGCCGGCGCCATGGATCTGTGGGGCCTGTTGCTGCTGGCGGCAGCCATGCTGCGACGAGCACTCTGCACCATGAGCGCATCCAAACGCAGGGTCGGTCGCAGCATCTTGCGCACCAGCGTTGGCGGAGCGGCGCTCGCGATCCTGGCGCTCGGCAATACCCCGGTGCAGGCCCAGGACACTGCCGGTAACGGTCTTGCGATCCAGGAAATCGTCGTCACGAGCCGCAAGGTCGAGGAAAACCTGAAAGAAGTTCCCCTCGCCATCACGACCTTCGACGAAGCCGGCATTGCAGCGGCGGGCATTAACAATCTCACCGATCTGGCCGAACAGACCCCCGGACTGTCATTCTTTAATGCCTTCGGCGAAACCCTGCCGACGCCGGTGATTCGCGGCGTCGTTCCTACAGATATTTTCGGCGAGAACAACGCTGCCATATTTGTCGATGGCGTCTACGTCTCGGGCCGCGAGGGCCTGAACTTCAGCCAGATCGATATTGCCCGTATTGAGGTCGTCAAGGGCCCGCAGAGCGCCTTGTACGGCCGCAATGCCTTCAGCGGTGCCATCAACTATGTGACGAAACGCCCCGGCGACGTCTTCGAGGGCAAGGCCACCATCGAAGCCGGCAATGACGGCAAGATGAAAGGATTGCTCAGCATGTCCGGGCCGCTGCTCGGCCCGACACTGCTCGGCCGCGCCTCCGTCCTGTACGACGAGTGGGACGGCTCCTACGACAATTCCCTGTCGGATATCGACATCGGCGGCTACCGCTACCGCAGCCTGCAGAGCAGCCTGCTCTGGCTGCCGACCGACGATCTCGAGGTGGCGCTGAGCTACTACAAGTCCAACGACGACCTCGACGGTTCCCCAACCGTCAGCCTGCCGGCCAACTGTGAAGACAAGGTCGAAGCGCCGGCAGACACCACTGATTATCCGGTCCAGGCCGGCGTCAGATTCCTCAATTACTGCGGCAAGATTCCGGAAATCGAATCCATCCCCGGACTCAATGGCAGTGATGCCATTCCCAGACCCGCCGGGGCCACCGGTGAAGAGCGGAAACTGGACCGGTTCAACGTGAAGGTCGACTGGGATCTTTACGAGCGCGGAACCCTGTCCTCGCTGACGGGATACTCCGTTACCAAGGAGCATGCCCGACATGATTTCGCCCGTGGACTGGGCGACAGCCAGTCGTTCCTGTACTGCTCCCCTGCCGTGCAGGAAGGCGCGAGGGTTCCGAATTCATGCACTGACAACGGTGTGCCCACCCCGGCGAACCTCCGCTTTTTCTCCGGCCTGGTCGACCTGGAGCCTGGCTCGAAATCCGAGGAGCTCAGTCAGGAACTGCGCTTCACCAGCCCGTCCGACCAGCGCTTGCGCTATACCGGCGGTGCCTACTGGTACCAGGTCAAGCTGGAAGAACACGATGGCAAAAACGTCGCCACGGTGCCGCCACCAAACTGGCCGTCAGGGGTGCCAGCCATTGGTTTGCCGCCGTTCGACCCGGGCGCGCCCGATCTGGCCATCGGCACAGCCATCTTCTACAACATGTTCGCCGACGACCCGTTCACGGCCGGCTACAACCCGGATGGCGGTCTCGATCCGCTCCGTCGTGTAACCGAAGACCGGGAAACGGAGGGCTGGGCCCTGTTCACCGGTCTGGATTACGACCTGACTGATCGGCTGACCGCCCGCGGTGAGCTGCGGCTCTCCCAGGAAACACGGGATATCCGCATCAACGCGTACGCGCTCTGCTCTCCCAGGGGCTATGCGGTACCGGATCCCGACAATCCGACTGTCCTGATTGCCAACCCCTGCGGCGACGACCTGTTTGACACCAGGGTGGTCGAATCACTGAGTACCTGTGCCCCCGGAGCCACGCCGGCGAACGACGACAGCGATCTCATCTGCAGCCCGACCGGCAACAGCCGCTTCGAAATGTGGACCGGACGGGTGGGGCTGAACTTCCAGGCCACCGATGACTGGATGGTCTATGGATCAATCGCCTACGGTGAAAAGCCGGGCGGCCTGCTGCTGCTGACACCCAAACTGGCTGTTGCGGGCAGCGCCCTCATCGTCAACACCTATGAGCCCGAGACGATGACGGCCTACGAGATTGGTGCCAAGGGTTATTTGTTCGACCGGCGCCTCAGCCTGGACGTTTCCGTATACCTGAATGACTGGCGACAGATCGTGCTGCGGCAGTTGATCGACCGGGACCCGGCCTCCGGGGAGCGCCTGGAGCAAACGGTCGGTGTCAACGTCAATGCCGGTGATGCCACGGTCCTCGGTGCAGAGGTCTCGGCCGCGTTCAATGTTACGGAGTTTCTTACCGCAACAGCGACTCTCGGCTGGGTGGATGCCGAACTGGATAATGCCCGGCAGGATACCTACGCGCAGTTCCCCACCTTCCGGGCCGACTGCGGTACACCACCGGCAACTGCCGACGAGCGCAAGGCGTGGTTCGAGGACTGCAACAGCCGCTCCGGTGACGTTTCCGGGAATACCCTGCTGCGCCAGCCGGAGTGGATGAGCAGCGCATCCTTGAGCTACGACCGGCCACTGACGGGTGAGTGGAACTGGTACACACGCGGCGACATCAGCTATCAGAGCGATGTATATACGGGCAATGACAACCAGAACTGGCTACCGGCCCACAGCTACGTGAACGCCAAGCTGGGCCTGAAGTCAGACCGGTATACCGTGGAGCTCTGGGCCCGCAACCTGTTCGATGATGGTCACCCCACTGCCGCTTTCCGTGATATCTATCTCGCCAATACGGACAACCAGTACGCCCCGTACGTCGATCAGGGACCGCGGCCAAACTTTGACGACTTCGTGCCGTTCCGCTTCTCGGTAACCTACCCGCGCGAACGCACCTACGGCATCAGCGCCACGGTACGTTTCGGCGAGAATTACCAGTAGGTCCGCCCGACAAGGCAAGGCGGACGCAGTTCGCAACTGCGTCCGCCTTGTCGCTTCGGGATAGCGTGAGCCCTCGGAGCGGGCTCCGTTGGCGGGGGCTTCAGGTGCCGGCGTTGATGGCTGCCAGTCGACCGGACGACATGCTTTCCCTGATCGTATCCACCACCCAGTTGTTCAGGTTTTCGTCAGGCAGAATGGCCTCAGGCTCATTGTAGAGTACGTCCTGCGGACGATCCGATTGCTTGATGCCGCCACCGATAACGTCTGTCTGGAACTTCTTGTCGTACGCCACGTAGACAGAGATCACGATGTCTTTCTTTTTCTCGGCCAACATCTGGTTGACCGCCTTTCGCGTCGGATCGCTCGAGTAGTTGACCAGGTGTCCGCTCCATGCGTAATTGATGGCACCGATACCGACATTCTCTTGCAGGTGCTTGCCGATTTCGCTCATCAGCGCCTCCCACTGCTGGTTGAACTTGTCGTCGCCGTAGGCGGCAAGTGTGACGCCGTACTTGCTGCCGTCGTCATCCTTCAGAAGCGCCTTGGTACGACGCAGGATATTGGCCTTCAGGAACTCGGTGGAGTCGATAGTCTCCAGCAAGGTCACCCGCGCCCTGGGACGGTAGACCGGCACGCCGTCCTTCGGAAGTGCTTCGAGCGCTTTTGGATCGTTCTTGAGACCAACCAGGTTCGGGATATCCGAGTTGGTGTGCCCGCCGACAGTCAGAAAGAGCGGCAGTACGATAACCTCGTCGAAACCCTCGTCGTCGAATGCCTTCATCTGCGCTGCGACTGATGGTTCGTTGTACTCGTTGTACGCAGTACGAACGGCTTTGACGTTGGGTAACGCAAGCAGCCGGTCGTCGACTGCTTTTTCAACATCTATCAGCATGTCCCGCCAGGCTTTCTGCCGGGAGCCATGATTTACCAGCAGAACGCCGATCTTGTGCTGGCTCTCGCTCGCCGCCGCAGGTGACTGTTCCGCCTTTTGCTGACACGCTGCAAGGATCAGGGTCGCTGATACGGCACTGATCACTAGCATGAGGGACCTGAACATCTGATTCTCCTTGGGTAGTTGGGCTTCTGCATCAATCGGCACGACGCTTGTCAGCCAGGCGTCTGCTCCGTGGTGACCGGTATCCCGGCAAGGGCTGATGATCGCACCGGGCCGCGCACCTTGCGAGCTCGCGCAGCCGAGGCAACACCGTCGAGGATGGCGCCAGTCGGACACAGCATCCGGCACCACAACATCGGGTAGTAGGCGGACGCCAGAACGACAGCCAACGACAGCCAGAACCACATCGAATCCAGCACTTCGATGCCGAACAGATCGGGGAAGAGTTCATAGCTGGCCCAGTCCCGCAATCCGGAGATGATCCCGATGCACAAGGCAACAGCTATTGCCCAACGCAGGCCGTCGAGCACCCGGTTCGACACCGGCAGCTTGCCCCTGAAGGGCATGATGCGCGTGAGCAGTCGCTGGACATTACCGTAAGGACAAACGTGGCGACAGTAAGAATTGCCATCCCATATGGCGCCCGCCAGCACCATCGTTGCATAGGCACCGAGGAGGTAGGACCAGCCGGTTCCGAGGAATGGCTGCAGAAATGTCACATAGGTGAACGAGTTGTTCGCGTAAAAGCCCAGATAGAGAATACTCAACACTGCAAGGGCGAGACTCAGGCGCCTGGACTGGCGCACCCGCCTCAACCGTACCCCGAGAAACAGCGCACCGATCAGAGCCGCGTACAGAATCCATGTACTTGGCGGAACCGCTTTCACGTCAAAGCCGGTCGCCTGTGTATCGACGTAGACCTCAAGGGGGGATTCGCGGGCAACACTGACAAGCTTGCTCACCGAACGGGCGATTCCTTCGCTGGTCAGAGAGGCGCCACTGACAAAGTCCACCTCATAGGACTGGCCATCCAGCGGCATGTTCTCAAACTGGCCATAAAAGCCGGCCTTCTCAATATCGGCAAGATAGCTGGTTGTTTCCATGGATCGCAAATGCCGGACCGATCGTATGTGTCCATCCATCCCCACGGTCACTCCGACATCGATCGGACCTGCGTAACCCTTCACATCCTTGTTGAGACCCGTGTTTTCCAGGTAGAGCTGTACAACATTGCCGGCGGCATCCTGTTCTTCGGCGTAGTACATGTCGAGCGCTGTCTTCAGGACAACATTTTCCGGGTTTGCAGCCACAGCCTTCGCCCCACTGAGAACCATGGCCGCCACATCGGCACCAAGTCCCGGGTTGGTGCGTGCATCGCCGATGACTGCGAACAACCGTGGCACGCGCTGCTTTGCTGTCATGATGCGATAGTAGGGATGCTCCTCCCGGGCTGCCGTGAGACCAAAGCGGCTCGTCTGGGTCTCGTCGCCGAAGCGTATCGGCTCCGCAAAGCCGGACATGTGTTCCTGAAATTCGAAAACCGGCTGCGGTTCCTGGAGCGGACCGTTTACCCAGAAGAAAACATAGGCAACCGCAGCCAGTGCCGTGAGGCCGAGCTTCTGCCACGGCAAGCGGAGGTTGGCGGCAGCACTCACCATCAGCAATCCGGCTTGCAACTCCGTACTGGCGACGGAACGGTCTTGCCACCTGCGTCCTGTATGCGTTGTACGGCTTCCTGCACCTTCTCGACGACCCACTCGTTTACCACGGGGTCCGGAAGTACGGCATCCTGCTTGTAGCGAACCCTGGAGGCTGTCTCGGCCGCGTTGACTGCCGCCTGGATCGTATCCCGCTGCAGCATTTCGTCGACGCCCAGCAGCACGGGGACAACCAGGACCTCATCTTCCAGTTCGAGCACTTCGTTGATCGCCTCTACGACCGGAGCCCCGGAATAATCGGTAAGCTTTCCGCAGAAGGCATATGCAACGGTATCCATTTCAGTCTTGATCTTCAGGTATCGACCGATCCCCTCCATCAGCTCTTCCATCTGTTGTCCGAATACCTGGTCGCCGTAACCCACCAGGAGAACGCCCATGTCAGCACCACTGTCGGTGCCGCGCAGGGCATCTACACGACGCAGGACGTTCTTTTTCAGAATCTCGCCGAGCACAGGCGTCATGCTGACCCGCGCCTTCGGGTAATAGATGTCGAAGCCTTCATTCTTCAGCTGCTTGATGACTTTCGCCTCGGATCTCATACCCGTCAGAAACTGCAGGTAGGTATTGGTCAGAGTTGACTCCTGGGCAAGCAAAAGAGGCACCACTACCACTTCGTCCAGCCCTTCGGCATCGAAGGCCCTCATTTCAGTGGCTATATCAGGGCTCGTTTCTTCAATGAAGGCCAACCGGATTGACTTGACTCCCGGCTTCGCCAGAATCGGCTCCCGCAGCTGCTGCGCCAGGTCTTCGATCATGTGCACCCATGTCGAAGATTTCGAACCATGCGCGACGAGAAGGACGCCGATACTCGTCTCGCCGCTGTTCCCGGAGGGTGTGGGCTGACCGCCACATCCGGCAACGAACAGGGTTGCCCCGATAGTCAGAAATCCAAGCAAGAAACTCGCTGCCTTCATCACTTCGTTCGCTCCTGGCGGGGCAGTTCTATGGAACAGGAAAAACGCAAAAAATGCTACACCAACCTGGTCCAATTTACGATCAACATGTTGTTATGCTAACATAACAATGCCTGTCCGGACTTGCATACTGCATGCTTCTTTGCGACAGCATTCAGCTTGGCTACTGGAGCCGAAAATTGATGGGTCCGCATCCGGGCCGGGGTGCCAGTGAGTGACTCAGGAAAAACCGCTCTTCTCATCGGTTGCGGCTACACCGGAATACGCCTTGCCCGGCCTCTGCTGGAGCGAGGCTTTCGGGTCGTCGGGGTCTCGCGCCGTGCCGAGCACGACCCCGAACTGAGGCGCGCGGGCATTCAGCCCCTGGCCGGCGACCTTTCGGAACCGGATTTCCTCTCCGTACTGGGCAAACTGTCGCCGTCGGTGGTTGCCTACTTCGTGCCCCCACAAAAGGCCGATGATCCGCTCCCTGCCGTTCTGGCTGCAACCAGAAACGCCTTGCTCGAAGCCTTCCTGTACGCCAGCAGCAGCTCCGTCTACGGCGACTGCGGCGGCGAATGGGTCGATGAGACGACGGCAATCTCGTCGAACAATACCGGCGATCCGGATCGTTTCGCCGCGGAACATTGCGTCGTCGAGGCCGGAATGAGCGGGATACCAACCCGCATTTGCCGCATTACGGGCATTTACGGTCCCGACCGGACCCTGAAGCATCTGCTGGCAAACGGGCAGTACACATTGATAGAAGGCCGTGACCCCTGGGTCAATCGCATCCATGTGGATGATCTCGTTGCGGGCTTTATCGCGGCATGGGGAAAAGGCGAATCGGGCATGGTGTACAACATGGTTGACGAGCAGCCACACCGCGCTTCCGAGTTTGCCAACCTGGCAGCCGATCTCAATCGGCTGCCTCGTCCTGTCCGGATCAGTGAGATCGAAGCCAGAACCCGTTACGATGTCGCAGAGCTGCAGCGCAAGTTGTCGAGCAAACGGGTGCGGTGTCTCCGCCTCGGAAATGAACTGGGCTTGAGCCTGAAATACCCGGGCTTTCGTACCGGCCTTGCCGCCGCAGTGGCACAACAAAGGTGAGCAGCGCCGGTCTTCGCGACATACTCCGGTTTCCCGACTGACAGTGTGTGCAAGACTGATGCAGACATTAACCGGATTGAGTACAAGGAATCCTGCAGCGATGAAAACCAGAATCCCGGCCAACCGCATCGGAGCGGGCATTTTCGGCACAAGCCTGGCCGCACTTCCGCTGGCCCTGCTTGGCCTGGCGATTGGTATCTGGCTTGCGAACCCGGCGTCTGCCGCCGACAACAAGTCCACTTTGCGCCGTGGAACGGCCAATGAACTGCGGTCACTGGATCCGCAGGCAGTTATCGGCAATTCCGGCGGCGCACTGATGTACGAATTGTTCGAAGGCCTTGTCACAGAGGACAGAAGCGGGAAACTGGTCCCCGGTGTGTCGGAGTCATGGAGCAAATCCGAGGACGGATTGACCTATACGTTCAAAATTCGGCAGGGGCTGCGCTGGTCTGACGGCGTGCCCATCACGGCTGAAGATTTTGTGTACTCGTGGCGGCGGGTCGTTGACCCTAAGAATGCGCTACGCGGTGCTGGCACCTTGTTTCCTGTAAGGAATGCAGTCGCCATCACCCGGGGTGAAAAGGCACCGGAATCCCTGGGCGTCAAGGCGCGAGACGCCTTGACGCTGGAGGTAAGTTTGCAAGACCCCGCACCCTACTTTACCGACATTCTTGCCGGCTTCCCGACAGCACCTGTACCGCGTCATGTGGTGGAGAA
The DNA here is from genome assembly GCA_963204745.1 of Pseudomonadota bacterium. Classification (GTDB taxonomy): domain Bacteria; phylum Pseudomonadota; class Gammaproteobacteria; order Steroidobacterales; genus SHZI01. The sequence goes on from CAUJHF010000041.1 coordinate 32,559, forward strand.
ATACGGATCGAGCTGGACGAAACCCGGAAACATAGTCGGCAATGGTGCCTATATCCTCGATAAATGGGTGCCGAACACCTATTACAAGCTTGCGAAGAACCCGAATTTCCGGGACGCAAGCCAGGTCAGCATCGATGAGGTGTACTACTACCCTATCCCCGACCGGAGCACTGGCGAGAAGCGCTTCCGCGCTGGCGAGCTTGATGTCGTCCTCAACATTCCGCCCAATCGCCTGGCGTGGCTGCAAGAGAACATGCCGGATGAACTTCACAACACATCGACACTCGGGCTTCGCTATCTGATCATCAACACGAAGCGGCCGCCCTTCACGGACGTCCGCGTCCGCAAGGCCCTGTCGATTGCCATCGACCGGGGCATTATCGCCACAAAGATACTCAAGGACGGCAGTGAGGCGGCCTACAACATAGTGCCTCCCGCCATGCCCGGCTATGGCCGGAACCCGGCGCCGTTCAAAAACCAACCTTACCCGCAACGGCTAGACGAGGCGAAGAAGCTGCTCGCTGCGGCAGGATTCGGCAGCAGCAAGCCGCTTCGCTTCACGCTGGATTATCAGAACCTGGAGGATGCTCGTCGCGTCGCGGTTGCCTTGCAGGCGATGTGGCGGTCAATCGGCGCGGATGTACAGCTGACGACAACCGGATTTGAAAACAAAGACACCAGCATGAGGAATGGCGATTTCGAGGTCAGCTGGTTTGCATTCTATTCCCCCTATTCAGACGCCACAGCATTCCTGTATCTGCTGGAAGCCAATAATGCCCGCAACTACTCGAAGTACTCCAATCCGGAATTTGACGAAATGCTCCGGGCTGCAAATCGCATGCATGATCCGGCAGAAAGGGCCGCATACCTGAAGAAAGCTGAACAGCTGGCGCTGTCTGCTTATCCGGTTATTCCGCTATTCGTTCCTTCATGGACCTATCTCGTAAGCAAACGCGTCCAGGGCTGGGAAGACCACATGGGTTCACACATGGCCCGCCACCTTTCGCTCAAGGACTGAGCGCTACACCGGACTCGCAGTCCGGACAGCCGGCTCCTCTGCTGCGAGGTCATTCCAATAGTGGCAGGCCACCTGGTGACCGACGCTGATCTCATCCAGCAGAGGAGCTTCCTTGCGACACCATTGCGAGGCATGCGGACATCTTGTGTGAAAGGCGCAACCGCTTGGAGGATCCATTGGCGACGGCACTTCCCCAGCCAGGACGATCCTGGCCTCTTCCCGCCCTGCTTGCCTGGAATGCCGAACTGCACTGAGCAATGCCCGCGTGTACGGGTGTCTCGGGTTTTCGAACAGTTCATCCCGCGTCGCGATTTCGACAACTTTCCCCAGGTACATGACCATGATTCTCGTGCACATGTAGCGCACCGCCGGAAGATCGTGACTGACAAATATGAACGCTGCGCCGCTGTTTTTTTGCAGCTTCTTCAGCAGGTTCACGATCTGTGCCTGCGTGGAGACATCAAGAGCGCTGACCGGTTCATCACATACCACGAGCTTTGGCTTCAGGATCATCGCCCGCGCAATGGCGACTCTTTGACACTGACCGCCGCTGAACTGGTGCGGATAGCGGTTTGCAAGTTCAGGAGGCAGCCCGACCGCCTGCATCATCTCCTGAACAGCCTGAAGACGACTGCCCTGGTCCATGTCGGGACGAAAAACCGTTAACGGCTCACCGATCGCACTGCCAATGGTCATGCGCGGGTTCAGGCTGGCTGTCGGATCCTGGAAAACCATCTGAAGCTCACTGCGCTTCCGGTCCATTTCCTGTTGGCTGAGGTCGGGGAGATTCTCGCCTGACCAGAGAACCTTGCCGGAGCTGATTCCGGTCAACTGCATGATCGCCCGACACAGTGTGGATTTCCCGCATCCGGATTCGCCCACGATGCCCAAGGTCTCACCGGCATCGAGCCGGAAGCTGATTCCGTCCACCGCGCGCAGATACGCAGTACTCGACCGGAACAGATGTGGCTGCCGGACGGGCAGGTGCACGCGGAGATTCTCCACCTCAAGCAGTGGCATGTTCACTGCCTCTGCTCGACAAAGCATGCAGCCATATGGCCATCAAATCTCTTCTTCAGCTCTGGTCGCAGTTGATGACAACGAGGTATCGCCTGACTGCAGCGAGGCGCAAATGCACACCCTGCAGGCAATCTCTGCAGGTCAGGAGCCTGACCGGGAATCGTGGGAATGTCGCGCTCGGGATCCGCATCCATTCCAAGGGTCGCCTGAAACAGTGCCTGGGTATATGGATGCTGCGGGCGTGACACGATGTCTGCGATTGAACCGCTTTCAACAACCCGCCCTGCATACATCACCATGACCCGGTCACACAGCTCAAGCGCCACGCCAAAATCGTGCGTGATGATCACGACAGACGTATCGGTACGTCGCTTGAGTCCGCCGAGAAAATCGAGCACCTGTGCCTGGATCGTGGCATCAAGTGCAGTGGTCGGCTCGTCGGCGATGATCAGCTCCGGCTTGCACAACAGTGCCAGTGCAATCATGACCCGCTGTCGCATTCCACCTGACAGTTCATACGGGTACATCCTCAGGCGCCTTCGTGGCTGGGGAAACTGGAGGATCTCCAGGACTTCTACCGAGCGCTTGCGGGCATCATGTTCACTGACACCCATGTGCTCGACGAGCACTTCGGTGAGCTGGTCGCCTATACGCATGAACGGGGTAAGTCCGGACATTGCATCCTGGAACACCATGGCAATCGACCGGCCCCTGATCCTGTCCAGCTCCTTGCGGGGAGCGTTCAGGATTTCCCGCCCGTCAAACCATACGCTGCCGCTTGCTGAACCATTTCGGGACAGCAGACCCATGATGGCCAGAAAACATTGGGATTTGCCTGACCCGGACTCGCCCAGAACACCCAGGCACTCGCCCCGGCCGACAGTCAGATGCACATTGCTGACAGCATCTACCACGCCACCCCGCACATTGAAGCGGACATTCAGGTCCTCACATCGCAACAGTGGCCGCATTACCGGTTTTTCGGATCAAGGGCATCCCTTAATCCATCTCCCATGAAATTGAAGCAGAACATCGTCAGCGTGAGGAACCCTGCCGGCATCAGCAGCAACCACGGTGCAGCCTCCATTTCACCAGCGCCCTGAGAAATCAGACGGCCCCAGCTGGTGAATGGTTCCTGCACACCCAGACCGAGAAAACTCAGATAGCTCTCGACGATGATATTGACCGGAATGAGCAGCGTTACATATACAACCACGGGGCCAACCACGTTCGGCAGGATGTATTGCAGGAGTATCCTGGATGCAGGAAGACCCAACGCGTGCGCGGCTTCCATGTATTCCTTCTGCTTTATTCCCAGAGTCTGCCCGCGCACAATCCGTGCGAGGGTCATCCACTCGACCGCACCGATGCTGAGAAAAATCAGCAGAAAATTGTTTCCAAAGGCACTGACCAGAATGATGACGAGGAAAAGCGTAGGAACTGCGTAGAGGACATCAATCATGCGCATCATGACCGCATCTACCCGCCCGCCAAAGTAACCGGCGATGGCACCGTACGTGACCCCGATGATCAGCGCGACCAGTGTCGTCAGCACGCCTATGGTCAGCGAAATTCTGGCCCCGTACATGGTGCGAACGAACATGTCCCTGCCGTTTGCATCGGTCCCGAACCAATGGTGGTTCTCAAGCGTCGGCGGGATCAGGATGCTGTCCCAGTACACCGCATCGACGGAGTGCGGGCCCCAGATCGGGACCACGATTGCCATGACGGCAAGCACGATGATGATCCAGAAGCTGACCATTGCCGCACGATTGATGGAAAACCGATAGACGGCATCCCGCCAGATCGACGTCCCCAGCCGGTTGTCGGGACTACTTTCCGCGGCCAAATCCCGCTCCCGCAGTGGTCATCTCGGGTCGCGCATAGCTTTGGCGAATCCGTGGATCGAGATATCCGTAAATCACATCGACCAGGAGATTCAGAATCTGGATAAACACGGCATATACGATCACGATACCCATGACGACGGGATAGTCACGATTACTGGCGCCCTCGACAAATGCCCGCCCGATACCCGGCAGTCCGAATATCGTTTCAATCACGACAGAGCCCGTCATGACAGTTGCGATGGTCGGGCCCAGATAGCTGACGACGGGGATCAACATGGGCCGGAGAACATGCCTGCTGACGACCTTCCACTCCCGAAGGCCCTTGGCGCGCGCGGTACGCACATAGTCGGTATTCAGTGCTTCAAGCATCGCACCGCGCGTAATCCGGGCGAGCGTGGCAACTTTCGGCAGCGCCAGGGCAATTACCGGCAGAATCAGGTGCCGCGGATCGCCGCCGCCCCAGCCTGAAATCGGCAACCAGCCGAGGTAAAGGCCGAACGACAGGATAAGCAGCGGTGCCGTGACAAAGGTGGGGATTGCCACGCCCGTCATCGCGATGGCCATGACGATATAGTCCACGAATGAGTTCTGGCGGAGGGCCGCAGCCACCCCGCACCCGACGCCAACGGCAAAACCGATGACTATCGCGCTGAGACCAATCGTCACACTTATCGGCAATCCGGTCGCAATGATCTGGCTGACACGCAGATCCGAATAGATGAGAGACGGGCCGAGATCACCTTGCAGCAGGCCGCCAAGGTAATCAACAAACTGCTTCCAGACCGGTGCATCGAGGTTGTACGCCGCACGTATGCTTTCGACCACCTTGGGATCAAGGTCGATGAGTTCGGCATCGAACGGTCCGCCCGGCGCTACATGCATCAACCAGAAAGAAAGGACGATGACAGCGAACAGAATTGGTACCGCCAGAGCCAGCCGCCGCAGGACGTATAATCCCATCGCAAGGTCCCCGCTATCGGCTTTCTATGTTCATCACTCGTTGTCGAACAATACGGGAGTTTCACCCGGATGCAGCTTCTCCCAGCGGGCAAGCAGTGTTTCGCGGGTTTCGACCCGCTCCGGATCCCACTCGATAGCAGTGTCTGCTGGGCAAACCTTGATACATCTCGGGCTTTCATGCGACCCCACACACTCGGTGCAGAGACCCGGGTCAATGACGTGAATCACAGCCCCTTCACTGATTGCCCCGTTCGGACAGTCTGAAATACAGGCAAAGCAATTCAGACAATCATCCGTAATCCTGAGCGCCATCAGAAACCCTCCAGCCGAAACTGTTCATTCACCAAAGTCATTCATGCCACCGCCTGGCGATCGCCCCGGTCCTTTTCCCGGGGAAGCAGTTTTCCACAGATATCAGGCAAATCGTGCTCCAGCTGTTCGCGATACTCAACGATCACGTCATTCGGCAAACCGGTGATTCCGCGATCTTCCATCCAGCCGATGAGATCGTCTGTCTCGGTGTCGGTCAGCGCCTCGGTGATCTTCCGGACGCCATTGGCCCGACGGTTGTACTGTGGACTGAAGAAATTGAACGCATGCTGCCAGTAATCGTTGTAGGCCGCATTGCCATCCCGTCCTTCAAGCGCCTCCTTGCTGAACCTGGCGGCCATGTAGCCACAACCCATTGCGCCCTTGATGGCAACCTCCGCGAAGGCAGCATTGTCACCGACACAGATGACATTGCCCCTGGCGGCCTCCCGAATGGGCGGTCGCAAATCCATGTTGCACGCCTGTTTGGCGACAATCTTTGCCCCCGCAAACAGCTCGGAAAATGGCGAGTTCGTGGTAAACGTCGTCAGTACGCTCTGCAGGTTCACCTCATTTGCGACGCTTGCGGAAGTACTGATCTGAAACAGTCCCGGTGGCCAGGGCCCCATGTTTACGATCCCGTTATGCAGTGAGGGCAGACAGAACCGTACCCGACGCAATTCCGGAAACGGGAACCTCACCCGATCAAGAATGAGGTTCATGAACTTGATTCGTCCACGCCCCGGTGACCGTCCTTCATTGAATCCGAGCTGATCCACCAGCGTGGAAAAAGAACCGTCTGCAATGATTGCCCGCCGGGCAGAGAGCACCTCTTCGCCGGCATCTGACGTCACTCGCAGCTGCACCCCGTCGGACGAGTCTGCAATGGACAGGCACCTTGTCCCGTCACGGATGACGCAGCCGGATGCAGCCGCATCGGCAAGCAAACCAATCAGCAACTGCTCCTTGTCGACAACAAAGCCTTCGATATCGCGGTTGGAACGATCCCGGCTGAACGCACGTCCGGAAGGCGAAACAAGCGTCTCGTTGAATACCGGGTTCAGTTCACCGCGGTAATCGACAATCGCATCGGGTGGCAGGCTCTGCAGGTGAAGGCGATGATGATGGCTGCCGACCTCTATGGTCACGGTGACCCGCTTCAGGCTGACATCGGTCGGGATGGCATCCGAAGAAAACCCGCCGGCACCCAGACGCAAATCCCGGCTGCAGAAACGTGTGATCTTCCCGGCTTTCATTTTCTCGACCAGCAGGACCTTGAGGCCGTCCCGGGCCGCAGAACGCGCAGCCATGGCCCCGCCCGGACCGCCGCCGACAATGATCAGGTCGTATATCACTTGAATTACCCCAGATGGCAGATCGCCAGCCTGATTATATATGTCGTCATATCATAATGACAACATGCAACCTACCGCGTGCTTGTCGTCTGCGGCCGGGGGGGGGCCAGGAGCCGGGGGAGGGCCACCTGCATGCTAGACTGCATCAAATACCGCTCCACGGAAGCCCTTGAGCGTGTGGACCACTGTTATCCAACGGAAAAGCCGGTCCGCCATCCGGGTGTTATGCCGTCATGACGTTACAATCTTGAACAGGACCTGTGCCCGGCAGGACGAGGCTTGAGAATCGATGAACGCGGACTCCAGGAACACCAGCGACCCCCGGACCAGGCCTCCTCGCTATGTTCGGGTATACACAACGCTTCGGGAGTGGATCCGGAACGGCAAGTACGGACCCGGCGACAAGATTGCGACGGAAGACGAGATCGGGAAGCTCTTCAAGGTTTCGCGAATCACGACGCGCAAGGCCATCGATCTGCTGGTAGAGGACGAACTTGTCTTCCGCGTACACGGCAAGGGGACCTATGTTGCTAAGAACGTGCGGGAGCGCGGTGGCGTGGAAAACGTTCACGCACGAATCCGGACAGCCCGCGGTCTCGCACAGCGAAGCAAGGTCACAATGGTCAACGTCTCGGAAATCGACGCTGACTCACGAGTTGCAACTGACCTGAAGATTCCGGTAGGCCACCGCGTGACCAAGGTTTCCTACGTTCGTGTTTTTCGTGGCGTGCCTGCCGCCTATGTTGAAGCCCACGTCCCGGCAGATCGTGCGGAAATCAGGGCAAGCGACCTCGGTTCGATGACCATACTGGCAATACTGGAAAAACAGGGCATCCAGATCGGCGAAGCTCATCAGCTGATAGGCGCAACTCTTGCTGATTCCCATCTTGCGGCCATGCTTGATTCCGCGGTCGGTGCGCCGCTACTGACCATAGAGCAGATCGTCATGGACAGCATGAAGCGGCCGGTCGAGCGCTTTTTCACCTGGTACAACTGCGAGCAGTATGAACACCCGGCCCTGGTTTTTGATCGCAACACTCTCGAGTTTGTGCACGGCGTAGCGGCAACGCGCTAGCTGTCTAGGGCGCGGTCACCTTCCATGTGTCGCCGGAGTTGATGTATTCGAGAAGTTTGCCTTTACCGCGTTTCGCGACTGCGGTTTCAATCTGCTCATCGAGCAATTCATCGAATGAACTCCGGTCAACACACCGGAAGACACCCATTGGCACGGGGAAAGCCTGCTCGTCGAGTTCGCTCAGCATATATGCCAGGCCCGGGTGCGCAGCGCTCTCGTTGAATACCAGAAGCTCTTTTTCCGGAAACTCGTCAAGCCTGACTATCTCCGGAAAGCCGGCACGCAGACGGATGGCGCGATCCCTGTTGGCCCCGAAGATCATCGGGGACCCATGCTGAAGGTAGAGCGAGCGGTCTTGTCGCGTTGCTGCCGAAGTAAATGACTCGAAGGCACCGTCGTTGAAGACATTGCAATTCTGCAGGATCTCCACGAACGCCGACCCCCGGTGGCATGCCGCGCGCAACAGGATCTCCTGAAGATTCTTCCCGTCTGTTGCACTGGCCCGGGCAACGAATGTCGCTTCCGATGCCAGCGCCATGGACAAGGGCTTTATCGGTTGCTCGATACTCCCCATCGGGCTCGACTTGGTTTTCTTGCCTTTCTCCGAAGTCGGCGAGAACTGGCCCTTGGTGAGGCCGTAGATGCGATTGTTGAACAACAGGATCTTTACATTGACGTTGCGGCGAAGGCAGTGCACCAGGTGATTGGTGCCAATACTGAGGCCATCTCCGTCACCGGTGATCACCCACACCAGCAAATCAGGCCGGCAGAGCTGCAGCCCGGTTGCGATGGCCGGTGCGCGCCCATGTATCGTGTGAAAGCCATAGGTGTTCATGTAGTACGGAAAGCGGCTTGAACAGCCGATGCCCGAAACAAAAACGATGTTTTCGCGTCGAAGCTGCAATCGCTCGCATATCTCGGGCATGACCCTCTGGACCTGGGACAGCACCGCATAGTCGCCACATCCGGGGCACCAGCGCACATCCTCTTTGGCAACAAAGTCCTTTCGTTCATATTTCGGATTTGTCATGCGCCTATCGCCCCGTGAACCTCTTCATTCGGCGGCAGGGGATCTTGCCTGCCTCCGCCCTGAACACCGAGCAGCCTGAGAATTTCCAGCTCGATTTCGCTTGTCCTGAATGGCTGCCCGGTGATCTTGTTGAGGCCAGCGGCATCGATCAGGAACTGGGCGCGGATCAGCATTCTCAACTGGCCCGCGTTCAGCTCCGGAATCAGAACCTGCCTGTAACTGCGCAAAACCTTGCCCAGGTTCGCGGGAAAGGGATTCAGATAATCGAGTTGTGAAGCCGCCACGGAAAGCCCCCGCCGCTGCGCACGCTCTACTGCATGGTGAATTGCGCCGAAGGTGCCACCCCAACCCAGCACCAGCAGATCACCCTGCGCAGGACCGAAGACCGTCAGCTCGGGTATGTCCTTCGCGATGCCCTGGATCTTCTCCATTCTCAATCGCACCATGCGCTGATGATTGGCCGAGTCGTGGCTGACCTTGCCACTGATGTCCTGCTTCTCGAGGCCGCCAAGGCAATGCTCGAGGCCGGGCGTACCCGGCGCTACCCATTGCCTGGCCAGTGTCCCGGGATCCCGGGCATAGACCTGATAATCGCCGGCGGGCAGACCTTGCGGCAAATCGATTGCCGGCAATTCCGATTCTTCCGGCGTGCGCCATGGCTCCGTACCGTTCGCGATCGACCCGTCCGACAGCAGGAATACCGGGGTCATGTAGCGGATGGCGATGCGGAAGGCCTCTATTGCCATTTCAAAGCAATGCGCAGGACTGTGCGCGGCAAGAACCGCTACTGGACACTCTCCGTTCCGGCCATAGATTGCCTGCAACAGGTCTGACTGTTCGGTCTTGGTCGGCAGCCCCGTCGACGGCCCACCGCGCTGCACATTGACAATGACCACCGGCAGTTCGGCCATCACGGCCAGGCCTACGGCTTCTGTTTTCAGCGCGACGCCGGGTCCGCTGGTGCCGGTCAGGCCCAGACACCCGCCATAGGCTGCGCCAATCGCCATTGCGATGGCAGCGATCTCGTCTTCGGCCTGTACGGTTCGCACGCCGAAATGACGATATCTGGACAGCTCATGAAGAATGTCGCTCGCCGGTGTAATCGGATAGGAGGCGTACAGGAGCGACCTCTGACTGATGACTGAAGCGGCCAGAAACCCGAGGGCAGTCGCTTCATTACCGGTTACCCGCCGGTAGGTTCCAGGCAGGAGTTTCGCCTTGCCGACCGCATACCGGCAGACAAATACCTCCACCGTATCGGCGTAGTTGTAACCGGCGCGAAATGCCAGCTTGTTCGCTCTGGCCTGCTCCCTGTACTTTTCGAGCATCGCAGGCTGGGTGGTCTTGCGCTCGAGCAACGAGTCGATCTGCTTCTCTACCGAGACCGCAGACCGGTCATAGATCCATGCAACCAGTCCCAGCATGAACATGTTCTTGCACAGGGATGCCTGCTTCTTGTCCAGTCCCAGCGGTCGCACGGCTTCAAGGGTCAGTGAGGTGATTGGCACCCGGTAGACCTGATATCCGGCAAGCGTTCCGTCGTCGCGGGGATCGGTGCCCGAGAATCCGGCTTTGCCGAGACCTGCCGTATCGAAAGCGTCATCGTCGAGAACAATCGTCCCGCCCGGCATGAGATCGGCCAGGTGCACGGCGAGCGCCGCCGGATTCAGGGCGAGAAGCATGTGCGGCCGGTCGCCCGGCGTATGTATCTCGGCGGAGCTGAAATTCAGCTGAAAACTGCTGACCCCGGCCCGCGTGCCGGCTGGCGCCCGGATCTCGGCCGGATACTCGGGCAAGGTGCTGACGTCGTGCCCCAGGACAGCGGAATCGTGCGTGAACAACGAACCCGTCAGCTGGATACCATCTCCCGAATCGCCGGCAAAGCGGACGATTGCATGGTCCATTTCCTTGAACTGGCGAGTTTTTCCCGGCTTTTCCGGCGACTCACGATGGGAGGCCATGACTGCTTCGACTGAGGAACAATAGTTGTCATGTTAATATGACGACCATATAAGTCAAGCCTGCGTGCAAGCGCAAAGCCGATCGCCAGATAACTTGCGGGGACAATTGGCATGTGCATCAGCGCCGTGGATATGGGATTCGCATCACCCGACGCACGAAGCACAGGATTTGCGATCAGCGGACCGACGTTGAAAATCAGGCCCCAGTAATGGGGCCGCAGATAACGATGGATTATTGCGAGAGCGGGTTCATCCGCACCCAGAAGCCTGAAGAGCGGATCAATACTCAGCAAGCCGGCAACAATGAGAACCGCGCTGGTGGAATTCCCGGAACGTGTGGCCTGCGCAAGCCCGGTGATATTTCAGCTGCGCAGGATTGTCACGCCGGCACTTCGCTTACACGACGGCCAAAGGCCTCTACCTGTTGCCAGTCAGTGAATTCGATTACTGCTTTCGGGTCAGTCGGGCCCTTTGTCATCAGCATGATGAGCCTGATCAGCTGGCGATCGATAAACCGGTATCTCGGATAGTCCAGTTTGCCGGCAAATACCGCCAGTTCCTTCGGCTGCCAGGACGTCTGCCTGAGAAATTTCTGCATATAGGGATTGGCATCCGGCTCGCGCTTCTCTGCCTTGCGGGCGACGATGTTGACCGAAAAGAATGCGTTCGGTTTGCTGTCCAGAAGCTGCTTGTTGCGAACGACGAAATCGATGATCGCGGGCTTGTACAAGCCGTAGCGAATGCTGGCGCCGATAACGATCTTGTCGAAGCTCGCCAGATCGACCTGCGCTTCATCGCTGACAGATATCAGCGCTGCCTCATGGCCGGCCCGCGCAATGACCTGCTGCAACCGCTCGCCGATCTTTCTGGTATGACCGTCGGTGGTGGAATAGATAATCAGGATCCTGGCCATTTTGTGGTTTCCGGTAGATTGCAAACGGGCGACGGGAGCTGACGCCATGCGCTATCGGGCCGCAACCTGATAGCGCCGGATACCGAAGAACGGCACCATCGCGACACCAAGCAGCAGCACCAGCAAGCCCAGCAACGACGGGGCGAGCCGCAACAGAACGGTGCTGAATGCCTCGGGCCTGTAGCGGAAGACCGGGAAGCTGTCGTAGTCAGCAGGTCGCAGCGGATCCTGGCGGAGGAACCGTTCGGCGAAGTAGTCATTCCACTCGGCCCGGAATGCAACGGCCTGCTGCAGAAAGTCCTCGTAGCGCTGGCCACTTGTCCCCGCAATTTCGTTCAGCGCCAGTTGCATCATCACGGCTGGCGACAGGTACTGGAAACGCTGTACCAGTCCTTGCTGCTGGTCGCGCCTGACCTGGAACCCGGCATACAGGGGAGACAGCGCCTTTTCGATCGTATTCGCACTCGCCTGACCAAGTGTCATGAAGTCCATGGCGCGCTGGTCGCCGGCCGGCACATACTCCAGGTGCTCGGCATAAAAGGCGTTCAGGGACTTGTCCATGTTCTTCTCGGCCGCGCTCTGCGCCTCACGCGCGGCGACCGTCAGGTCCATACGCGATGGCACCGGATAGACTGTCGTCGCCACCAGACTGATCAGCGTAGGAATGATGACCACGAGAATCAGCCATGCACCGGCCAGAATGGTGCCGTTAGTGGCCGAGCTCTGCCCGTAAAGATTCACCAGTACCGCCAGCGCAAACCAGAACATGCTGTAAACAAGTGTGGCAATGATCCAGAGTCCGAAGCGGAGCCACGTTTCCGGAGTTTCCAGCTGTGTTCCGACGGTGAGTACGGCGACAAGCCCAAGTCCGGTCACAACCATGAGGATGATTGCGGCCCGTGCCATGAGCTTCGATGCCATCAATTTCCGCAGCGAGACCGGATGGGCAAGGATCATTGCCAGCGTGCCCCGCTCCTGTTCACTCGAAAGGAGATCGTAGGTCATTGCAAGAATGAAGATCGGCAACAGGAAGATCACCACAAATGCCACATCGAAGGATCCCGCAAGGAGGTTCACGGGGTTTTCGAGTTCGGCGTTCGCGGTCATGGCCAACGACTTGCCCATGGTTATCGGCAGGTAGTCCAGCTGGATATCACTCAGCCCGATGGACAGGGCCGCGAGGCCCGTCGGCGGCAGGGCAACATAGACTGCAGTCTCGCCACCTACCGCACCCGCATTGGTGCCCTGCGGAGGCCCTTGCCCCGGAGCGTGCCGGACTGTCGCAAACTCGTATGGCCCACCAGTGGCCTCAACCTTCGCTTCGTACTCGGCAGTCTCCGTGCGCATCCGGTCACGCATAGCGGCCTCGTAGCTGGCAGCATCGCTGGCACCTTTGACCTGACGACTGACTGAACGGCCGCCGGACCAGGCAGCAAAGGCAATCGCAAAGATCAACAGCGCAAGAATGGCCCAAAGCGCCCCGGTACGGGCCAGAGCGCGGGTCTCATGCATGACGATGAGACGATACATCAGTCTCTCTCCAGGGACATGCGTTGCACACCGAGCAGCGCGAGGAGAATTGCAGCACCAAGCCAGAACGCCAGGACGGCAAAATTCATCCAGTGCTCCGAGAGCGTAGTGGCAAGTGCCGGTGGCTGGTAGCGGAAAGGCGGCACGATGGCAAAAACATCCTCGTTGGCGATCAGGTAGTTGCTTGCACTGTTGACCCCGTTCAGGCTGACAGCAGCCTTCGACAGGTAACCGTTCATTTTGCTGACCATCGCCTCACGGAAAGACTCGGCATCGTCCTGAAATTTCTGCTGCTGGATCAGATCTGTGCCGGCCAGGCCCATCGAGATGGAGCGGAGGGGCAAGGTCGGGGCAAGCAGGCCGATGCGATCCTGGAGCCGGCGTTGTGCGGCATAGGCAGCGGTGACCGCACCAAAGTGCTGGTTGAAAACACGCTGATCGAGCTCTTCGAGCCGTTGCATCCGTACAGCCGTCCAGTAGAAAGGCAGATCCTTCACATCGCTGACACGGTACTTGCGCATCATCTGGCCCTGAAACTTTCCAAGTTCCGCCCAGGGCGGCGTGCCATCAAATCCGCGCGCCTGGTGAGCCTTCATGGCGGCCATGAAGCTGCCGTAAGAAGGGCTCGGATGGACTGCTTTGGAAATCTCCGCCGCCGTCTTCGGCATGATAAAAGCCGTAAAGGCCCAGAAACCGACCAGCACCATCAATGCAGCACGCGGACTGCGGGACCAGGCCGATACCGCGAGGGTCAGAAACAGGAAAATGCCGGCATAAGCGAGATAGGCGATGGTCAGGAGTGCGATGCGGGTCACCAGCCCTTCGCCGACGACGGGCAGATCGGTCATGGCTATAAATACCGCCCCGATGATCACGCACGGCACCACCACGATGAGCACGGCTGCGGCCAGGCCCAGTGCCTTGCCACCCAGCAGCGACGTGCGGCTGATGCCCATGCTCATTACCTGGCGGATCGTGCCACTTTCACGCTCCCCGGCAAACGCAGTGAAACCGAGAAAGATAATGAGCAATGGCATCAGCACCTGCAGGATCATGGCGCCATTCAATTCGCCGAAGCGGCTGATGGCACTGGTATCCGCGGCTGGACTGGCGATGGCAAAGTTCTGCTTGTGCGCCTCCATGAACACCGTTGTTCCGGTGTAGTTGGTGACGCCGTTGTCGAAGAACGCCAGGGGCCCGAGCGGCTTGAAAGCATAGTTGCCATAGTGGGCGGCGGTGTGTGGATTCTTGTCGCCCTGTTTCAGCCACTGGGTGTTGGTCGCACCCTGTGCGGCAGCCTGGGTTGCCATGTAGCTGCCATGACGCTGCCAGCCTGCCAGCATGGCAGTCAGCAACAACAGCACCATCAACGCCGCCGTCCACATGAAGCGACCGTCGCGGACAATCTCGGCAAACTCCTTGCGGGCGATAATCCGGATCATGGGCATCGCCTCATGTTGCCGAACATCATCCGACAGCCGCATTCTCTAGTGCATGTGTTCAAGATAGATACGTTCCACATCCGCATGAGAAACCTCGTCCGTCGAAAGCTCCTGCACGAGTCGCCCGGATTTCATGATGCCGATTCGATTGCCGGTCTCCTTGGCGCGGAACAGGTCGTGCGTCGCCATCAGGATGGCAGCGCCGTCATTGCGAAGCTGCAGAAGCAACGCGGAAAATTCATTGCTGGCTTTTGGGTCCAGGCCGGAAGTCGGTTCATCGAGAAGCAGCGCTTTGGCCTGCTTGGCGAGCGCGATTGCCACGCCGACCTTCTGGCGCATGCCCTTGGAGTAGGTACGCACCCGAAGGTTTGCGGCATTCGCCTGCAAACCAACCCGGTCCAGGAATGACCGGTAGTCTGCGGCCGAGTACCCGGCGTGACCGCCAAGTCGCGCGAAGTATTCGAGGTTTTCAATCGCCGTGAGATTGCCGTAGAGCATCACCTGTTCGGGTATGTAGGCGAGATAACGCTTGGTTTCCAGCGGGTTTTGCGTGACATCGACACCATTGACCCTGGCAGTGCCCGAAGTCGGCTCGACAAAATTCAGAAAGAGGTTGATGGTGGTCGTCTTGCCGGCACCGTTGGCACCGAGCAGACAATAAATATCACCGGCGTTGACCTTGAGATTCAGGCCTTGCAACGCCTCGTGGTCCCCGTAGCTCTTCCTGAGATTGATGGCTTCCAGCATTCCGGACTCCAGGTAACTCGCAACACCCTGTAACCAGCGGTCTCGTGATTCAGGTTCCCGGAACCCAGTCACTATGCAGCGCTACCCGCCACATGAGCCGCTGCCCGGAATAGTCAGAATTCGGACTGTGCTGAACCGCCCGGTTATCCCACAGCAGCAGTGAATTGTTGCGATACCGGAACCGGCAACAGAAGATGTCCTTCACGGAATGCCGCTTCAACATGTCAAGGATCGCCTGACTTTCATCGGGCGCAAGATCCTTGATTGCCACGGTCCACGCCTGATTCAGATAGAGCATCTTGCGGCCTGTTTCCGGATGCTTGCAGACCAGGGGATGAGGCGTCTGCGGAAAGCCTTGCCGCATCTTCAACAGCACCTCGATCGCTTTTGGCGTCGCTGTCGAATAGTGGCCGGACTTCAGGCCATACTGAAGGACATCATGGATGGCGACTTTGTCCTCCAGGAAGCCCTGCATGGCTGGCGACAAGGCCTCGTAGGAAAGATAGTTGCTGGCAAACAGCGTGTCGCCGCCGGCCTCGGGTACATCCCTCGCGTACAACATCGCGCCCATACTGGGATTCTTCTGATAAGTGTGATCGGCATGCCAGCCAAGATTCTGTGTCGAAAGACTCTTGCTGTCGCGGGGCGCGCCACGCAGGTAAAAAACCCCGGGCACATCGGCGCGATGAGGCAGAAAAGGCTCGTCCTCGAGCTTCGCAAAGCGCCGGCCGAATGCGGCAAACTGCTCCTGCGTCAGCTCCTGGTCATGGAACATCACTGCCGAATAGTCGAGAAACGCCTGGTAGATCGTCGCAAAAGCGGCATCACCCAGATGCGCAAGATCAACACCTGAAATCTCGCATCCAAGCGCACCGGTCAGAGGACGAACGACGACCTCACCGGCCGGCAAATTCTTGACTGGCACCGACATGATATTCCAATTCCCAGGGTAGATGATCCTGTTGTCATACTGACATGACCTTTAGGGGACTGCAAGCCGCACGTCGTCAATGTGCGTGGCCGTGCTCGCCGTGGTCATGGCCATGGCCATGGTCGCCGTGTGCATGCTCGCCGTGCTCATGCGGCGGCGTCTGGTTGCGCTCAACGCGGGCCTGCTCCTCAGGATCGACGCCGGTGGCCAGCGCAAGCCGCAGCGAAGCCAGCGCCGGCAGATGCTTGCTGGCCTGCCGGTGCAACTTCTCGAGGATGATAGCGGCCTCGCGCACCAGCAACGAGTCGTCCACCACGACATCGGCCTCGGCGTACATGCGGTGACCGAGCCAGCGGGTACGCACATTCTGCACCTTGCGTACCCCCGGCACATGCTCACCGGTATGCCGCAACAACGCGGTGAACTCGGGTTCGACCCCGTCAAGCGCCCGCGTGAATACCGCTTTGGCCGACTGCCAGACGATGCCGAAGATCAGCACGGTAATGACCCCGCCAACGATCGGGTCGGCCAGCGGAAAACCGAGCCATACGCCGATCGCACCGGCAACCACAGCGAGACTCGTGAGTCCGTCGACACGCGCATGGTAGCCGTCGGCGATCAGCGCCGCGCTCTGGATTTCGCGCCCGACGCGGATGCGAAATACCGCCACGACTTCGTTGCCGATGAAACCGATCACGCCAGCCGTCGCCACAGCACCCAGATAGCCGATTTCCTGAGGATGCAGCAGGCGGTCGATAGTCTGGTAACCGGCGACCAGCGCACTGAAGAGAATCAGCCCGACGACGATCATGCCGGCAAGATCCTCAACACGTCCCAGTCCGTAGGTGAACCGGTCGGTCGCCTTGCGGCGCGCAAACATGAAGGCAATCCACAGCGGAATTGCCGTGGCCGCATCGCCGACGTTGTGGATGGTGTCCGCCAGCAGCGCCACGCTGCTCGACAGGATGACGATCACGATCTGGAATACCGCGGTAATGGCCAGGATCACAAATGACCACTTGATCGCCCAGATGCCCCGCGTGGTGGTGGCAATGGTCGGGTCGATCACGCCATGCGTGTGCGCGTGGCCCCCTTCATGATCGTGGCCATGCCCGTGACCATGCCCCACGGCATGACCCTTCTCACCAAAACCCAGCCAGTCCAGCATCGCACGCAGCATGTATCGCTCCTGACGGTTTCCGCTGATCAGAGATAGCGGGTGATCTTCTTGAAATTGTCGATGGTCATGCGCTGCTCGCGGCTGACCGGGCCGATCGCATCTTCGAGGCAGTGCTCGATGTGATCGTGGATCAGCGTCGATTTGGCCTCTTCCAGAGCGCGGATGACCGCGTGCATCTGCTGCGCAATGTCGCCGCACTCACGCCCCGATTCGATCATGCCGGAGATGGTCTGCAGGTGCCCCGTGGCGCGCCGCAGCCGGTTCAACACATCCTTGTGTGTCTTGTGAGCGGCGCGGTCATGGGTATGCGCGGGCAGCGCGGCGGCTTTCGCAGCAGACATGCGGATCGACTCCATGGCAAACCGGAGTGGCCATTCTTATCCCCTCCCGGGGGATAGGTCAAGGCGAAGACCGAACTGGCTCAGTTGGAGGCGGGACTGGTGGTTGCTACCATGCAAAACCAGCTGGCCTGCGGATGCCTTCATGACCAAAGCTCGTTGCACCTCCGGCGCATTGCTGTCACTGCTGGCCCTCATGCAGGCGGCCTGGGGCACCGGGCCGGGCGACGAGTTCGAGCAACTGCCCTCCGGACAGGCCGAGGTCGCAAAGCGCATGCTCGCCTTTATCGACGCCACGGAAAAATCGTTCTGGCGAGATGTCGACCGGATCAACCACAGCCATGGCAGCGCAGAGCCGCTGGTCCTGGATGTACCGGACAACGGTCACTATGAAGTCCGCGTAAAGCGCGGCGATGTGGCCGAGAAAGCCGGGGTCATGGTGGTCACCACCCAGGTCGAGAAACCCCCCTTCGTGATTGGCGGCCGCTGGAACCGCTTTTTCGAAGTGGCGATACATCCGAAGAATCCGCGCGTCGGGATGCTCCATGCGACCTTCTCGGTGCAGATATCCGCCAGGGGCGACGGCAACATCGGCGCGACGATGGACATGATGAAGGTCAACCAGCCGCCCGAAGACCTGGCGCTCATGGATGCGCGCGTAACCGGGGTCTTTGCGAGGCACGGAATCGATCGCGAGCGCTGGCGGTCAAAGAGCTGCAACAAGCCCAACGCCGGGCCCTGGAAGTGGCACAGGGATGGCACCTGCACCGGTGTCAGCATGTACGGTGTCGATATGCCCGCCGATGACCAGACCTTCACGCTCGTTTCAGAACTGTACACGGCAGTAGTCGATGCCTACTTCGGGATCCTGGAGAAGCGCGCCAACGCGCCCTTTAGCGCCGACGATCTTGCCACCCAGGACTTCATGCGACGCCGCTGGCTCGAAGACCAGTTGTTCTGGGATGTACTGGCGAGGAACTTTGTTCCCTACGAAGCCTGGTCGGCAGTCAACGCCCCGCCAGTCGTGAAGTACTGAGCAGATCGGGTTCCGGTGTTCAGCTTTACCCGCTATCAGTGGATCGTGCTTGCAGCGGCCTGGCTGGGCTGGGGTTTCGACGTTTTCGATGGCCTGTTGTTCAACTATGTCGCACCAAATGCAGTGCCAGTCCTGCTCGGGCTTACGCTCGGCTCGGTAGAGGCCAAGTCGGCAACACTATTCTGGACTGGCGCACTGACTTCACTGTTCCTGATCGGATGGGCCGTCGGTGGCGTGATCTTCGGGCCGATCAGTGACCGCTTCGGTCGCCGCCGCACGCTGATGATCACCATGGTGCTCTATGCACTCGGCACCGCCTGCTGCGCACTGGTCACCGACATGTGGCAGCTCGTTGCCTGCCGGATCATCGCCAGTCTGGGCATCGGCGGCGAGTGGGCGGCGGGCGCGGCAATGGTTGCCGAGGTCGTCGATGACGAGCATCGCGTCGAGGCCGGCGCACTGCTCTATACGGCGGCCCCCTTCGGTCTGTTTCTCGCCACCGGCGTCAACGCGCTGATCGCGGGGAACCTCATGAGCGCTGATCCGGAGACGAGCTGGCGCTTTGTACTGCTGTTCGGTTTGCTGCCGGCCACCGTGGCTTTTTTTGTACGCTTGTTCATCAAGGAGCCGGAACGCTGGGTGCAGACGAAACAGGGTACCCAGGCGCCGGCACCGCGCATCAGCGAACTTTTTTCACCTGAGTTCTGGCCACGCACGCGCAGCGCATTGCTGATGACCTTTGTCGCCCTGCTGACCTGGTGGAGTTGCAACGCCTTCATTCCGGTGGTGAGCGCTACTCTCGGCCAGGCCGCTGCGGCGGCCGGCGGCCTCGACAAGGCAGCAACCAGCGCGCTGGTAGAAAACTGGAAGACCATCGCCACCACCTCGTTCAACCTCGGCGGACTGATCGGTACCCTGCTCACCATCCCGATTGCCAAGCGACTGGGCCGGCGACCGATGTTCGCAATCTATTTCGGCGTTTCTGCGCTCGCACTGATGGCGACTTTTGGCCTGGACCTGCCGGAAGAAACCCGCCTGTACGCCTACTTCTTCATCGGCCTCAGCGTGTTTGGCGTATTCGGCAGTTTCACTTACTACCTGCCGGAGTTGTACCCGACACGGCTGCGCGCCACGGGCGCCGGCTTTTGCTACAACATCGGCCGCGTCGTTGCGGCGGCTGGCCCCTATGTCGTCGGCAGTGTGGCGGCTGCAGGTGCCGGCTCACCGGCAGTGATCCTGAACGCGCTGTTCGCGGTGGCCTTCGTACCGCTGGCCGGGCTGCTGTTCATCCCGCTGGTCGTCGAGACCCGCGGCCAGACGTTGCCGGCATAGCCGCCAGATCAGCTACTCGGCGTTGGTGCGCATGCGGGGCTTGAGCGCCTCGTAATGCGGCCGCATGGCGGCAAGCTGTGTATCACTCAGGGCGGATGCAGCCAGCTCCACCTCACCGTTCTGCGCAACCCGGGCCTTGCGCAGCTGCAACGCGGGTGAGTCCGCCACGGTCTTCCTGGCCGTTACCGCAGTCGCAGGCTGCACATCCCCGGCCTGCGCCGTCGTGGCCAGCACAATGGCCAGCGCTGCGGCCCGAATGAAAAGTTGCGTCATCTGATGCCTCCTGCAATTGCGGTGAATTGTGACATGGTATGACGCAGTTCAGGACCAGCCGTAATACGGGTGACGGCGCAAGAGTTCCGGG
Organism: Pseudomonadota bacterium; assembly: GCA_963204745.1. GTDB lineage: Bacteria > Pseudomonadota > Gammaproteobacteria > Steroidobacterales > SHZI01. The sequence continues at coordinate 52,950 of CAUJHF010000041.1, forward strand.
TCGCGAAACAGGAAGATCAGCGCTGCTCCGGCAAGAAAGCCGCCCACGTGCGCCCAGAAGGCAACGCCACCCTGCGCGCCGATGGAACCCATGCCACCGATGAACTGCACGACGAACCAGTAACCGATCATCCAGAAGGCCGGCACGGAAAAGGTCGTGACGAAGATGCCAAGGAACACCAGCATCTTTACCTGGACCTTCGGATAAAGCAGCACATAGGCGCCCATCACGCCGCCGATCGCGCCCGACGCGCCGACCATTGGAATCCCCGAACGCGGATCGGAGAATATCTGCAGGGCAGCGGCGGCCAGGCCACAGAGCAGGTAAAAACCCAGAAAGCGCGCGTGCCCCATCGAGTCCTCGACATTGGTACCGAAAATCCAGAGAAACCACATGTTGCCGATGATGTGCAGCCAGCCGCCGTGCAGGAACATGTGCGAGAACGGACTGAACCAGTTCGGCGTATCGCCGAGTACGCAGAGCATGCCGGGCCCGACCTCGAAACGCGTGCCGACAGCCAGGGTCTGCAGCAGCTCACCGGGGACCAGACCCAGCGTGCAGACAGATGCGCCCAGTTTCGGCTCGGTACCGAGCCCCTGCACAAAGGTCCAGGCCAGGATATTCAGGACGATGAGGCCAATCGTCGTCCAGGGCGTGAGGAAATGCGGGTTCTCGTCACTGATTGGGAACACGGGGCGCTCCGGAAACTATTGGCACAATATTGACACTCCTGCCGACAAGCCTGATATATTGACACTGTATAGACTGTGCCATGGGCTTCACAGATGTCAACGCAACGCAGCTACGCCCTTTCGGAACTGGTGGAACGCACCGGTTTCGACCGCCGCACCATTGTCTATTACATCCAGTCGGGACTGTTGCCGAAGGTCGGCCGTCGCGGCCCACATACGCGCTATCCCGACGAATGCCTGTCCAGACTACTTTTTATCAAGGGAGTCAGGGAGTTACAGGCCAGCGGCCAACTGCTGACCGCAACCCTGGCGGAGATCGGCCGGGCGCTCGCCGCACTGGATACCCAAGGTATCAGGGACGTGCTCGATCGCGGCCTGCCCAGTGCCGAAGTCGAGCGATTGTTTGCTGCGCCGGCAGCCGCTGATCCGGTCGCAGCAGAGCAGTCCGCCACTGCGCCTATCAGCCCGGCGCCAATCGCGTCGTCGTCACTGCAGACAGAAACCTCCGCGGCGCGCAGCGAGTCGGCGGGTCCCTCATCCGGCGGCGACAAGCGCAGTTACGGCCTGGCTGATGCTTCGATTCGGCAGCGCTTTGCCGCAGAACGCGCAGCCACTCCAGCAGCGGTTCCCATGCATGAGGACACGCATCCACGCCTGCCCGTACTTCAGCCCGTACCCGAGGCACCGCGAATATTTTCCGGCCCGCCCCGGGACAGCGGGAACACGCCCGGCGGCATGGAGGCGCCTGATGCCAGCCGCGACGAGCACACCGATCTCGGGCACCTGCTGCGCCAGCTTGAACTGCGCCCCACGCTCAATCCCAGGCGCAGCCCGCCCGGCGCGCCGGAACAATGGACTGAAATTCCGATCACCAGCCGCGTCTATCTGTCGGTGCGCGGCTTGCCGGAAGAAGACGCAGGCCTCGCCGAGGCTCTGGCCAGGCTGCTGAAGCGCGCATTGCGGAGCCGGCCATCGACCACGTGAATATCTGGCGCATCGCGCCCGGGCGCATCATCAGCATGCTGTCAGGACGCTTGCTGATCATCGTGATGGCGGTCGGCTCTGCCACGCCGGCGGCATATGCCATGCCAGTCGACGATCCCCAGCTGGCCACCCTGCGCGATGACATCGAGCACGCATGGAACCGGCGCGACATGCAGGCGATCGAAGCGGGACGGCAGACCATTCTTGAACTGGGAAGCGCCGCGGAAACCACGCCATCCCGGCACGATCTCGCCATCTATCTGGGCGCCTATATCCGGCTGCGTCAGTCGCAGCTGGTCGCCGTCCGGAAGGAGCAGGCGCGCAACTACCTTGAGGATTGCATCATCGCACTGGAAGCGCTGCTCGAACGTCGCAACGATGATGCGGAAGCAAGGGCATTGCTCGGCTCGTGCTACGGCGCCAGCTCCCGATACCATTTCCTGGGCGCAGCGTGGCGGGGACTTGAGGCAGGCCGGCAGATCAGTGCCGCAGTCGCACAGGCACCGGACAACGCCTGGGTGGTATTCCAGGACGGTGTCAGCGATTACGAAAAACCGATGATTTTCGGTGGCAACAAGAAGCGGGCGCTCGGCAAACTGCGACGGGCTGCGCGGCTTTTTGCCGCATCCCGTCCGCCAGGCTCAGTGCAGGCCGTCTGGGGTGAAGCCGAGACGTGGTTGTATATCGGTCGCGCACATCTGGCCATTGGTGAAACCGAAGCGGCGCACGAGGCACTGCAGACCGCGCTGGCGATGGCGCCAGACAGCCAGGATATTCGCGAAGCGCTGCAAACCCTGCCTTAGCGCCCCGTCTCTCCGGCACACCCGCCGCACCCGCTAACTAGCAGAATTACGGATACCGCACCCTACCGGCACCACTTGTATAATTTTAAATACATTTATCCCGGTTACAGGCAGCGGTGCGGACAATGGATCATCTGGCAGCAAAGATGAAAGGCCCCCTGAAGATGTTCATGGAGCGCTTCGGGGAGTTCGTCCGGGAGGACGATTATCAGCAGTTCTTTTCCAACCGCCGCCAGAATGGTCGCGACACCTATCTGAGTTCGGACTTCCGGCGCGCAGACAAGCTCTCCTCGATCATTCTCGAGGAGTACGGGATACGCAACAAACTGCAGGGGAACGTAATCCTCGTCGTACCCGATCCGGCTTATGACGTACCGGTTTACATGTTTCAGCTCGGTGGCAACGGCAAGCAGACCATCGCACTGCTCGATATCGCGGCAACGCATCCGGATATGGACTACGGCCCGCTGATTCCGGTCTGGGAAAAGTACCGGAAGGCCCTGAATATCGGTGAGGCGAAGATCGAGTGGGTGATGACGACCGCCTCACCGTGCCTGCTGCATTGTCAGTATGGCGAGGTTGACACGGAACTGTTCAACGAAGCGGCTGCGGCTTATCTCGATGTCTGGATCGAGCACTACTACAAGCCGGGCCGCAAACTCGGGTCGCAGACCGACATCGATATCGTCACCAACGCCATCTACAAGTACAAGCACGTCCTGCATGCCAACGATCCGGCCTACGGCATCTTCGAGAAATCCTGGGGCAAGCCGGTAGCCGATGCCTTCCACTACGTAGAGAGCCAGGAGCATCCGGCCCTGCCACTGTCACATGAAGCAGATCCCTATGCGCCGGTCTGGGAAAACAGGGAACTGAACGTGATGTGGACGCTGGCTGCGCAGCAGAAGTTTGAGCAGGAACCGGCTCAGGTGCAGAAAGGACTGCGCGAAGCGCTGGAAAAGCGTGCGCGGGATGATCGCTTCGGCATGATTACGCCGGAGATCTACGATCGGCTCCGCGGCTGAGGCCGGAAAGCACACGGGGCCGGACCCGTCCGGATCCGGCCCCGCATATCAGGCTCCGGGCAAGACTCTTCAGCCCCCCGGCGGCAGTGCGGCGTAGTACGCACCCAGCGCGGCGAGTTCCGAGTCATTTACCGTGGCAGCAATCGCCGACATCGTCGGATCAGTGCGCTGACCAGTCTTGTAATCAAGCATGGCCTTCTCGATATAGGCAGCCTTCTGGCCAGCAAGATTCGGCCACAGCGGATTAACGCTGATACCGTTCGGGCCATGGCAACCAGCGCAGAGATTCTTCGCCTTCTCTGCCGCATTCTGGTCCACAGCCGAAGCGCCAAGGCTCAAGCCGAGTGCAGCCACTGCCGTCGCGATGATGATTGTCGATTTCACGTCATTCTCCTTCAGGATTTCGTTAGGCAGCGTGTTCTGCAACTTCAGTGTGGAATACGGCCGGGCGCGTCTCGCGTACACCGATGGTCATGAGATCCCACACCAGCAGGAAGAAGCCCGCAAATGTCATGTAGCCGAACACCTGCCGCCACCACATACCCTGCAGGTACCAGGCATTTTGCTGCGCCTTGAAGAACCCTGACCATGTAGCACCTTCAAGCGCGCGCTCGATAAACACCTGGTCGTAGCCGGACACCAGCAGCGCCATGACCATGCCAAGCACACCGCCGTTGAGCAGGCCGAGCGACCACTTCCACTTCCAGCCGTTATCGACCAGTCCGGCACCGAAGTTCACATTACCGCGCCACTTCTGCGCAGCGAGGTAGAACACCGCGATGTTCATCGTCGCGTAGGCACCGAAGAAGGCAAAGTGTCCGTGCGATGCAGACCACTGCGTACCGTGGGTATAGACGTTTACCTGCGGCAGCGTATGCATGAAGCCCCACACACCGGCACCGAAGAAGTTGCCGAAGGCATGGGCGATCAGCCAGGCAAGTGCCGGATGATTCGGACTCTTGAAGCGATGTACACCGGAGTCATAGACCGCATGCACGACCATCGCCACCAGCGGTACCGGTTCAAGTGCCGAGAAGAAGCCGCCAACCGTGAGCCAGTACTCGGGCGTGCCGATCCAGAAGTAGTGATGGCCGAGACCGAGAATACCGGAGCCAAGCATCAGCGCGACTTCGATATACAGCCAGGTGGTCACGATCTGCCTGCGGGCACCGAGGGTCTTGATCAGACCCCAGGCCATGATGCAGCCGACCAGCACTTCCCAGGTCGCCTCCACCCAGAGATGGATGACCCACCACCACCAGAACTGGTCCATGGACAGGTTGGGGGTATAGAACATGCCGGTGAGGTACATGCCGGCAACCGCAACCAGATCCAGCACCAGCACGCCACCGATTCCGGTCCAGCGGCCCTTGGTGAAGGTAGCAGCCACGTTGTAGAAGAAGATCAGCACGCAGACCACGATGCCGACGTCCGCCCAGCGCGGGGCTTCGATGTACTCACGGCCCTCGTTGATCCACCAGATGCTCTCGATGGTGCCCGGGCCTGTCTGTACGACGAGGTACACCACCACCACGATTGCGACCGCGATGGTAAACAACCAGAAAGCAAGGTTGCCCAGCTTCAGGCCGACAATCTCGGTACCGGACTCATCCTCAATCAGCCAGTAGATGCTGCCGATAAAGCCAAACAGCATCCAGACGACCATGGCATTGATGTGAACCATGCGGTTGACGCTGAAGTCCACGATGCCATAGAGAAAATCCGGCTGCAGATACTGGAAACCCGCCAGCAATCCGAACAGGATCTGCGCACCGAAAAGGACGATGGCAACTACAAAATACTTGACGGCAAGCCGCTGACCCCCGTCGAGAGCAGCGCTGCCTGTGAGCTTGGCGGTATTCATCGATCGCCCTCCTGCGCAATGGGCGTAAAGTTCCGTGGGAAACCGGTGGTGTCGATGGCAGAGGTCCATTTCAGGAACGCCACGACTGCCTTGGCCTCATCTTCGGTGAGATGGAGGTTCGGCATACGCCGCTTGCCGCCGAAGCCGCGGGCATTGGTGGTTGGATCCATCAGGAACTTGACCATCAGGTACTCGCGAGCGCTTTCACCGGCCCATGCGGGATCCAGCCATGCCTTGGTGAGATCAGGCGCGTAGTAGGCACCGTTGCCGAGAATCGTATGGCAGCTGGCGCAATTTCTGGCCTGCAGGGTCAACTTGCCATGGCTCACCATCGCCTCGGCTTCTTCTGGCGACAGCATCTTGCCGAACAGTGGGGCATCCGCACCGATGACCGGTTCCTGGAACCCGCGCGCCGTGGACATACGGTAATAGATACGCTTGTTGATCACCTCGTAGGCCGGAACACGAGAGTGCCCGGCGGTGATTGCAGCAACCGTATCGAAGGTCAGCACGACAAGGACCACGGCCATGCCAGCGGTCACCCAGATCGCCGTCTTGCGCCAAAAGTCCTCGCTCGCCCACCAGGGCACATTGCTCATGATATTGCTCTCCTTCCGGCCGCAGGGCCATTAGATACGAAACTCATTGCTTCTTATTCGTGGGTTGCTGCCGTCAGCCGCCAGATCATGCGCGGGGCAACGAAATAGGCAACCAGCAGCAGCACCATCAGCACGTTCCAGATACCTTCAAGGTGCAGCGAAGTGGACAACACATAGACGGTACCGATCAGCAAGGCGAAGCATACGTAGGCAACCTGCATCAGGATTTGACTGCGGAACAGGCGCCCAAATGCAAAACAGGCGGCATAAACAGCACCGAAAACCACAACAAGGGCGCCGGCAATAACGGCAAGGAGGAAAGCGTCCAGCCCCTCTGGTCCCATTGGTGCCATAACGTTCAGTCCCTCGGGTCCCAGTGCCCCCATAATCAGTTCCCCTTAAACGAGCCCGATGTGCCAGTCGCCTCATTCTACGTAACCAGGGAAGCGAATCTAGTTTATAGAAGGACTATTTCCCATAAGGGTTAGCCGCAATCCGGGGCTAAACAAGCGTATGAAAGACCTTCTGTACGTCTTCGTCCTGCTCAAGCTTGTCAATGAACTCGAGCACTTCGCGGGCCTGTTCTTCGGGCAGCTCGGTGGGCGTGGTGCAGATGTATTCCTGCTCGGCGGACAGCGGCACGAGATGACGGTCTTCGAGGCCCTTCTGCAGCTGGCCGAAATCCGGAAAATTGCAGCGGATCACCAGTTGCGGCTCGTCCTTCTCGCCACTGCCCTCACCCATCTCGTCGAGTCCGTGGTCGATCAGGTACAGCTCGAGATCGTCCTGATCGATGCCGGCCGGATCCAGCCGGAACACCCCCATGCGCCGGAACATGAAGCTCACGCTGCCGGAGGTGCCGAGGTTGCCGCCGTTCTTGTTGAATACGTTGCGGATATTGCCGACCGTGCGCGTCGGATTGTCGGTTGCGGTCTGTACCAGTACCGCCACGCCGTGCGGCGCATAGCCCTCATAGATGACTTCTTCGTAGTTGGTGACGTCCTTGCTGGTCGCGCGCTTGATCGCGCTCTCGACCTTGTCCTTCGGCATATTGACTGCCCGGGCATTCTGGATCACCCGACGCAGCGCCGGATTGTTGTCCGGTTCCGGTCCGCCATTGCGCACGGCGATAGTGATGTCCTTGCCGATCCGCGTAAACTGCTTCGCCATGCGGTTCCAGCGGGCGAACATCACGTGTTTTCTGGTTTCAAATATGCGTCCCATGCACTAATTGTGGCAGAGGCATGCTGAGCTACCAACATGAATATCACTGCGGCAACCATGCCGATGTCCTGAAGCATTCGATTCTGGCGCTGACGATCCGGGCCCTGCAGCGCAAGGACAAGCCACTGCGTGTCATCGATGCCCACGCCGGCTCGGGGATCTACGATCTGGGCAGCGCAGAGGCGCAGCGCAATGCCGAGTTCCGGACCGGCATCAGCCGCGTATTGGCAGCTGCGTCGCCGCCACTGGAACTGGAGGCCTATCTGGCCGCGGTTCGCGCCATGAACCCGGATGCAAATACACTCCGCCGTTATCCCGGCTCACCGCAGATTGCCTGCCATCTGCTGCGGCCACAGGATCACCTTGAACTGCTGGAACTCCATCCGCAGGCACTCTCGCTCCTGCGCCGCAGTTTCGGCCATGACGCACGGGTGCATATTCACGACCGGGACAGCTACGAGGGGCTGCCAGGGCTGGTGCCACCACCGGAGCGGCGTGGACTGGTGCTCTTGGATCCTTCCTACGAAGTCAGACAGGAACGGGCGGCGGTCCTCGACACCCTGTCAGCCGGTCATGCGCGCTGGCCCGGTGGCACATGGCTGGTCTGGTATCCGCTGCTGCGTGACCCGAAGGCCGCACGCCTGCCGGCGAAACTGGCCGCCACCGGGATACGCAAGATCTTTCGCACCGAACTGCAGGTGGAATCCGAGGGTCATATGGGCCTCCGCGGCTCGGGAATGCTGATCATCAACCCGCCGTACGGACTGGATACCGCACTCGGGAACCTGCTCCCGTGGCTCTGGGAACATCTGGCCAACGATGGCCGCGGCAGCTGGGTCGCTGAATGGCTGGTCGGTGAATAGCCGGTCCCTGCGGATGGATTCTCCGCACGGACCGGCCCTGTCGTCGGGCAGACCGGAGGTATCAGTTACTTCGCCTTGCGGCTCTTGAGCCAGGCTTCGGTCGCATCGGCGCCGCCGATGTGCTTGCCGTTGATGAAGACCTGCGGCACGGAAGTTGAACCCGCTACCGCGCGCAGCGTGGTGTCTGTGTACTCCTTGTTGAGCACCAGTTCCTCGAAGCGGATGCCGGCACTCGTCAGGGCAGTCTTCACGCGTACACAGTGCGGGCAACCCTTGCGGGAAAACAAGGTGACATCCAAAGGCTTTTCTGCATTTGGCGCCAGATAGCTGAGCATCGTATCGGCATCCGATACCTTGAAGGGATCACCCGGCTCCTGCGGCTCGATGAACATCTTTTCGATGATGCCGTTACGCACCAGCATGGAATAACGCCAGGAGCGACGACCGAAGCCGATGGCATCCTTGTTGACCAGCAGGCCCATCTTCTCCGTGAACTCGCCGTTGCCGTCCGGAATGAAGGTGATGTCCCCGGCATGCTGGTCTTCCTGCCACTCGTTCATCACGAAGGCATCATTGACCGACATGCAGATGATCTCGTCCACGCCTGCCTTGCGGAAAGCCGGGGCAAACTGGTTGTAGCGCGGCACATGCGTTGAAGAGCAGGTTGGCGTAAAGGCACCGGGCAACGAAAACACGACCACCGTCCGGTTGGCGAAAATTTCCTTGCTGGTGCGGTCTGCCCATTCAGCCCCTTGCCGGGTATGAAAGGTGACCTCGGGAACGGGTTGGCCTTCACGATTGGCAGTCATGGTCGAACTCCTGTCGGGTGCTGTTGCGGCTTGATGCCTCACCGCACATCTTAAAGCAGGATCAGCACGAAGCGGGGGGAAACGCGCTTCGTGCCGACCCTGCCAACCCCAACTCGAGCCAAGGGGAAATCCGGCCAGGAAAATCCGGCCTCAGGTCTCAGGACATGGTCTTCGCCAGCTGCTCCCGCGACAGTTCGGCCTTCTTGTGCGCAGGCACGCGCACGGCAAGCCAGGCACCGATTGCCATTGCGACGGCGATCATCGCCAGTATCGGACCGAACTTGGGCAGATCGACCCAGATATCGGTATACAAATGCCAGCGTCCGGCAATCTCGTAACTGCTGTAGGAGATGATCGCAGTCGGAATGCTGTAACGGATGGCCGTGGTGACCTTCCACATCTTGATCAGGCGCATGAACAGGAAGATTGCCCAGATGGTATTCAGGAAGAAGAGTACGAAGGTCACCGGGTGATGATCACCGAGAATGCTTTCATCGTAGATGAACAGCAGGGCCAGGTAGCAGAACCAGGTGACGTAGACCGTCTCAAGCGCGGTGATGGCGGCAAAATTCCGCTCGTAACCACGACTCGGCTTGCCGGTGCGCAGCTTCAGGTTGCGCTGGAACCAGATGAACATGTTGCACTTGGTTTCCTTGTTGAGCATGAAGTAGGCCAGCGTCGACAAAAGAATGCCCACCGAAGACATCATCACCAGGTACTCGGCCTTGGTCGCGATTTCGCCTGCCACGCGCGGATCCATGAGGTCCGGCACGTTCAGCACGTTGGCGCTCCAGACGAAGGAGAATTCGACCCATCCGCTCCACAGCAGCGACCCGGCCCAGAATCCATACCAGGTACCGGCAACTTCTCCGGGGTGTTTCATGCCGATGTACAGCAAGACTGCACCGACAGCACCGAGCACGAACGCAGACTGATACACGTACTGCTCGCCGAAGAAGCTTTCCATGCCGACCATCAGCGTGTGACCGAGGCCCTGCACGAGGAACACGACAACAAACGCCAACAGGCCGACGAATGGCGGCCGGTAGAGCAGATTCAGCAAGGGGTTCTGCGGACGGGCTTCGGTATTGATCTTTACATCACTCATGCGGCTTTCTCCGGCAGGTCGAGGTAACACAGCTTGCCCTTGACACCATCCCACGTTGCTGCGTCCGCGGGCGCCTCACCGCGGGCGGTAATCACCGGCCACACGGCAGAGAGTTCACGATTGAGCCCGAGAAATTGCTGCATATCGGCGGGCACATCATCCTCGGCATGGATGGCGCTGGCCGGGCATTCGGGCTCACACAGGGAGCAGTCGATGCACTCTTCGGGATCGATCACCAGAAAATTCGGCCCCGCATGGAAGCAATCCACCGGGCAGACTTCCACGCAATCCTGGTACTTGCACCGGATGCAGTTCTCGGTCACAACATAGGTCATGCAGACATCTCCTTCGCGAACCAGTCTAGACAGACCTGGCAACCGGGTGTGTCAACAAAAGGAAAACAGAGCGCAACCCATGGCAATCGTCGGCTAAAGTGGCCCCATGAACTCCGGTACCCCCCGACTGTTGCTCGTCGACGACGACGCCAGCCTGGCGGCAATGCTGCGCGAATTCCTCGAACTGCAGGGCTTCAGCGTGGACGTTTTGCATAACGCCGAAGACGGTCTCGCGCGCATTGATGCAGACCCGCCAGACCTGCTGGTACTCGACGTCATGCTGCCCGGGATGAGCGGCTTCGAAGCGCTCAAGGAACTGCGCAGCAGGCACGAACTGCCGGTAGTCATGTTGACCGCGCGCGGCGAGGAATCAGAGCGCATCCTCGGCCTGATGGGCGGCGCTGATGACTACCTGCCCAAACCTTTCAGTCCGCTCGAGCTGGCCGCACGGATCCGGGCCATACTCAAACGCTCGCACAGCGAGCCGCCGGCGGCCCGTTCCGGCGAGACTCTTGCGGCAGGGCCGCTGTGTCTCGATCTGCGCCGCTGCACCCTGCAAGTCCGCGACGCACCGGTGGCGGTAACGGCAGCAGAGATGCGCGTACTCGAACAGTTGATGCGCCACCCGGACGAGGTGCTGTCCCGGGC
>CAUJHF010000042.1 GCA_963204745.1 Pseudomonadota bacterium
GCCTGCGCGGCCATGGCTATGTGCTCGATACTGCCGTCATCCGCGAGCCCTGAGCGGTGAAGCTCCCCTACCAGCGGCTGTACCTGCGCATGGCGTTCTACATCGGCGCCGCGCTGCTGGCCTTCATCGGCCTCGCCGTGGCGAGCGTTGCCGCGGTCGCCTCTTTCCAGCTGGAAAGCTATATCGCGACGCGCCAGAGCAGCCTCGGCCAGACAGCGGCGGATGTGCTCGCCAGCGGTGGGCGCGCGGCACTGGAAAAGTGGCTGCGCACGGATGCGGCGGTTCCCTCCGATGTGACGATCTTCATTCTCGACGAGAACGGCGACGATATTCTTGGCCGGCGGGTACCGCCCTCGTACGTCAACTTCGTGCGCCACTCGGTGATCAATGCGCCGCCCGAACTGGCAAACAGCAACTACCGGCCAGTGCGGCTTGCACCGCAGCTCATCGGGCCCGACAACAGTGCCTATGCCTTTCTGCCCCTGCCCAACCGGATTTCTGTCTGGGGCAGTCCGGCGACCGCCGCCGGCCTGCTGATCGCGGCCCTGCTGGTGATTGCGACCGTCGCCTGGCTGATTGCCCGCACCGTTGGTCGGCCCATCGGCGAACTTCAACTCGCCGTCCGTGAACTCGCGCTCGGCCATACCGAAGCGCGCGTGCCGGCCACGATCACGCGTCGGCGTGACGAACTGGGCGCGCTTGCGGCAGATTTCAATTCCATGGCCGACAAGCTGGCGGCACTGCTGGCCAGCCGCCAGCAGCTGATGGGTGAGCTGTCCCACGAACTGCGCTCGCCGCTCGCCCGGCTGCAGGCGGCCCTGGCGCTGGCGGAGCACCGGCAGTCCATCGGCACTGCCGAACGCGAACGGATCGAGCAGGAAGTCCGGCGCATGAACCTCGTCATCGGCGATCTGCTGCGCTTCTCGCGACTGGATGCCGCTGCCGCAATCGAGCGCCGACTGATCCGCCTCGACAGCCTGCTGGCTGAGCTGGTCCGCGACGAGGAAATCGAAGCATCCGCCCATCCCTGCGGACTCGAGCTGCGCGCCACGCCGGGCCTGGAAATGATCGGCGATCCGGGACTGCTGCGCAGCGGTTTCGAAAACATCGTGCGCAACGCCATCCGGCATGCGCCGGCCGATTCGGTCGTGGAGGTCGTGGCGAAGCGTGATGGCAAACGGTTGAGGGTCGCGATACTCGACCGCGGCCCGGGAGTCTCGCCCGAACTGCTGACGCGGATCTTCGATCCCTATGTGCGCGCACCCAAATCACCAGACGACACCAGCGGTACCGGTCTGGGACTCGCCATCGCGCGGCGCGTGTTTGAGGTCCATGGCGGCAGCGTCGTGGCGATGCCGCGACCGGGCGGAGGGCTCACAGTCAGCGTAGAGTTGCCGGCTGCAGAACTGAGTTGAGCCAGGGAGCCGATATGAGCAGATTTCCCGACCACCAGGCACCGACCGGCACTTATGCCGGAGATGTCACGGCAAAGCAGGCCTGGAGTGCTCTCGGCGCCGACCCGAAGGCGGTACTGGTGGATGTACGCACACAGATCGAATGGACCCTGATCGGCAGGCCGGACCTCAGCGGGATTTCGCGCGAGCCGGTTTACCTGCAGTGGGTGACCATGCAGGGTCCGAACCCCGACTTCGTCAATGAATTGCAGGCTGCACTGGAAGCACGCAAGGTACCGAAGGACGCAGCGGTGTATTTTCTGTGCCAGTCCGGCGGACGTTCGAAGATCGCAGCGATCCAGTGCGCGGGACTCGGCTATACCGCCTGCTACAACATCGCCGAGGGCTTCGAGGGCGCGCTCGACGAGCACAAGCACCGCAACAGCATCAGCGGCTGGAAAGCCGCCGGGCTGCCCTGGACCCAGACCTGAAAATCGCCCTCAGGCCGGGGGTTCCCCTGGAAATCCCGGTTTGATGGCGATTTATTTCGTGGGCATCAGCGGTACTGGATCAAGTACCCAGTTGCCCGAGTCGCGGCGCGCTGGCGAAGGAATGGCGAAGGCGACATCGCCCTGTTGCGCCCGCAGCGCATGCATGTCGATGCGCCAGCCACGCGCCTGCCATTCCTTCAGGTGCTGACGGTAACGCAGCACCGCACCGTCACCCGGCAGCAGGATTTCCTTGTTATTGGTCTCCGGCGTGCGCACGGGATTCAGGTTTTGCAGGACTGCCATGTCCTCGTGAACGATATTCAGCGTGAGGTCTTCCACCCGCTTGTCGTGCTTGTCATCGAGCAGCCAGTTGCGCAGGTTGAGGAAATAGAGCCGCGTGTGGCCTTCATCCAGCGGCTGCTCAAAGATGTACTGGTGGAAGGCATTCGTCGCCGTCAATTCGATCCAGGTGACGAGCTGGTTTGGCCCCTGATACCAGGACCCGGCAGCACCCGTGCGCTCGCCGGTACGGTCAGCGGAAAGCGTGGTTGAGTCATCCTTGTCGGCAAAAGCCAGAAAGAACTTGCTGCCATAAGGAATATCTTCCATCGGCAAGGGATTGCGCTGCAGGTCCAGCGCCATCTTTGGCGCACCCTGCAACGGATGCACAAACTCGTTGTGAATCGGGTCCATGCCGTTCTCGATGGACCGCTGGTAATAAGCATTCAGTTCCAGCACATAGGTCTGGCACTTCCAGTTCCCGGTACCGAATTCAGGAATCTCATACAGCGGCGGCCGTTCCGCCTCGGGGAGGTCGCCAAGAAACGCAAAAACGATGCCGTACTTCTCCTGCACCGGATAGGCATCGACCTTGGCGCGGGCGGGAATCTTTGCATCTTCACCGAGTGAGGGCACCTTGGTGCACTTGCCATCGCCGCCAAATTCCCAGCCGTGATAGGGACACACCGCATTGCCGCCCTTGACCAGGCCCGTGCTCAGCGACCCGCCGCGATGCACGCAGGTATCGGCCAGCACGCGCGCGTGGCCGGCCTGGTCACGAAAGACCACGAAAGGCAGGCCAAAGACCTGCGCACGTGCCGGCTTGTCGGCGCTGATGTCCTGCGCCAGGGCGACGGGGTACCAGAAATTGATAAACATGAAGAACTCCGGATGCTCGCAGCGAGCACTTCACTTTAGCATTCGCGCTCCACGACGCCGCGGTTTCAGCCGGACAAATTATTCATGTTCATCTGTCGGCCGGCGCACCCCGGTCAGCGATAGCGCTGGCGCTTGCAGAAGCGGACTTCACACTGCGGGCATTTCGGCTGGGTTCCGCAGATGTCGCCATGGTCCACCGACATGAACAGCTGCAACAGGTTCGTGGCGAAGTGTGGGTCGACGCCCGCCTGAGCTGACCACTCGCGCAGCCGCTGCATGGCCTCCGCCGGCTCCAGGACCTGATGACTGATACCGAGCCGGCCCGGCCCGATCAGCCGGCTGAGGAGATCCGGTGCAGCAAGCCGGGCAGCAACGGGAGAATCGCCAGCGTCGGCCAGGAGACGCGCCGCATCCACCTTGTGACGCCCGAGCGTCGCCTGCACCTGCGCCAGCAGCACCGCCGGTTGTCGCTGCGCCTGGTTGCGCCGGAACCAGTAGTAGGCCTGCGTCATGCCGCCGCCGACCGCGTCGGGGAGGTCCTCGAATTCCTCGCGGGCATAAAAACGTTCCTGCAGATCCGGTGCAAAAAACGCCCGGATCTCTTCGCGGCTCACCCGTCGCGGACCCATTTTTCCGTTCCCCTGACCCGGGAACAGCGGATGCCAGTGCAGCAGGATGAAATCGCCATCGTCGGCCAGCGCATGCAGGACGGTCTGCCGGTAAGCCGCATGACGCACCGGATCGAGGTTGTGCAGCAGGCCATGGTCGAGCACCAGATCAAAGGGCTGGTCTGCACGCCATGCCGTGATGTCCGCCTCTACCGGCGTCACGCTGACACCGGCTTCGCGGGCACGCGCCTGCGTGAACTCCAGCGCTCTCGGGATGAAGTCGAGCGCGGTGACGTCCCAGCCGCGCTGCGCGAGATAGACGGAATCCGTACCCGCGCCGCAGCCGATGTCGAGCGCGCGACCTGGTTTGCGCTTCGCGCACAGCTCGGCAAGAAACAGCGTGGCTTCATCGTGCGCCCAGGGCAGATCCCGCCAGGTCTTTGCCCAGTCGTAGGTTGCTGAAAAAGTCTTCAGTTCATGCGTACTCATGCCGTCTCCTAGGCTGTTTCTCCGGAACTCCGCCATTCAGCTTCATAGTCCAGTCCGAGCCGCACCAGACGCTCGAGCAGGCTGCCGTAGCTGATGCCGGCAGCAGCGGCAGCGGCTGCAAAGTCCTCGCCATTGCTCAGGTTCGGATTGCAGTTTGCTTCGAGCAGATAAACGCTGCCGTCCGCACGCATACGGAAATCCATACGCGCATAACCCGTCATGTGCAGGGCAGCGTATATCCGCTTGCTCAGGCGGCTCAGGTTCTCTTCGGCCGCTTCGCCCAGACCCGTCGCACGGCCGGTTTCTATACCGTGTTTCTGCTGATACTTGAGGTTCCACTTCACCCGTCGCGTGGCGATGCCCGACATCAGCTTCGGCAACGTTCCGAAATTCATCTCCCAGACCGGAAAAGTACGCAGACGCTCGTTTCCGCACAGGCCCACGTAAAGCTCGCGTCCCTCGATATATTCCTCGACCAGCGCATCAGTCTTCGTGCTCTCGTGAATGAAGTCGATGCGTTCACGCAGGCGCACACGATCCTCGACGATCGAGGCCTGGGAAATGCCCAGCGAAGCGTCCTCGGTCGCCGACTTGACGAACAGCGGATAGCGGAGTTTCGCTGACAGGCGATACGGGCGCTCACGGCGGAACAGGGCGAACTGCGGTGTGGGAATGCGGTGATAGGCCATGAGCTGCTTGGTGAGCACCTTGTCCCGCGACAGCATCATGCCGCGCGGATTGCAGCCCGTATAGGGCTGACGCATCAGCTCCAGAAAGGCGACGATGTGCTGGTCGTAGGTAACGATGCCCTGGAATTCCTGCAGCAGGTTGAAAGCCACATCCGGCTTCCAGCTCGCGATCTCGTTACGCAGCTCGGCCAGATTGTCATACAGGCCCAGCGCGCGCACTTCGTGCCCGGCCTCGCGCAGGAAGGCCATCACGTCGTACTCTGTTTTCCACTCATCGATCTGTTGAGGGGTATAGCCCGCGAGAGTATCGGGCGGCACGAGGCTTTCGTGCATGAGCACCAGCACGCGCAGTTTCTTCATCCGCTATACCGCTCCAGACCAGGACGGATTCAGGCACGTATTCAGAGTCTACGGGACGGAAAGACCTGCCGATAGCCGCCGACGTCGCCATCGAGAATCACGTCCTCCAGACGCACAGGTCTCGCAAGTGCCAGCCCGGCAAGACTGCGGCAGCGGCTCAGCGCCACATAGGTCTGTCCGTGCGTGAATGCGCCACGGCCGAGATCGATGTACACGCGATCGAAGGTCTGCCCCTGACTCTTGTGTATCGTGATCGCCCAGCCCAGACGCAGCGGCAGTTGCTTGAACGCACCGACCACGCCAGGCGTGATCTGCTGCGTGCTGCGTTCGTACTGGTAAGCGATATTTTCCCAGGTGGCCGGCTTCACTTCATGCTCACTGCCATCGGGCAGCTGCACCGTCGGGCCATCCTTCGACAGCTCCGTGACAATGCCCCAGGAACCGTTGATCCAGCGTTTGTCCGTATCGTTCTTCAGAAACATGACCCGCGCGCCAACCTTCAGACTGAGTTCCGGCTCGGTAGGAAATGCCGAACCGTCAAATCGTCCGGTGATCCCGGCCGTGTATATCTGCCGCGCGCCGGGCAACGCCGCCAGACGCCGGCTGTTTTCACGGAAAGCCGCGTCATTGGTTGCCGTCAGCACGATATGACTGTCCGGCTCATCCAGCTCCGCGCGTGACCTCACGCGTGAATTCAGCGCTTCAAGCACGGCCTCGTCAGGCTCACCGTCGCGGATATGCTGCAGGATGTGGCGAAACGCGGCATCATCCTTTTGCCGGTATATTTTCTCCAGCTCGATGGAGCTGCCGCCACCGCAGCGTTTCCAGGCCTGTGCCTGGAAGAAGTACGGACCGCCACCGGTCGCTGCAAAATACTCCCTGAGTTCCGGCTCGCGCACGACCGGCGGCAGTTGCCAGAGGTCGCCGAACATGGCGAGTTGCACGCCACCGAAGGGCTCGTCGCTGCGCCGGTTGACCCGCAGGGACTGGTCTATGCCATCAAGCAGATCGGCGCGCACCATCGACACTTCGTCGATGATCAGCAGTTCCAGCGCCTTCATCACCCCCGTATGCCGCAACGGGCGGATCGCGCGCAGATCCACAAAGCGCGGCGGCAAACGGAAGAAGGAATGGATGGTCTGGCCGCTGACGTTGATCGCCGCCAGACCGGTCGGCGCAACGACCGCCACATTGCGCACGGTTTCTTCGCGCAACAGGTGCAGCAGGGTGGTCTTGCCGGTACCGGCCCGGCCGGTGACGAACACATGCTCATCG
>CAUJHF010000043.1 GCA_963204745.1 Pseudomonadota bacterium
AGCTGCGAGGCGTGCCGGGCCTGACCATCCACGATCAGCGCCCAGGGCACCGTCGTCGGCGCGCCCCAGAGCTCGCCGTTGATGAAGTTGCCGATACGGCCGGCCCCAAGCCCGATCGGCACCAGCGGCGCGATGAAATCCGTCAGCCTGAAAAAGCGGCTGTCGAGCTTGCGCGCGTACAGCCACATGGCCACCAGCACGCCGATGAAGCCGCCGTGGAAAGACATGCCGCCTTCCCAGATGCGCAGGATATTGAGCGGGTTGTCGAGGATCTGGTCGAAACCATAGAACAGCATGTAGCCGATCCTGCCGCCGAGGATCACGCCGCAGGCGGCATAGAAGATCAGGTCATCGACCTGCAGCGGCGTGACCGGTGAATCCGAGCGCAGCGCCCGGCGGCGCGCCAGGATCCATGCGCCGAGAAAGCCGACCAGGTAGGTGATGCCATACCAGCGCACGGCCAGCGGGCCAAAATGCGTGCCCCAGGGCAGGGTAAATTCGAGGGGGATCCAGAACGCAACCGGATCAAAGTGAGGGTAGCTGAGCATGGGCGCAAGTTTAGCGTAGGAGCGGCTTCAGCCGCGATCCCCAACAGACCCACGCTCACACAGAATCTGTTGATTGTTCCTGCTTTGCGCGCATGACAGATTCCAGGAACCCGTGAGCAAATACCGGTTCATACCTTGACGGATTTGTCCCGCAGAAACCATACTGGTTCCATTATGGTTCCATAAGGATCGGGGCAATGACCATGACCATAACCCTGAAAAACATTCCTGACGATATCTATGCCAGCCTGAAGAGCGCTGCAGAAGCACACCATCGCAGCCTCAACAGCGAGGTCATCGCCTGCCTGGAGCGGGTACTGCTGCCGGCAAGAATCAGCAACGAAGCGCATCTCTCGCAGGCGCGCCAGATCCGCGATGAGCTCAAGGGAAGGAAGTTCAGGGCCGCCGACATCAGAAAGGCGATTACACAGGGGCGACCGTGATCGTCGTTGACAGCAATGTGCTGGTTTATCTCTACCTGCCCAGCGAACTGGCGCGGCATGCCGAACAACTGCTGGGCATCGACCCGGAGTGGGTAGCGCCAGGACTCTGGCGCAGTGAAATGCGCAACGTACTCGCCATGTATATGCGGCAAAAAGCCATCACGCTCGAACAGGCCTACCGTATACAGACTGCAGCGGAAACCCTGCTTGCTGATCGCGAATTTGACGTACCGTCCTATGAAGTACTCCGGCTGGTGAGCCAGAGCCCCTGCTCCGCATACGATTGCGAGTTTGTTGCTCTCGCGAAGACACTGCGCACAAAACTGGTCACTGCAGACCAGAAGGTTCTGAAAGCGTTTCCTGAAACAGCCGTATCGCTGGCCGCGGCGATCGCCTGACAGTGCACCGGCTATCGCGGCTGAAGCCGCTCCTACGCGCAAATACCTCGCGTAGGAGCGGCTTCAGCCGCGATATTCCCAAGGCCGCCGCAGCTACTTCTTGGCCGGGAGCGGCGTGTTCTCCCTGGCGTAAACGCTGAAGCTGGAGTCATTTTTGCTGCCCCAGCTGCTGGCCGGCGGCGCCTGGAAGTATTCGGGCAGGCGTTCCTCGGTGATCTTGCGCAGACCGGCCGGCAGCTGGTCGATGCTGCCCAGCTTGGTCATGAAAGTGCGAAACAGCAGCGAGCCATCGGCCTGCCCCTGGCGCATCCACGGCAACCACGGACCGACACGCGTCCAGGTCCCCGAGTAGTCGGCGCTCGTCGTGGCCGGATTCTCCACCTCGGCGAGACTGGCGACGCGCTGAAAGATTTCGGCGATACGCAGAAACTTGCCGGCGGACTCGCGCGGCCACTTCTCGGGTGTCAGCTCACTCGGGAATCCCGTGTGCACCTCGAAGGTCGAGAACAGCTTGTCGCCGAAGGTGTCCCAGCCGAGTCGCAGCGGGACCGCCATCAGCTTGCCGTCGAAGTCCATCTCAATCGCGGTACCCACCTTTTTGTCGACGATCAGATGCGCATTCACCGTCATGTTGTGAATCGGCTTCACGTCGCAGACTTCTTTCGTGTACGGGTTGGTCCACTTGTCGATGAACTCGCCGGTCTTCAGATCCTTGTAGAAAGCGCACTCGCGATTGAACATCCGGAATGAGCCATCCGGCTGTGCTTCGGTGCGCAGCACGCCAAAGCCCTCCACACCGATCAGCGGCATCAGCGGCCGGTTGCGCTGCGTGTCGCCGAAGATCGTTCCGCCAAACCAGCCCGGGGTTTCCTTCGCCGGATCCAGATCCCCGGTCAGCTTGATGAAGGCACGCAGACTCTGGGCCGGATCCTTGAGGTCCACCGGCACGCGATCCGCTGTCGCTTTCTGCAGACTGGTCGACCCCGCACAGGCACTCAGCAGCAGTCCGCCACCGGTCATGCTGCCGGCCATCAGCAGCGAACCCAGTGCTTCACGCCGGGTATGCGGCTTGTTCATCCAGTTGCTGTCCATCTTCTTCTCCTGTGTGGGTACGGAAGAAAGGGACGCTTCCCTTTCCTGAGGTTCCTGAAAGGGTAGCGTCCCCTTTGCAGGCTTTCTAGCTCTAGACTGCTGCCGATGACCACTTCCGCACAGACCGGATTGCCCATCACCACCGCACTCCCCGAACTCGCGGCAACCCTGTCGCGCGCCGGCCTCGCGGTGCTGCAGGCGCCACCCGGTGCGGGCAAGAGCACCGGCGTACCGCTGGCGCTGCTCGATGCGCCGTGGCTCACGGGGCAGCGCATGCTGGTTCTGGAACCGCGACGGCTGGCAGCGCGGGCGGTCGCAAACCGCATGGCGAGCCTGCTCGGTGAATCCGTGGGCGAAACGGTCGGCTACCGGATGCGGCTGGACACCAAAGTCGGGCCGCGCACGCGCATCGAGGTCGTCACCGAAGGCATCCTGACCCGGCAACTGCAGCGCGACCCGGCACTCGAGGGCGTGGGACTGGTGATCTTTGACGAGTTTCACGAGCGCAGCCTGCAGGCCGACCTCGGCCTCGCGCTGACGCTGGACGTACGCCGTCAGTTGCGGCCGCAGCTGCGCCTGCTGGTGATGTCGGCGACGCTGGACGGCGCCGCAGTTGCGCGGCTGCTCGACGATGCGCCACTGGTCTCTGCGCCGGGGCTCTCCTTTCCGGTCGAAACCCGTTACGCCGAACGCGACAGCAGCGACTACCTTGACCGCCAGGTTGCGGCGGCGATCCATCGCGCGCTGCGCGAGGATGAAGGCGACCTGCTGGTGTTCCTGCCCGGTGCGGGTGAAATCCGCCGCGTGGAAAGCCTGCTCAGCGGCAAGATCGATGCACAGCTGCACCCGCTGTACGGCGACCTGCCGCGTGAGGCGCAGGAGCGCGCGATTCAGCCGGCACCGGCCGGCCAGCGCAAGGTGGTGCTCGCCACCAACATCGCGGAAACCAGCCTGACCATCGAAGGCGTGCGGGTGGTGATCGATGCGGGACTCGAACGGCGCAACCAGTTCGACCCGCGCAGCGGCATGAACCGGCTGGAAACCGTGCGCATCTCGCAAGCCTCGGCCGACCAGCGGCGCGGCCGTGCAGGCCGGCTCGCCGCCGGTGTCTGTTACCGGCTGTGGACCGAAGCACGCCAGCGCAGCCTTGCTGCACATACGCCACCTGAAATCGTCGGCGCGGATCTCGCCCCTCTGGCGCTGGAGCTTGCCTGCTGGGGCACGCGCGATCCGGCCGGGCTCGCCTGGCTGACGCCACCGCCGGCTGGTCCACTGGCACAGGCTCGCGAACTGCTGCAAACGCTCGGCGCGCTGGACGGCGACGGGCGCATCACGACACACGGTCGCGATTTGCACGGGCTCGGTACGCATCCGCGCCTCGCGCACCTGCTCCTGTGCGCCCGGCAAGCGGGCGTAGCCAGCACCGGTTGCGCGCTGGCCGCGCTGCTCGGTGAGCGCGACATCCTGCGCACGCGGCCGAATGAACGCGATGCGGATCTGCGCACGCGGCTGGAACTGCTCGCACGGCAGACTGGAGCAGCGGGGCATCCCGATGCCGACCAGCACGCACTGCGCCAGGTACAGCGCAGTGCCGAGAGCTTCGCCCGTCAGCTCGGGCTGCGCGCCAAGCCGGCAGAGATAGCCATGTACGAAGCAGGCTGGCTGCTGGCCAGCGCTTACCCGGACCGCATTGGCCGCGCACGCGCGCCGGGAGCGGGACGCTATCAGCTCAGCAACGGGCGCGGCGCCTTCTTTGCCGAACCGCAGTCACTGGCCAGCAACGAGTTTCTGGTGGTCGCGGAACTCGATGCGGGCCAGCGCGAGGCGCGGATCTTCAGCGCCGCACCGCTCACCCTGAGCGAGATCGAACAACATTTCGGCGCTGCCATCCGGAGCGTCGAACGCGTGTACTGGGACGAGCGCGAGCAGGCAGTGCAGGCGCGCCGCCAGCGCAGTCTGGGCCAGCTGGTGCTCTGCGATGTCGCCTGGCCCGACCCGGACCGTGCGCAGATCGCGCTCGCCATGCTCGAGGGCATCCGCAGCATGGGGCTCGATGCATTACCCTGGGATACCGAACTGCGGCAGTGGCAGGCGCGCGTCCTGCTGAGTCGCGATGCGCAGCCCGAGGCGACGCCACCCTGGCCGGATGTCAGCGACACTGCGCTGCTCGCCACGCCGGAAAGCTGGCTGCTGCCGTGGCTCGATGGTATTTCCCGACGTGCGCACCTGGCGCGCCTGGATCTGCGCGCAGCCCTGCACGGCCTGCTGAACTGGCAACAGCAGCAGCGGCTTGATGAATTCGCGCCCACGCATCTCGTGGTACCGAGCGGATCGAGGATTGCGATCGACTACCTGGATGGGGCCATACCCAGCCTGTCGGTCCGGCTGCAGGAGATCTTCGGCCTGCGCGAAACACCGCGCGTCGCTGGTGGACGCATCGGTGTACTGCTCAAGCTGCTGTCACCGGCGCGGCGACCGGTGCAGCTCACCCGTGACCTGGAGAGCTTCTGGAAAACCGCCTACCACGATGTGCGCAAGGAACTGAAAGGCCGCTATCCGAAGCACTACTGGCCGGAAGACCCGCACCAGGCCGAGCCCACGCGCCGCGCACGGCCACCCTCGAAGCGCCAGAACTGAGTCGCCGCGAAGCGCGGTCCGGCCTACGCCAACTGGCGTTGCATGAATTCCGCCACCGCAGCCTGGCTGCGCGTGAGCTGCTCTCGTGACAATTTGCCGGTGAGGATTTCCAGGTTCTGCTGCGCCGAGGGATGCCCCTGCAGTGCCGCGAGTGTCCACCACTGGCAAACCTCGCCCAGGTCGGGTTCACCCGCGGTACCGTTGTACAGCAGCGCACCGAGATTGAACTGCGCCTTGGGATGGTTCTGATCTGCTGCCAGGCGGAAACACTGCAGGGCCGCAGCGTCGTTCTGCGCAACACCCGAGCCATTGAGATACATCAAGCCCAGATTGACCTGCGCATCGGCATTGCCCTGCTCCGCCGCGCGTCGGTACCAGCCCACGGCAACGGCTTCATCCTGTACCACGCCGTCGCCGCTGTCGTACATCAGGCCGAGATGCAGCTGCGCATCCGCATGCCCCTGGTCGGCGGCCAGCCGGTACCAGCGGGCGGCGGTCACCGGATCGCGGCCCTCGCCCTCCGTGTTGTCGTATCCGAGCGCCAGTTGGTACTGCGCCAGCGCATCGCCGGCCGAGGCGGATTCAATGAGCTTGTCCATACCGGCACATTGTAGGAGCGATGACCCGCACCGACCATGCACCGCGAACGCCCGATTCACAACGTGACCGGCCTCTGGTGCGCGATTTGGGCCGCAGGCGTAAAGTTCAGGGCATGACCAGCCTGCGCGAAGAAGTGGAAAGCCTGCTGCCCAA
This sequence comes from Pseudomonadota bacterium, assembly GCA_963204745.1. Classification (GTDB taxonomy): domain Bacteria; phylum Pseudomonadota; class Gammaproteobacteria; order Steroidobacterales; genus SHZI01. The sequence goes on from CAUJHF010000043.1 coordinate 5,872, forward strand.
CTGGCGCAGCTGGTACCCGAGCCTGTTCGATGCCGCCGTCGACCTCGGCGTCATCCGCGCGCGTGTCTGCGACCCCAACTCGCTGCTGCTCTCAAACCGCCACGCCAGCGTCCGCGCCGAAGCAGCACAGGCCCACCGCGAACGCTGGGAAGCGACGGAGAACCCGCCCGAGGAATAGCGACTGTCTGGCACACCCTGTACCATCGACAACACATTTGTGCAGGGACAAATTCGCATGAGACAAACTGCCGCGCGGCGCAAGCTCGGCTCTGGCGGGCGTACCGTGACGCCGCTCTACCACCAGGTATACCTGGCGCTGCGACAGAAGATTCTCAACGGCGAATGCGATCCGGAAGTCGCCCTGCCCGGCGAGCATCAGCTGGCGGCCCAATATGGCGTGTCGCGCGTCACCGTCCGGCGCACGCTGGAGGCCCTGGAACTGGAAGGACTGGTGGACCGGCGGCGCGGTGTGGGCACCTTTCCCGTCGCGCAGGCGGCCGAGCGACAGCAGCGCTACAACATCGGCGGCCTCACTGACGAGGCGGCCAAGCAGGCAGGCGAAACCCGGGCGACGACGATATCCATCGCAGTCATCGCCACGCCGACGGAAGTTGCCGCACACTTCGGGCCGGGTCATACGGAGGTCACGCGGATCGTGCGGCGGCGCACAGCCGGTCGCGAGCCCTATACGGTGATGAGCGCTTATCTGCCGCAACCGGTCGCCGCAATACTCGGAACCGACGCGCTGCAATCGGATTCGCTGCCCATGGCGCTGGAGCAGGCAGGCATGACACTGATACGCGCCGAACACATGATCACCGCGACGGTCGCCGACGACCTCAGCGCCACACAGTTGCAGGTGCCTGTCGGCGCGCCTTTGATTGCAATGCGCACCCTGTTCAGCGATGCAAACGAGGCCCCGGTCGCGCTGATCGAAGCCCTGTTCAGACCAGACCGATATGAGTACCGCACCACGCTCCTGCGGCAGGGTAGCGGCAAGCAGCGGCGCTGGCAGGCCGCGTATTGAGCGGTGCAATCGCGGGGAAACGCGGGGGGAGGACCCGCGAACACCGCCCACCACACCCCCAAA
>CAUJHF010000044.1 GCA_963204745.1 Pseudomonadota bacterium
CAAGAAACAGCAGCTTCTCGTAATCCTTGAAGTCGGTGATGGAGGTCAGCGTGACACTGTCCGTGACATCATTTTCGACGCGCAGCGCGACGCCATGGGTATCCATGCTGCCCTGCTCATCGAAGGCAAAATCACTGTTAAAGGTGAAGTCTGCGCCATCGGGGTCGCGGTAGCCGAAGAAGTCAGTGCCCGGGCTCAGCGCAAAGGTATTGGTGACGCGCGCGGTATCGGTGATGTTGTTGCCGTCGAAATCATCCGGGAAACCATCGTTGTCCTGGTCTGAACCGCAATCCGAACCGTCGGCACAGATGCTGCGCCGGCTGTCTGTAAGCGCGGTATCGATGACGTTGATCAGCTCACCGGTCGACAGCTGCACGTTCGGATCGGGGTTGCTGCCGTTGTAAACCGGCGTCGTGGGTTTGGCCTGATAGGGAGCGGTAGAAACGTCAGATTCGGCCCAATTGCCGGTCAGCGTAAAGCGCAGATCGGAACGGGGCTCAAACTGCAGGATGCCGCGCAGGGCAATTGTCTGGTCGTCAGCAAGATCAGCGCCAGAACCCGGCCCGGGATCGTTGGCCGAACCGGTACCGATAGTCGCTGCACCGAAAGCGTAGGGACCATTGGGGTCATACAAATTCTTGAGGTAGGGATCCTGATCGTTGTACAGCAGGGCAACGCGGCCAGCGATCCTGTCTGTCAGCGGACCACCAACCGCACCCTCCAGGCGGACTGAATTCGGATCACTGTCCGCATCGAACATGCCGTAAGTGACATCCGCGTAGCCTTCGCTGGTTTCCAGACTCGGCTTGCGGCTGATGTACTGCACCAGTCCGCCCGTTGCATTCCGGCCGAACAGCGTGCTCTGCGGGCCTTTCAGGATCTCCACCCGCTCGATGTCGAACAGCGCAAAGGTCTGTGCCTGGGCAACGGCAATATAACCCTCGTCGAGATACACCGCGTTCGGCGCCTCGACGATGTCGTTAAAGTCGTTCTGCGTCACGCCACGGATGGTGAACTGCGTGTTCTGGCCGGCCAGCGCACCACCTCTGTGTACACCCGGTACAAAAGCAGCGATCTGACTGCTGTCCTGGATATTCAGTGCCTTCAACTGCTCGCCGGTAAAGGCGCTCACCGAGATACCGACGTCCTGGATGTCCTGCTCGCGCTTCTGCGCGGTCACGACGATCTCATCGAGTACCGCAGCTTGCAAAGGCGCAGCAAGGATCGCTGCAAGGCAGCCGGCGACAGGAATACGCGCAAAACCACTGCATTGAAGGTATGACATTCAAGAGCCCCCTGATTGAATCCGACGTGACCGCCGCGCAGTTCATACTGCGTCTACGCTAACAAACCCGTGCAATCGGTCAGTTAGCAGACCCGCCCTTTCACTAGGCCAAAGCGGCAACCACCGCTGCCGCTCACTGCTATAGTCTTGCGCTGCATGAAAACCCCCAAAGGCCTCGAGCCCCTGATCGAAGACGGCGTGATCAGCCAAGTGATCCGTGCCCTGAAGAGCGGCAAAGAGGCCTCTGTTTACGTCGTTGAGTGCGGCCCGGGTGTCCTCCGCTGTGCGAAGGTCTACAAGGACATGGGCCAGCGCAGCTTCCAGCAGCGCGCGCAATACCAGGAAGGCCGCAAGGTGCGCGGCAGCCGGCAGGCGCGTGCCATGCGCCGCAGCACCAACTACGGCCGCAAGGAACAGGAAACCGCCTGGAAGAATACCGAGGTCGATGCGCTCTACCAGCTGGCGGGTGTGGGCGTACGGGTGCCCTCCCCGTATGGCTTCTTCAATGGTGTGCTGGTAATGGAACTGGTGACCGGTGTCGACGGTGGCTCGGCCCCGAACCTGGGCGAGGTCGAGCTGTCAGCAGACCAGGCTCGCGACTATCACCGCTTTCTGATCAACCAGATCGTGCGCATGCTCTGCGCCGGCCTGATCCACGGCGATCTTTCGGAATACAACGTGCTGGTGGCGGCCGACGGACCGGTGATCATCGACCTGCCGCAAGTGGTGAGCGCATCGGCCAACAACAATGCGCAGGCCATGCTGGCGAGGGACGTCAACAACGTCACCGCCACGCTCGGCCGCTTTGCACCGGAGCTGCTGACCACGCGCTACGCCGAGGAAATGTGGGCGCTCTTCGAGCAGGGCCTGTTGCTGCCGGACACCGTGCTCAGCGGCGAGTTCATCAGCAGCGAAGTTGCAGCCGATGTCGACGCTACCCTGCTCGCCATCGAAGACGCGCGCGATGAAGCACTGCGCCGACAGCGGGGCCGTGAAGCGGCGGAAATGTCATAGCGCAATTCCAGGCATAAGTTCCGGAATGGCGTGTTGACCCTGGTTTCACCGGCAGCATAGAGTCGGGCAGCATGGACAGGGACATCTTCCAGCTCGAAGCAGAAGCACAGAAGCTGCCGCCGGAAGACCGTGCGCGACTGGCCCGACACCTGATCGCCACGCTCGATGCCGGTGACGACAGCGATACCGGCCAGCCATGGCTGGACGAGGCCGGACTGCGTCTGGCGACCTGGCGCCCGGGATAGCCCATGCAGATTCGCGGAGCCTAAGCCTCCACTTCCACCGACGCATCCACAAACTGCAACTCGGCGAGTCGCGCGTAGAGCGGATCGCGCTGGACGAGTTCGTCGTGGGTGCCGATATCGACGATGCGGCCCTGGTTGATGACGACGATGCGATCGGCCTTGAGCACCGTGGCGAGGCGGTGCGCGATGATGATGGTGGTGCGGCCCTGCATGAGGCGGTCGAGTGCCTTCTGCAGCAGGCGCTCGTTCTCGGCGTCGAGCGAGCTGGTCGCCTCGTCGAGCAGCAGGATGGACGGATTCTTGAGGATGGCGCGCGCGATGGCCATGCGTTGCCGCTGGCCGCCGGACAGGCGGGTCCCCCGCTCGCCGACATAGGTGTCGTAGCCCTGCGGCAGGTCGCGGATGAACTCGTCGGCCACGGCGAGCCTTGCAGCCTCCCTGATCTCCTCGTCGGTCGCACCGGGCCGGCCGAAGCGGATATTGCCGAGCGCGGTGTCACCGAAGATCACCGTCTCCTGCGGCACGACGGCGATGCGCTCGCGCACATCGCGCGGATCAGCCTGCGCGATGTCCACGCCGTCGATCAGGATGCGGCCCTGCTGCGGGTCGTAGAAACGCAGCAACAACTGGAAGGTGGTGCTTTTGCCGGCACCGGATGGCCCGACGAAGGCGATGCGCTCACCCGGCCGGATGTCGAGATTGATGCCCGACAGCGCACGCCGCTCCGGCCGCGACGGATAGTTGAAGCCGACATCCTCGAAGCGGATCTCGCCGCGGCCGGGACGCGGCAGGACCTGCGGATTTGCCGGCGCCCGGACATGGGGTTGTGCATTGAGCAGCTCGATCAGGCGCTCGGTGGCGCCGGATGCACGCTGGACCTCGCCCCACATCTCGGTCAGCGTGCCGGCAGAAGTGGCGGCAAACAGCGCATACAGCACGAACTGGCCCAGCTGACCGTAGGTGATATCACCCGCGAGCACACTGCGCGCACCCATCCACACCACGAAAGTGATGCCACCGAACACGCAGCAGAAGGTGATGAAGCTCATGATCGAGCGCACCCGCGTGCGCTCGATTGCCGTGTCATAGCTCTGCTCGACGATATCGCGAAAGCGATCGGCAACCGCCGTTTCTGCCGTGAAGGCCTGCACGATCTGCACCGCATCCAGCGATTCGCTGGCCATCGCGCTGGTGTCGGCGATGCGGTCCTGGGAAGCACGCGACAGCCGGCGCACCTTGCGGCCGATCGTTATCACCGGCAGCAGCACGGCCGGAATAAGGATGACGATCAGGCCCATCAGCCTGAGGTTGGTGATGGCGAGCATCACCAGCGCACCGGGCAACTGGATCATCGAGCGCAGCACCATCGACAGGCTGGTGCCGGTGATCGACTGCACCAGCGTCGTGTCGGCCGTCAGGCGCGACAGCACCTCGCCGGTACGCGTCTCCTCGAAGAAAATCGCGTCCATGCGGATCACGTGCCGGTACACTGCATCGCGCACATCGGCGACCACGCGCTCGCCCACCCAGCTCACCAGGTACAGGCGCAACGCAGCCATCGCGCAGAACAGCACGATCAGCGCTGCGAAACTTGCGAAATACAGGTTTACCGTCCCGCCCTGCTTCGAGGCGAGGCCGTGGTCGATGACAAAGCGGGCCGCCACCGGCAGCGACAGCATCAGTCCGGAGGCGGTAAACAGCACCGCCACCGACAGCACCAGCATGCGTTTGTAGGGCTTCAGGAACGGCAGCAGCGCGGCGAGGGAACGCGGCGTCTTGCCTTTCGGCCGGTTCTTGGGGTCAGTTTCGAATTCAGCCATGAGCGGCGATTATAGGGGTTGCCGCAAGAGTGGCGCTCACCGATCTCGGCTGGTGTCCACTCGGGCCCGCAGCTTCCGTCTGCGGGCCCGAGTGTGGCACTCACCTCAGGTCAAAGCGGTCGAGGTTCATCACCTTGGTCCAGGCCGCAGCGAAGTCACGCACAAACCTCTGTTGTGCGTTTGCTTCGGCATAGACTTCCGCGACTGCGCGCAGTTCGGCCTGCGAGCCGAAAACGAGATCGACCGGCGTGGCCGTCCACTTGATCGCACCCGTGGCCCGGTCGCGGCCCTCATAGATACCCGCGGTTGTCGGTGACTTCGTCCATTTGGTCGACATGCCGAGCAGGTTCACGAAGTAATCGTTGCTCAGCGTGCCCGGCCGGTCAGTAAATACGCCGTGCTTTGCGCCGCCGGTATTGGCGTTCATGGCGCGCATGCCACCGACCAGCACGGTCATTTCAGGCACGCTCAGGCTCAGCATGCTGGCCCGCTCAACCAGCATCTCGGGCGGCGACCGGTCGTTGGCCTTGCCAAAGTAGTTGCGGAAACCGTCGGCCGTCGGTTCGAGCACGGCAAAGGACTGCGCATCGGTCTGCGCGGCGGTCGCATCGGTACGGCCTGGCGCAAAGGATACCTGCACGTCGCTGCCGGCCTGCTTTGCAGCCTGCTCGACGGCTGCAGATCCACCCAGCACGATCAGGTCGGCGAGCGATACCTTCTTGCCGCCGGTTTGCGCACGATTGAAGTCATTGCCGATACCCTCCAGCTGCTTCAGCACTCTGGCCAGTTCAGCCGGATTGTTGGCAGCCCAGTCCTTCTGCGGAGCCAGGCGCAGGCGCGCGCCGTTCGCACCACCGCGCATGTCGGTGCTGCGGAAGCTCGCTGCGGATGCCCAGGCAGTCCGCACCAGCTCGGGCACAGTCAGCCCCGAGGCGAGGATCTGCGACTTCAGCTTCGCGATATCAGCGGCATCGATCATCTTGTAGTCGGCCGCGGGGAGCGGATCCTGCCAGAGAAGTGCCTCGGCCGGCACTTCCGCACCCACATAACGTGCGCGCGGCCCCATGTCGCGGTGAGTCAGCTTGAACCACGCTTTGGCGAAGGCGAGTTCGAACTCTTCGGGATTACTCAGGAAGCGCTGCGAGATCTTTTTGTAAGCCGGATCAAACTTCAGCGAAAGGTCGGTCGTGAACATGATCGGCGCGTGTCGCTTTGCCGGATCGAAGGCATCGGGCACGAGCTGTGCCGCGGCCTCGGAGTCGGGAATCCACTGGATCGCACCTGCGGGGCTCTTGGTCTGCACCCAGTTGAAGTTGAACAGGTTGCTCAGATACTGCATGGTCCAGGCAGTCGGGCTGGCAGACCATGCGCCTTCAAGGCCGCTGGTGATGGTGTCGCCGGCGTTGCCGCTGCCGCACTTGCTTATCCAGCCAAGCCCCTGCTGCTCGACACCGCCGGCAGCGGGCTCAGGGCCCACACAGTCGGCCGGCGGTGCGGCACCATGCGCCTTGCCAAAGGTGTGACCGCCGGCGATCAGCGCCACGGTCTCTTCGTCATTCATGGCCATACGGCCGAAAGTATCGCGTATGTCTTTGGCGGCGAGCAGCGGATCCGGGTTACCGTTCGGCCCTTCCGGATTCACATAGATCAGGCCCATCTGCACAGCGGCCAGCGGCCCCTGCAGTTCCCGGTTGCCCATGTAGCGCTCATCGGCGAGCCACTTGCTCTCCGGCCCCCAATTGACCATCTCGGGTTCCCAGTCATCCACGCGACCACCGGCAAAGCCGAAAGTCTTGAAGCCCATGGATTCCAGCGAAACATTCCCGGTAAGAGTCATCAGGTCGGCCCATGAAATGCTGCGGCCGTATTTTTGCTTGATGGGCCAGAGCAGCCGACGCGCCTTGTCCAGGTTGGCGTTGTCGGGCCAGCTGTTGAGCGGATCGAATCGCTGCTGGCCGCCACCGGCTCCGCCGCGGCCGTCAGCCACGCGGTAGGTGCCCGCGCTGTGCCAGGCCATGCGTATGAAGAGCGGCCCGTAATTGCCAAAGTCCGCAGGCCACCAGTCTTGCGAGGTTGTCAGCAGGGTCGCGATGTCCTTCTTCACCGCGACCAGATCCAGCTTCCTGAATTCTGCGGCATAGTTGAAGTTCTCTCCCATCGGGTCGGACTCGGCAGAGTGCTGACGCAGCGGGGTGAGATCCAGATTGTCAGGCCACCAGAACTGGTTGGACTTCGACTCAGTCGCGGCGAACGTCGGACCGGACGGCAGTGCTGCTGTTGTTATTGCGAGAGCCAAAGCGGCAAGAAAGGGGATGGTTTTCTGGCGCATGGAAACACTCCTTTTTATAAAAACAAGGTATGCGTATCTCTTCGCTCCATGGTGTTGTCTGGATTCAATAGTTGCGGAATCGCTATCCGCAACCATCCTATCGCACAGGCGCGGGTTATGCCTCGCCTGCCCTGGGCGCCTCGCCTCTCTGCAGCGGCGGTTGCTCCTGAATCCCCGGATCAATCGTGTGATAGATCCTGCCGATCGTGGTGTCGTCGTCCAGGCAATCGATGACAATCGCGGCGAGATCCGCGCGCTGAATGGTGCCCATGGCACTGTGATCTTCGGTCCTGATCGCCGTGCCGGTCGCCGCTTCCGAATTCATGCCACCGGGCCTCAGGATGGTCGCATCCAGGCCGCTGGCGGTCAGACAGGCTTCGGCGGCGGTTTTCAGTTCCATGACCGGCCCGAGAAATTTCCAGGCGTTCTCGGACAGGACCTTGCGGCTGTCGCCGGCGCCGACCGCCGTGACCAGCACCATCCGGCGCACGCCACGCCGCTTCGCACTATTGACGATGTTTTGCGTACCGATCACATCCGGCCGCTGCGGCTCCTTGCGCGAACCACCAACCGTACAAACCACGGCCCGATAGTCGCCACTGTCGAAAGCCGCATCGACAGCCTGCGCATCGAGGACGTCGGCGACCACGTAATCCACACCCAGCGGCTCAAGCCCGCTGCGGTCGGAGGTCCTGCGCACCACCGCCGTCACCCGGTCGCCACGCCCGGTCAGTTGCCGGGCGACTTCCAGCCCCGTCCCGTGGCTGGCACCGAAAACCAGATATCGATTGGTCATTGCAGAACTCCG
>CAUJHF010000045.1 GCA_963204745.1 Pseudomonadota bacterium
CTTCCAGCAGTCGGGCCACGAATCTGAGGCGTTCATCCATCGGTTTACACTCTTTCCAGGGCATCTGAGGACTCCCCTCAAATGCGAGATGTGTAAACCATGTGTCCGGTATAAGGTGTCAGCTATCTCTCGCTAAGCACAGACGGTCCATTCCGGCACATGCCCCGGAACCGCAGACACTGTCGTCCTTCTCCTGGCAATCAGCGGTTGTTTTCGTACAACCAGGCCATGAGCTGGATCTTGCGGCCTTCGACGATCTCGGTCGCGGCGTTCCGCGCTGATTCACCCGCCGCATTCTGACTGGCAGCGCCGGTGAGCTCGACGATATAGGGATCCCAGCCGGCAGAGTTAACGTCGGTATCGGAATCCGTAGCGCGGCGTCTGGGTGGGAATTCGTCCTGAGTAGCCATCTTTGTTCTTCTTGTACAGGCCAGACTTGGCCCGAATATAGTCCTGGTACAGCTTCTTGCGGCGAAGATTGTACATAAGCTTCACACTGGAGCTCCATCCGGACTTTCCTCCACGGAGTAGATGACGATGCGCATTCAGGCAAGGCCAGCAGGCAGCTATCCCTGGTATCTCAAACCCTTCTTCTGGAGCCAGAAGCGTCGCTATGGCGAGGTGCTGCTACCCGGTCTGCTGTGGGGCCGGGTGCCGCGCCTGTTCATGACGGTGGCCATGCTCTACGGCGCACTCGATGCGCGCCGCTCGCAACTCGATCCGGTGCTGCGTTCGCTGCTCACCGTGCGCGTCTCGCAGCTCAACTGGTGCCGCTTCTGCGTGGACATCAACTCGGCGACGCTGGCCCGCCGGGCCGGCTCGATGGCCAAGGTCGAGGCACTGGAAGACTGGCGAACGAGCCAGCTGTATTCGGCGCCGGAGCGTGCAGCGCTGGACTACACGGAGGCCATGACGATCACCGGGCGCGGCGTCACTGATGAGCTGATGGCCGAGCTGCGCCGGCACTACACGGACGATGCCGTCATCGAGCTGACGGCGCTCATCGCCTTCCAGAATCTGTCGAGCAAATTCAACAGCGCTCTGGATGTACCGCCACAGGGCTTCTGCCGACTCCCCTCAGCCACTCCGGGCGGGCCTGGCGATACATCCTGATCGGCTAGACTGACTTCCGGAAACTGAACCGGATCCGCTCCATGCATGCATCGACTCCGCCACGCCCGGGAACCATTGACGGCCCGGGGCCGCTTTCAGCTCTGGAGCGCAGCATTCTGACGGCGCTGCTGCGGGGCGAGGGTGAAGCGTTTTCCGCCCTGCGTGCCCAGCTCGCGCAGGTCCGCGTCGTCGCGCGTACCCACAGCGGCGTCGGCTTCATGACCCGCTTTGCGGTACCTGATGATGTACCGGCAATTGGCATGGAAGCAGCGCCGCGGCTGCGGCCGGTTATGGCCGGGCATCCACAGCTGTCCGAACCAGCCGAGTTCGTTCTGCAGTTGCGCGACGGGCGGCTGGCGAGCCTTGAGGCCTTCTGCTTTGCCGGAAGCTGGCCGGCCGATGCGGAGCGCTTTCGCGTGATCGGCTGAGGCCGGAGCGCCAGGGACCGGGACCAGGCCGTAGCGTAGTCGGTCGGTGCACTGATCTGGTCCAGGGTCGCCGCAGCAGTTACCTTATAGGCACTTTCCAACGGGACCCAGGCTGATGACGGGATACGGCAGGATGAATCTGGCTGGCATGCTGTTGCTGCCTGTGGCGGCGTCAGTGGCTGCGCTGATCGTGTTCGGCACACGCAGCGATACGCTGTTGACGGTGTTTGCGCTGAATCTCGTCCCCATGCTGGTCAGCGGACTGGTGTCGTGGTTGCTGCTGCGCGGAGCCATACGTGCCGGCAAGGGGCAGGGCATCGCGCTGTGGCCGACGATCATCCCGGCCGCCCTCGGCGCGGTCTGGTATCTCTGGCGGGCCTTCGTACCGGATCCGGTAGCGCCGGGTGCCGAATACATCGCCGGACCCCAATACCTGTTGATGGCTGTCGTATTGCTCAGCGTCGTCGCGTGGATCGGCTGCCGGATCGCGCGCGCCCGCTGATACTCCGCCCGTGCGTTTCATTCCCTACGCGGAGGCGCGTCAGCAACCCAATATCGTCGTTGATGGTGCGCCGCTGCCTTCCAGCCTGCTGACCCTTTCCCACTGGCCGAACAACCAGTCCCCCGCGGCTGTCCGGCGCGATACATCGACAGCCACGGTGTTTGCCTGGCTGGACATGCCCGAGCCGAAAATCACGGCGCCTTTCGTCAGCAACAATCATTTCGACGAAGACGGCCTGTTCAGTGTCTTTGCGCTTACCGAGCCGCAGCAGGCACTGGCAGCGCGGGAGTTGCTCATCGCGGCATCCTTCGCCGGTGATTTTGGCGTGGTCCGGCGGCGCGACGCGGCGCGCCTGTGTTTCGTCATCGAGGCGCTGACTGACCCGGCGAACGGCGCCTTGCCGGCTGCTGTCTTTGCCGCACCCGACCGGGTGGTGGCGCTGTACCGGGCGGTGTCGCCGCTGCTGCCGGCGATCATCCGCGACCTGCAGAATGGCTCGCCGCGTTTCGGTGCGCTGTGGGCCGCACAGGATGCGCATCTGGACGCCAGCGAGGCCCTGCTCGCCGATGGCGCAGTGACGATTGAGGAACGGCCGGAGATTGATCTTGCGATCGTGCGTATTCCGCCGCAGCTTTCGCCGCGCCCGGTGCGCCGCTATCTGGAGAATGAGCAGGCCGCGGTGCATCCCTTTGCGGTGAATACCGCGACCCCCTGCACGCGTCTGTTGCGTGTGCAGGGACAGCACTACGAGTTTGAATATCGCTACGAGAGCTGGTTGCAGATCGTCTCGCGCCGGGTCCCGCTGCGGGTCCGGCTCGATGGCGTGGTCGAACGGCTGAATGCACTGGAACCGGCTGCGCCAATGTGGATCGCCGATGACCCGATGACCGGCATCGTGCCGCGTCTGCGGCGCGGCGATACCTCGCCGTCGACGCTGAGCCTGGAAACCGTCATCGCCGAACTGTGCGACGCTTTCAACTCGGCGCCGGTCGCCTGGGATCCCTATGACTGGACCAGGCCCGCGCCGGCCTGATCGGGCAGACCTGAACGATGAATGTACACAGGCAATCTCCGCAACTCGCCGGGCTGGTGTTCGCTGCAGGGGCGTCGCTGCGTTTCGGGACGCCGAAGCCCCTGGCCCTGTTTCGAGGTGTCCCCCTCGTGCGCCACACCACCACCCTGCTTGCGGAATTTTGTCCGGCTGGCGTTTATGTCGTGGCGGGCACGGCCGAGCAGGCCATACGGGAGCTCGTTGCGCCGGATGGTGTGCAGGTCGTCGTAAATGAGGACTGGGCCAGCGGCCTCGCCAGTTCGCTTGCCTGCGGCATACGCGCCCTGCCGGTCGGCGCTGACGCCGCACTCGTGATGCCCTGTGACCTGCCGGCCGTCACAGCAGATGACCTCGCCCGGCTGGTTGCGGCGTGGCGTGCAGCACCCGAGTTGATGGCGGCCGCCGACTTCGACGCTCACCCGGCACCGCCGGCGATCTTTCCCCGTGCCGTCTGGTCGCAGCTTGCCCTGTTGCGCGGTGACCAGGGCGCGCGCGCAGTGCTTGAAAGCGCAGCGCAGCGCAGCGCGGTGGCGATGCCCTCGGCGGCGCTCGATGCCGATACTCCCGACGAGCTCACTCGCCTGGAGCGCACGCTGGGCTAAACTGCGTACATGGTCCAGATCCGCGTCGAATACTTTGCAATCCTGCGTGAGCATGTCGGCTCTGCGCACGAAGCCCTGTCTACCTCCGCCGCGACGGTCGGCGACCTCTATGAGGAACTTGACCGGCGCTACGCCTTCCCGGCGCTCGGGCGCCTCAAGGTGGCGGTAAACGATGAATTTTGTGACTGGAGCACGCCACTGCAGGATGGCGACATGGTCGTTTTCATCCCGCCGGTAGCCGGCGGATGAGTCACTTCGGCTTCAAGCGCGAGCGTTTTGATCTGGCGCCGCATCAGGCGCTGCTCGCCGACCCGGTGGCGGGCGCCTACGCGAGTTTTGAGGGCTGGGTGCGCAATCACAACGATGGGCGCGCTGGCGTCCTGTATCTGGAGTACGAAGGCTACGAGCAGCTGGGTGTCAAGGAAGGCGAGCGGATCATCGCCGAGGCGTTCGCCCGCTTTGATATCACCAAAGCGCACTGCATCCACCGGCTGGGCAAGCTCGAAATCGGCGAGCTGGCGGTCTGGGTCGGGGTGTCAGCGGCGCACCGTGATGCTGCCTTTGCCGCCTGCCGCTACATCATCGATGAAGTGAAACACCGCGTGCCGATCTGGAAGAAAGAGCACTATGCCGACGGTGATTCCGGCTGGGTCAACTGCGAGGCCTGTGCCGCTCATGCGGCTGATACACCGCCACTGAAGTAGTCAGCAAAGCACCCGGAAACCGCGCTGGCCCCGGCGCAAGGCTCAGCGATCCTGCCGCTCGCGCTGCACCAGTTCTTCTGCGACAGCCAGCAGGTCGTCGTGGCTCTTGATCTTCGGTCCGTCCGTCAGGTACTTGCCGTCTACGACGAGCAGGGGCACGCCCTTCACGCGGTACTTGGTCGTCAGATCCTTGGCCCGGCGCAACTGGCTTTCGACCGCGAAGGAACGGAAAGTCTTGTTGAAGGTATCAGCCGACACGCCGGATTCCGCGAACAGTTTCTGGATGTCCTGCTCTTCGGTCATTGGCCGGTTTTCAATATGAATGGCCTTGAAGATAGCCTGGGAAATCTGTGCCCGCTTGCCGAGCGCTTCAGCTGTATAGAAGGCCCGGCCGTGAATCTCGTTGGTCGGATTCCACATCACCGGGACGCGCACCAGGTTGACATCAGCAGGCAGCTGCTTCTCCCATTCCCCGATCACCGGCTCCAGGTTGTAGCAATGCCCGCAGCCATACCAGAATATTTCGGCCACCTCGATCTTGCCGGCCGGGCTGCTGCTGCCCTGCGCTGCAGTCAGGGTGGTGTAGTAGTCGCCTTCCTTGTACTGCCAGTTGGTCTGCTGGGCGGCCGGCGGGTTGTTCGCCGGCAGCACGATATCCCTGGCCGGAAGCGGCGATTGCGCAGCCGCCTCGACCGTTTCGTCAACCGATGCGGCAACCGCTTCGGCAGTCGGAGACACTTCTGCTGCGGGCTCTGTGGCCGGAGCAGCGATTGTCGCGACGCTGTTGTCTTCCGGCGTGCTGGCGGGTGCTACCACGGCCTGGGGTTCCGATGCCTTGCCGCAGGCGGCGAGTACGCTGAGCAGCGTGACGAAGAGAACGGAGCGGAAGAGCTTCATGGCGCGATCTCCGGGAAAGCGACTGAGGTGGCTCAGGGGTGCAGGCCCTGTATGTAGGACGTTACCGCCTGGATTTCGTCATCGGTCAGCCTGGATGCGGCGGTGCGCATCATCTGGGTATCGCCATCGGTGACGCGCTGTTTGCTGCGATAGGCGAGCAGCTGATTGGCGGAATAGGTGGCATGCTGTCCGGCAATCGCAGGCCAGCCCGCTGCGCCGTTGCCCTGGCCATCAGGGCCGTGACAGGCGCCGCAGGCCGGTACGCCGCTTGCCTTGTTGCCGCCCCGGAACAGGCGCTCGCCGCTGCTGACCAGCGCGGGATCGGCTGTCTTGCCGGCAAGTTTCTGTGTGCTGTACCAGGCAGCGAGGTCCTGCATGTCCTGGTCGCTCAGTGCTGCCGCCTGGGCATTCATCAGTACGTTCTGCCGGCTGCCATCCTTGAAGGACTGCAGCGCATTGATCAGGTAGCTTTCGTTCTGGCCGGCGAGGCTCGGCCACTCGGGATTGAAACTGTTGCCATCGACACCGTGGCAGCCCGCACAGACGATCGAGCGGGTCTGGCCTGCTTCAGCCGAACCCGCAGCATGTGCGGTATTGAGCAGCAGCAGACTGGTGGCGAGAGTGCCGGCACAGCCCAGAAAGCGCCACAGGGAAATGGTTCGACGCAGGGTTTTTGCGGTGTCCATAAGCTTGTTCTGCAAGGAAAATAAGGGGTGAGTCACGTGCTAGACTCGGGCAGCGCCGCATTGTACACGAAAAAATTCTCAGCCCATTCGCCCGTAAATGTCCCTGTACCCCGAAGCCCGTTTCATCACGAGCGCTGCACGCGCTGCCCAGTTCATCACTGATCAGGGCCGTGAAGCTGCCTTCGCCGGACGCTCGAATGCGGGCAAGTCCAGCGCCATCAATGCCATCCTCAACCGCCGCGACTTCGCGCGTACCAGCAAGACCCCCGGCCGTACCCAGCTCATCAACTTCTTTGCGCTGGACGATGTGCGCCGGCTGGTCGACCTGCCGGGTTACGGCTATGCGCGGGTCTCTAAAGAGATGCGCGATCACTGGCGTGAGCTGCTTGATGACTACTTCCACGCGCGTGATTCACTCAGCGGCCTTTTTCTGGTCGTCGATAGCCGGCGGGGACTCGGTGACATCGACTGGCAGATGCTGGAATGGGCGCATTCCCTGAATGGACCGATTCATGTGCTGCTGACCAAGGCTGACAAACTGTCGCGCCAGGAAGCTGCGGCGGCGCTTGCCAAAGGGCGGGAGGAACTGGGTTCCGAAGTAACCGTACAGTTGTTTTCGGCGACCCGGAAGCTGGGCCTGGAGGAAGCGCGCGGTCACCTCAACGCCATGCTTGAGGCGCGGCCGGTTACCTGAAGAAAGCTGGCGCGGACAGTCGCCACGGGGACGGGCGGTGCCGGAATAAAATTGGCCCCGGACGCCAAGGGGATGAAACGTCCGGGGCCAGCCAGCACTGCCGGAGGGGGTTACCGGCTGACGCTTCCGGCCGGGGGAGGCCTGAAGCGGCTTGGTCATGGTTTTTGACGGGCCCCGAGGGCCGAAGTTCCCGCCGCAGGGCGGCGAATATCAGTGGGCTTCGTCCCAGTTCGCGCCATGGCCGACGTCCACCCGCAGTGGTACGCGCAGCTCAGCGGCCGAGGACATCCGTGCCACGACCTGGCTGCGAACGGTGGCCAGGCTATTTACCGGTACTTCCAGCACCAGTTCATCGTGGACCTGCATGATGAGCTGCGCACCGGTATCGCCCTGTTGCAGCCAGGCATCGGTGCTGATCATGGCCCGCTTGATGATGTCTGCGGCGGTGCCTTGCATCGGGGCATTGATTGCGCTGCGTTCCGCATACTGCCGCCGTGCCGCCTGCCGGGCGCGGATATCCGGCAGGTACAGGCGCCGGCCGAACACGGTCTCCACATAGCCCTGTTCACGAGCCTGTTCGCGGGTGCGCTCCATGTATGCCTTCACGCCCGGATAGCGCAGGAAGTACAGCTCGACATAGCGTGCCGCTTCCTCGCGACTGATGCCGAGCTGGCGGGCGAGCCCGAAAGCCGACATGCCGTAAATCAGGCCGAAGTTGATTGCCTTGGCTGAGCGGCGCTGGTCCTTGCTGACCTCGGCAAGCGGGGTGTCAAAGACTTCGGCGGCAGTCGCCTGGTGTATGTCGCGATCCTCGGCGAAAGCTCCGAGCAGCCCTTCGTCACCGGAAAGGTGCGCCATGATCCGCAGCTCGATCTGCGAGTAGTCGGCCGCCAGCAGCACACAGCCCTCGCGTGCGATGAACGCCTGCCGGATACGCCGCCCCTCTTCCGAGCGGATCGGGATGTTCTGCAGGTTCGGATCCGATGAGGACAGGCGACCGGTCGCGGCGACAGCCTGGTGATAGGAGGTATGGATGCGCCCGGTGCGCGCGCAGACCTGTTCTGGCAGCTTGTCCGTATAGGTGGATTTCAGCTTGCTCAGCGAGCGGTAGTCGAGGATCAGTTTTGGCAGCGGAAATTCATCCGCCAGTTCCGCCAGTGCATCCTCGTTGGTAGACGGTTGTCTGGTCGGCGTGTATTGGCGGACCGGCAGCTTCAGTTCGTCGAACAGCACGGCCTGCAGCTGCTTCGGTGAATTCAGGTTGAAGGGATGACCGGCCTCCTCGTGTGCGAGCTTTTCCAGCACGGCCATCTTTCCAGCGAACTCGCCGGACATGGTGCGCAGCAACCGTGTATCGACCAGCACGCCGGTTTCCTCCATCCGGGTAAGTACCGGCACCAGCGGCTGTTCGATTTCTTCGTACAGCGCGGTGAGTCCGGGCACTGCAGCGAGCTGCGGCCAGAGCTGCTCATGCAGACGCAGCGTGATGTCGGCATCCTCCGCCGCATACTCGCTGGCCTTTTCGACGCTCACCTGGTCAAAAGTGATCTGCCTGGCACCTTTGCCGGCCACATCCTCGAAATGGATGGTGTCGACGCCGAGGTATTTCTTTGCCACTGAATCCAGATCGTGCCGGGTAGCCGTGCTGTCAAGCACATAGGACTCGAGCATGGTGTCGTAGCGCATGCCAGCCAGCCGGATGCCGTGGTTGGCAAGCACGTGCGCGTCGTACTTCAGATGGTGGCCGACCTTGTACGCGGCCGGGTTCTCCAGCCAGGGTTTGAGCTTCGCGAGCGAGTCGGCGCGATCGAGCTGATCGGGCGCGCCGACATAGCGGTGCGCGACGGGCAGGTAGGCTGCATCACCGGCATCCAGCGCAAAGGACAGCCCGACGATCTCGGCCTGCATGTAGTCGAGGCTGGTGGTTTCGGTATCGAAAGCGACGAGCGATGCGCTTTCGATGCGCTTCAGCCAGGCAGCCAGCCCGGCTTTCGTGACGATGGTCTGGTAATTTCGCGTGACGGGATCAGGAAGTCTTGCTGCCGGCGCAGTGTTTGTCGGCGCAGCCGGTTCAGCAGCAGGTGCTGCGCTTGCCGTTCCTTCGCCCGCTTCAGCCTTCGGCTCGATGCCTTTCAGCAGGCTGCGGATCTCGAGCAGTTCAGAAAGCCGCGTGAGCGCTTCCCCATCGGGTATGCCGAGCTGCATGTCCTCCGGCTTCTCATCCAGCGGTACGTCGCAGTGAATCGTCGCGAGCTGGCGCGACAGGGGCAGCTGGCCCAGATGTGCGCGCAGTTTCTCGCCGACCTTGCCCTTGATCTCGCCGGCCCGCTCGACGATGACGTCGAGGCTGCCGTATTCAGCGAGCCACTTCGCCGCTGTCTTGGGTCCAACGCTGGGTACGCCCGGGATATTGTCCGAGGTGTCACCGACCAGGGTCAGCCAGTCGATCATGCGTTCGGGCGGGACGCCGAATTTCTCCGCCACGCCGGCCGGGTCGAGCATCCGGCCGCTGATTCCGTCGAACAGCCGGATGCGCTCGTTGACGAGCTGCGCCATGTCCTTGTCGCTGGTGGCAATCAGCGTATCGAGTCCTGCAGCGTATGCGCGCCTGGCGAGCGTCCCGATTACATCGTCGGCTTCGACGCCGGATTCACGCAGCAGCGTTATGCCAAGCGCCCTCACCATTTCCATCAGCGGCGGAATCTGCGCCTGCAGATCGTCGGGCATCGCTTCGCGGTTGGCCTTGTAGTGCGCATACAGCTCATCGCGGAAGGTCGGCCCCGGTGCATCCATCACCACGGCGATCAGGTCCGGCGCCTGAACCCGCTGGATCTGCCGCAGCATGTTTAGAAAACCGAAGATGGCGCCGGTAGGCTGGCCTTTGGAAGTGGTCAGCGGTGGCAGGGCATGAAAAGCGCGATAGAGATAGGAGTTGCCGTCGATCAGGACCAGGCGGCGTGGTGCAGTCATGCCCGGCGCTACCCGCTCAGCGCGACAGTGCGGGATCGGGTGTGGCAGGGATCGTCTTGCGCTCGCCCCTGTCGGCCTGATCGGTCTCGGCCGCAACGGGTGCGGCAACGCTCCCGGCCGGCGCTTCCGGCGGCGGCAGATAGAGATCACCCTTCAGGCCGCAAGCGGCGAGGGTGAAGGCCATCATCAGCGCCATGCCTGTGCGAAACATGCACACAGTATACGGCGACCGCCGACTCATCACGGCGTGCATCATTGCTCGCGCTTCTTCTTCAGGTCCGCGGCCACGCGCAGGTAGGCATCGCGAAAGCTCAGGCCTTCTTCCAGTACCAGGCGGTTCGCCCGCCCGGCGGCGTGGATGGAGTCATCGAGCCGGATGTTCCCGGGCAGGAAGCTGACCCCGCGAATCAGCTGCGCCATCACGCGTGCTGAATCGCCGGCAAGGTCGATGGCCCGGAACAGCGGCGCCTTCATCCGCTGCAGGTCGCGCTGATAGCCTGAGCCGAGCTTGGCCGGCAGACCGAGTATCTCGACGAGCGCTGCCTGCATCGTCGGCCCGGCACCGCGCACCAGTTCGAGCACGTCCGGATTGCGCTTCTGCGGCATGATCGAGGAGCCCGTCGTCATGTTGTCCGGCAAGCTGATGAAACGGAATTCCTGCGTATAGAACATCAGCAGGTCAGCAGCGATCCGTCCGAGGTCCTGCGTCAGCAGGCACAACTCGAAGACCAGGCCGGCCTCGGCCTTGCCGCGCGAGATCTGCACGGCAGTCACGGGCTCGTGCACGGTGTCGAAATGCAGGCTGCGCCGCGTCGCTTCGCGGTCGATCGGCAGGCCTGGCACGCCATAGCCGGCGGCGCTGCCGAGCGGATTGCGGCTGATCCGCCGCCGGCTCGCTTCGATGCCCGCAGCATCGTCACGCAGCTCGGCAGCGAAACCACCGGCCCACAGGGGTACCGAGCTCGGCATGGCCTGCTGCATGTGGGTATAGCCCGGCAGATCGGTATCGGTTTCCCGCGCCGCGAGTTCGTTCAGTGCAGCGGCGACATCCTGCGCGGCTTCAGCGATGCCCGCGACGGCATCCAGCAGATACAGTCGCAGCGCTGTCAGTACCTGGTCATTTCGCGAGCGGCCGAGATGCACGCGTTTGCCCGCGTCGCCGATCGCCTGGGTCAGGCGTCGTTCGAGTGCGGTATGGCAGTCCTCTTCTTCAAGGCTGATCTGCCATTCGCCGGCGGTATGCGCCAAGCCGAGCAGTTCCAGGCCGCTGACGATCGCCGACAGGTCCGCGTCAGACAACAGCTTCTGTTGGTGCAGCATCTGCGCATGGGCGATGGACGCCTGCACGTCATAGGCGACCAGTCGCGCGTCGAGCAGATGATCCTCGCCGGCGGTGTAGCGCAGGATCCGCGCATCCAGCGGCTCGCCCTTGTCCCAGAGACGTTTCATGGCATGCACCTCGATGCTGCGTTCAGGCGCCGGCTTCCTGTTCTTCAGGCGTCAGCGTATCGGTGTCCTCGACGACCAGCGTGCCCGTGCCTTCATTGGTGAAGATCTCGAGCAGCAGGCTGTCACGGATCCTGTAGGAAATCAGGTGCACGCGCGGCACGCCGCCGCGCACCGCCGCTTCTATGGCGCGCGCCTTGGGCAGCATGCCTTCGGCCAGCGAACCGTTCTTGCGCAGCTCCTGCAGGTCGTCGAGGTCCAGATAGGAGACCAGCGAGGAGGGGTCCGTGCGGTCTTCGAGAATACCCGGTACGCCCATGGTCAGGATCAGTTTCGAAGCGCCGAGGGCTGTTGCCAGTGCGGCAGCGACCGTGTCGGCATTTATGTTGAGTACCGTGCCGGCATCGTCGGCTGAAAGCGGGCTGACGATCGGTACAAGTCCGTTGTCGAGCTGCGCCCGCACGACGTCCGGGTTGACGGAGTCGATGTCGCCCACGAAACCAAAATCCACGGGGCCGCCATCATGTCCTTCGACATTCACAGGCGGACGCCTGTGCGCCTTTATCAGTCCGCCATCGACGCCGCTGATGCCGACTGCAGGCAGGTGCAGTTCACGGCAGGCCGCAAGGATGCGCGTGTTCACCTGGCCGTTGAGGACCATGGTGCTGACATCGAGTGTCTGTTTGTCGGTGACTCGCCGACCGCCGACCATGCGCGTCGGCACACCGAGCGCATTGGCGAGTTCGGTGGACTGCGGGCCGCCGCCGTGCACGAGCACCACCCGTATGCCGACCTGATGCAGCAGGGCGACCTGCTCCAGCAGATGATGCGTCGCCGAGTCCGATGCAAATACCTCGCCACCTGCCTTCAACACGAAAATCTTCTTCTTGTAGAGGCGGATGTAAGGCGCCGCGTGTTTCAGGGCGGAGACGACAACGTCGCGTTGGTGGATGTTCTGCATGGTCATATTCCTGCTGGTAGCTGTTGTCAGGCGCCGGGGCCCATCATCTGGTAGACCACGGCCATCTGTCCCCACATGCGGTTCTGCGCTTCGTGGATCACCACGCTGCGCGGCCCGTCGAGGATACGGTCGGTGACGGCGACGCCGCGCCGCACCGGCAGACAGTGCATGAAGCGCGCATCGGGCTGTGCCGTGGCGAAACAGGGCTCATCCACGATCCAGTCCTGCAACTGCTCGCGCAGCTTCTGGTCGCCGACACGGTCGCCGTAGTGCAGTGTCGAGGCCCACTCCTTGGCATAGATCACGTGCGCGCCTTCATAGGCTTCCGCGCGTTCGTTCGTTTCGCGCACCGAACCGCCCGACAGCTTCGCCGCCTGTGCAGCTTTGGCCATGATCGACGGCGGCAGCGCGAAACCATCCGGGCGCACCACCGTTACATCCATGCCGCGCATCGCCGCCATGTGCAGCGTCGCGGAGGGGACGGCCAGCGGCAAGGCCTTCGGGTGCCACGACCAGGACAGCACGAACTTGCCGCCCTGCTTCGGGATGCCGAGTTCGTCCATGGTCTTCCAGTCGGCCAGGCTCTGGCAGGGATGCTGGATCGCCGACTCCATGTTGATGAGCGGCACATTCACGAGCTCGCGCATCGCTGCGAACTCCTTGTCGGCCAGATCATCGGCGAGACTCACGCGGTTGGCGAATGCGCGTATGCCCAGCGCATCGCCATAGGAGCTGATCACCGGAATCGCCTCGCGCAGGTGCTCCGCCGCGACCCCGTCCATGACGATGCCGGACCGCGTTTCCAGGCCGTGGATCGACATGTCCGGCGAGATCACGAAGGATCCGCCGCCCAGCCGGATCATCGCCGCCTGAAACGACGACAGTGTCCGCAGCGACGGACTCAGGAACAGAAGGGCCAGCACCTTGCCGGCCAGGGCTTGCGGTTCCGGTCTTGTCTGCAGCCGGCGGGCGAGCTTCAGCAGTGCCTCGACTTCCGGAATGTCCAGTTCGGCGAGGTCGTTGAATACCTTGAGAGTCATGGATGTTCCCTTGTTAAACCTATGTCGGCCAGCGCCGCGCAGAGTACCTGCACATGCTGGCGTTCGAGAGTCAGCGGCGGCAGCAGCCGGACCACCGCAGGATCCGAACTCGTGCCCACCAGTATGTCGCGCTTCAGCAGTTCGGTCTGTACGTCCTTCGCCGGCCGGTCACAACGCAGGCCGAGCAGAAAGCCGCGGCCCTGAATGCCGGTCACGGGGCCGGTGACGGCGGATTTCCGCAGCTCGGCGGAGAGCGTGCGGACGTTTTCCAGCAGCCGGTCGCGTTTGATCACCTCGATCACCGTGCTGACCAGCGCGCAGGCCATCGGCCCGCCGCCGAAGGTCGTGCCCAGGTCACCGGACTTCAGCTTTGCGGCCAGCTCTTCGCTAAGGAGCAGCGCGCTGCAGGGGAAGCCGCCGCCGAGTGCCTTGGCGGTGGTCAGCATGTCCGGCTGCAAGTCGTAGAGCTGGGATGCAAAAGCGGCGCCGGTCCGGCCTACACCGCTTTGCACTTCATCGACGATCAGCAGCACGCCATGCCGCTTGCAGGCGGCGGTGATGGCCGCGACAAAGGCCGGCTCCAGGTCGAAGGCACCGGCCAGACCCTGTACCAGCTCGATGATCACGGCCGCCGTCTCGCCATCGATGAGCGCTTCGGCCTTTGCGATGTCATCGCGCGGGATGAAGTCCACCTCGAAAGGTGCGCGCGGAAAGCCGTACCAGCTCTGTGCCGCGCCCCAGCTTGCGGCGGCGCTCGCAGCCGTGCGGCCGTGAAAGCCGTGCTCAAGCGCGAGTATCCGCGAGCGGCCGGTGGTCCGGCAGGCGACGCGCAGTGCGTTCTCGTTGGCTTCCGCACCACTGTTGATGAAGAACACGCGGCTCAGTCCGGGCGGTGCAATGCTGACCAGCGCGTCGGCAGCCTGCGCCCGGACTTCGAGCGCCACAGCGTTGCTCTGGAAGTACATGTTCCCCGCCTGCCGGCTCAGCGCGGCAAGCAGATCCGGGTGCGCATAACCGAGCGCGGCAACGGCGTGGCCGCCGTAGAAGTCGATGATCCGCCGCGAGCCGCAGTGGAGATAAACGCCTTCGGCCGATTCGGGTTCGATCGGCAGCTGCGCATAAACCTGCAGCAGGTGTCGGGCTTCAGACTGTTGTGCTGTAGGCATGTTGTTCAGATCCAGCCGGGTGCGGGGGCATCGAGGCCTGCTGCTTCCGGCAACCCGAGCAGGCGGTTCATCCACTGCACTGCGCCGCCAGCAGCGCCCTTGATGAGATTGTCGAGGGTCACCATCACGGCCACGCTGTCACCCGAACTCGCCACGCCGATATGACAGTAGTTGCTGCCGGCCACGTCCTTGATCCGCGGCATGCCATCGATCACCTGCACGAATTCACAGCCGGCATAGAAGGCGGCCAGGCTGTCGCGCAGCTCATCGCTGGTCTGCGGTGTCTTCAGCCGCGCCTGCAGCGTCATGTGTATGCCACGCGCAAAGGGTCCGGAGTGCGGTACAAAGTTGAGTTCGGGCGCGATGCCGGTGAGCTGTGCACAGAGCTGCACGACTTCGGGGGCATGCCTGTGCCGGAGCGGGTTGTAGGCAAACAGGTTTGAGTGCCGCTCGGGGTGATGCGTCGTCGGCGTCGGCGTGCGGCCGGCACCCGTGCTGCCGGTGATGCCGGTGGCATAGATCTGCGGCTCGCAGATCCCCAGCTTGAGCAGCGGCACGGCACCAGCCAGCATCGAGGTTGCGAAGCAGCCCGGATGGCCGATATGCGGGCCGGGAATGCCGCTGACATGTTCGGGCAGTGCGCAGCTGAACTGCGGCAGCAGTTCGGGCGCGCCATGCGGTGTCTTGTACACGGCCTGGAAATCGTTCGCGTTCCTGAAACGGAAGTCGGAAGACACATCGACAACTGTCAGCTGGCACTGCCGGGCCGTTGCGGCCTGCAACAGTGTGGCAATCACGCCTGCGCTGACGGCATGCGGTGCCGCCGCAAACAGGGCCATACGCGGCGCCGTCATGCGCGCGGCAAGATCGGCCTGGGTGATGAAGCCCTCGGCCTTCAGCAGCGGGGCGAGATGCGGGAACGCGGCGCTGATCGCTGTACCCGCTGCGGTTTCCGAAGACACGCCATGCAGCTCCAGCTGCGGATGTCCGGCCACCAGGCGCAGCAGTTCGCCGGCCACATAGCCGGTGCCGCCGACGATCAGCGCGGGAATCCGTTCGCTCATGTCAGCTTCAGACCCAGGTGACGGGTAACTTCGTCACCGATCTGCATGGACTCGGTCACCGCATTGATGGCCTTGACGCCCATGCGTTGCACGATGATGTCCTTGCCGACGTCGTTGTCAGTGGCCGGGCCGGTGACGATGTGCGGCTCGATACCGAAATCCTCACGCAGCAGTTTCACGCCGCCCCAGGCCGCGACCGGATCGTTGGCGCAGAGGACGAGACTCGACAACGAGGCGCTGATGCCGGCATCGCGCAGGATCGCCTCGACGCCATAGGCGCCGAGAATGCCATCGCCCAGTTCGAAAACGATGCAGTCCGGCTTTTGCCCGGCCAGCCGGTTGAGCATCATGCGCGTGACCGCCGGGCCGTTTTTCCCGGTCGTGCAGGTGACGCCGAAGTCGGAGAAAATCAGCGTCGAGCGCGCGCCGGCGTCTTCCATGGCGAGGATGTCCCGCCGCAGGGCAACGCCCGTGGCCTTGAAGGCGTCGACGACATGGCCGTGATGCCGCAGCCGGCTCACGATGGCGCTCGCCGCGGCAGTCTTGCCCGAATTCATGCAGGTACCGGCGATGGCCACCACCGGAATACCCAGCGTGTCCAGCGGTGGCTCGACCGCCAGTTTTTCCATGCCGATGCGCACCGGCACGCCGATGCGCTCGCCGAGAAACGGAAAGCCGAGCACCACGCCGAGCACGCGCACATCGAAGGGCGCGCCGAAACTCGCGTTGACCGAGTCGCAGGCGCCAATCACGCCGCCCATGTTCAGAAGTTGCAGCGTATCGCCCACGGCGATCTTCTCGGGGATATGCCCCGAGTAACCGAACAGCGCCTTCCGGTGGCCGATCGCGCCCACGACAATATCGCCGCGCTTCACGACTGCCATCCGGCCGCTGGTCAGCTCGAGCTGGTTGTAGGTGCTCTTGTTGTTCAGCACTTCCGCAGCGATGAGCACGCCTTCCTCGCAGGGAATATCGGCGCTGACCCGGATCTCGCGCTTGAGGTTCAGGTGCTGGGCGACCGAGGCGATCTTGTCGGCGACGATGGTTTTCATGCTGTGCTTACCCCTTGCCCCCGGCAGCCCGCGTTTGCAGGATGCCGGGCAACGACAAAATCCGTGAATAGCCGAGCGCATCGGCTGGCGTCCACTCGCCGGCCTTCTCGCCGTATACGCCCTTGGTCGCAGCCATGAGCGAGTGCGGCGAAATGACGCCTTCGATGAACAGGTTGCCGGGCCGGAGCACGATCTTCACTTCGCCCGTGACCCGCTGTTGCGATGAGCTGAGCAGCGCCTCGATGTCCCGGCACACGGGATCCAGCTGCTTGCCTTCATGCACGAAGTCGCCGTACTGGGCGGCGACCTGGTCCTTGATCCGCTGCTGCGGGCCGGAGAGCACGAGCTTCTCCAGTTCGCGATGGGCGTTGAGCAGGATGTCGGCGGCTGGCGCTTCGAAAGCCACCCGGCCCTTGGTGCCGAGCACGGTGTCGCCCACATGCACGCCGCGGCCGATGCCATAGGCACCGCCAATGGTTTCCAGGGCTTCGATCAGCGCGACCGGATCCATGGCCTTGCCATCCAGCGAGGTTGGTACACCCTGGGTGAAACCGATGGTATGCCGTGTGGCCGGCTGCGGCTTCTCCAGCGCATTCGGCGACAGTACCCACGCGTCCTCGGGAATCGACTCCTTCGAGTCCAGCGTTTCCCGGCCACCGATGGTCACGCCCCACAGGCCGCGGTTGATCGAGTACGACGAGCCGCGCACCGGTACCGGCAGTTTCCGGTCTTCCAGATATTTCTGCTGTTCGGTGCGGATGAAGCCCTCATCCCGTACCGGTGCCAGTACTTCGAGTCCCGGCGCGATCGTGCGCAGCGCAACTTCGAACCGTACCTGGTCGTTGCCGGCTGCCGTGCAACCGTGGCCGACGGTCTGGCTGCCGCGCTCCCGCGCAAGTTCGGCGAGCAGGGTGGCCTGAATGCCCCTTTCGGCGCCGACGCACAGCGGATACAGGTGCCCGCGCCGTACGTTGCCGAAGATCAGGTACTTGAGTACCCGCTCGAAAAACACCTGGCGGGCTTCGACCAGTACATGCTCAACAGCACCCAGCTGCTTCGAGCGTTGCTCAAGGTCCTTGACGGCTGCGGCATCGAGGCCGCCGGTATTGATCGTCACCGTGACCACCGGCCGGCCCAGCTGCTCTTTCATCCACGGCACCAGGAACGAGGTGTCGAGCCCGCCCGAAAAGCCCAGGATGATCGGCGATTGGTTCTTCTGCTGTGTCGTCATCATTCTCTCCAGGTGCCGGACTCAGTTGCCGGAACCGCTGCTGAACCGGGCCCGCAGCCGCGCCACGAGCCGTTTCTGGTCGCCACCGCTGCCGGTGGCTATAAATATGGTGTCGTCGCCGGATACCGTGCCGACGATCTCCGGCCAGCCCGAGCGGTCCAGTGAAAGCGCCACCTGCTGGGCGCCGCCTTCCACCGTCTTCACCACCGTCTGATAGGGTCCCGCGGTCCGGATCTCCTTCACAAAGTCCGCCAGTACCGCCATGTCCCGGCTGGTGTCCGGCTCCTCATCTTCAGTCACCGGCCGGTATTCCTGGCCCAGCTTGGAGATCCCCAGCTGGCGCAGATCCCGGCTGATGCTCGATTGCGTCGCCTCAATCCCGCGCTTGCGCAACAGCTCGACAAGCTCGTCCTGCCGCGATACATGCCGCTGCCGCAGGATCTTCAGGATCGCCTGCTGTCGTTCATCGCGCTGTTCGGCGCCAACCGGCATTCATAACCCCATGCGCATAGACACAGAAGGATGCGCATAGTATCCAGATTAGAGGTGGTGTCAAGTGGCAAATCAGATTTCATGCGGGATGTGCGACGCAGGGCTGGTACCGACCAGCGCGTTGGCGAGGGCGGGACAGAAGGGGTACGGTTATCCCCTCAGCCTTACCGTGAAGGAGCCAGATCATGCGCAATACATCTGCTTGCACCGGGGCTTTGCTTGGACTCCTGCTGGTGATCTTGCTGGCAGCGCCAGTCAGCGTGACTTGCGCTGACGACGTACGGGGCGCCACCGCCCAGAATGCGTCGCCCGGGCGCGTACAATCCGCACCGACCACGCCCGCCCGCACCAAGCGACTGGCACTTCCTTCCGGCCAGCCTCGCTACAAGTGCGAAGACGGCGAGTGCGTCTGCAAGGGCGTGCTCGACTGCAAGTCACTCATCGACTCAGGCTTCTGCAAGGACAAG
>CAUJHF010000046.1 GCA_963204745.1 Pseudomonadota bacterium
CCGTAGATATCCGCGTCGAGTATGCCGACGCGGGCACCTTCACGTACGAGCGCAAGGGCGAGATTTACCGCCGTGGTTGACTTTCCCACCCCGCCCTTGCCGGAGGCAATCGCGATGATGTTGCGCACATTCGGCAGGGGCGTCAGCATGGTCTGAACGGCATGGATTGCAGGCCGGTTGCTGTTGCCGGCCTGCCCGCTTATTTCATCTGGCATAATTCGTGACGGGATTAACAGAATCCCCCTCCTCAAGGCGTGAGAGTGTACCCGATTGATCCGGGCAGACGGCGGGACCTGACGCGCCCGGGGGCAAGGGTGGACAAGGTCAGCAGGCCAACGCAAGCCGGGTTGCGCGGAGTGGTTTTCAGGGGCGTATGAAGTTCTTCAGCACACTGAAGGCCGAGCGTTGTCTTACGCAACTCTCGACCCTGCATGGCTCTGACAGCCCGGAGGCCCACAAGGCCCTGGAAAGCCTGCGCGCCATCGGTCCGGAAGCCACCCCGGCCGTGATCGAAGCGCTGGCCACTGTCGACAAGGAACAGGCCAGCGCACTGGTCACCATTCTTGCATCGTACCTGGATGACAAGAGCTTCCCGATGTTCGTCAAAGGCCTCGGCCACAGCAACCAGCAGTGCGTTACCGGGGTTGCCAAGGCACTGGCGATCTCGACCAGTTACGACACCAACAAGCTGCTGGATCTGCTCGGCCGGGACGACATCTTCAAACCGGCCATCATCGAAATACTCAGCGTGTCACGCCGGCGCATCAATCCCCGCGAACTTCTCCGCCGGGCCTATGACCTGGAGCCGCAGGAAAAGGCGGCGGTGTTCCGTATCCTCGCCGACCTTGCCACGGCAGAACTCGTTCCGGACCTGATCGCCAGGGTCGAAGGCAAGGACGCCTCAGTGCGGCTCAACATCATCGAACTGCTCAGCCGCTTCAACCGCCCGGATGTCGCCCAGGCACTGGAGCGGCAGCTGAAGGATCGCAACAAGATGGTGCGCAAGGCGGCACTCGAGGCGCTCGCCGCCATGCCCGGCGACCGCGACATCGGCCTGATCTGCTCGCTGCTTGCCGACCCGGAACTCGAAGTGCAGGCACGGGCCATCGACCTGGTGGTAAAACTACGGCATCCGGACACCATGAAGCACCTGGTGAACGTCCTCAAGGATGAATCAGAGTTTGCGCGCCGTTCGGCCGTCGAAGTACTGAACGAAATCGCCGAGCCCGACACCATCAAATACCTGCTGGTCGCGCTCGAGGACGGCGACTGGTGGGTGCGCTCACGCGCCTCCGACGCGCTGGCCAAGATCGGCGGACCGAAGGTCATGGATGCCGTCCTGCACCTGGTCAGCGACAAGAATGACAACATCCGCCGCTCGGCTATCGAGATCCTCAATCAGACCAAGGACGAGCGTGCAGTCGACCACCTTATAGGCGCGACCCGCGACAACGACTGGTGGGTACGCGAACGCGCCGCCGATGCGCTTGCCGAGATCCGCAGCGCCAAGGCCGCGCCTGCGCTGCTCGAGATGCTCGGCGGCGACCCGCGCTCGGTACCGGCTGCGCTGCGCGCACTCGGACGCCTGGGCAGCACGGATGTCCTGCCAAAGCTCCTGCCGATGCTCGACCGGCCCGAGAAGGACATCCGTATCGAGGCAGTCAACGCCATAGGCCAGTTGGCGAATTCGGAATCCGCGGACTCGCTCAAGGAGCGCCTGAAAAGCCTGGCCACCGGTACCGATGAAACCATCGCGCGCGTGGCAGCACAGGCCATGACGCGCATCGAGAGCATATCCGGCACCGGCAAGCGGGCAGCCGAAGTCGGAACAAACGCCCCTGGCGAGGCGGTCAAGACGCTGCTGGTCGATAACGCGCAGGTCGAGGCCATGGTCAGGAATTTCGACCAGGTCATACAGCTGGATGTCAGCACACTCAAGACCGGCGACCTCATCGAGGGCCGCTACCGCTATATCGAGAAGATCGGCAAGGGCGCCTTCGGCACCGTGGTACTCGTCGATGACGAGATCGTCGATGAACGGCTGATCCTCAAGTTCCTCAACCCGAACGTCAGCTCGGACGAGGAAATGATGAAGCGCTTCGTGCACGAGCTGCGTTACTCGCGCAAGATCACCCACCGCAACGTGATCCGCATCTTTGATTTCGTGAGCCTGGGCGGGAACTACGCCATTTCCATGGAGTACTTCCCCTCGCACACGCTGGGTGCGGAAATGGCCAAACACAAACCCCTGCCCTTCGAGAAATCCAGGGGCTGGGCGCAGGACATCGCCACCGGCATGGCCGTGGCACACCAGGTGGGCGTCATCCATCGCGACCTGAAGCCGGCCAACATCCTGATCAACGACGAAGGCCTGCTGAAGATCGTCGACTTCGGTGTGGCAGCGGCCGCGACGTCGGGCGACACGCAGCTCACCAAAACGGGCTACGTGATCGGCTCACCGAAATACATGGCGCCGGAACAGATCCTCGGCAAGAAGGTCGATCACCGCGCCGATATCTACAGCGTGGGCGTCATCCTTTATGAGATGCTGACCGGCACGCCACCGTACACCAAGGGCGACCATATGGCAGTCATGTATCAACACGTGCAAGGCAAGGCGAAGCTCTGCGAGGAGCTCAACCCCGCCATTCCGCCCGCCCTTTCTGCAATCGTCCGCAAATCGATGGAAGTGGACAAGGTAAAGCGTTTTGCGTCGATGGATGAACTGCGCGTTGCCCTTGAGCAGGCCGCCTGATGGCACGCATAGATGCTTTTCTCAAGCTCGGGCTCGCGCAGGGCTGCTCGGACATCCATCTGGCTGTCGGCGTGCCACCGATGCTGCGCATGCACGGCGACCTGATGCCCATCAAGTTCCGCGACCTCGGTGATACCGAGCTCGAGGGTTACATTGCCGAGATCCTGACCGCCAACCAGCGCAAGCGTTTCGACGAAGGCCATGACCTCGATTTCTCCTATGTCTCGGAAGACAAGGGCCGCTTTCGCGTCAACGTCTTCCGCAAGGAGACCGGCGTCGGTGCCACCTTCCGCTTCATCCCCGGCTCGGTCCCCACGCTGGAGAGCCTCGACCTGCCCGCCGTGGTGCGCAAGCTCTGCGACCACCATCAGGGAATGATCCTGGTCACCGGCTCCACGGGTACCGGCAAGTCAACCACGCTGGCAGCGATGATCGACCATCTCAACAGCACACAGAACGCCAACATCATCAGCCTCGAAGACCCGATCGAGTTTATCCACCGCAGCAAACAGTCGCAGGTCATCCAGCGCGAGCTGGGCACCCATCTGCCCTCTTTTGCGGATGGTATCCGCGCCTCGCTGCGTGAAGACCCCGATGTGATTCTGGTCGGCGAGCTGCGCGATGCCGAAACCATCCAGATGGCCATGACCGCTGCCGAAACCGGCCACCTGGTGCTCGGCACGCTGCACACCACCGGTGCGGTAAAGACCATCGACCGGATCATCGATGCGCTGCCCGGCGACATGCGCGAACAATCGAAGAGCTTTCTGGCCCAGAGCCTGAATGCCGTGATCACCCAGACCCTGGTGAAAACCCCGGATGGCCGTGGCCGCAAGGCGATCGTCGAGGTCATGGTCATGACCCGCGCCATTGCCAAGCTGATCATGACCGACCAGACGCATCAGATTCCGGCCCAGCTGCAGACCGGCAAGGACCTTGGCATGCAGATGATGGATCAGGCACTGCTGGATGCGATCCAGCGCAAGCAGATCGATCCGGACGATGCCTTCCGCTTCGCCACCGACAAGGGCCTGTTCCAGCGCTTTGTCACTGACACCTCGGTACTGCCGAAGTTCGAGGTGGGCAACTGATGAACCAGATCGACGAGTACCTG
>CAUJHF010000047.1 GCA_963204745.1 Pseudomonadota bacterium
AGTCCGCAGATGCCAAGCGCGATTGTCGTGGCCCACAGCCCGCCGGCATCGCGTGCGGCAACCTCGATTGGCTTTGAAGTTCTGAACGGCCGTTCCACGAAGCGCCAGGTCAGTCCTGCCAGCACGACGGCCAACAGAGACAGGCTTGCGCCGGCAATAATCGACAGTGGCTTGTCGAGCAGGATGCGGTAGAAGGCAAACAGCGGCCAGTGCCACAGATAGAGCGGGTAACTGATCAGCCCGATCCACACCGCTATCCGGTTCGACAGCAGTATCCGGTTTAATGGTGCAGCCGGTCCGGCTGCAATCATGAATGCCGTGCCAGCTACCGGCAGTGCCGCGGCCCAGCCCGGGAAGGGCGTCTGCCGGTTGAACAGGAAGATGGAGGCGGCGATCAGCAGCAGGCCGCCTGCCGACAGCATGTGCATGTGCCATGCAATCCGCTGCTCTGCTGCCTGTTCCTGCCCGTTTGCACGCTGACGCACCAGAAAGGCGAGCAGGCCACCGACCAGCAGTTCCCAGAAGCGGGTGATCGGCAAATAGAAGGTGGCCGTTGGCAGTTCATCTATCCAGTACACATTGAGCGCGAAGGAAGCGCACATGAGCATTGTCGTTGCATACAGGAACAGCCGGCCGTTACGCGCCAGCACAAAGACCAGCAGCGGCCACAGCAGGTAGTACTGCTCCTCAACGCCCAGCGACCACAGGTGCAGTAGCGGTTTGAGTTCGGAATTGACATCGAAGTAGCCGACTTCGCGCCACAGCACGATGTTTGATACGAAGCCGGCACCGCCCAGTACATGCTTGCCCAGAAGCTCGAATTCCAGCGGCAGTAACGAGAACCAGCCGAACACGAGCACCGCCAGCAGAACCACGGAAAGGGCTGGAAACAGGCGCCGTGCGCGACGGATGTAGAAGCGCAGTACGGAGAAGCGATCCTGCGCGACTTCGTTGAGCAGAATGCCGGTAATCAGGAAGCCGGAAATGACAAAGAAGACGTCGACGCCTACGTAGCCGCCGGGTACGAGATCTGGAAAGGCATGGAACAGCACTACTGCTGATACGGCGATGGCCCGCAGGCCATCAATGTCTGGACGGTAATGCTTCATGGGGCGTGCGGTGCTTGGCGTAGAGCAGCATAACCTGTGCTCTTCAATCATCCCACGCGCAAACCTTATATTCCGGTAACTTGGCCCCGGTTCCGGCCAGCCGTATGATCGGCGAGCGTGGGGAGTCCGGATACAACCGGGCGAGTAAGTCGATCATGTGTCATAACATAAACAGCCTGCTGCCCGTGACGGCAGGGGGCTGATTCCCGATGTCAGCGCCACGACGTGTGAGCGTGCTGGGTATTCCGGTCGACTGTGTCGACATGGCCCGGACGCTGACGGCAGTCGATGGCATGGTGGCCGGCGGATTGCCGCGCACCATTCTCGCCGTAAACCCTGAAAAAGTGATGAAGGCCCAGCACGATCCGGTCTTGCGGCGTGCGCTGGATGGCGCGGGTCTGTTGATCCCGGACGGCATCGGCGTGGTGTACGCAGTACGCATGCTGTGGGGCGAGCGCATTTCGCGGGTACCTGGTGCCGAGTTGATGCCTGCGATCTGCGGGCTTGCTGCGAAGCGCGGCTACAAGGTGTTCCTGTTTGGTGCCAGCCGCGAGGTGAACGAGCAGGCGGTGGCGAAGCTCCAGCGCCGGTATCCCGGTATCCCGATCGTTGGCCACCACGATGGCTATGTGGATGAGGCGCAGATGCCGCACCTCATCGACGAGATCAATGGCTCCGGCGCGCAGATCCTGTTTGTCGCGCTCGGCAGCCCGAAGCAGGAACTGTGGATGGAGAAGCACCTGCCCCGCTTGCAACACGTACGCGTCTGTCAGGGCGTCGGCGGTACGTTCGATGTGATTGCCGGGCGCGTGCGCCGGGCGCCGGCAGCGTTTCGCCGCACCAATCTCGAATGGTTTTACCGTCTGATCACCGAGCCGAAGCGCGCACTCCGCCAGGTGGCCTTGCCGCAGTTCACCCTCGCCGTATTCCGTGCCAAGCTGTCCAGCCGTTCCTGAAGCTGCTGGTATCCGCTCATGAGCAACGCCCCGCCGTCGGTCCTGCCCGGCGACCTCCTCAATTCCCTGGCTGCCATCGTCGGCGCTGACCACCTCCGCACCGACGACGAATCCCGTACTTTTTACTCTACCGATGTATTCCGCCAGGCTGACGTACTTGCGGCTGCGGTCGTCAGCCCCGGCAGCGTGGCGGAGCTGCAGGAGATCATGCGGCTCTGCGCCCGGCACCGGACGCCGACCGTGGTGCGCGGCGGTGGCGCCTCTTATACCAATGCCTATCTGCCGGTGCGCGCCGGGACGCTGACGCTCGACATGGGCCGGCTGACCGGTATCGAGATCAACGAGGAAGATCTCTACGTGACGGTCGAGCCGGGCGTGACCTGGGCGCAGCTTTATGAGGCGCTCGCACCGCGCGGACTGCGCACGCCGATGTGGGGGCCGTTTTCCGGACTGGTGGCGACCGTGGGCGGCGGCATATCGCACCAGGCGGTGAATTACGGTTCCGGGCTCTACGGTGTGTCGGCCGAGTCACTGCTGTGCATGGATGTGATCCTCGCCAGCGGCGAGATGCTGTCGACCGGTTCCGGTGGTGGCACGAACAGCCTGCCGTTTTTTCGCTATTACGGGCCGGATCTTACCGGCCTGTTTGTCGGTGATGCGGGTACGCTCGGCGTGAAGGCGCGCATCACGCTGCGCCTGATGCACAAACCCGAAGGCTTTGCCGGCAGCTCTTTCGGTTTTCCCGACGGCGAGAGCTGTCTGCGTGCGCTGATGGAAATCGCCCGGCTCGGCGTGGTGGCGCAGAACTTCGGGCTCGATCCGCGCCAGCAGAAGACGGCGCTCACGCAGATGGCCTCGGCCAATCCCTTCGATGCGGCGAAGTCGGTGTTTTTCTCGGCCCGCAATCCGCTGGACGGCGCGCTGCAGGTGGCGAAGATGGGCCTCGCGGGACGGAATTTCCTGCAGAAGGCGGTGTACTCGGCGCACTTCGGCACCGAAGGGCTGAGCAATGCCGAAGCGCGGCTGAAGCTCGCCAGCGTGCGCGCCATCGCCGCCCGGCATGGTGCCGAGGTGGCGAATTCGATCCCGGTTTACTTCAACGCGAACCCCTTCATGCAGCTGACGCCGATCCTCGGCCCCAATGGCGAGCGCTGGAAGCCGACGCACGGCATCCTGCCGTTCTCGGCGGTGCTCAAGCACCATGCGGATTTCGAGGCGCTGCTGGTCGAATATCGCGACCGGATGCGTGAGCACCGCGTGCAGCTCACGCGCATGCTGATGACCTTCAGCACCAATGCCTTCATCTATGAGCCGACCTTCCTCTGGGAAGACGAGCGCAGCATCTATCACCGGCGGGTCTACCCGGCGGCACTGCTGCCGAAGGTGCCGGAACATGCGGCCAATCCGGCCGGTCTTGCCCTGGTTCATGAGCTGAAAGAGCGCATCCAGGCACTCTGCACCCGCAACGGGGCCAGTCACCTGCAGATCGGCAAGGATTACCCCTGGCTGGAGACGCGCAAGCCGGAAACCGGGCTGCTGGCCCGGCAGTTGAAGACCCTGCTGGATCCCGAGGGGCTACTAAACCCCGGCGCACTGGGTTTTTGAGGAGCGCGTAGGAGCGGCTCCAGCGGGGAGAATCGGGCGTCACATTGGGTTATTCTGTGCGCCCCTTCCGTGATGCCCGAGAGCGAGTCATGGCCAGCAAGAAAGCATTTGATCTCCTTATCAAGAATGTACGCCTCGTGCGCCCCAATGCGGCGATGGTCGAGCAGGGCGATATCGCCATCAGCGACGGGCGTTTCGTCAGGATTGCACCGGAAATCGCCGCGGGCAGCGCGAAGACCGTCTACGATGGCAAGAACCGGCTGGCCTTCCCCGGTCTGGTCGATCCGCACATGCATACCGGCATCTATTCGCCGCTGGCCGAAGATGCGCTGAGCGAGAGCCGTGCCGCTGCCCAGGGCGGCGTCACCTCGAGCCTCAACTACATGCGTACCGGCGGCTACTATCTGAACAAGGGTGGCTCCTACAAGAAGTTCTTCCCGGAAGTGCAGGAGATCTCCGCCGGCCGTTTCTACGTCGATTACGCTTATCACCTCGCGCCGATGGACAAGCGCCATATCCGCGAGATCCCGAACCTCATCAATGATTTTGGTGTGACCTCCTTCAAGATCTTCATGTTCTACGGCGGTCATGGCCTGCACGGCCGGTCCTCCAACCAGCATGAGTTCCTGATGATCGGCGAAGACGAAAAATACGATATCGCGCATTTCGAGTTCGTCATGCGCGGCATCCGCAAGGCGATGAACAAGTATCCGGACAAGGCCGATGCGCTGTCTTTGAGCCTGCACTGCGAGACGGCCGAGATCATGTCGGCCTATACCAAGATCGTCGAGGAAGAGGGCACGCTGAAGGGCCTGCATGCCTACAGCGCGGGTCGTCCGCCGCATTCCGAGGGTCTGGCGATTTTCATCGCTTCGTATCTCGCCAATGAGACCGACCTGCCGAACATCAACCTGCTGCACCTGACATCCCGCAAGGCGGTGATCGCCGCGCTGCAGATGGCGGCAGTTTTCCCGCATATCGATTTCCGTCGTGAAGTGACCATCGGCCACCTGATGCTGGATACCGATTCGAAGGCGGCTGCGCTCGCCAAGGTGAATCCGCCGATCCGTCCGCGCGAAGACGTGGACTTCCTCTGGGAGCAGCTGGTGGCCGGCAACCTCGACTGGGTGTGCAGCGATCACGCCTGCTGCAAGCACGAGATGAAGATCGACAGGAAGAAGCCGGGCAACATCTGGCTGGCGAAGTCCGGCTTTGGCGGGACCGAGTACATGCTGTCGGCGCTGATCACCGAAGGCCGCAAGCGTGGTCTGACCTACAACCAGATGGCGAAGCTGACCAGCCTCAATGCCGCGCAGCGCTTCGGCCTGCACAGCAAGGGCGATATTGCCGAGGGCCTGGATGCCGATATCGTGCTGGTGGACCCGAACGATTCCTGGACGGTGCGCGCGGCCGACTCCGAGTCACAGCAGGGCTATACGCCCTTTGAAGGCCTGGAGATGACGGCACGGGTCAAGACGACCTTCCTGCGCGGCCAGCGGATCTACGACAATGGCGAGGTGCTGGGCAATCCGGTCGGCAAGTATCTGCACCGGCCGTATTGAGCGTAGGAGCGGCCGTAGGAGCGGCTTCAGCCGCGATCTTTTGGTGTGATATCGGGATCGCGCCTGAAGGCGCTCCTACCAGAAGAGGCCGTAGGAGCGGCTTTAGCCGCGATTGATCGGGGGTGGAGAATAGATCGCGCCTGAAGGCGCTCCCACGGGGAGGCGCTCCCACGGAGAGGCGCTCCCACGGAGAGGCGCTCCTATGAACGGGCGAGGAAGGTCGGGACGCGGATATCGTTGCCGGTCCGGGCAAAGGCGCCGGTCTTTGGGCCATCGCTGCTGTTGAGCCGTTCACCGCTGTTCTTCACGCGGACCAGTTCGGCGAACATCATGATTATCGACAGGGTGTAGCGGCCGGCATCGGCCGGCGACATCTTGCGGACAGAAACCTGCACGGCGGTTTCGCGTTCGGTTGGCGGCACGCTGTTCATGGCCTTGCGCAGGGACTCGAAGCGCGGGCGGATGGACTCGGGGATGTCGTCGGGGTGCAGTGTTTCGAGGTGCTCGACGTAGGCGGTGATCAGCCGTTGCTTGGCCGGTTCATCGACAGTCAAGGCACGGACGGCGGCGAAGAATCGATCCGGAACCGGGCGCATGCAAGGATTCACCTGAAAAAACTTATGTACAATCAATACCTAACAGCAAAACTATATAGGGCTTCCTGCTCCCGGCCCAACTCCCGGTGGTGGATCTGTGCGGCGCTTCACGCATGAGCGGTACCGATCCGACGAGCAGTGCAGCAGAGGCGCCGGGGCGCGATTTCATCCGCCAGATCGTTGCCGATGATCTGGCCAGCGGGCGTCACCGGGAGATCGTCACGCGCTTCCCGCCGGAGCCCAACGGCTACCTCCATATCGGCCATGCCAAGTCGATCTGCCTGAACTTCGGCATCGCCGCAGAGACGGGCGGGCGCTGCTTCCTGCGTCTGGACGACACCAATCCGCTCAAGGAAGACCAGTCCTATGTGGACTCGATCATCGATAGCGTGCACTGGCTCGGTTTCGACTGGGCTGACCGGCTGACGCATGCCTCGGACTATTTTCCGAAGATCCATGCCTGTGCCTTGCAGTTGATTGAAGCCGGCACGGCCTACGTCGACAGCCTGACGCCCGAACAGATCCGCGAATACCGCGGCACGCTGAAGGCGCCGGGGCGGGAGAGTCCGCATCGCAATCGCAGCGTCGCCGAAAACCTCGACCTGTTCGAACGCATGCGGCGCGGTGAGTTTGCCGACGGCCAGCATGTGCTGCGTGCAAGGATCGACATGGCGTCGCCGAACATCAACCTGCGCGACCCGGTGCTGTACCGGATTCGACGGGCCGTCCATCAGCGTACCGGTGATACCTGGTGCATCTATCCGATGTACGACTTTGCGCACACGATTTCCGACGCGCTGGAGGGCATCAGCCATTCGCTGTGCACGCTGGAGTTCGAAGATCACCGGCCGCTCTACGAGTGGCTGCTCGCGCAGCTGCCCTTGCCGGCAAAGCCGCGCCAGATCGAGTTCTCGCGGCTCAACCTGGCGTTTACGGTGACCAGCAAGCGCAAGCTGGCCGAGCTGATCGAGCTCGGGCACGTGTCCGGCTGGGACGATCCGCGCATGCCGACGATTGCCGGGATGCGCCGGCGCGGTTATCCGCCTGCGGCACTGCGCGACTTCGTGCAGCGCACCGGCGTGACCAAGAAAGAGCACCTGATCCAGATGAGCCTGCTGGAAAACTGCGTGCGCGAGGATCTCAATGTGCAGGCGCCGCGGGCCATGGCGGTGCTGCAACCGCTGAAAATCGTGTTGCTTAACTACCCTGAAGGCCAGACGGAGATGCTGCGCGGGGTGAATCATCCCGACCGGCCGGAACTTGGCGAACGGGAAATACCTTTCGGTCGCGAGCTCTGGATCGAGCAGGATGACTTTGCCGAAAATCCGCCCAAGAAGTTTTTCCGGCTGCAGCCGGGCGGTGAAGTCCGCTTGCGCTATGGCTACATCATCAAGTGCGTCGCCGTGATCAAGGATGCGGCCGGGCAGGTCACTGAAGTGCACTGTAACTACGATCCCGACACGCGCAGCGGCCTGAGCGGTGCCGAGCGCAAGGTGAAGGGTACGATCCATTGGGTCAGCGCGGCGCATGCGATAGCGGCGCAGGTGCGTCTCTACGACCGCCTGTTCAGCGTGCCGCGGCCGGATGCCGGTGCGGATGACCAGGACTTCAAGAGCTTTCTGAACCCCGGGTCGCTGCAGCTCGCCGCAAACTGCCAGCTGGAGCCCGCGCTGCAGGCGACTGCGCCCGGCGATGTCCTGCAGTTTGAACGCCTCGGCTACTTTGTTGCCGATCGTTGCGAGCACAGCGCCACGCGGCCGGTCTACAACCGGATCGTGACGCTGCGCGACTCCTGGGCCAAGCTCGAAGAAGCCACCCAGCCGTAGCAGCCGCCCAACGATGTAGGAGCGGCTTCAGCCGCGATCCGGGCTTAACGACGATGATCGCGCCTGAAGGCGCTCCTACGGCGCTCCTGCGGCGCTCCGGTTCCGGTAGGAGCGGCTTCAGCCGCGATCCGGGCTTAACGACGATGATCGCGCCTGAAGGCGCTCCTACGGCGCTCCTGCGGCGCTCCGGTTCCGGTAGGAGCGGCTTCAGCCGCGATCCGGGTTAACGACGATGATCGCGCCTGAAGGCGCTCCTACGGCGCTCCTGCGGGGAAATTACCGGGTGGCGTTAACGACGACCACGGGCGCGCCGCGTCCCAGTCCGAGGCCCTCGGCGGCGCTGCCTTCGGCACGCGCAATCTCCACGACGCCGAAGGAATTGAGCAGGGCCAGAAATTCGCCGGGCCGCGCTTCGCCATAAGTCCGGCACAGTGCCATGCGTCTTCCGCCAGCCAGCACTTCCGCCTTGCGCAGACGGGTGAGCAGGCCGGCATCGATGTTGGTGATCAGGTTGCCGAAGTTGTCGATCGCAACCACGGTGCCGCGTATCTCCTGTTCGCTGCACAGCGGATCTTCGAGCAACGAGGGTACGAGTTCGCCGGCCGGCGGGCCGATATCGCTGATCGAAAAGCGGCCGGCAGCGAGTCCGGCAGCAAGCGGCGCAAAGATGTCGCGGCCATGAAAGGTATTGCTCGGCACCGGCCAGTCCTGCCGTGCACGCCAGTCCTCAGCGAGGCGGTGGCAGCGCGCCCCGGGCCGGCCCAGCAGTGGCTGCAGCAGGCCGTTGTCCGGCGCCAGGAACAGATGGCCGTCGAGTTCGCCGGCGATGATGTTGCGCCGCGTGCCGACGCCGGGATCCACGACGGCCACATGCACCGTGGCCGCGGGGAAGCAGGCGTAACTGCGAGCCAGCCAGAAACCGGCTTCGATCGGCCAGTGCGGCGGAATTTCGTGGCTGAGGTCGACGATGACGGCCCCGGGCAGCTGACTGAGGATCGCACCCTTCATGACGCCGACGAAGGGCCCCTTGAAGCCGAAATCCGTCGTCAGCGTGATGATGGGCGACATGCGTCAGGTGGCGATGTCGGCGGGTCGCTGGCCGGTGTTCCGGACCTTGCCGCGACGCTGCTGCCACCGGCGACCGATGTTGGCCTGGAGCATGAGGATGCTCGGCGTCAGTATCAGCGTGAGGATGGAGGCGAAGGTCAGACCGCCGACGATCACCGCCGCCATCTCTGCCCACCACTGGCCGCTCGGGCTGCCGAAGGTGATCCTGCGGTCGAGAAAGTCGATGTTCATGCCGAGTGCCATCGGCAACAGGCCGAGGATCATCACGATCTTGGTCAGCAGCACCGGTCGCAGGCGCTGGGCGCAGGTGCGCAGTACCGCTTCCCTGGCATTCATGCCGGCTTCCGCGAGCTTGTTGTAGGTGTCGATCAGCACGATGTTGTTGTTGACGATGATGCCTGCCAGCGCGATTGTGCCGATGCCGCAGTTGACCAGGCTGAAGGGCTTCCCGGTGACCATCAGCCCGATCAGCACACCACCGGTCGAGAACACCACGGCGGTGAGCACCAGCAAGGGCTGAAACAGGCTGTTGAATTCGGCGACCAGGATCAGCGCGATCAGGCCGAGGCCGATCAGAAAAGCCTTGATGAGAAA
Source organism: Pseudomonadota bacterium (assembly GCA_963204745.1). GTDB lineage: Bacteria > Pseudomonadota > Gammaproteobacteria > Steroidobacterales > SHZI01. The sequence goes on from CAUJHF010000047.1 coordinate 9,317, forward strand.
GCTTGCGGTTTCCTGCTGGGTTTTCGCGCCACCCTTGAAGCGGATCGACACGCTGGGATCGAGCTGCAGCGATGGCAGAGCCGCAGTGACTATTGCCAGCACCGGGTCGATCTGCACGCCGGGGTCGATGTCGGCCTGTACGAGCATGGTGCGACGCATGTCGGTGCGCATGATCGTCGGCGTCGCTGCACCGGGTGTGCGCGATACGAAGCTGCCTATCGGCACGTTGCCGGTGCGCGTGGGGATGCGCAGTTCGGCGAGCTGGTCGAGACTGCGATCGTCGGCCGGGAAGCGGACCCGGATGTCGATTTCCTCATCGGAATCGTCCGGCCGGTAAGTGCCGAGCTTGATGCCATTGGTGACCAGCTGGATGATGCTGCCGACCAGTGACACATCGGCGCCAAATTTGGCGGCCTGGGCGCGATCCACATCCATGCGCCATTCGATGCCGGGCAGGGGCTGCGTGTCTTCGGTATTGCGTACGCCCGGAATCTTCTCGACCACACCGTGTATCTTCGTTACGGCATCGCGCAGCGCATCGAGCGATGGCGACGAGGCCTCGATGGTGACCGGTTTGCCCTGTTCGGGGCCGGTATTCGGCAGGCGCGCCTCGATGGCGAGCCCGGCGATGTCGGCGGTGCGTTTGCGGATGTCGGCCATGATTTCGGCTGCCGGGCGCCGCCGGTCCCAGTTCTCGAAGTTCAGGCTGATCGAGCCGATCTGGTCGGCCGGCGCGCCTGCATTGCCCTTGCCGGCGGTCGCATAGGCGGTCTTGACGCCGTCGACACCGACGATGCGCTGTTCGACGAGGCGCACCAGACGGTCCTTCTCCTGGGTGGACAGGTCGCCGCGTGCGCGGATGTCGACGCTGCCCTGTGGCGGGTCCACTGAGGGGAAGAGGGTGACGCCGTTACCCAAGGTGCCATAAGCGATGAACACCAGGATCAGCATGGCGGTCAGCAGACCGACGGTACGAGCCGGGTGATTGACCGCGCGCGTGACGAGGCGCAGGTAGGTGCCGGTCCATCCGCCGATCTCGCCGAGGTCGCCCTCTTCGGCGAGCATGAGCTGGCGGCGGCTCTCCGGCGTGAGGTGACCGGCCCGGCCAAAAATCGAACCGAGTGCCGGGACCACGAACATGGCGATGAGCAGCGAGGCGACCAGCGTATAGACCAGCACGATCGGCATCGACTTCAGGAAGCTGCCGATCAGGCCGGGCCAGAAAACCAGCGGCAGGAATGCGACGATGGTTGCGGAGATCGAGGCGAAGATCGGCCAGGCCATGCGCTTGGCAGCCTCGGCATAGGCGACGCGGCGATCGAGGCCTTCCGCCATGCGGCGATCGGCGAGTTCCACCACGACGATTCCGCCATCGACGACCAGGCCCACCGACATGATCAGGCCGAAGAAGACCACCATGTTCATGGTCATGTCGGACATGCCGATGAGCAGGAATGCGGCGCAGAAGGAGCCGGGAATCGAGATCCCGGCGAGCAGGGCGTTTTGCAGGCCGAGGATGCCGATCAGGCAGATCACCACCAGCAGGACGGCCACGACCACGTCATTGACCAGCTGGTTGACGTCGTCGCGCACGAACACGGATTTGTCCCGCGAGTAGGTCAGTGTGATTCCGGGCGGCCAGGTCTTCTGTGCCTCGGCGATCACCAGCTTGATGCTGGCAACGACGTCAAGCAGGTTGGAACCGTTGCGCTGGACGACACGAATGCCGACGGCCGGTTTGCCGTTCAGGCGCGAATAGCTTTCCGCATCCTTGAAGGTACGGTGCACCTGGGCGATGTCGCGGAAATAGACGACTTTCTGGCCGTCTGTTTTCAGTGGCAGGCTGAGCAGGTCTTCCGGCGACTCGATCAGGCCCGGTACCTTGACGGCAAAGCGTCCCTGTTCCGACTGCAGGGAACCCGCGGCGACCAGCCGGTTGTTCCGCTCCACGAAGCTGAGCACGTCAGCGGGCGACAGCCCGTAGCTTTCCATTGCCAGGGGATTGATGACGATTTCCAGTACCTCGTCGCGTATGCCGACCAGGTTGACCTCCAGCACGCCATCAACCGCCTGCAGCTGGTCCTCCAACTTTCGTGCAATGGAATTCATCGTGCGTTCCGGCACGCTGCCGCCGAGGTTGATGACCAGCATCGGGTCGAACTGCGAGAACTTGATCTCGTTGACGGTCGGCTCGCGTGCATCAACGGGCATTTCCGCCTTGGCCTGGTCGACTTTCTCGCGGACATTGGTCAGCGCCTGGTCGATGTCGATCTCCGGCTCGAACTCGAGCGTTACCGAGGCGCGGCCTTCGGTCGCCGAGGCAACCATTTCCTTGATGCCCTCGATGTTGCGCAGTTGCTGCTCGAGTGGCCGGACCAGCAGCCGCTCGGAATCCTCGGCCGACACACCCTCAAGCACTACCGCGACGCTGATGTAGGGGAAGTCGACATCCGGCTGGGCTTCTTTCGGAACGCCCCGGTAAGCGACTGTGCCGGCAACCAGCAGCACGAACAGCGCCACCAGAACCGCACGGCTGCGGCTGACACACAGGTCGATCAGCGCATTCATCAGTTCGGATCCGGAGACTGGCTGGCAGCGAGTGCTTCGGTTTGCACCGGTACGGCCTTCACCGACTGACCGGCGGACACATAGCCTTGGCCGACGACGATGATGTTGGCCTGTTCGGGCAGTCCGGTAACCCAGATGCCGTTCGCACCGGAGCGGGCGATGGTGATCTGGTGAAAGGCGACGGTGCCGCCCTGGTCAACGGTCTTGACGCCAAGCTTGCCCTCGGCATTCAGCGTGAGTATGGAAGGTGAAATCCGGTAGGCAAGCACCTTGCCCGCCGGGATGCGCATTTCCGTGGTCACGCCGGCCGGCAGCTTGCCGCCCGGATTGGGCAGTTCGAGTTCAACCGTGAATGTGCGCGTGGACTCGTCGGCAACCGGTGCGATGTAGCGGATCTTGCCGCCGACTTCCTGGCCGGTGACCAGGTGTGCAGTCGCAAAGCTGCCAATGCGGGCAAAACCCGCATCCTGCTCGGCGATGCTGCCGGTGACGATGAGGCTCGTGTTGTCGACGAAGGTGACGACCGGATCGCCGGCGCGCACGTAATCGCCGATCTCGACGGTCCGCTCCTGCACCATGCCGTCGAATGGTGCGCGGATGGTCATGTAGTCCAGGTCGAGTTCGGCGCGCGTCAGTTCAGCGCGCGCGGTTTCCAGTTTGGCGAGCGCTTCAGCGAGCTGGGTGTCCGATACGTAGCCTTGGGGTTTGAGCTCAAGCTGGCCCTTGTATGAAGCCTCCTGCTGATTGACGCCGGCCCGTGCCTGTTCCAGGCGGGCCTCGCGGTCGCGCAAATCGAGCGTCAGCAGCACGTCGCCTTTTCTTGCCATCGCGCCGCGCCGTACGCCCAGTTCGCTGACCCTGCCACTGGTTTCGGCCTTCAGTTCCACCTGGCGTGCCGGCGCAGTGCGACCGTAAATGCTCAGGTTGCGGGTGACCGGTTGAGCGACCTGTGCCTGGATCTGCACGCTCATGGTGCCGGCAGTGGTCTCGGTGCTGGCGGCGTTGTCTGTTTCTGCGGATTTCCTGCCGAGGAGGCCGGACAGTAACCAGAGACTGACGAGTACTGCGAGACCGACAGCAATGAACTTGGGGCGGCTCGTCAGCTGGTCGAAAATACGCATGCAAAGTCCTTGATGGAATCGGGTGTGGGGCAGCGACGAAACTCTAGAGGCTCGTGCCTGACCATGCCATCAGCACTTTGCTGCAATCCGGTGCCCGGATGCGAAACGGCTCCGGCAGTAGCGATGGTACAGTCAGAAAAACATATATCAATCATCCGGATAGATGACTTCTCGTGGAGCATGCAGCAAGCCCCGGGGCTTTGTAACTTTTTGTAACCGCAGGCTGTGACCATCGATGGCGGCGCTGCCGGCGCTGGCTGCCGGCAGGGGTTTTCCCGGATGCGCCTTGCGGGGGGCATTGTTAAGATGCGTGACCCCTGCGCTATGCCGGGATGCACACGTTTTTTAACCGAAGGGAATCCAAAATGAGTCAGGAATTTACTCGCCGCCGTTTCCTCGCAACAGTTGCCGTAGCGGTACCGGCCGGTGCCGTGCTGATGAGCGCGACCACGGCCACTGCCGCTGATCTGCCGCACCTCGATGTCAACGATCCTTCAGCCAAGGCATTGGGCTACGTTGTCGATGCGAAGAACGTCGATCGCAAGAGCCCTCTGGCGGCCCGCTTTGCTGACGGTCAGCACTGTGCCAACTGCCAGGTGATCCAGGGCAAGGACGGCGAAGCCTTTCGTCCCTGCGCGATCTTCCCGGGCAAGCTGGTTGCCGCCGCGGGCTGGTGCAGCGCCTGGGCGAAGAAGGCCTGATCAGGGTATTCGGTGTTGCCGGTTACAAGAACGCCGGCAAGACCACGCTGATCGTCGATCTGGTGCGTGAGCTCACCCGCCGCGGCTGGCGGGTGGGCACCATCAAACACGCGCACCACAGCTTCGATATCGACCATCCCGGTAAAGACAGTTATCTGCATCGGACAGCCGGCGCGGCGGAAGTGATCGTCGCGTCGGCCTCACGCTGGGCGCATATCCGCGAACTGGCAGATCAGCCGCCGGCCAGTCTCGATGAACTGCTCGGCCACATGGGGCCGCTCGACCTGGTGCTGGTCGAAGGCTGGAAACACGGTACGCACCCGCGCATCGAGGTGCGGCGGCAGGAGAGCCCGGCACCACGACTCACCGATGCCGACCCGGCCGTGCTGGCTGTGGTGTCCGACGTCCCGCTACCTGAAGAGCGCTGCCCGGTACTTGCCCGGGATGCGTTGCCCGTCATCGCTGATTTCATTCTTGAAGCCGTCGGCCTGCCCGCAACCCCGTTGTAGGAGCGCCTTCAGCCGCGATTCCCTCTTCTGGTAGGAGCGGCTTCAGCCGCGATTCCCTCTTCGGGTAGGAGCGGCTTCAGCCGCGATTGTCCTGGCTCGGAAATCGCGCCTGAAGGCGCTCCTACCCGAATCGTGCCACCGTAGGAGCGGCTTCAGCCGCGATTGTCCTGGCTCGGAGATCGCGCCTGAAGGCGCTCCTACGGGCATCGCGCCTGAAGGCGCTCCTACCCGTCATCTGGATACAGCGGTGCTGTCAGCACCGTACTGCCGGCAGGCAGCAGGTCATGCCCTTCCGGAATCACTGCCCAGCAGTTGGCCTTCAGCAAGGCGCCGATCCGGAATGACTCCTGTCCCGGCAGGATCTGTACCCGGCTGCGGGCTTCCGTATCTACTGTGCGACGGGCTTTGGCAAAGAAGCGCAGCTTGCTGCGGCTGCGGACAGCTTCGTCACAGATCGCCGGCCGGAAAACTTCGGCGGACATGCCCTGCATGGCACGCAGTGCGGGTATCACGAAGAAGCGCATGCCGACGGCAACTGCCAGCGGATTGCCGGGCAGGCCGAACAGGTGTTTGCCGCCGGGCAGTCGTGCATAGAGGATCGGTTTGCCCGGCCGGATCGCGACCTTGTGAAACAGGATCTCGCCGCCGAGCGAACGGACCACGTCCGGTATCAGGTCGAGCCGGCCTGCTGATACGCCGCCGGTGGTGAGAATCAGGTCGCAGCTGTCGGCGAGTGCGCGCAGTTCGTCGCGCAGGGCAACGGCACTGTCGGCCGCCGTACTGCGCGCGATGCCGGCGATGCCCAGCTGTGCGAGCAGCGCGCGCAGATAGGGGCCGTTCGCGTCACGAATCTGGCCGTCCTGCAGTTCACTCCCGCTGCTTGCCAGCTCGCTGCCGGTGGTGAGTATTGCCATGCGTGGTGTTGCACAGACGGAAACCTCGTCCAGACCGCAGGCAGCGAGGCCCATCAGATGGTGTGGCGCAAGGCGCGTGCCGGCATCGACCACCCGCTCACCGCGCCGGAAGTCCTCGCTCATCAGACGGACGTTCTGGCCGGGCTGCACGGGTTGCAGCAGGCGGATGCTGGTGAGCGCCGGCCCGCCCGGCACGTGTCCCGCGATACGTTCGACCGGCACCACGGCATCGAGGCCAGCCGGGACCGGTGCGCCCGTCATGATCTCCCAGGCGCTGCCGGGTGTTGCCTGCGGTGGTGCAAGTCCGGCGACGGCGGTGCCCGCGACCGGCAGGATCACCGGCTGCTGTTCGCTGGCCCCGACCGTGTCGCCCGAGACTACGGCATAGCCATCCATCGCCGCGTTGGCAAATGCAGGCACATCGAGGCGGGCAAACAGCGCATCAGCACTGACCCGGCCGGCGGCCTCATGCAGTGGAACGCTGTGCCGGGCGAGCACCGCTGACTCGGCGAGAATGATGCCGAGCGCTTCCTGGTAGCTGATCACGGTCGGTCCTGATGGTGCGCGGCTTGTTGCCGCTCTGTTGTATCGGTATGTTGCCACACTTCCGGGTGTCGCCCTGGCAATGCCTGAATGCGATGCGCCACGATTCATGGAAGCAGAATGGACAGTCAAGCAAGTCATGGCCGGTCCCCGGAGGATCGCATGAGCGGCACAGCGGCGTCAGGGGTGACGCGTCGCGTGGTCAATCGGGATACGGCGGCGACGGTCGCGCTGCGCTGTCTGTGTTATGCCGCCTTTTCCGAACTGCTGGCGTCACCGCATGAGGTGGATGTGCGCGCGGGTCTGCTTGCGCGGGTGGGTCTGGGCGACGCGCTGGATGCGTTGCTCACCGAGGTCGGCAACGCGGATCTGCGGCAGCTGCAGACGGAATACAGCGGGTTGTTCGAGGTCGGCAGTGAGGGGCCACCGGTGCCAATCCGCGAAGACCTGCAGACCGGACAGCGGGCGGGTACGCGCGAGGATGTGGTGCGCTTCTACGACTACTTCGGTTATGTGCTCGACGAGAAATTTTCCTGGCAGCCGGATCATCTGTCCCTGGAACTCGAGTTCATGCATTACCTGTGCTTCCGCGAGACAGAGGGCGGGGCCGACGTGCTCTCATACCAGCTGGCACAGGTGGACTTCGCCGAGCGGCATCTGGTCCGCTGGGTACCGCGCTTTGCCGCCGAAGTGGCGAACCATGCGCCCGGCTCGCTGTATGCGCGGGTCGTCGGCGCGTTGCGGGATTTCATCGAGGAAGATTTCGCCTGGCAGGCTGCCACGATCGCCCTGGACAATCAGCCGTCACCCTGATGTCTGCGCCGGGGGGCAACACGGTTCCATCCCGGCCCGATCAGCCCTGGCCACGTCCGGCAGTGGCCTGGTATGCGCTCACCATTCTGGTCATTGCCTTCATCTTCTCGTTTATCGACCGCATCATCCTCGCGATGCTTGTCGAGCCTCTCAAGCAGGATCTCGGCCTCACCGATACCGGGCTCGGTATTCTGCAGGGACTGGCATTTGCGGTGTTCTATGCGGCCGTTGGATTGCCGATCAGCCGCTTCGCCGACCGCTACAGTCGTCGCGCGATCATCGGCTGGGGGATCCTGCTGTGGAGCGTGATGACGGCGGTCTGCGGTCTGGCGCGGAACTTCTGGGAACTGTTTCTGGCGCGTGTGGGTGTGGGTGTGGGCGAGGCTGCGCTCTCGCCGGCTGCCTACTCGATGATCGCCGACTATTTTCCGCGCGAGAAACTCGGCCGCGCAGTCGGCGTCTACCAGGCCGGTGCATTCTTCGGCGCCGGTTTGTCCTTCCTGGTTGGCGGGCTGGTGATACAGGCGGTCAATCGCGCCGGTGCCGTGAGCCTGCCGCTCATCGGTGCCGTTCGTCCCTGGCAGGTGGTGCTCTTCAGTGTCGGCCTGCCCGGGGTGCTGATTGCCTTGCTGATGCTGACGGTGCGTGAACCGGTGCGCCGCGGGACACTGGCCGGGCATGGTGCGGGCATTCCCTTTGGCACGGTGGTGCGCTATGCGGTCCAGCGCTGGCGTGTCTTCGTGATGCACTTCATCGGCTTTGCATTGCTTGCCGTGCCGATCACCACGACGATCACCTGGGGTTTCAGTTATTTCGTCCGGGTGCTGGGGTTCAGCCCGCCGCAGGCGGCCCTGACCCTGGGCAGCATCCTGGTCGTGCTGTCGCCGCTCGGTGTCTACACCGGCGGATGGCTCGCCGATATGTTCCTGCAGCGCGGTTACCGTGACGGCACGCTGCGCGTGGGTCTGCTGGCGGCGATACTGCTGGTGCCGCTCAGTGCGCTTGCCACGACGATCAGCACACCATCCGTGGCTGTGGCGCTGTTCTGTCCGCTCGTGTTTGTGGCCAGCCTGTCGATGGCGGTTGCCCCGGCGGCCCTCCAGGTCATCGCGCCCAACCAGATGCGTGCGCAAATCTCGGCCACCTGGATGCTGGTACTCAACCTGGTCACTGCAGGACTCGGTCCCACCGCGGTTGGCGTGATCACGGATTCGGTGTTTGGTGATCCGCTGGCAGTCGGGTCGTCCATGGCGCTGGTCAACTGCATCAGCGTGCCGATCGGGGCGCTCGCGTTGTGGGCGGCGCTCGCACCGTTTCGTCAGGCGGCCGTGGAGCAAGCGGCAGCCGGCTGATACTTGGCGACGGAAGCGGTCTTTTCGTCGATTAGGCTTTGGGTTAGCATCGCGGCAAAGGGGGGCGTCCTGCTGGCTGGTCCGGTGGGCTTGCGTTCGGCGTTGTGGGGGGATTCATGAGTTTTCAGTTGATGCGGCGCTCAACCGCGTGTGGCGTGTGCGCGCAAATTCTGCTGACGAGCCTTGCGCTGGGCCCTGTCTCGGCACTTCGGGCGCAGTCTCCCGGGCCGGATCCGGATGTGTCGGCCGGTGTTGCGGAAATCGTCGTGACCGCACGCAAACGCGAGGAAAGCCTGCAGAATGTGCCGCTGTCGATTGCCGCGTTCAGCGCCGAGCAACTGCAGGGGCGTGGCCTGAACAGCGACTACGATATCGCCAATTTCACGGTCGGTTTCCGGACCCTGCAGCAGACTGGTCGCGATATCGACCGGCCGACGATTCGCGGCATGGGCGCGCCGGTGAGTCGCGGTGAGCCAAATGCTTCGTACTTTATCGATGGCGTATTCGTGTCGGGCAGTATTTCCACTGCAGTGACGGGCGCCGTTGAACGGGTGGAGGTATTGCGTGGACCGCAATCGGCGCAGTTTGGCCGGGCCACGTTCTCCGGTGCGGTGAACTATGTCACCAGGAGTCCCACGGATATCTTCAACGCTGAAATCAACAGCCGCGCCGGTACCCACGATGACTACGGCCTGAGTGGCTGGGCCAGTGGTCCGATCGGCGACAGCACGTTTTCATATCTCGTCTCCGGCAGCTGGTCGCAATACGGCGGCCAGTGGCGCAACGAGTTGCAGGCAGACCAGGCTGGCTACGACTCCGATCCGCGCGCGCCACTGACGCGCCCGCCCAACCTGTTTCTGGATAATGCGCCCCAGCAGGCGGATAACACCCGCCTTGGCGCGGAGAAAACCGGCGACGTGCTCGGCAAGCTGGTCTGGCGTCCGGTTGACGGGACCGAAGTGACCCTCAAATACAATTTCACCAAGAGCGACGATTCGCATTTCCCCAATCTGCTCGCCACCGAGCTGAACTGCAATTTGCCGTATGCGGGCACGGAGGGCGAGCCCTGGTTCGCCACCACCAATGGCGATTATTGTGGCAAGTGGACTGCCGCAGGGCGGGTGAACCGCATCAACCTGCCGGATATCCGCGAAGGTATTACCTACCGGAACGCCGACGAGCTGCCGACGCCGGATGATCCGCATCCCGAAGATTATTCGATTGCAGGTACCGAGCCGGGCACTTTTCGTACGCAGAATCGCGTGCTGTTCGAGTACGCGCAGGATATCGGCGGGTTCTCGCTGACCACCCGTGGTGCCTGGAACAAGGACGATTTCCAGCAGCTTTTCGATCTCGACCATACCGAGACACGTGCGATCTGGGGCCTGTTCCATTTCGACAACCGGCGCGACATCGAGGACAAGTCGCTTGAGGTGCGTCTGGATTCGCCGGGCGATGAGCCGGTGCGTTACAGCCTCGGGGTTTACTGGTATGACCAGGATCGCGAGAACCGGCAGCGCAGCTACCCGGGTCCTGCTGTCGCGCTTAACAATTTCTTTATTGAAGGCGGCCCCGTTACCACGGATTTTCCGCCCTCGACATTCGTTGACGTAACCAACAAGGCGTTGTTTGGCAGCGTCGAGTTTGACCTTGCCGAGCAGTGGACCCTGGCGCTGGAAGGGCGCTATGCGAAGGACGAAAAATCCCTGGCTGGCGGATCTCTGGGCACGTGCGCGGGCAGTCCGTCGGTGTGTACGCCGGATCAGGTCGACCTGAGTTTCAGCAATTTCACGCCACGCATAACCCTGCGCTACCAGGTGACCGAAGAGCTGATGACCTATTTCCTGGCTGCCAAGGGCAACAAGCCAGGCGATTTCAACAGCGAGTTCTTTCGCGCGGGCAACGATCCCGGAGCGACGAATGCGGGGCTGAGCGGCTGTGTACCGTCAGTTCCGGAGCTGGTTGAGCCCTGTCAGGGGACATCCCTGGCCGTCGTCAAGGAGGAAGAGCAGTGGACCTATGAAGCGGGGATCAAGGCAACCTGGCTAGACCGCCGCCTGAGCACCAATCTGGCTGCGTACTACATCGACTGGCAAAACCAGGGACTGTTCACTCCCATCAGGATCCTGCAGACCAGTGGCAGCTATCTGACCACAACGGTGATTACCAACGCCGGACAGTCTGAAGTAAAAGGTCTTGAGCTCGAGACCTCGTTTCGCGTCACCGACAATTTCACGCTGATTGCCAACTATGGCTACACCGATTCGCGCTACATGGAAGGTTTTGATCCCGCGCTGTTTGACTCGACAGGTGATGGCGATATTTCGCACAAGCGTGTGCCGGGCGTGCCGAAGCACACGCTGATTCTCGGTGCCAACGTGACGGCCAGCCTGTCTTCTGACCTTGATCTGTTCATTACCCCGGACCTCGTCGTCAACAGCAAGCGCTACACGCAGGCGGGCAACTTTTCATGGATCGGCCAGGAGACGACGCTCAATCTGCGTGCCGGCCTCCAGTCGGAACACTGGACCCTGACGACCTATGTGCGCAATCTGACCGACGACGATACCCCGGTCGCGGTGCTTGATTTCTTCAATTTCGGCAGCGTGGACATACAGCCGCTCAGGGATGCCGGCCTGATCGATGTTTACGGTAATCTGCGCAATTCGCCGGTCACCGGCGATAACACCGCGGATGCAAATAATGCCAAGGATCCGCGGCTTTACGGCATAAACCCCAAGCGGGGCCGTGATGTGGGTGTGGAGATCCAGTATCGCTTTTGAGCGATTTGGTCCGTTGTCCGCGTGTTGCGCGGCTGCTGGCCCGGATTGTATTACCATCTGTCCCCACACTGTTTTCCTGATGGAGATATTCGATGACTGAATCCGCCACGCCCATGGTCCGCGCCGACGGTACCTACGCCACCGTGGCACTGCGCCAGGAAGCGATCACCGCCACGGCAGTGCAGACCCGCGTGCTTGGCGTCGATGGCGCCAATCCGGCGCCTGATATCCGGCGCAATCTCGACTATTTCCTCGAATGCATCGATATCGCCCAGGGCTTTGGCGGCCGCAGCGATCTGCTGCTGTTCCATGAGTTTCCGATTACCGGTTTCTCCGACTGGACGCGCGACCAGCACTACAACCTGGCGATTGAGGTTCCCGGTCCGGAAACCGAACTGGTGGCGCAGCGCGCAAAGAAATACAACTGTTACATCGTGTTCGGCACCTATGCAAAGGACCCGAAGAACTGGCCGGGTCATATTCTCCATCTGATGGTGATGGCGAAGCCGGACGGGTCGATCGTCACGCACTGGAAGCAGCGCAATGTGCGCGGCATGTTCCCCGGTGGCGAGCTGTACACCTCGGTGATCTACGACGTTTACGACCGCTTCGTCGAGATGTATGGCATCGATGCGGTGATTCCGGTCGAGCGCACCGATATCGGCAACATCGCGATGTCAGCGGTGCAGTTCGAGCCGGAGCTGTTTCGCTGCATGGCTTTCAAGGGTGCCGAGCTGATCTGTCGTGTCGCAACCGGCGGTTTCGAATTCGACGATATGCGGCTGACCTCCTACCACAACAGTCTGTACACGCTGATCGCCAACAACTGCGTGAACAGCGGCGAGCGCAACCCGGGCTTCTTCGATGACCAGGCGCACGGCGGGCCGGGTCGCTCGGCGATCTTCGGGCCGAGGGGCGTGGAGCTGTGCAAGGCCGGGCCATTCGAGACCAAGGTCTCGGCGCGCATTCCCATCGGCGAGTTCCGGCAGCGGCACCGCATTCCCGATCTGCACATGCACCTGTACCGGCCGGTTCTGGACCAGTACCAGGAGCGCTACGCACCAGGGGGCTACATCGACTATATTCCCAAGGACAAACGCGATGCCTTCCGCTATTTCCAGGAACGTTCGCGCTGGACCCACTATTGGTAGCAGAGGTGAAGTGGTTACCGCACGCAGCAAGCTGACCCCCACCAGTGAACGCACCCGCGAGCAGCTGATCCTTGCTGGCGAGCGGCTGTTTGCCCAGCACGGGCTGGACTGCGTTTCGCTGCGGCAGATCAACAGTGCGGCCGGGCAGCGAAACTCCTCGGCTGCCCACTATCACTTCGGGTCCAAGGACGCGCTGGTCCAGGCGATTCACGAATACCGCGGTGAGCGGATCAACGAGCGACGCCGCGCCATGCTGGCGCATATGTCTGCACACGACAAGGCGCTGGTGCGGCCCCTGATCAAGGCGCTGGTCTATCCGATCGTTGCGGAGATCGAGGAGGCGGAGGGGGGCGGCAACTTCATCATTTTCCTGTCCCAGCTCTACAGCAGTCCGGCGCTCGACCTCATCAACATGTGGCGTAGTCACCTGAGCGAAAGTGTCGGCGATGTTTATCAGCAGTTGCGCTGCGTGCTGCCGGATATTCCCGAAGAACTGGCCGGCATGCGTTTCGGGCTGATGTGGGTTGCCATGATCAATACACTGGCCAACCGGCAGCGCCTGAAAGTGGTCAGGGGCGAGGAGCCCGCCGTTACCCGCTCCCTGCCCGTGCTGTTCGTCAGTAACGTGATCGATATGCTGTGCGGTGCGGCCGCAGCGCCCCTGTCAGCCGACACCGAGGCCGAGCTGCGGGAGCTTCGTGCCGCGGCAAGCCGGCAGTCAGCCTAGGAACGGCTACCCCTTTACAGCCCGTGCAGGCTGAGCGGGTCCGGGCGGGTCAACAGCGAAAGCAGCAGCCGGCGCAGGAAGACGCCGGGCGGCAGCCGGTCGATCGGGCCTTTGCCTTGCAGGATCTGTTCCACCAGCCATGGCGTGGCTGCTTCCGGCGAGTCGGCGATCGCATTCATCACCCAGCGGATTTTCTGCCACCGGGCTTCGCCAATGCGTTCGCGGATGCGGCGGTTCTCCTCGATGGTCATCGGTGTCAGCACGAAACCGGGGTTCAGCCAGTTGACGCGTACCGGGCAGTCGCCGAGTTCCTTCGCCGTGGATTCACTGAAGTAGCGCGCGGCAACCTTGGTGGTTCCATAGACGGTGAGATCCTTCTGCTTGCGCCCGTCGTAACCAAAACCCACCGTGTTGTAGATGGCGCCGCCACCTTGTCGCAGCATTCCGGCCAGTGCAACCCGGGTGCCATGCATCAGCCCCTTCAGGTTGACGTCTAGCGCACGGTCGATCCAGTCGGGGGGCACGGCGTCGAGCCGGATCACCGGCGGGCCGACACCGGCGTTGTTGAGCCAGAGATCGACGCGTCCGAAGCGCGCGACAGTGGCGTCCCACAGTTTCTGCAACTGCTCGCGCTGGCCGACGTCGCACGGCTGGCTGGCAACGAGTTGCGGCATGCCGAGCCTGCTCGCTGCCGCAACAAGCCGCTCGCCGGGCAAATCCGAGAGCATGACGCTGCATCCGCGGGCCGCGAATGCCTGGGCCAGACCGTAGCCGATGCCGCTCGCGCTGCCGGTGATGACGACTACAGGCGTCTGCTGCATGACGGTGTTGCGGGCTTACGGGCGCGCCGGTCTAGGCCGGCAGGCTGACGGGTGGCCCGTCCACGATCAGTACCTGAAAGCGCCCGGTGCCTTCGCGCAGCATCTTGGCCTGCTGATACTCGGCTGAGTTCCAGAAGCGCAGCGCATGTTCCCGGCTCGGCCACTGGGAAACCAGCGCGCCGGGATGGTCGCACCAGCCGCCTTCCAGAAAAGTACCGCCGGCGCCCCGCAGCAGATAATGCCCGCCGAACTGTTTTACGAGTGCGGGAACCACACTGGCGTAGTCGGCCAGAAAGCGTTCGCGATCGTTCAGGTCGGCGAGGACGATCATGTAGCAGCATTGGGTCATGACAGTGTTCTGCCTGGCGTCTGGACTCAGTTTAGCGATGCCGTTCGCGCAACGTGCGCGGTGCAGACAGGATGCTACAGTACGAGGGTCCGGTCTGCATGTTCTGGCATGGTAGCGACCGGCTGTCTGAAACCCGATTCCGGAGTGAGCAGCGAGTGAGAAAGCCGATTCGCAGTGCAGATGATTACATCGCCAGCCTTCGTGGGCGGCAGTTGCGCGTGTTCCTGTTTGGCGAACTTGTACCCGAACCGGTCGACCATCCGCTGATCCGGCCGTCGATCAATGCCGTCGCCGAAACATACGATCTGGCTGTCCGTAATCCGGAACTCGGCACCGCGGTCTCTCCCTATACCGGTGAACGCATCAATCGTTTCCTGCATGTAGCCGGCAGTGCTCATGATCTGGTCATGCAGAACAAGATGCAGCGGCGCCTCGGTCAGCTGACCGGCACCTGTTTTCAGCGCTGTGTAGGTATGGATGCAATCAACGCCCTGCATTCGGTAACCCTGGAAATCGACGCGGCGCACGGTACCGGATACCACCCGCGCTTCGTTTCATTCGTCACCGAGATGCAGCGCGCCGGTTATGTGATCGGCGGTGCGATGACCGATGCGAAGGGTGACCGCAGCAAGGCACCGCACGAGCAGGCCGACCCCGACATGTTCGTGCACGTCAGCCGGCGTACGGATGAGGGTGTTTACATCCGCGGAGCGAAAGCACACCAGACCGGCTGCATCAATTCGCACTGGCTGCTGGTCATGCCGACCATGCGGCTGGGTCCGGCCGACGAGGACTATGCGATCGTCGGCGCCGTACCGGTCGATGCTCCCGGTATCACCTATATCTATGGTCGCCAGTCCTGCGATACGCGCAGCATGGAGGGCGGCGATATCGATCCGGGCAACCGGAAGTTCGGCGGCCAGGAAGCGATGATCATCTTCGACGAGGTGTTCATCCCCTGGGAGCGGGTATTCATGGACCGTGAAACCGGCTTCGCGGCAATGCTGGTTGAGCGGTTTACCAGTTATCACCGGCGCAGCTACGTCTGCAAGTCCGGGGTCGGCGACGTGCTGATCGGTGCGGCGGCGACCATCGCCGAATTCAATGGCGTGGAGAAGGCTTCACATGTTCGCGACAAACTCGTCGAGATGACGCATCTCAACGAGACCATCTACGCAACCGGTATTGCGGCCAGCTATCAGGCGCATGCGCTCAAGTCGGGGGTCTATATCTGCGACGACATGCTGGCCAATGTATGCAAGCATCACGTGACGCGATTCCCCTATGAAATCAGCCGCCTGGCACAGGATCTTGCCGGCGGTCTGATGGTGACGCAGCCCTCCGAGCAGGATCTCAACCACCCGGAGATCGGCGCACTCATGCGCAAGTATCTGCAGGGGCGGGCGGATATCCCGACCGAGGATCGGCTGCGTATCCTGCGGCTGATCGAGAACATGACGCTCGGACGCAATGCCGTCGGCTATCTGACTGAATCCCTGCACGGCGCGGGTTCACCCCAGGCGCAGCGCGTGCAGATCCTCCGGCAGATGCAGCTCGACTTCAAGAAAGATCTCGCGAAGGCGCTTGCCGGAATCGGGTCGGGCGACGAGGTGGCGGCGGAGTTCGTCGACTATATGGCGCGGGTCTTCACACAATCATCTGACGGGTAGTCTGGCAATGCCGCGGTTCCTGGCTGTTTTCGCCATCTTTCTCCTCTCCCACCTGATCGCCGCCACGCCGGCCATTCGCCGGCGTCTGACCGGGCTGCTGGGCGAGGTCTTGTTTACCACCTGTTATTCAGCGATGTCGCTGGCGCTCTTTACCTGGCTGATACATTCAGCCGCACAGGCGCCGTACATTGAACTCTGGCCCCCGCAGGCCTGGGCCTATGCGATCACGGTCGGGTTGATGCCGGTGGCGGCATTGTTGTTCGGCGCGGGTCTTCTGGAACCGAATCCGTTTTCCATTGCCTTCGTGGCGACGCCCTTTGATGCGGAGAAACCCGGCGCCGTTGCAATCACGCGTCATCCGCTGCTCTGGGGGCTGGGTCTCTGGGGGCTGGCGCATGTGCCGGCCAACGGTGATCTGGCAGCGGTGCTCATGTTCGGCGGGCTCGGCTCATTTGGTTTTATCGGCATGTGGGCTGTTGAAAACCGGAAGCGCAAGATGCTCGGTGAAGCGCAGTGGCGGCAACTCGCCGGGCCGACCTCGCTGATACCGTTTGCTGCGCTTCTGAGCGGCCGCGCCCGCTGGCCGACCGACCGGCGCACGCTGATCGGCGGTGCGATAGCACTGGCGCTCGTGGCCTGGCTCTTGCTGGGCGGTCATTTCTGGCTCTTCATGCGTAATCCGCTCGCCATGTTCTGACCCAGCCCTTAAGCTGCGTGGCGTGCAGCATGGCGAATACTCATTGACAGCTTTCGACGACATGCCGGCAACGCTGGCGGCGCTGGCTAAAAAGCATCTCTACCGTCGCCGGCGCGTGGTCGAAGGCCCGGCCGGGCGGGAGCTGGTCGTCGAGGGCCGGCGGCTGCTGAATTTCTGCAGCAACGACTATCTGGGACTCGCCGCAGATCCGCGCGTATGCGCCGCATTCAAGGCTGGCGTGGACCGCTGGGGTGTTGGCAGCGGTGCGTCACATCTGGTGTCGGGTCATACCGCTGCCCACCAGCAACTCGAAGTCGCACTGGCAGATTTCACCGGCCGACCGCGTGCATTGCTCTTCGGCAGCGGCTATGCGGCGAATGTGGGCGCGCTCAGTGCCCTGCTTGGTCCGCGTGACCAGGTATTCGAGGACCGTCTCAATCACGCTTCGCTGCTCGATGGCGGCTGGCTCAGCCGGGCGAACTTTGACTGGTATGCCCATGCCGATACGGCCGATCTCGCCAGCCGGCTTGGCGCTGTTCAATCGGAGCGACGCAAGCTGATTGTCAGCGACGGTACATTCAGCATGGATGGCGACCTGTGTCCGCTTGATCGCCTCGTCGATCTGGCCAGACAGCACGCGGCATGGCTGATGATCGATGATGCGCACGGCTTCGGCGTGCATGGCGCACAGGGTTGTGGTGTGGTGGATCCGGCGCGGCATGACTGCAGCGATGTGCCGGTACTGGTCGGTACGCTCGGCAAGGCTTTTGGTACGGCCGGCGCATTTGTTGCTGGCAGCGAGACGCTGATCGAAACGCTGATCCAGCGCTCGCGACATTACATCTACACGACGGCGATGCCGGCAGCGATGGCCGTCGCGACGCTTGAGAGTTTGCGGATCGCGCTGGCAGAGGAGTGGCGGCGTACGCGGCTTGCAGGACACATAGCGCGGTTCCGGCAGGGTGCTGCGCAGCTCGGCCTGCAACTCCTGCCGTCGGCAACACCGATCCAGCCGGTAATCATCGGCGCTGCCGGCGCGACCATGGACATCGGTGCAGCACTCGAAGCGCGCGGCGTGCTGGTCGGCGCCATCCGGCCGCCGACAGTACCGGCAGGGACTGCGCGCCTGCGCATCACCTTCTCCGCGCTGCATGAGTCTGCCGATATCGACCGCCTTCTCGCAGCGCTGGCCGAGTCCACAACAACATGAGGCCTCGTTGCTATTTCATCGCCGGAACCGATACGGGTGTCGGCAAGACCCGGGTCACTGCAGCATTGCTGCTGGCTGCGCAGGCATATGGTTTGCGCGCGCTCGGCGTGAAGCCGGTGGCGGCCGGCTGCGTGCGCGCAAACGGGCGGCTGGTGAACGAAGATGCGCTGTTGTTGCAGCGCTGCTCAAGCCTGTCGCCTGACTATGCGGCCGTGAATCCCGTGGCGCTGGAGCCGGCGATTGCACCACATATTGCCGCCGAGCGGGCCGGTATAGCGTTGCGTGCGGCGGCACTCGCAGACCAGGTGCGCGCGCAGGAGGCGAGTGGGGCGGACGTGCTGCTGGTCGAAGGTGCCGGTGGCTGGCTGGTGCCCCTGAACCAGACAGAAACGATGGCCGACCTTGCCGCTGCACTCGGCTATCCGGTGGTACTCGTGGTCGGCATGCGGCTCGGCTGCATCAATCATGCCTTGCTGACTGCAAAGGCGATCAGGGCTTCTGGTCTGGAACTTGCCGGCTGGGTGGCAAACTCCGTGGCGGCGGAGATGGATTTTCTCGCCGAGAATGTGCGTACGCTCGAACAGCGGCTGCCTGCGCTGAGAATGGCGACGCTGCCATTTTTTGCTGACGGCTGTACGCCCGAACAACTGAATACCTGGCTCGATGCGACCAGCCTGTTCGGGTATTCATCATGACTGACTTCGATCGCGAGCACATCTGGCATCCCTACACCTCGATGACGGCGCCACTGCCGGCCTATCGCGTGGCCTCGGCTTCCGGTGTGAGGCTCAGACTGGAAGATGGTCGTGAACTCGTCGACGGCATGTCCTCATGGTGGTGTGCGATCCATGGCTACAACCATCCGGAGCTGAATCGCGCGCTCAGAGAGCAGCTCGGCCGCATGGCGCACGTGATGTTTGGCGGACTGACGCACGAGCCGGCGGTGAGCCTCGCGCGCCAGCTGATTGCCATCACGCCGGAGCCGCTGCAGCACGTGTTCTTCAGTGACTCCGGCTCGGTGTCGGTGGAGGTCGCCATCAAGATGGCGCTGCAGTACTGGCAGGCGCAGGGGCAGCCGGGCAAGTCGCGCCTGCTCACCATCCGTGGTGGTTACCATGGCGATACCTTTGGCGCGATGGCGGTCTGCGACCCCGTGAACGGCATGCACGAGCGTTTTGCAGCGCTGCTGCCGCAGCATCTGTTTGCCGACCGGCCGCGCAGTCGTTTCGGCGAGGCGCTGCAGCCCGGTGACATCGACGGTTTCGCGACGCTCATCGCCCGGCATGCCGGCGAGCTTGCCGCTGTCATCCTTGAACCGGTCGTGCAGGGCGCCGGCGGCATGTGGTTCTACTCGGCTGACTACCTGAAGGCCGTGGCCGGACTGTGCCGGCAGTACGATGTGCTGCTGATCTCGGACGAGATCGCGACCGGCTTCGGCCGCACTGGCCGCCTGTTTGCCGGTGAGCATGCGGGCGTGGAGGCGGACATCCTTTGCCTGGGCAAGGCACTGACCGGCGGCTACATGAGCATGGCGGCCACGCTGGCGACCCGGCGCGTCGCGCATGGCATTTCCGCTGATGGTGGCGTGCTGATGCACGGGCCGACCTTCATGGCCAATCCGCTGGCCGCAGCGGTCGCTGTGCGCAGCATCGCGCTGCTGCTCGAGAGTCCGTGGCAGGCGCGGGTACAGATGATCGAGACACAGCTGCGCAAGGAACTGGGTCCGCTGGCTGCGCATCCGGCTGTCGCCGATGTGCGCGTACTCGGTGCGATCGGCGTGGTCGAGACAAGGCAGCCGGTGCCGGTCGCTGAATTGCAGCGCTGCTTTGTCGACGCCGGGGTATGGATCCGCCCCTTTGGCCGACTGATCTACCTGATGCCGCCGTACATCATCACGCCGGCGGAGCTGCGTCAGCTGACGCAGGCCCTCACTTCGGGTCTGGCGTTGCTACAGGCTTGACCGGTGCCGGCTTCTGCGTGCGCGCGTAGTGCTCGAGACTCGACAGGCTGGGTTCGCCCGTCCATTTTTCCGGTGCGTTGAAGTACTTCGCGTAGTGCTTTTCCGCGTAGTCGAGTACTGGCCGGCCAAAAATCGCGTCCAGATTGCTGGTCGTGCCCATGAAGCAGTTGTACAGGCAGAAGCCCGGGGTCTGGCCCATCAGCATCCACGGCAGCCACGGAGTGACGCGATTCCAGGTGCCACGGTAATCCACCGTGGTCAGCTGCGGATTCTGCATGTCTGCAACCCGCACATGGTGCGCAAAGTATTCGGATACCTGTGCGATCGGGCCGGCTGATTCGCGCGGCCACTGGTCCGGCTGAAGGGCGCTGGGATAGGCCAGATGGATGTGGATTTCCATCTCCAGCCAGTCACCATGCTGGTACCAGGGCAGGATAAAGGGCATGCGTTTGGGCGGCGGTCCTTCCCTGTTGAGGCCGCCGAACGACGGTGGCGCGGGAAAATATTCCTCGATCAGATAGTTGAAGGGATCGTTGTCGACGTGTACCGGTTTCACCACTTCGCCGGTCAGCGGGTTCTTCCATTCGCCGAGTACTTCACCACTGCGCAGGTCTGTGTACAGGATGATTTCCCGGCACAGGCGCTCGATCGCGCCGTCGGGCCGCTGGATCAGCCGGATGGCGCCAAAGCCCTGGGAGCCGACGAGGTTAACCGCGCGTTTGCCCGGCTGGACGGCGTTGACGTAGCCTTTGAACCAGAAGTACTTCTGCTTGCCCCAGTCGGTGTCACCCTGGATGCGTGCATAGGCCATCTGGTTGCCTTTGCCGGTACGCAGGTCGAGAAGGGGTCCCTCGATGCCCGGACCCTTGCCACCCGTACTGCCGCCGTTACCCGCAGCGTTGGTTGATCGGGAAAAGGCGCCCAGCGCCAGACCAGCGGCACCGGCGGCACCGACGGAAGCAAAGGACAGCACGTCTCTGCGGGTGGTCTGCATGGCGATCTCCTGTGGCATCAGCGAGCGGGTTCGCCAATCATAGCCGGATCTGGTGAGCATTTAACTGTCGTATAGTTCCGGCCCATGCACATTCTCGGCATCTCTGCCTATTACCACGACAGCGCGGCTGCCCTGCTCGACGGTGGTCGTGTCGTGGCCGCCGTTCAGGAGGAGCGCTTCAGCCGGCGCAAGCACGATGCACGGTTTCCGGCTGGCGCCGTCGACTATTGCCTGCGTGAAGCGGGCATCGGTCTGCGCGACGTGGACCAGATCGTGTTCTACGACAAGCCGCTGATCAAGTTCGAGCGGCTGCTGGAGACCTATCTGAGTTATGCGCCAGGCGGTCTGCGCTCGTTCATCGCGGCGATGCCGGTCTGGCTGAAGGAAAAGCTCTACCTGAAGACCACGCTCAAGCGCGAGTTTGCCGCCATTGCCGGCTGCAAGGAGCGCGAGTTGCCGCCGTTGCTGTTCAGCGACCACCACCGCTCGCATGCCGGCTCGGCGTTTTACATGAGTCCCCATGAGCAGGCCGCTGTGCTGTGCATGGACGGGGTCGGCGAGTGGGCCACGACCTCGGCCTGGCTCGGTACCGGCAATCAGCTGAAGCCGCTCTGGGAGATCGACTTCCCGCACTCGCTGGGACTCTTGTACTCGGCCTTCACCTATTTCACCGGCTTCAAGGTCAACTCCGGCGAGTACAAGCTGATGGGCCTTGCGCCCTACGGTCAGCCGAAGTTCGCCGGGCTGATTCTCGACAGGCTCATGGACCTGAAGGCGGATGGCAGCTTCCGGCTCGACATGCGGTACTTCAACTACTGCACCGGCCTGACGATGACCAACCGGCGCTTCGCCGAGCTGTTTGACGGCCCGCCGCGCAGGGCGGAGTCACCGGTCACACAGCGCGAGATGGATCTGGCGGCATCCATTCAGGCAGTGACAGAGGAGGTGGTGCTGCGTCTCGCCCGCTCGCTGCATGCCGACACGGGCATGCGAAACCTCTGTCTTGCCGGTGGTGTGGCGCTCAACTGTGTGGCCAATGGCCGCTTGCTGCGCGAAGGACCTTTCGAAAATATCTGGATACAACCGGCGGCGGGTGATGCCGGTGGTGCGCTGGGTGCGGCCGCTGTGGTCTGGCACGAGCATCTGGGCAAGCCGCGTCGAACCGGCGGCAGGGACCAGATGAATGGCAGCTACCTGGGTCCCGGCTACAGTCAGGCAGAAATTCGCCAGCAGCTGGATACTGCCGGTGCGGTCTACCGTGAACTGGCTGACGAAGAACTCATCAGCACCGTTGCCGGTATCCTTGCGGCGGAAAACGTCGTCGGCTGGCACCAGGGACGCATGGAGTTCGGTCCGCGCTCGCTCGGCAACCGCTCGATACTCGGCGATCCGCGCAGCGCGAAGATGCAGTCGGTGATGAACCTCAAGATCAAGTTCCGGGAATCATTCCGGCCGTTCGCGCCCTCGGTGCTCGCCGAGCGGGTGTCGGACTATTTTGAACTCGACAAGGACAGTCCATACATGTTGCTGGTGGCTCCCGTGCGCGAGAATCTCCGCAAACCCATGACGGCCGAGCAGGAGAAGCTGTTCGGCATCGAGAAGCTGAACATAGCGCGCTCGGAGCTGCCTGCCATCACGCATGTGGACTACTCGGCCCGCGTGCAGACCGTGCATCCGGACACCAACCCGCGCTATCACGCCCTGCTGAAGGCCTTCGAGTCGAAGACCGGCTGCGCGGTGCTGGTCAATACCTCGTTCAACGTGCGGGGTGAGCCGCCGGTCTGCAGCCCGGCCGATGCCTACCGCTGTTTCATGCGCACGGCGATGGACTACCTGGTAGTCGGCAACTGCCTGCTGGCGAGGACAGAACAGCCGGAGCGGCCGGAAGACAGGAACTGGATGCAGGAGTTCGAGCTGGACTGATGACTCACGGGATTCCCGCTGCAGGTCCGCGCGAGTTGCGCCAGTTTGGTATCACCACCGGTGCCATCGTCGTGGTGCTGTTTGCCGGCTTCTTTCCCTGGCTGCTGGAGCGTCCCATACCCGCCTGGCCGCTGGTCATGGGCGGTGTGCTGATCGCCTGGGGGCTGTTGTTGCCCGCGAGCCTTGGTCCGGTGTATCGCGGCTGGATGAGGTTCGGCACGGTGATGAGCCGGATTACCACGCCGATCCTGATGACGGTGATCTTCGTGCTGGTTATCGTGCCGGTTGCGCTGGTCCTGCGGCTGCTGAAGAAAGACCCGATGTGTCGCAAGTTCGACCGGGATGCGTCATCCTATCGTGTCGCCGGCAGTGGTGCGGAGACCGGCTCCCTGGACAAACCCTACTAGGCTTTGAATCAACTCCTGGCGGAAACTGCTGATGCTGGATTTACTTAAGGACCTGTGGGGCTTCATGCGTGTGCGCAAGAAGTTCTGGCTGGCGCCGGTAATCATCGTGATGTTGCTGCTCGGTGCGCTGCTCGTGCTCGGCCAGGGCTCCGCGGTGGCGCCGTTCATCTATACGCTGTTCTGAGCTGTTACCGGGCTGGCGGTTCCGGGACCCGGCGATCCGCGAGTGCGTCGGACACCGCGGGCAGCAGCGCCTGGGCAATCTTGCGGTGACCGGAGGCATTCCAGTGAGCGTCCTTGCTCCAGAAATCCGTGCTGTCGAAATTGTCGCCCGGGTCGACCAGTGCGACGGGCAGTCCGGTGACGGCACGCTTCAACAGCTTGCGCGCTGCATCGCTGCGCTTGTCCATCGTGTAGCATCGGCCCAGCTCGCACTTGGTCGGTGCCGCCAGCACGATCACCGGAATGCCGCGTGCCTGGTAGGCAGCTGAAATCCTCTCCAGCAGCTTTGCATTGATTTCCACCACCCGGTTGGTAGATGGCTTGTCCGGCTGCAGGTATATATCCGCCTCTTCGAAATCCTCAGGCCCCTTCTGGCCGAAACGATCAAGGCCACCGCCGAGTCCGCGAGTGAAGCGGTCAACGAGACGTACCAGGTACGAGTGCTCATGCATCCAGGCAAAAGCGCCGCTGTCATGGCGCCCTGGAAAGCGTTTGATGTCGGGTATCGGATAGCCGTCGATCACCAGTTGCCCGGACTGGTCGAGTCGGGCGTACGGCTTGTAGTAGTCGTAGCGGTTCCAGTAGACGGCGTCAGCGAAATCATTGCCGAGGCAGAAGCTGATGATGACGAGGTCCGGATCGAGGGCGAGGACCTGGCTGGTCAGCAGGTGATACTGGATGGGGCTGTAGCCGGCGACGCCGAAGTTCAATACCTGCGTTGCCGGCAGCGAGTCCGCCAGCAGCGTGGTGAACAGCTCGGGCTCTGCTGCCCCGATGCCCCACACGAAGCTGTCGCCGAGCACCGCTATGCGGCGTGTCCCGGCAGGTTTTTCCACGGTTATCCCGGCTCCACGCAGCCCCAGGCTGTTGATGTTCAGCTCATAGCTGAACTCGGCTCTGGAAAATATGCCCCGCGCGTCCGGTATGTTTGACCAGCCGAGCACCGGGTCATAACGATAGAAATTGTACTGGTTGGAAGTGACCGGCTCGCTGGCCAGATTGGGCGCAAGCAGACGCAGGCCGGATTCCGCGACCAGCAGCGTGATGGCGGTGGAAAGGAAAACCAGAATGAGGTTGCCCGGCAGCTGCTTTTTCAATGACAAATTACCCGGGCAAGAAGCCCTTGAACTGAAGTCCGCCGAATACCAGTGGCGGCATGAATGGTCATTTTGATCCAGGGCCTTATCATAGCGTTCCGGCTGCGATCCTGGCAGCGTGCGCGCCGGAACCGCAGGCAACGCAGGAGACGGCAGTGAAAATAGACATCATTCTGGAACCCGATGTGACGCCGGCACGGATCGCTGATCTCGGCCTGCTGGCAGAAAGCCATGGCATCAACCGCATATGGGTGCAGAACTATTCCGCGGCGCGCGATTGTTTCATGAGTCTCGTGCCGCTTGCGCTGGCCTCCCGGCGCATCGGTATCGGCGTCATGGTGGTGAGCCCCTGGGAGATGCATCCGCTGAAGATGGCCAATGCCCTGCTGACGTTGAACGAGTACAGCAAGGGTCGCGCCGCGATCTGCGTTGGCGGTGGCGCCGAATGGAACGGTGTCATGAGCATCCCGGTCACGCGTCGGGTGCGTGCGGTACGCGAGACCACCGAACTCCTGAAAAAAGCCTGCGGCGAACGGAAAGTGACCAACTACAAGGGCGAGATGTACAAGGCCAGCCACTTCTCGGCCGCATGGGCGGACGATGTGCCGCCGCTGATCTATACCGGCGCGGGCCAGGAGCAGATGATCCGCATGAGCGCAACCCGGGCTGATGGCATTGTGCTCAGCGATGCGGTGCCGAAGTTTGCCGCGGCGGCGATGGGCTATGTCCGCGAGAGTCTGCCGGCCCGTGAGCCGTCTGTCGGGCCGTTCCGGGTCAGCAATTTCTGGGCCTGGCATGTCAAGGCCGACCGGGCGGCGGCGTTGAAAGAGGCGCGGCGGGAACTGATCATCCGCAGCTGGCTCAGTCCGCATCACATTGGCAGCTTCATGAGTGATGAAGACTGCAAGTACATCCAGGCGCACAAGGCCGCGTTTATCGCTGCCTGGCGCGACCGTTCCGGGGAGATCAAGGGTGTTCCGCAGCGGATCATCGACGCCCTGATCGAGGGCATCACGACGACTGGCGACCCCGGCGAGATGGACCGGCACATCGCGCGGCTGTGCGAGTTCAGGGATGCCGGGCTCGACGAACTGGCCTTGCGGCTGCACGACGACCCCGCCGACGCCATTGCACTGATCGGTACGCACGTGGTGCCGGCAGTCCGCTAACCGGCATCGAGGCATGCCGGCAGTCGGTCCGGTGTGCGCGATGTCCGGTGCCTGGCGGTCACCGCCGTCCGGCATGTGGAAGATAGCGACAAATCTGTCGCCGATGTTCCGTATTCCGGTTTAAAATCCGGGCCTGTCTGGATTTGCGCCTGAACGCGGCACAGCTGAACCATGCCTGTTTCATTTCTCTCTGGCGTGATTGCGCCGGTGCGCCGGCTTGCGGCACGTCGTGGCGGTGTGCCGCTGCTTGTCCTGCTCGTCACGGCGGCACTCATCGCACTGCTGGTCGCAACGCGGCCCGGACTGGCGCCAGAACCGCATGCCGAGCGGGTCTGGCCGGTAAGATCGGTGGCGATCAGCCGCCAGACCCTGCGTCCACAGCTGGCCCTGTTCGGTGAAATCGTTGCCGGGCGGCGCAGCGAGCTGCGTGCACGGGTGGCCGGTCCGATTGCGCAGATCGGCAGAAATTTCCGCGAAGGCGGTCTCGTCGCAGCCGGTGAACTGTTGCTCGAAATCGATCCTTTTCACTACCGCACCGGGCTGGCCGAGCGTCGCGCGCAGCTGCGGGAGGCGGAGGTGCGCCTGGACCAGTTGCAGCGCGAGCATCGCCGGATCGAGGCGCTGTATGTTGATCACACGGTTTCCGAGCGCGACCGCGACAACGCCGAACTCGCCCTGAAGCAGCACGAGGCCATCGTCGAGCAGCGGCGTATCGATGTCGAACGTGCGGAGCGTGACCTTGCCGATACGCGTCTGCTTGCTCCGTATGCGGGCGTCGTCGGCGAGGTCAATGCGAACCTCGGCAAGCAGCTCGGTATCAATGACAAGGTGGCCGAGCTGACTGATACCGGTCAACTTGAGGTCCGCTTCTCGCTGTCGAATGCCGAGTACGGCCGTCTCAGGGGCAGCGGTGAGGAGCTCGTTGGACGTACCGTGACCGTGACCTGGAAGGTCGGTGATGGCGCTCCCGGATATCCGGCGAAGATCGCCCGCGTCGGCGCCGAGATCATTTCCACGACCGGTGGCGTGAACGTCTATGCGGTACTTGAAGACGGCCTGCACACGGATTTGCGGCCCGGCGCGTTCGTCTCGGTCAGTGTGCCGGACAGGGAATACGTCGATGTATTCATTGCGCCTGAAAGTGCGCTTTACGGCGATGACATGCTTTATGTGGTTGCCGACAGCCGGCTTGCCGCTCGCCGGATCGACCTGCTCGGTCATGACGGTGACCACATCATCTTCCGTTCCGCCGGCGAGCCGGCGCTTGCTGATGGCGACCGGGTGGTGACGACGCCGCTGCGTGAGGCCGGAGTCGGCGTAAAGGTCATCGAGCAGAAGGTCGCCGACTGAGCATGGAAGAGCGCGGCCTGATCGCGATGTTTGTTCGCCATCCGGTGGCGGGCAATCTGCTGATGTGGGTGCTGATCCTGTTCGGCATATGGGGTGCCGGCGACATATCCCGCCAGGTACTGCCCAATTTCACGATTGAAAAGATCCGCGTAACCGTGCAATGGCCCGGCGCCAGTCCGGAGGATATCGAGAGCAACGTCCTCGAGGCCATAGAGCCCGAGATCCGCTTCCTCGAAAAGGTCAGCCGCGTTGATTCGGTCGCTGCCGAGGGGCGTGCCGAGATCATCATCGACTTCGATAACGATGTGAATATCTCCAAGGCGCTGACCGATGTGCAGTCAGCGGTGTCACGGATCACGACCTTTCCGCAGGACATGGAGCAGCCGGTCGTTTCGCAGATCGTCAACAGCGACCTGGTGTGTCGCATCGAAGTGTCCGGTCCGTTTTCGGAGAATTCTCTCAAGCGTCATGCGCGGCGCATTCGCGATGACCTGCTCAACCTGGGGCAGTCTGAAGTCCGGATGATGGGCATGCGCAAGTCGGAAATCCATGTGGAGATTCCGGGCGACACCCTGCGCGCACTGGACCTGACAGTTGGCGATATCGCGACGCGCATCGCCGGCCTGAGCCTGGACATGCCGGCGGGCAGCATCGAGAGCGGCAGCGTTTCGCGCCAGTTGCGCACCGAACATCTGGCCCGCTCGGCGCGCGAGCTCGCCGGTATCGAGGTGGTTTCGCGCAGCACGGGCGAAAAGCTCGCGTTGCGCGATATCGGCACGGTCAGCGAGGCTTTCGAAGAAGGCGGCGTGTCGCGCCGTACCGGCGACTACCAGTCCGTCGGCATGATCGTCATGCGTTCGCCCGGTGTCGACTCCGTGGAATCGCAGAAGGTGATCGCTGCCTACATCGATGAGATCCGGACCGAACTGCCGCCTACGCTGAAAGTCGACATGTATGACGTGTTTGCCGACCAGGCGACGCAGCGCGTGAGGATGGTTATCGAGAACGGCCTGCAGGGCGTCGTGTTCGTGTTGCTGATCCTGTTTCTGTTCATGAACGCACGCATTGCGTGGTGGGTCGCCTGGGGCATACCGGTGTCGGTACTGGCGACGCTGGGCGCGATGGCAGCGTTGGGGTTTACGCTCAACCTGATCAGCATGTTTGCCATCCTGATGGCGATCGGCATCATCGTTGACGACGCCATTGTCGTGGCGGAAAGCGCTGAAGTACTGCATCGGCGGGGTAGCAGTCCGGACGAGGCAGTGATGTCCGCGGTCAAACGCATGGCACCGGCCGTGATCGCGGCCGGCCTGACGACCATCGTGGGCTTCATGCCGGTGCTTGCCATCGGTGCGACGGTCGGCAAGATCATCCGTGAACTGCCGCTGACGGTCTGTCTGGCCGTGGCTTTCAGCCTGATCGAGTGTCTGTTTGTCCTGCCGATGCATCTCAGGCATGCGCTGATCCGGCTCGACAAGCAGGGTGGCGTGAATGTGAATCCCTTCAGTGCCAGCCTGGCGCGGCCCGGCCGTGGAATCGGGCGCTGGCCGGCGCTGGCGGGCTACCGCCTGGTCGAGGCGCGTGAAGGGTTTCTGGTCCGCTTCCGTGCATTTCGTGAAGGACGTTTTGCCCGTTTTACGGCGCAGTGTTACCGGCATCGTTACAGCACGGTGCTTGCGACCGTTTGCACACTGATCCTTACCGTCGCGATGTTTGCTACCGGCCGGGTGGGGTTCGAGTTTTTTGCCTCACCGGAGACCGACCTGTTTTTCGGCAATTTCTCCTTTACGCCCGGCACGCCGCGTGAAGAGACGGCAAAGATGGTCGAAGAGATGGGTCGGGCTGCGCGCGCGGCGGAGGCGAAGCTGACCGGTGGCCAGGGCGGGCTGATTCGCTACCAGGTTGGCAGCATAGGCACCACCGAATCGCGGCCGGGAGAGGCGATACAGACCGGTGATCATGCGGGTGGCTATACGGTAGAGCTGATTTCCGGTGATCTGCGCGACGTACACAATGCCGAGTTCATCCGTGCCTGGCGTGAGGAAGTTGAGCTGCGGCCCGGCGTGGAACGGCTGAGCGTCATTGACCTCAGCGCCGGCGGGCCCCCTGGGCGTGACCTGGATATGCGCCTGTCCGGGGCGCCCTTGCGCGTGCTCAAGGCCGCGGCCGTCGATCTGCAGGAGCGGGTTGCCGATGTGCCCGGCATGGATTCAGTCGCCGACAACCTGCCGTGGGGCAAGCAGGAACTCGTGCTGGCACTCACGCCTGGCGGCCGTGCGATGGGTTTCACCACGCAGGATGTCGCCCGACAGGTGCGCGATGCCTTTGAGGGGGCGATTGCGAAGCGCTTTCCCCGCGACCAGGAAGAGGTCATCGTGCGCGTCAAGCTGGCCCGCACCGGGAACAGCGCGGACACCATTCGCGACCTCTATCTGCGCGCACCGGACGGTTCGGAAGTGCCACTGCCCGAGGTCGTGGATCTCAAGTCGCGGGTTGGTTTTTCGGAGATCCGTCGCGAGGACGGGCTGCGCCAGGTCGCAGTGTCCGCCGATGTGGACTATGACGTAACGACCACGAATGAAGTCACCGCACTGCTCAGGGCATCGGTGCTGCCGGAACTGATGCGCAAGTATGGCGTGCATGTCGAGTTCAAGGGCAAGGCGGAGGAGCAGGCGCGCGCACTCGGCGAATTCCGTACGGCGCTGATGCTGGCCCTGTCCGGCATCTACATCATTCTCGCCTGGGTGTTTTCGAGTTACACGCGACCGCTGGTGGTCATGGCGATCATTCCCTTCGGACTGGTCGGTGCCGTCTTCGGCCACTGGGTGATGGGCTACAACATCAATATGCTGAGCCTGCAGGCACTGCTTGGCCTGTCCGGCGTGCTGGTAAACGATTCGATCGTGCTGCTGCAGACTACCGAACAGTACCGTGCCGGTGGTGCGGTGTTTTCCGATGCCGTGATGCAGGCAGTCCGTGACCGTCTGCGTCCGGTGATTCTGACTACCGGCACGACCATCGGTGGTGTGGTCAGCCTGTTGTTTGAAGGCAGTCTTCAGGCGCAGCTGGTACAGCCGATCGCCGTGACGCTGATCTTTGGCCTGCTGTTCTCGCCGTTTCTCGTCTTCCTGTTCGTTCCGGCGATGCTCGGCATCGGCGAGGATCTGCGCCGGTGGCGACGGGGCGACAGGGAGCCTGAAGCTGCGCCAGCCGGCTAGCCGCGCCACATGCGCGACAGCGCGCCATCGTGCCGGATGTACTCGTGCCAGAGCGCTGCCGATATGTGCAGCAGCAGGATCGCGGCACCGGCCTTCCAGCAGCTTTCATGGATTTCGCCAAACAGGTCGCTGGTAAAAGGCGAACCAGGCGCAGCTTGCGGCACGATGCGAAACACATTGTCCCAGCCGAAGAAGTAGATCGGAAAGTCACCCGTCCAGGCCGAGAGCGCGGCCCAGCCGCTGAGCGGAAAGATGAACAGCAGCGCATAGAGCGCGACATGCGTCGCACGGGCGACGAAGCGCTGCCAGGCGACGAGTGCGCCAGGCAGCGCCGGTGACGGATTGCCGAGCCGCCATGACAATCGCAGCATGACGAGAATCAGGATCAGAAAGCCGTTGGTGTTGTGCGCCCGCGAGAGTTTCATCACCAGCGCCGGATCGCCGTGTCCGGCTTGCCAGGCATCGTAGGCATCGACCATCAAAAAGCCGAGCGGCAGCTGTACGAGGATCATGGCAGCGATCAGCCAGTGCAGGCTGCGTGTGACAAGTCCCCAGCGGGCCGGTGTATTGCCGAGCATGGTCGGGCGCTTACTCGTAGCGCAGTGCCTCAATCGGATCGAGGCGTGCGGCCTTGCGCGCCGGCCAGATACCGAAGAACAGGCCGACGGTCGCACTGAAGCCGAAAGCAAGTGCGACCGCGAGTGGCGAGACCTGCGTGTTCCAGCCGACGAACTTTGCCAGCAGTGCGGCGATGCCGCTGCCGAGCAAAATGCCGGCCAGGCCGCCGAGCATGCACAGCACCATCGCCTCGATGATGAACTGCAACATGATGTTGCGTCGGCTGGCTCCCAGCGCCTTGCGTATGCCGATCTCGCGGGTGCGCTCGGTGACCGTCACCAGCATGATGTTCATGATGCCGATGCCGCCGACCACCAGACTGATGCTGGCGATGCCAGCCAGCAGAATCGCGAAGATGTTGGCTGCTGCTTCCCGCACGTTGAAAAACTCGCGCGGGTCGGCAATGCTGAAGTCGTTGTCCTTGCCGGGCAGGATCTGGTGTTCACGCCGCATCACGCGCTCGATCTCGACGATGGCCCGTTCCACACTCACGCCCGGCGCCATCTGTGCGCTGATCGAATCGAGTTGGTCGGTGCCGAACACCCGGTAGCGGGCGGTATAGAAAGGAATCCAGAGCTGCTCGTCCACATTGCGAAAGCCGCTGGCACCTTTTTCAGCCAGCACACCGACAACCGTGAAAGCCAGACCCTTGACGTAGATTGTCTGGCCGACGATTGCGCTTTCGGTGCTGCCGAGCTTGGCTGGCACCGATGCGCCAATTACGGCGACGGTGCGGCGGTTTGCATCATCGGCATTGCTGAACAGGCGACCGGAGGACAGGGTGTAGCCCTGTACGTTGGAAAAATTGGCGCTCACCCCGACCACGCGCAGGTTTTCATTGCGATTGCCGAGCTTGATCTGTGGCTGACCGCCGATTTCCGGTACCACGGCGCGCACTGAGGGTGCGTCGCTGGCGATGGCCGCCGCATCCTCGATGGTGAGCTTTGCGCCGCTCTGGGCGACGCCCATGCGCATGAAACTGCCGGCACGAACGCTGAGCACGCTGGCGCCAAGCGCATCAATCTGCGCATCGACGGCAGCTTTCGCGCCGGAGCCGATGGCGATCATGGTGATGACAGAGGCCACGCCGATGATGATGCCGAGCATGGTCAGAAAGGCACGGAACAGATTGGCGCGTACCGATTGCAGGGCCACCAGAATCATTTCGGCGATCAGCATGGGCTCACTCCTTCTTTGTGTCGCTCATGCCGGGCATGCCGGTGAAACTGCGCATCCGTTGCTGGAACCGCTGCTGCGTCTCAACCAGACCGGAACTCGGCAGCATGTAAACCTTCTCTGATTCGTTCAGTCCGGCGAGTATCTCGCTGTAATCCAGATCGGTGATGCCGGTGAGTACCTCGACGGCAACCGGTTTGCCCTCACGCTCGACAAAGACCCAGTAGTGATTGCGGAACTGATAGCCGCCAGCCGTACCGTCGGCGGGATCAGCCCCGGCCTGGGCGGGCAGGGCGTTGTTCTTCAGCTGTTCTCGCGCGGTTGCTTCGTCGAGGCCAACCAGGCTTGCCGAGGTGGCCAGATCGCGGTTTGTACGCAGCGCGTTGGTCGGGATGGCCAGTACGCCTGTGCGCTCCGTGATCAGGATCGAGACGTCCGCGTTCATGCCCGGCTTGAGCAGGCCGCTGTCATTGTTGAGCACGATGCGTACGGCAAAGGTAGTCACCGTCTGGTCAGCACTGGCCTGGGGTTCGATCTTGAGTACCTCGCCCTTGAACGGCTGGTTCGGAAACGCGCTTACTGTCACCACCACCGTCTGTCCCGGGCTGATCTTGCCGATATCCGTTTCGTCGACCAGCGCACGGACCTGGACGCTGCTCAGATCGGCCATCTTGAGTAACAGCGTGCCGCCACCGACATCCATGATGGGTGAGGAGATCACCTGGCCTTCTTCGACCAGCCTCTCGATGATCGTGCCGGTGATCGGGGCGCGCAGGTCGGTGTCGTCGAGCTGTATCCGCGCGGTTTCCACGGCTACATCCGCGCGCACGACGTCAGCTTTCGCGTTCGCCAGTTCCAGCTGTGACTGCTCGTACTCGACCTCGTTGAGAATCTTTTCTTCCAGCAGTCGTGCCGAGCGCTTGTTCTGGGCCCCGGCAATCGAGCGACGTGCCTTGGCGGCCTCCAGCTGGGCCTGAGCCTGGGCCAGGGAGTTGCTCGGATTGCGTTTGTCGATCTGTACGAGCAGTGTGCCGGCCTCCACGAGCTGGCCGGTCTCTGCCTTGAGATCGAGGATCTGGCCTGAAGCCTTGGATTTCAGTTCCACGGTGAGGGCGGGCTCAATCTGCCCGGCCGCTTCAACGGCCACTCGTATGTCGCGCTTGCTGGCCGCTGCGGTCTCATAGGTGGTCTGCGTCCGGTCTGCCGGGCGTCCGCAGGCGGCCAACAGGACGATGATCAGGGCCAATGGCCAGAACTTCTGCTTCATGAGGAACCTTCTTGCCGGTTGATGGTGTCCGATTCAATCTGCCCGTCGAGCAGGCGGATTGTGCGGTGGGCGTTGTTGGCCACGTCGCTGTCGTGCGTGACCATGACGATCGTGTTGCCGGCAGCATGCAGCCCGGCAAACAGTTCGAGGATATCGTGCGCGGTGATTGAATCCAGGTTGCCGGTCGGCTCATCTGCCAGCAACAGGCTCGGCCGCGTCACCAGCGCACGGGCCACCGCGACGCGCTGGCGCTGGCCGCCGGACAGCTCGGACGGCCGGTGCCGGATACGTTCCTGCAGGCCGACCTGTTCGAGCGCGAGTTTCGCCCGCTCGATCCGTTCGCGGCGCGAAACGCCGGCATAGATCAGCGGCAGTTCGACATTGTGCAGGGCATCGGCACGTGCCAGCAGGTTGAAAGTCTGGAAAACGAAGCCGATCTCGCGGTTGCGCAGGGTGGCGAGTTGCGAGTCATGCAGGTTGGAAACCAGGTGACCGTTCAGCCAGTACTCGCCACCGTCGGGGCGATCCAGGCAGCCGATGATGTTCATCAGTGTGGACTTGCCGGAACCGGAAGGTCCCATGATGGCAACGTACTCACCGCGCCTTATGGTGATGTCCACGCCGCGCAGTGCCCGGATTACCGTATCGCCCATCGGAAAACTGCGTTCCAGATGACGTATCAGGATGACCTCGTCGGCGGTGGGTGTACTCATGAATTCCCGTTCCGAAGTCCACGGCGATTGAGGTAGCCGGCCAGGCGGAGCAGACGTGCCGGGAGATGCCGGCTCTGCCACGCGCCTGCGGCCGCCTTGTTGGCTTCGGCCAGCGTCGGATAGATGTGTACCGTAGAGAGGATCTTGCGCAGTCCCAGGCCATGGCGCATGGCGAGTACAAACTCGGCGATGGTGTCGCCGGCATGGCTGCCTACGATGGTTGCACCGAGGATCCGGTCGCTGCCGCGCGGAGTGATCAGCCGGATGAAGCCGCGCGCTTCACCATCGGCGATGGCGCGGTCATGTTCTTCAAACGAGTGGCTGGTGACCTCTATATCCATGCCGCTGGCGCGGGCCTCGGCTTCAGTAAGGCCGACGCGGGCGACTTCCGGATCGGTAAAGACCGCTGCCGGCATGACGGAGTCGCCGGCCCGAAAGCGCCAGAAGCGGCCCCATAGCGCATTCATGGCGCAGTACCAGGCCTGGTGAGCGGCAGCATGGGTGAGTTGCCACGGTCCGGCCACGTCGCCACAGGCATAGATGTTTGGCAGACTGGTCTGCATGTACTCGTTGACCGCTACCGTGCCGTTCGGGTTCAGTGCGATGCCCAGTGCTTCAAGCCCCAGGTCACCGGTCCGGGCCTTGCGCCCGGTAGCGATCAGCGCCATGTCGAAGTCCAGTTCCAGTTCAGATTTCTCATCCAGACAGTGTAGCCGTCCACCGTCGGCGCGTCGCTCAAAGCGCTGTGCTGACCGACCGGTGAGCACCTGTATGCCTTCATCGGCAAAGCGGGCGGCAATCGCGGCAGATACGGCATGGTCCTCGCGGCTGAGCAGGTTCGGCAGTTGCTCGACGAGTGCCACCTCGCTGCCGAGCCGGCGAAAGGCCTGGGCCATCTCGCAGCCGATCGGGCCGCCGCCGAGAACCAGCAGGCGCTTTGGCAGCTCTGTGAGATCCCACAAGGTGTCCGAGGTGACATGGGGGATATCTTCGAGCCCCGGGATCGGTGGCAAGGTCGGGCTGCCGCCGGTGGCCAGCACGATGCTGCGCGTCCTGATCTCGCGCCCGTCAACGGTGACTGTCCAGGGCGAAATGATCTGCGCCTTGCCCCGGATGCACTCCACGCCGAGGGCTGTATAGCGTTCCACCGAGTCGTGCGGCTCGATGCGCGCGATCACCTCACGGACCCGCTGCATGACGCGACCGAAATCGGTACTGGATGTGCCTGCGCTCAGGCCAAACTCGCTGGCCCGACGCTGCCAGGCAGCCAGCCGTGCGGAGCGGATCAGCGCCTTGCTCGGCACGCAGCCGGTGTTCAGGCAGTCACCACCCATTGCCCCCGATTCGATCAGTATGACCGTTGCGCGTGATGCCGCCGCTACATAAGCGCTGACCAGTCCGGCTGCGCCGGCACCGATCACCACCAGGTTGGCATCGAAGCGCTGCGGGCGCCTGAAGCGTGCGTAGCGTCTCCGTACGCGGAGCATCGCCACCAGCCGGCGCGCCAGCAGTGGAAAGATGCCGAGCAGCGCAAGCGAAGCCAGCAGCGTGGGCGACATGATGCCGGTCACGGAGTCGATGCGTCCCAGTTGTGCACCTGCATTCACGTAGACCAGCGTCCCCGGCAGCATGCCGATCTGGCTGATCCAGTAGAAACTGCGCACGGGCAGCCGGGTCAGCCCCATCACGGCATTGATGACGAAGAAAGGAAACAGCGGCACCAGGCGCAGGGCAAACAGATACCAGACGCCTTCTTCGCGGATGCCGGCATTCACGCGCTCCATGCTGGCGGCAAAGCGTCGTTCGGCCAGTGGCCGGAACAGAAAGCGTGCGGCCAGCAGGTTCAGCGTTGCACCGATGCTGCTGGCAAAGGACACCATGACCAGTCCCTGCAGCGTGCCAAAAATTGCACCGGCCGCCGTCGTCAGCAGAACCGCGCCGGGAATTCCCAGCGCCGCGGTCAGTACATAGAGCAGGAAAAAACTGCCACTGGCGGCCAGTGGCGCATCCTGTGCGCGACCGCGTATGTCCGTGAGCAGCTGCGGCAGGCTGCCGGACCCTGAATCATGCCCCGGCCACAGCCACCAGGCTCCGGCGATGATGCCAGCGGCCAGCAGGGCGCCGATGATGAGCTTGCGGTTCATTTGCGCCACAATGCCGGAGCGGCCGCGCGCTTTACAAGCATGAGGG
Organism: Pseudomonadota bacterium; assembly: GCA_963204745.1. Taxonomy (GTDB): domain Bacteria; phylum Pseudomonadota; class Gammaproteobacteria; order Steroidobacterales; genus SHZI01. The sequence goes on from CAUJHF010000047.1 coordinate 45,550, forward strand.
GAGCAACAGCATGAACGACCATCGCCGGTTCTACATCGATGGCCAGTGGGTGGATCCACAGCGGCCGCAGGACCGTCCCGTAATCAACCCGGCCACCGAACAGCGCATTGCCACGATTTCGATCGGCGGCCCGGCCGATGTCGATCGTGCGGTTGTCGCGGCCCGGCGGGCCTTCGAGACCTACGCGCACAGCACGGTGGCAGAACGCATTGCGCTCATCGGGCGCGTACTCGATGCCTATCGGCGTCGCCAGGATGAACTCGGTGCGGCAATCAGTGATGAGATGGGTGCGCCACTGGCCTTTGCCTGCCGATCGCAGGCAGGAATCGGCGCCGCGCATCTCGCGACGATGCTCGAAGTGCTGCAGACCTTCCGCTTCAGCGACGAGCGTGACGGCATGCTGCTGCTGCGCGAGCCGGTCGGTGTCTGCGGTTTTATCACGCCCTGGAACTGGCCGATCAACCAGATCGCCTGCAAGGTGGTGCCGGCGCTGGCTGCCGGCTGCACGATGGTGCTGAAGCCGAGCGAGATCGCACCGCTGTCTGCCAGCCTCTTCGCGGCGGTGATCCATGAAGCGGGCGTGCCACCGGGAGTCTTCAATCTCGTCCATGGCGACGGGCCGGGGGTGGGGCAGTCCATCGCAGCGCATCCGGGCGTCGACATGCTGTCTTTTACCGGCTCTACGCGCGCGGGAATCGCCGTTGCCAAGGCCGGGGCGGATACGGTGAAACGTGTGCATCAGGAACTTGGCGGCAAGTCGCCGTTGGTGATTCTGGATGAGCAGAGTCTGGAAGCTGCCGTGCGCTGGGGGGTGACAGATTGCTTCAGCAACAGCGGCCAGAGTTGCAATGCCCCGAGCCGGATGCTGGTGCCGGCAGCGCTGCACACGCGGGCCGCTGCGCGGGCAAAGGAGATCGCCGAGGCCATGGTGGTCGGCGACCCCCGTGATGCGGCCACACAGCTCGGCCCGGTCGTGAGCCGGACACAGTTCGACAAGATCCAGCATCTGATCCAGGCGGGCATCGATGAGGGCGCCACGCTGGTCTGCGGTGGCCCCGGCCGGCCGTCGGGACTGACGCAGGGCTTTTACGTGCGCCCCACGGTGTTCGCGGGTGTGCGCAATGACATGAAGATCGCCCGCGAGGAGATTTTCGGCCCGGTATTGAGCATCCTGCCGTATCGCGATGAGGTCGAGGCAATCCGTATCGCCAACGACACGCCTTACGGACTTGCCGCCTATGTATGGTCTGCTGATCCGGCCGATGCACGGCGCGTGGCCGGCCAGATCCGCGCCGGGATGATACACATCAACGGTGCGGATCTGCCGCTCAATGCGCCCTTTGGCGGTTTCAAGCAGTCCGGCAACGGTCGCGAGTGGGGCGAGTTTGGCCTCGCTGACTTCCTTGAACTGAAAGTGGTTGTTACCTGACTTGCTGCGCCTACTCTGAACCGCCGAACTTGTAACGGGCGCGGATGCCGACGACGCGCGGGTCCGGTGCGAAGGCGGCACGGAACTGCGGCAGTTCGACGGTAACGGTCTTGCCGGGTTCGTAAGGTGACTGGTCGCCATCGCTGGGGTCGCCGCCCGGATCATCAGAGGGGGGTTCGCGGCCGCTGATGTCGATACCGCTGCCGAGAATGAAGCAGCAGGAAAGACTCGGACCGCCGAGTACCGAGGCCACCGTGTCATCGTCAAAGACGTTGGTGACGTAGCCCATGACTTCCCAGTTGCGACCGCGCATACCCAGACGCAGGTCGACGTTGGTGTCGGACTCCACCCAGTTCTCGTTGGTGGCTTCGATATAGCGTTTGGCAACCCACATGAAATCCGTTTCAGCGAAGAAGCTCAGGTCTTCAGTCAGCGGCAGACTGTAGCCGATGGAGCCGGTGAACTTGCCCTCCGGCGCATCCTCGAGTTTCTTGCCGTCCAGGCTGACCAGGCACACGGTGCTCTGTCGTCCCACTTCCTTCATCCTGCAGCTGCCAGCGGCGGAGATGAAAGTGAAGGAGGTGTTTTCGACTTCTGCGCCCACATACTGGGCGTCCAGCCAGGTATAGGCGCCGTTGAACTGCCAGTTGCCGCCGAGGAAGGTGGCTTCCGGTGCCCAGGTGGCCTCCAGTTCCAGGCCGTAGACTTCGGCGCCGTCCACGTTCTCGAGTTTGTTGACCAGGCGGTCACCGACGGTATTGAGTACCGAGACCAGCGTCTGCTTGTCGGTGAAGTCCTGGTAAAAGAAGGCGGTGTTCAGTATCAGGGTGCGATCCAGCCACTGGCTCTTGGCACCGATTTCCCACACCACCAGCTTTTCCGGTTCGTACTCCAGCAGCTCGCGGTTGATGCCGCTGCTGCCGATGGACAGCGTGGCAAAGCCGCCCGGCTTCTCGGATCTCGACCAGGATACATAGGCGTTCAGGTCATCATTGACCTGCCAGCTCAGCGTCAGCTTCGGCGAGAACCAGCTGTCGTCGCGGGAGATGCTCGCTACGCAGAAGGGATTGAACATGTCGAAGGGATCGCCGCCGCCGGCATCGAAGTTTGCCAGGCGCTGCTGAACGCCGGGGTCAGCCAGGCAGGTGGCGGGGATCGCTGAACGGTAGGTGTTGCCTTTGAGCGGGCCGCTCGTAAACAGATAATCAGGTGCCCAGATGTCGTAGCCGGTACCCGCCCGGACGGCGTCAGCCGAAACGATGGTGTAGTTGCCGCTGGCATCCCATTGCTGACCGTTATTGGGCGCTTCGAAGTTCGCCTGGCTGTAGAAAGGCCCATACTGGCTGAACAGGTAGTCGTCCGTGCAGGGTCGGAAGAAGATGCCGCAGGGGACCCAGCTGCCGGGACCGCCGGAAGCATTCGGGTCGAGGAACAGCGGGCCGGTGACATCCACCGTCTCGACGCTGTAGCGGCCCTCAAAGGTACCCTTGATGCTGCTCGTGAATTCATATTCGACCATACCGAACAGCGAACGATGATCGGTGTCCCGGTCGGCCGGGCTCACCGCATCCTGAATGTACCCCTGGATACCGTTGTAGGGCTGACCGTCGGTGTAGTTGAAACCGCCGCGCGCCAGCGGCGCGACGGCACGCTCCGAATAGCCGTAACAGCTGGTTCCGGTCATGTCGGGCCGTGTGGCAAACAGTCCGAGGTCCTCAAAGGACTGGCCGGTCACGCTCGACCAGGCGCAGTGGCTGCCCGAGGCCTGCAAGGTCACCGAGTAGGTGTCGTTGTCGACCTCTTCGTTCCAGTACAGGGCGCCGACGGTGAGCTGTGTGGGGCCATCGAGGTTGGTCCGGTACATGAGTTCCTGGCTGAACTGGGTGGTGGTCTTGTCGGTGTCGACCGTAAAGGCGTTCGGGTTGCCATCGAGATAGCCGCCACCGGTGAGCGGCGAGATGCTGGCGGGATCCGGGCTGAAGGCGAACTTGCCGTTATCGGCTGATTCATCGGCATTCTCGCGGATGTAGCCGCTGCGGAAGGTCAGGTTGCCTTTTTCCAGTTCCCACTCGCCGATCATAGACAGGCGGATCAGCTGCCGGTCCAGACCCTCGTAGTCGTCGTTGGTCCACGGGTTCGGGCTGACGGCGATACCCGATTTGTCGAACTTGCCCGGTGCGCCGCTGAAGCCTGCCACCGCGGTTTCGCAGTAGGGGCTGCTGTAGAGCACCGGGTTGGGTGCCTGACCGACGGGCACGGTGAGCGTCGGGCCGGTTGGCGTGTAGTTCGGGTCATACAGACGGTCGTTCCGGCCGGTGAGGGCGTCGTTCCAGCCTTTGCTGGACAGCCGCTCGAAGCAGTGGAACAGGGCGGGGTGGACGATGCCGCTTACCGGATCGGTATAGGTACTGCTTGCTGTCGTGGGTACCACCGTTTCGGTGTTGAATTTCATGAAGGCTGTGGCTGCAGGTCCGGTCTGCTGATCCTGGTATTCAGCCCGGAACTTGAGGCTGAAAGAATCGGTCAGCTGTGACTTGGCGGTAAGTGCAAGGCCGTATCCTTCATCGTCACCGAGACTGTTGCCGGTGATGGTGTTGTCGTAAAAGCCCGGTTCGTCCCAGACTGCGGCATTGAAACGCAGGCCGAGCTTGTCGCCGAACACCGGTCCGCTGAGGCCGAGCGTCGCGTTGTACTGGTCGTCACCGTTGGCATCAGCGGCTACCGTCGCTTCAAATTCATCGGACGGGTCTTTGGTGATGTACTGGATGGCCCCGGCGAAGGCACTGCGCCCGTACAAGGCCAGCTGTGGTCCCTTGACGACCTCGATGCGTTCGATGTCCACGAGCCGCGTGTTCAGTAATACACCGCCGCCTGAACTGCTGATGGCTTCTGTAGAGACGTCGATGCCATCGACCAGCACGGCGACGTTCTGGCGGCCGCGAGTCGGTGACAGGCCGCGGATGGTGATGCGGGTATCGCTCCTGGATGCGCCTTCGTCGAATTCGACGGAGGACAGGCCCTTGGTGATGTCAGCGACGCTGCTGATCGCCTTGCGGTCGATTTCCGCAGCGTTGATCGCGTTTACCGCGATGGGAACCTCCTGCAGGCTTTCTTCGCGCTTGCGGGTGGTGACGATGACTTCCTCGATCTGTGCCCAGCCGGTGACCGGCAGCGTGAGCAGTACCGGACTGCCGGCAAGCGATGCGACGGCCGCCAGCGTACAGCTGCGACGAATAATGGCCATGGTCTTCCCCCTCAGTCTTCTGCAGAAGCCCGTTGCGGTCGTTGGTCACCGTGCGGGCAGTGTTATCCGGTCAAAGATAGCCGCTGCAGCTTCCCGTAGCAAAAGGAATCTGCGTCGTGAGCGTCATTGACCGTATGTTGACCTGATGTTCACGAACGGATCGCGCCGGGTCCGAATCTAGCATAAGGTCGGCGTCTGTTTGACACCCTTCAGGAGTCAGGTATGCGCGAGCTGCTGCACCAGTTCATGAATCGCCGGATCTCCCGTCGCAGTTTCGGCAAGGGATTGGCAGCTCTGGGGCTCAGTGCTGCGGCCGTGGACTCCGTCGTGCACAGCCTGGCGGCGGCCCAGCAGCCGGCCGCCGCCGAAGGCGTCCCGTTTACCGGTACCGGCGCCGAGGTGCTGGTCGAGACACTGCGTGCGGCTGGCGTGTCCTGGGTGTTTGGCACCACTGCTACCGGCATGTCGGCATTTTTCGATGCGCTCACCCTGCGGTCAGATCCGCAGATGATCCTCGCGTTGGCCGAGTCCCAGGCGACCAGCATGGCGCATGGCTATGAACTGGCGACGGGCCGGACCTCGGTGCTGATCGTGCCCGGTGTGGCGGTGCCGAGCACCATGAACAACCTCTACAACGCCTGGAAGGATCGTTCCTCGATCCTTGTGCTGGCTGACGGCACCAGCAACTATTTCGAAGGCCGCAACGGCTTTCAGCAGATGGACAACTGGCTGGAGTCCATGGTCGCCTTTACCAAGTGGCGCTGGGAGCTGCGCAACGAACGGCAGATTTCCGAGATGATCCGCCGGGCCATCAAGGTCTCCGGTACGCCGCCGGGTGGACCGGTGCATGTGCGCATGTCGCTCGACCTGCTGGGCATGAAGAACGTGAAGCAGACGATCTGGCCGCAGGCACGTTTTCAGGTGCCGATGGAAATGCGGCCAAAGCCCGAACTGATAGAGCAGACCGCCCGCCTGCTGATCGAGGCCAAGGCGCCGATGCTGTGTGCGGGTGCCGAGGTGACGCGGGCCGACGCCGGTGATGAGCTGATCAGCCTGGCCGAAGTGCTCGGTGCACAGGTGGCGCAAGGCTACAGCGTGTACAGCGACTTTCCGTTCCGGCACCCGCTGTTCGCCGGTTTTTACGGCCTGGGTATTCCGCGTGATCTGGCCAAAACCGATGTCTTCGTCAATCTGGGCGGGCCGATGCCCGATCCGACTGTCTTTGCGCCGCCGCCGCCGCGTGCGGCAAAACTCGTCCATGCGCGCATCGAGTTTGGCGAGATCGCCAATACCTATCCGACGGATGTGGCCATCGCTGCCGGCATGAAAGAGACGCTCGTTGCGCTCAACGATGCAGTGCGCAGCATGGCGACCGCCGACCGGCTGCAAAAGCTCTCTGCCGGACGCCTTGTCGCCGCGCGCGAAGCCCAGGCAGCGGCCGATGAGCGGCGCAAGTCCGATGCGCAGGCATACTGGAATGCAAGCCCGATGTCGTGGCCGCGGGTTTCGGCCGAGCTCGAAATGCAGCTTGAGCCGGATGCAATCATCGTCCCCGAACTCGACTACAGGTCGCCGTTTTACTGGCTGGATCTGGATCGCGGCAAGAAGCGGCTGATCGGCCAGACGACCGGCTTCGCGCTGGGCTGGGGTATCGGTGCAGCGCTGGGTGTGAAGGTTGCGCGACCGGACCAGCAGGTGGTTTGTCTCGTTGGCGACGGTGCGCTGCTGTTCGGTCAGGTCGAGGCGCTGTGGACCGCAGCGAGGTACGAGATACCGGTAATCATCGTTGTGATGAACAATCGCAGCTACGATAACGAGCGCAATCGTATCCAGAACAACTCGCCGTTGTTGTCAAACCAGGACACGCGCGATCTCTGGAAGGATGTCAGTTGCTATCTCGGTGACCCGCTGGTGGATTTCTCCGGGCTGGCCGGAAGTTTCGCGATTCCTGCGGAGCGGGCGACTGATCCTGCGGGCTTTCGCAAGGCGCTGAAGCGGGCGATCGCCGTAACGCGGGAGGGGCGGCCGTATCTGATCGATGCGATGCTGATGCAGCTCGATCGCCGCGGCGTCCGCACCGAGCAGACATGGCATCCACCGCTTTCGATTGCCGCCAACAGAACCCGCAAGGTCTGAACAGGAAAACGCATATGGAATACCGCAATCTGGGCCGCTCCGGCCTGCAGGTCTCCGTCGTCGGTCTGGGCTGCATGCCCTTCGGCATGTCGATAGAGGAAGAGGCCGCGACCGGTATCGTGCACCGCGCGATGGAACTGGGTATCAATTTTTTCGATACCGCAGATATCTACGGTGATCGCGGCAAGTCCGAAGTCTGGCTGGGGCGGGCGCTCGGCAAGCGTCGGCCCGAAGTCGTGATAGCCACCAAGTTTGCGGGCCCGATGTCGTCGTCGCGGCGAGACATGCAGGGTGGATCGCGACGGTATATCTGCGCAGCGGCAGAGGCCAGCCTGCAGCGGCTCGGTACCGATTACATCGATCTGTACCAGATGCATTTCCCGGATACGAAGACGCCGGTCGAGGAGACCCTGCGCGCACTTGACGATCTGGTCCGGCAGGGCAAGGTGCGCTACATCGGTCATTCCAACTACGCTGGCTGGCAGCTCGTGGAAGCGGACTGGACGGCAAAGGCACACAATCTCAACGCCTTTGTCTCGGCCCAGAACCGCTGGAGTCTGATCACCCGGGATATAGAGCGTGAACTCGTGCCGGCGGCCAGTGCCTATGGCCTCGGCATCCTGCCGTATTTTCCGCTGGAGAGCGGTCTGCTGACCGGCAAGTACCGCAAGGGCGCACCGCTCCCCGAGGGCAGCCGGCTGGCCAAGTGGGGCGCGTTTGGCAGCAGTGCATTTTCCAGTGAAGCCAACCTCGACATCGTCGAAAAATTCAATGCGGTGTGTGACAAGCATGAAATCCGGCTGCTGGATCTTGCCATGGCCTGGCTGGTCAGCAAGCCGGTGGTGGCCAGCGTGATTGCCGGTGTGACCAGCATCGCGCAGCTGGAGCAGAACGTCGCGGCGGGCCTCACGAAGTTGCCGTCAGCGGCGATCAGTGAGGCTGAGCAGATCACTGCGCCGCCGATCGCCGGATTCGGTCCGCCGCGTCGCCCGTAGGCAGGAGCGGCTTCAGTGGGAGCGGCTTCAGCCGCGTTTTGTGGGCCGGGAATCGCGGCGGAAGCCGCACCTACCGGCGATCGCGGCTGTAGCCGCTCCAGCGGG
>CAUJHF010000048.1 GCA_963204745.1 Pseudomonadota bacterium
GCCCGAAGGTATCGTTGATCTCCTTGAACTTGTCCACATCCATGTAGATCAGCGCCAGACGATGCTTGCCACGTCGCGCGCGCGCCAGCGCCCGCTGCAGCAAATGCTGGAACTGCATGCGATTCGGCACCTTGGTCAGCGCATCGATGCGCGCCAGATAGCGGATGCGCTGCTCGGCCTGCTTTCGCTCGCTGATGTTGCGCACGGTAATCACATGGCCGCGGAGCGCCGGATCCTCACTGCCGAGTTGCGCACAGCTGTAGGTCACCGGTACTGCCTCACCGGCGGCATTCAACAATACGGTCTCGCGCGTACGCCCCTGGTTGTCACTGAGGGAAAAATCAGCACGCTGGTTTTCGGCAACCAGGCTGATGAGCGGCAGGCCGCACAGTTCCGCGTTTTCCTTGCCGAGCAGGCGCTCGGCTGCGGGATTTACCCGGTTGATGCTCCCGTCGGTACGCGTGACGATGAGCGCATCCCTGAGGGTACGAATAACCTGGCTCAGATATTCATGGGAACTGCTGGCCTTCAGCAAGGCGACGCGCAGGCGTTCAAGCTCGTCGGTCAGGCCATGCAGGTCGCCGGGTGCAGCCGGCTTCGATTTGCCGACATGCTCGACGTGCGTGAGCCCTTCGACCGTCGCGGCCAGCTCGCGGATCATCTGGCTCCGGCGCCGGAGACGCAGCCGGATAACGATCAGACCCACGACCAGCGTGGCCACGAGCAGGCCAATCACGGCATTTGCCAGCATCGGTCCCGACGGCGCTGCATACGCCGGCGCGAAGCCGCTGGCGGCAAACACCAGGGAACACCGGAGCGCTTTGAAACGAGTCTGCATAGACCGGGCCGTACACCACGCGGGTCATTCACGTGGGCCTAGCATGACGACCGGGCGAGGCGTGGACAAGTTGCTTATGGCACATCGGCAGGCCGATAGTGCCAACTGTGTTGCAGCGCGCACGTTGCTGTCGTTACGGGGTTTAGAATGCCGGCACCGCCATCTGGCGTCGGGGTCGCCTCTGGCATGGGCTACAAATGCGCGCTGATCGTCGATGATTCGCGGACTGCCCGCGAGGTTCTGCGGCGCATGCTCGAAGCCCACGAGCTGCGGGTGGAAACAGCCGAATCTGCCGAAGCGGCGCTCGAATACCTGAGCGCACATCGCCCGGATGTGATCTTCATGGATCACATGATGCCGGGCATGGACGGCTTCCAGGCGGTAAAGGCCATCAAGGAAAATCCCGCAACGGCCACCATCCCCGTGATGATGTACACCTCGCAGTCCGGCGACCTGTATGTGGGACAGGCCCGGGCGCTTGGCGCCGTCGGCGTATTGCCAAAGCAGATCAAGCCGGTTGAAGTGACCGAAGTGCTGCGCTCCCTGCGCCTGCTGTCCGGTTCGGAGCCGTTGCATGCCCGCCGTGCCAGCGACAGCCCGTCGGGACTCTCAGGTATCGAGTCGGTGAATTCACCCGCTGACTGGTCCGACCTGCATCGATGGCTGCAGGAGATGCTGGCCGACCACAATCGCGCTCTGCGTACCGACCTCGAAGCCACCGTCCGGCAGGTGATGGGCGAGCGGCCTGAAAATTCACCTGTCGCGGCGAAGCCCGCAGACCGCCGCACACAGCTGCCGTTCTGGCCGGCCGGTGCACTGGTGGCGGTGCTGACAGTCGTCGCGGCAATTTCATTCTGGCTGCATCTCGATTCCGAAACCCGCTGGCGCGAGGTCGCCCGTCAGAATCTCGGCCTGGTCAGGGCGCTGGACGAGCAGCGGGCAGGCCGCACTCCCCTTGCCGGAAAATTGTCGCCGGTGGCCGGCAGCACGGCCGCTGCGGTGGACCGTTCGGCCGGGATTGCCGCCGCACTTGAATGGAGCGTCAATCAGGCGGCCAGCTATCCGCCGGATGAGTTGCCATTGGGGGACGCGCGGCTGGAGATGCTGAAGGGCCTGCTCGACAGGCTGCGCACGCTGGATTTTCGGGGCACGGTGCGGCTCGAAAGCCATGTCGGCGACTTCTGCATGCGACGTGCCGGTGATGCCAGCTGGAAGCTGGCTGCCGATGAGGTGCCGATATCGCGCTGTGACCGTCTGGGCCTTCCGGCCAGCGAGGCGCGTACGGAATCCGCCCGGCAGTCGGTGGCATTTGCCAATTTCCTCGCTGACCCCGCCATCAGCGGCGGACCCATCCGCATTGAGACCGAAGCCTTCGGCAACACCGAGCCGCGCGTTCCCTATCCTGCAGTCACCGATGGCGTAACTGCCGGCGAGTGGAACCGCGCATCACGGGCCAACCAGCGCGTTGAAATCCGCCTGCTTGCCGACCCGGCCGTCATTCCGACGGATCAGTAACACAGCTGGTCGGCGTAAACCTGGCCGGATGATTGCCAGGCGGCGGGCTTTGGGCAGCTCAGGGCAGGGATAACGTGTAATCTGGCCCGCCGGTCAGCGCCGCAGCTGACCGGAACGAAAATAAAACGCAGAGGAAGATGCGTGGGAGATCGGCTCGAAAACCGCTTGCTCAAACTGTCCGCACCCGAGGCGGCCGGCCTGATGCGCGGCGGGCTGCGGGGCGTGGAGCGGGAGTGCCTGCGCATCACACCGGAAGGCCGGCTGGCCCAGACCCCGCATCCGGAGGCGCTCGGCTCGGCACTGACCAACACCTGGATCACCACCGACTATTCCGAAGCGCTGCTCGAATTCGTCACACCGCCCCAGTCCTGGAACTGGCAGACGATCCAGTTTCTCTGCGACATCCACCAGTTCACGATGGAACGGATCGGCGACGAGTTGCTGTGGCCACTCAGTATGCCGTGCCGGATCACGAGCGATGCCGATGTGCCGATCGCTTACTACGGCACATCCAATATCGGCCGCATGAAAACCATCTACCGGCGCGGTCTCGGTCACCGCTACGGCAGCATCATGCAGGCGATCTCCGGTGTGCATTACAACTATTCGCTGCCGGATGCGTTCTGGCCGCTGTACAGGGAACTCGAAGCAGACCAAGCCGGGCCACAGGAGTTCCGCTCGGCCGCTTATCTCAGTGCGGTGCGCAACGTCCGGCGCATGGACTGGTTGCTGCTGTACCTGTTCGGCGCGTCGCCCGCACTGTGCAAGAGCTTTGTACAGGGCCGCGAATCGGGACTCGAAGAGCTGGATTCCGCAACCCTGTATGGCCCCTGGGCCACCTCGCTGCGCATGAGCGATCTCGGCTATCGCAACGACGCGCAGGCAAACCTCGTGGTTTCAGCGAACAGCCTCGACGAGTACGTCAGGGACCTCAGCCAGGCTACACATTTGCCGCGGGCTGAATTTGCGCGTATTGGCGTGAAAGTCGATGGCGAGTATCGCCAGCTCAGCGCCAACCAGCTGCAGATCGAGAATGAGTTCTACAGCACGATCCGGCCCAAACGCGTCATCGAGCCAGGCGAGCGACCCACGGCAGCACTGCGCCGTGGCGGCGTGCAATACATCGAGCTGCGGGCGCTGGATATCAGCCCCTCGGACCCGGTTGGCCTCAACCAGCGGCAACTGCGATTTCTGGAAGTCTTCCTGATCTACTGCCTGCTGCTCGACAGCCCGCCCATCTCCGCTGCCGAACAGGAGTGCCTGGACCGGAACCACGGCCTGGTGGCGCGGCGCGGCCGCGAACCAGGCCTGCGCCGGGCTCGCGGTGAGGGGGAGATGTCCCTGCAGAAGTGGGGTACCGCGATCTGCAGCGAAATGGTGTCAGTGGCCCAGCTTCTGGATCCGGATGGCAAACAGGGGCATGTCGAGGCAGTCCGTCATCACGCGCGGGCTGTGGAGGATCCATCTCTGACACCTTCCGCAGCGCTGATCGCGGAACTGCGCGACAAGCAGCTGTCGCTGGCGACTTACGGTCTGGATCTGGCCAGGCGCACCCGGGAGTACTTCCTGTCGCTGGGTGAAGATCTGAACCAGCATCGTGAGGCACTCACAGCCGAAGCCGGCGACTCGCTGCGCAGACAGGCGCAGATGGAAACCAGCGATGTGCTGGATTTCGACGAATATCTGGCGCGTTATCTGGCCTGAGCCGGCCCCGTCGCCGGCGTGACGGCCGCACTGTTGCTGTCTGACACGGGCGTTTAGACTGGCTGCACGACTGTTCACCGGGTGGGGCCCGAAGATGTCGCGGTTGTTTGTTGGCACTTTTGTCGCCGGTCTGCTGCTCGCCGGACTGGCCGCCAGTTTCTGGCCGCTGCCTGGGCACACACGGTACCGTTCGCTGACGACCGTACTGCCCGATGGCGGGCGGCAGGAAGATTTCATCATCCGCTGGCCAGATGACCGCGTCGGGCGCAACGGTGAGAACGGTGCGGGGCTGCCGGCAGATGCGGCAACAGGCGCCGCCGTCCTTGAAGACAGCGCCGGCCAGAGGGTATCGGCAGAGACTTTTCGCGTACGTGATACCGACGACAATGTCATCGGCGTGGCCAGCCGCATGGCCGGTACCGGTGGTGCCATCGCCGATACGAACCGCTCGGTATCCAACTGGCTGGTGGTAATACCCAGTCGCGGTGCGATCTTTCTCAGCCAGCCCGATGCCTTCGACACGACAGCGCGTCAGCGCGACACCGTGAACGGCGTAATTGCGCTGAGCACGATGCAGAACCGGGCGCTCTGGAACAACACCACAGAACGGCGCATCACGGCAGCCACACCCCGTTACGCCGGCAGGATTCTGCGCGGCACCAGCGAGTTTGCCGGATTGTCAGGCAGCTTCAGCGAAACATGGAAGCTTGACGGTATCAACGCGGATGGCAGCACCCATGGCCGGATCATCCTGTCTACCCTGAGCGAAAGGACAGAGTGACGATGCGCTGGCTGATCGGCATTCTCGGGCTGACACTGGGCATCGTTGCCGGAGCAGCACTGCTGCTTTTCAATCCGCTGACGGTGCGCGGGCCGCTGGCGCCGATTGATGCGAATCTGGTGCCCGACAAGAGCTATCGGATGGACGATTACCGCGGCATGAGCCCGGATCTCGTCAGTCTGCTCCGTGGCAGCGCACGCTCCGGCGAAGCGGCACTGGCTGCGCCGGCGCTGGCGAATCTGCGCATGGCGATCATCGTCTTGCCGGCTGGCGATGGGCGTCCGGCCGCGCTGGCCGTCAAGGTTTCAACGCTGGCAGAACAGAATTCACTGTGGCGCGCCCGGCTTGGTACGCTGGATTACTGGAATCTGTTCTGGCCTGGCGAGGGCAGCGTCTTCGCCAATGGCCACAGCAACTACTGGCCGCTGGTGCAGGATCGCTTCCTGGCGATGCGCCCCGGCGGCAAGGTGGAAGCGGAAACAGCCTATGCGCTCTCCGCGCCGCCACCTGCAGGAACCCTGACTGGCGTCAGCGGTGCGGCCGGCCGCTATGCCGGCTACATCGGCGAAATCCGCGAAAGCCTGCTGCCGGCTGCCGCAGGTGAACCGGGCTGGCAACTGTCGCTCAAGGCCAGTCCACCGCCGCTCCGCAGCCGCTGAGGCGGCAGGATGGCCTGTCCGGGAATGCCGGACTCAGCTCACCGGTGTCAGCGCCCCGCTGTGAATCAGCGTGCTGGGCAGCACGTAATACCCGGCACGCAGGGGCAGATTGAGCCAGTCCGGCGCCGGCGCCAGATCAATTCCGGCCTTGCGAAACGCCAGCCAGACGAGTTCAGTACAGTACAGGCGCCGGTGATCATCAAGGTCGAAGTCGCCATCGAAGGCCATGCGTTTCCGGTCATAGCTGAATGCTTCCATGACAGCCACCCGGGCCTGTTCCCGGGAGCCGTCAGTCAGCCGGTAAACCGCTGCCTGGCGCGCGTTGCTGATCGACAGATAGTCACGCAGGGACTCGACCCGGACGCCATCCAGATCGCCGGGAAACGCCGGCGGCAGACTGTGGATCACCACCCAGGTGCCGTCGCGTCGCGCGAGAATCCCCACATGCGAGAACTGCGGCGTGGGGTCCAGGGCCAGCACAGCACCGCTGACCGCATCATGCCCGGTGCGAAAAACCAGGTCGCCCTCCTGCAGCGCTTCCGGCAGCACGAACGGCCGAACGGCAAACTCCGGCTCGACGGGGCGCATTGCCGCAACCGTCCATGCGGCGATCAGCAAGATCACGCCGGACAACAGCCCGCTTGCGCCGCGCCTGTTCACTTGTCAGCCGATATCTTCCATTCGTTGTCTTCCAGTATCAGCTTCGTGTTCTGCACATCGGTGTAGCCATCGCCATAAACGAGCTTCAGCCGCACGAGGGCCGACTGTTCATTGATGGTTTCCTGCACGACTTCGATGTCCCGGAGACCACCGCGCTGCTCGGCCATGGCGCGGTTCTGTGCCAGGACCATGGTGAGTTTCTGGTCGTTGAGCACCGCGCGCAGCTGATTGCTCATCATGCCCTTGGCCTCTTCGACATTACCCTGCTCAAGCGCCCAGAAAAAATCGCTGGCTGTTTTGGCCGGACTGCCGCCGCCACTGGAGAACAGCAGGGCCACGAGTCCGCCGATGACGAGTAGTGCCACGAGGCCACCGACGACCAGCATCACCGGGAAGCCCTTGCCCGACTTCGCCGGACCGGCTGCCGGCCGGGCGGCGGCTGACGTTACCGGTGGAGTAACGGACTCCGGTGCTGCCCGTTTGACGATGGGTGCGCCGCAGTTCTCACAGAATTGAGCGTCGCCTGTTTGCTGCGTACCGCAGCTGGTGCAAAACGCGGCCATCTGGTTTCCCCCTGATCATTTGCCTATTTCAGCTTGTACCCACAGTTGCCGCAGAACATGTCGGCCGCCGTGATGGCCTGGCCGCAGCCAGGGCAGGTCGGTGCGGGCGGTGGTGCAGAGCGGGACTGATTGATCGACGCAGAGCGCTGGGCTGCTGCTTCCTGGGCACGCGCCTGCATCTCGGCGGCGCGCTGCCGGGCGAGATCCTGCATCTCGGCGGCCTTTTGCCTTGCCTGTGCCAGGCCGGCAGACAGCTGTCCCTCGGCGGCCGAAGCGTCCAGCCCCTCGCTGAGACCGACATAGACCAGGTTCAGGCCCATCACCCAGGGCGCGACGATGATCGGCCAAATGAGGCCGAGCAGCAGCAGCGTGCCGAAGGCGATCCCCAGTGCGGCACCACCACCGCGCATGCCCGAGGAAATACTCATGAGGCTCGAGAACAGCCCCCCGAAAGCGCCCATCATGCCGCCGCCACCGATGCCCTGGTTGAGGATCGAGCCAGCCATGCCGAGTGTCATCGCATAGCCGGTACCGATTCCGGCAAAAACCAGTACTGCGACGAGACCGCAAAGTACGGAGAGCAGGATCAGCATCACCAGACCCTCCAGGCCGCGGTTGCGCGCTATGGCATAGACACGCGCCAGGGTGCCCATGATGGTGTTGCCCTCCCAGACCGCGGGCGCAGAGAGCGCGAAAGCCACCCACAGACCAAAATAGAAGACCGCTGACATCACCGTACTCACGGGGATGACGATTGCCAGCAGGAAGGGCCCGATACCAGGGATCTTGCAGATGAACAGCAGGATCGCGATCGGGATCAGGAAGATCAGCGAGCAGAGGAAGAAAATCACGGCCAGCGCGATGAGTTTGCCGGCGGCAAGGACCGCACCGATAAGACCGGGATCAGCACTGCGCGCATCCAGACCATGCACCTGGTTCATGTACTGGATACCGGCCGAAGAGACGCCGACGATCCATACCAGCACCGCCAGCAGGAACCCCACGGCAATTCCGCCGCTTGAGCGGGTCAGGCCAAACAGCCCCAACACCAGAAACACGAGCAGGAATGTCGCGAACAGGGTCGCGACGGCACGAACGTTTCTGAAGGCATCCGCTGCCCTCATCAGGCCCGCCATGCGATTCTGCGATCCTTCTCCGACTACTGCATTCATGATCTCCCCCCTTGTTATCGTTTGAGTTGCTGGCCGGGCAGCATCAGCTATCGTGCCGCGACCATCCGGGCTGCGGCGCCCTCGCGCGCCTTGAACACCAGCTGCACTTTCGAATCATTGGTGCTCGCGGCGGCGCCGTTCACGTACAAGGTGGTTCGAATCGTGTACGCGCCCTGCGGCACGCCCTGCGGCAGCTTGAAGTTGAACCGGTTTTCGTAGCCGCCCGAGCCGGCGCCTTTCTCCGTCAGCACTTTTGATTTCTTCGCCTGCTCCTTGCCCGAGGGATCCAGCAGCGCAAACTCCTCACGGATTTCGGTGACCGGTGTCGCCGTACCTGAAACAACCTCGCTGGTGGAAGTAATCGTCACCGGCTGACCCGCAGCAATGGTCGGACCCGGCTGCACGACGACCTGGTAGGCATTGACCACCGGCTCAGTCGGCAGCGCCCCCTTGTTGCTCTTGCGAAAATCACTCTCTACCTGTGATGCCGGCTTGGTCTGCCTGCTCATGGCATTGATGGCCATACAGCCCAGCGCGCCGACCGCAGCACCGACAACCGCACCCTTGCCCTTGTTGGCAATGGCGCCGACCACTGCGCCGATACCGGCACCGACCAGCGGATTGCAGGCGGACGACGTATCGCCGGCCGCCGCTTGCTCGCCACCGGGCATCGTGCTGCAGCTGCTGAGGATAAAAGCCACGACAAATGTCGTGGTTGCAGAACGCATGAGTCTTCTGTCCATGGCAAGTGCCCTCCCGTCCTAGTCGATTTCGATACTGTTCAGCGCAGCTTGCTGACCCTCTTTGGCGTCCCTCATCAGGCGCATGGCATCGCGATTGCCGGGATCGACCATCAGCACGCTCTCGGCCGTCGCAATGGCCTTGTCGTACTGGAGTTGCTGCGTGTATTCACGCCCCTGCCTGAGCATCGCCCCGATACGTGCGGCAATCTCCGGCTGCAATCCAGCCGGCGCGGCTGGCGGTGACGGAGCAGCCGGCACCGGCGGAGCAGTGGCCGCTTCCATCATCGGCTCTGGTGCAGCTTGCTCTGGTGCCATTGACTCTGGTGTCGCAGCCGCTGACACCTCAACGGACACCTGCGGCGCAGTGCCGGCGGAAGACGCGGGTGATGCGCGCATGTACTTCCAGTAGTACACACCGCCACCCGCCACTGCGATCGCGATAAAGGCGACCGCTGCGATAATCAGCGGGGTCCGTGAGGCATGCGCATCGCTGGCCGTTACCGGCCGTGCAGCGTGGGGCGCTGCGCTCTTTGGCCGCTGTTCCGCAACTGGTGGCGATGGCGATGGCGATGGCGATGGCGACAGTTTTGTTTCAGGAACTGCGCGCGACAGCGGCGCTGTATCAGCTTTCAGGAAACTGTGGCCGCACTTCGGGCAGAACTTCGCCGCTGGCGAGCAGACATTTTTGCATTGTGGACAGCGCGCACCCGCAGCTGCAGCGGCCGCCGGTACAGCGGCGCTCAACGGGCTGCCGCAGCCACGGCAGAACCTGGCAGCTGGCGCATTCTCGGCGCCACATTTGGTACAGGCCATCTCCGAGTCGCCCTTTTTGATTCTTCAATCAGGCGAACGGCACTCGAAGCATCCTGGCTGGAAATTGACCATCCTGGTCAGATACCGGCCTGCGGACCCTGCCCTTCGGGCAGCTCCGACCGGTGTCAGTCTATGCTGATATGCGGAAGATGGCACCCCCCGGCGAAACATTCAGCGGCTGGATTTGCGGCGCAAAACGAGCAGCGACGAAATGATGTGCGGCTCGCCAGCAGATCGACGCCGTACTCAGCGAACACAAGTGACGGTCAGCGCCGCCTTAGACTGACGTTCGATGGCTGAACCATACGATCCTTATGCAACGAGTTCACCTGTGTGATCCAGTCCTTGATGCACAGGGGCAGGTTCATGTAATCGCCTTGTTCCGTCAGCACCGTGATTTTCCCCTTGGAGAAAATCGCAGCCTGGACTTCTGCGCGGTCAGGATAGATGCAGATCACTCCCTCCTCTTCGGTACCACCATGCGGCGCATTGCCGGCCAGTCGCAGCCAGCCACTGACGAGATCGACCGAGCCCTGCACGTTGATATTTTCTCTCAGGTGTTCCAGCTGGTTGCCAGCAACCCGCTGCAGCAGAGGCGCGACGCGCGGGTCGGCCAGCAGCTGATCGGTCTCGTAGCTGCCCACATAGTCGAACAGGCGCGCATGTCGCGTATCGGTCGAAACGTCGGCGCGGATCGCGGGCGGCAGCAACGTGAGGAGCATGGCAATGAGCAGCCAGCCCCGAACTGGAAAGCACTTGTGCATCACCGGATCCTCCCCGCAAATCTCTGCCCCGATCAATGCCATCACGATATGGTGGATGCCGCAAGACCAGGATGATTGCTTTCGTACCGACCTTGCGGCAGATTCGCCGGGCACACTGCATCGCGTCTCCAGCAAGGTCATCGATTGTGAACACAGATACGGCCCATTCGCCGGACTCCAGGCATTGAGCGTATCGGCTCCCTGGCCCAGCCCGTTGCGCGCCTGGTACGCGGTCGCCGTACTGGTTCTGGCCTTCATTTTTTCATTCATCGACCGGATCGTGATCGCCCTGCTGGTGGAGCCGATCAAGGCGGACCTGGGCATCAGCGATTTCGGCATTGGGCTGCTGCAGGGCTTTGCCTTCGCGCTCTTCTACGCGCTGCTTGGCATTCCGATCGGCCGGCTCTCCGACCGGATCAGCCGGCGCGGCATCATCGCCACAGGCATCGTGATCTGGAGTCTGATGACAACAGCCTGCGGGCTCGCGCGCAGCTTTTTTGGCCTGTTTCTCGCGCGGGTCGGCGTGGGTGTCGGTGAAGCCACGCTGTCACCGGCCGCCTATTCGATGATTTCGGACTACTTTCCCCGTGAAAAGCTCGGCCGCGCGATCGGTGTTTACCAGTCCGGCGCGCTGCTCGGTGCAGGCATCGCCTTCCTGGTCGGCGGTGCGGCGATTCATCTGCTCGCTGCCTGGGACGGCCGCGTGCTGCCCGTGCTGGGCGTAGTGCGAATGTGGCAGCTGGCGTTTTTTGCAGTCGGCCTGCCGGGTCTGCTCGTCGCCATGCTGATGCTGACGGTGCAGGAGCCGGTGCGGCGGGGCAAGGCCAGCGGCACCGCAACCGGTATCCCGCTGCGCCAGGTGCTGGCTTACATGAACGGCCACCGGCGACTGTTTCTCGCGCACTTCACCGGCTTTGCACTGCTGATCGTGCCGATCACCACCATTCTGGCCTGGGCACCCACCTACCTGGGTCGCGTGCTGGGCTTTGCTCGTGCGGACTCCGGTTTTGTGCTGGGGTTGATGCTGCTCGTCCTGTCGCCGGCCGCGGTGTATTCCGGCGGATGGCTGATTGATCTGCTGCAGAAACGCGGCCACGCCGATGCACCATTCCGCGTCAGCATCGGCGCGGCCCTGGCACTGATGCCCCTCAGCCTGTTTGCGACGACCGGCACCGATCCGTCGCTTGCACTGTGGCTGATCGGGGCCCTGATCTTCTGCGCCTGTATTTCCCAGGCTGCAGCGCCGACGGTCATTCAGGTAATGGTGCCGAACGAGATGCGGGCACAGATATCTGCCGTGTGGATGCTGTGCATGAACCTGATTTCCACGATTCTCGGGCCGACCATGGTCGGTTTCATCACGGTCTATGTGCTGATGGACGACATGGCCGTCGGACAGTCGATCGCCATCGTCAACGTGCTGAGCGCGCCGGCTTCAGCACTCATCCTGTGGGCCGGCCTGAAGCGCTTCAGGCTCAGCCAGGCCTGACTGGATCTCCGGGACCAGCACGAAGTTCTTCCATCATTTTGCGCGTGGACTTGACGGGCCGGCCGGCCGCGACCTCGAAATCCGAGCGGACGTTGAATGCGCCGTTCCGTACACACTGAAAGCAGCCGGTGAGCATCCGGGCGACGTCCTTGCCGCGCACCGCAATCTTCTCATCCTGCATCAGCAGCGCGATGTTCTCTTCGTCACTGAGTGTCTCGTAGCGCACCTTGAGGCCCAGCACTTCGTTCGCAAGCTGAACCAGTTCTGCCTGGCTCATGTTTGGTCCGACGAGATTGAAGGTTCTCCCGTTGTGGTGATCGCTCTGCGCAAGGCGGGCGATCGCAAACGCCAGTTCATCGATGGTGATATAGCCGCATTCGCCCTCGCCACCGACATTCCGGTACACCCCGGATGTATTGGCATGAATGATGTGGCGCAGATCCATCTCCAGGTACAGGCCATTGCGCGCAATCACCCACTCGAGACCGGACGATTGGAGATCCGCTTCGGCCTGCCGATTGACCTGCTGGGCGCCCCAGAACCAGGTGTCCTGTTCCTGACCGTTGCCGATCACGCTGGTGAAAACGATCTTGCGCACACCGGCCTGCCGGGCCGCTGCAATCACGTTCCGGTGCAGGAGGATACGGTCCCAATTGCCGACCGGTGCCGAAATCATTACCAGCGTATCGATACCGGCGAGCGCCGCGCTCATGCTCTCGACGGAGTTGTAGTCACCGGAGCGCTTTTCGATTCCGCTTGCCAGGACCTTTTCCGGAGTGCGGGCGATGGCAACGATATTTTTGGCCACTGTATTGGCAAGCAATTCACGCAGAACGGCGTGACCCAGACGGCCCGACGCCGCGGAAACAGCTGTTTTCATTTCCCGAATTCCCTGCTGCCGGCCGCTCAGTCACCCAGCGACTCGGCGATTTCCCTGAACGGTACCTTCATGTCGCGCAGCACCGCGCGGTCCGGCCGCGCGCCGCCGGCAATCAGCTTCTTGGAGAGCATGAATTCACGCGGGCTGTTGATCGCATAGACGGCGGCCAGACGGCCTTCGTCCAGGTAAAACGCCGCGAAGGACCGCGACTCCGGATCACCACGCACCACAACCTGCTGGTCGGCGGCCGACATGCCGACAAACTGCAGCTTGAGATCGTACTGGTCTGACCAGAACCACGGAACCTGCGCATAGGGCTCAAGCTTGCCCAGTATCGTGTCGGCGGCGGTCTTGGCCTGCTCCTGCGCATTGTGCACCGACTCGAGCCTCAGCCGCTTTCCGAGCAGGGCGTTCGGATGATTGGTGCAATCACCGACAGCCAGGATGTCCGCATCGCTGGTCCGGCAGTACTCGTCCACCACGATACCGTTATCGCAGGGCAGGCCGGCTGCCTCGGTAAGTTCAACGTTGGGCAGGATGCCGATGCCGACGATGACCAGGTCGGCAGGGATGACTTCGCCGTCCGACAGGCGCACGCCCGTCACATGATCGCCGCCCTCGATCGCCGTAACCGACACGCCCAGCCGCAGATCGACGCCGCGATCGCGATGTTCCTGTTCATAGAAGCGCGACAGCGGCTCGCCCGCGACGCGCGCCAGCACGCGGTCGAGCGCCTCCAGCAGCACGACTTTCTTGCCGGCCTTGGTCAGCACCGCCGCCGCTTCCAGCCCGATATAGCCGCCGCCGATCACGACGATCTGCTTCGCCGTTTCCGCCGCCGCCTTCATCGCGTCGGCGTCGGCGCGCGTGCGCACGCCCTGCACGCCCGGCAAGTCGCCGCCGGGAATCGGCAGCATCCGGGGACGTCCGCCGGTCGCCCACACCAGCTTGCCATAGCCGATCGTTTCGCCGCCGTCGGTCGTCACCCTGTGCGCGGAAGAATCGACCGACACGACGCGCTTGCCGAGCAGCATCGTCACGTCGCGCTCGTCACAATATTTGGCGGGGCGGAGCTGGATGCGCTCGAATTCCTTTTCACCCGCGAAATATTCCTTCGACAGCGGCGGGCGCTCATAGGGCAATTCCGGTTCGTCGCCGACGATCGCGATGCTGCCTTCGAATTTCTGCGTGCGCAGCATCACCGCGACTTGCGCGCCGCCATGGCCCGCGCCGACAATCACCACGTCGAAATGCATCGGCCTCTACCCTTTCGCTAGGAAAATATGCCTTTTCGCGCGCGTCCTTTGCATGGCGCGGCGAGTGAGGCAAGCATTCAGGCGGCGGTCGCGGCGTCCCGGTCGCAAGGCTTGATCGGCCCGCGATGGCTGTCGAACTGCGCCGCCACCAGCCGCGCATAGGGCAGCGCGCGATCGCGCAGCACCAGATCGTCGCCGTCCCAGTCGATCAGCTGCTGCGCCTCGAAATCGGCGAGCGAGGCGCGCGCCGGCACCGCCCAGCGGTGCGCGAGATTGGCGCGGCCACGGCACAGAAGGTCGCGGATGATCGCCGCGCGCTCCCCTTCCTGCGCATCGACGGCGACGCCGCGCGCCGTCGCCAGCTGCCCTTCGCCGATCCGGTCGCGATAGACGCCCGCGCGCTTTTCATTCTGGACGATCAGGCCGGGGAACTTGCTGATCGCGCTGGCGCCGAAGCCCAGCAGGACCGGGGCGTCATCCTCCGTAAAGCCCTGGAAATTGCGGTTCACGCGGCCCTCGCGCGCGGCGATCGCCAGTGGGTCGTCGGCGCGCGCGAAATGGTCGAAGCCGATGGGGATATAGCCCGCCGCCGTCAGCCGGGCATGACCGTGCTGCGCCTGTTCGAAGCGCAAAGCATGACCCGGAAGATTGCTGTCGTCGATCCGCCGCTGGCGCGGGATCATCGAGGGAAGATGGGCATAGCCGAACAGCGCGACGCGGCTCGGCGCGAGGCGAATCGTCTCGTCCAGCGTTTCGTCGAGATCGGCGAGGCTCTGGTTCGGCAGGCCGTACATCAGGTCGAAGTTGATCGCCTCTATCCCGCGCAGCCGCAGCGCCGCGACCGCCGCCTCGATCTCCGCCAGCGGCTGGATGCGCCCGATCGCCTTCTGGATATGCGGCGCGAAGGTCTGCACCCCCAGGCTGACGCGCGTGACGTTCGACGCCGCCAGCACCAGCGCCCATTCGGCGGTGAAGCCGCGCGGATCGATCTCCACCGACACGTCGGGGCGCGTGACGTCGAACACGGTCAGCATCGTGTCGAGCAGGCGCACGAAATCGACGGGCGCGATCGCATTGGGACTGCCGCCGCCGAAGGCGATGCGCCGCACGCGGGCGCGCCCGCCCAGCCGTTTCGCCACCAGCGCGATTTCGGCCCGCAGCGCGGCCAGATAGTCGGTCAGGCGCTGCTTGCGGTTCGCCGCGCCGGTGTTGCACCCGCAATACCAGCAGATATTCTCGCAAAAGGGGATGTGGGCATAAAGCGAGACGGGCGTCGCCGATTCCACGGCGTCGAGCGCCCGCACGAAATCAGCCGCGCCGACATCCTCGGCAAATTCCACCGCGGTCGGATAGCTGGTATATCGCGGCACTGGCTTGGCAAGCAGGTCGGGGTGATAGCTCCACATGCAGATCAGCCTATGCCGCGCCTGTCCATGGCGCATTGATCGAAGTCAAATCAACAACAGCCCTTCCTGCCGTTCGCCGCCTTGCCGCGGCGGTCCGTCGCTGCGTGACAGGCCTTGGCGCAGTTTTCCTGACGCTTCGGCGCAGCGGGATCTGCCGGGACGACCAGCAGATGCGTGCCGCCGCCGCAGGCCGGCGCGGCGATCAGCTGCGCGCCGCCCGCCAGCGGCGCCAGCGCAAGGCCCCCTGCGCCCGCGGCAAAGGCGATGCGGCGCATCACGGCTTCGCCTCCTCTTCCTCATCCTCGACGAAGATGCGCAGCGCCGCGCCGTCGAGATCGTCATACTGCCCCTTGCGCAGCGACCAGAAGAAGGCCGCGAGGCCCAGCAGCCCGAAACCGAGCGCGATCGGGATCAAAAAGACCAGTCCGTTCACCGGATCGCCCTTTTCAGGCGCAGCGCGTTGCCGACGACGATCAGCGACGATCCCGACATGGCGAGGGCCGCGACCAGCGGCGTGACATGGCCCAGAAAGGCCAGCGGCACCGCGATCACATTATAGCCGATCGCCGCCACGAAATTCTGCCGCACGATCGCCTGCGTCCGCCGCGCCATGCGGATCGCCTGCGCCACCGGCATCATCCGGTCGCCCAGGAAGATGCAGTCGGCGGCGTTCTTGCCCGCGTCGCTCGCCGAACCCGGCGCCATCGAGGCATAGCCCGCGGCGAGCGCGGGACCGTCGTTCAGCCCGTCGCCGATCATCAGCACCTTGTGCCCCGCCGCCGTCTGGCGCGCGATGGCGGCCAGCTTGTCCTGCGGCGACATGCCCGTCTGCGCCGTCAGGCCCAGCACGCGCGCGACGCTCGCCACCGCTTCGGCGCGGTCGCCCGACAGGATCGTCGGCTCGACGCGCTCGGCGCGCAGCGCCGCGATCGTCTCCGCCGCGTCGGGGCGAAGCTGGTCGGCGAACAGGATCGTCGCGACAGCCTGTCCCGCGATGCTATATTCGGTCGCGAGCGCGCCGCCCTCGACCGCGCCGCGCGGACGGCCCAGCGCGACAGCCTGCCCCCGCCATTCGGCCTCGACGCCGAATCCCGGCGTCTCGCGCACATCCTCGACCGGCTCGGGCGTCACGCCCTGCACGGCGAGATCGCGGCGCAGCGCCTCGCTGAGCGGATGGCGGCTGAGCTGCGCGAGCGCCAGCAGCACGCCCCGGTCGCGCGCGGGGACGGCGTCGAGATTGGTCGCGACCGGACGGCCGAGCGTCAACGTGCCGGTCTTGTCGATCATCGCCCGGTCGACTTCGGCCAGGCGTTCGAGCGCGGAGCCGTCCTTGATCAGCACGCCGACGCGCATCAAGGCGCCCGCCGCGACGATCTGCGCCGCAGGAACCGCCAGCCCCAGCGCGCAGGGGCAGGTTATGATCAGCACGGCGACGGCGATCAGCAGGCTGTGGTGCCAGCCCGCGCCGACCGCCATCCAGCCCGCGAAAGCGATCAGCGCCAGCGCGTGGACCGCCGGGGCGTACCAGCGCGCCGCGCGGTCGGCGATGCGGACATAGCGCGACTTGCCCTGCGCCGCCTCCCCCATCAGCCGCGCGATGTCGGCGATGGCGGTGTCGGCGCCCGCCGCCGTCACCTTGACGCGGACCGGCGCATCGAGATTGAGCGTTCCGGCATGGACACGGTCGTCGACATGCACGGCAACGGGCGCGCTTTCGCCCGTCAGCAGCGACAGGTCGATATGGCTGTCGCCGCCGACGATCAGGCCGTCCGCCGCCAGCCGCTCGCCCGCCGCGACCAGCATCACCATGCCGGGCTGCAATTCCGCCGCCTCGACCCAGCGGCTGGCGCCCTTGTCATCGAGGACCATCGCCCCCGCGCCCATGTTGCGCAGCAGCGCCGTGACGCCGCCGCGCGCGCGGTCGCGCATCACGCTGTCGAGCCAGCG
>CAUJHF010000049.1 GCA_963204745.1 Pseudomonadota bacterium
GGCGACGACCTCTACATCGTCGACAACGTGGGCGATCAGGCGGCCGAAGTGGCCGGAGGCATCGACACCGTGCAATCGTCGGTCACCCACACGCTGACCATCAACCTGGAGAACCTGACCCTCACCGGCGGCGCCGCCATCGACGGCACCGGCAACGACTCGCGCGACAACGTCATCACCGGCAACGGTGCCGCCAACCAGCTCTCCGGGCTGGCCGGAAATGACACCTTGATCGCCGGCGGCAGTGCGGACACGCTCTTCGGCGGCGTCGGCAACGACCTCCTGCAAGGCGGCTTCTTTACCGATTTCGTCTACGGCGAGGCGGGGGACGACATCCTGCGCGTGCTCAACGGCGAGTTCTACGACAACAGCGACGGCGGCGACGGCACTGACACACTGGACCACTCGGCCGCCGACTACAGCGGCACCACCTTCGACTTCGAAGCGCAGACGATCACCGGCACCGGTGTCAACGCCCCGGCCTTCCTGCGCAACATCGAGGTCTATCAGGACGGCAGCGGCGGCAACACCATCGTCTCCGACGGCAACTCCCGCAGCTACTACGGCAACGGCGGCGACGATCTGATGGTGGCCGAGCTCGGCAACGAGACCATGGACGGCGGTGCCGGTGGTCTGGACACGATCGACCTGGCACGCTGGAGCGGCGACTACGTCGTGGACATGGGAACCGGTCTGACCAACTGGGTAGGCGAGCTCTACACCAACTTCGAGAACCTGGTCGCCGGGGCTGGCAACGACTCCATCACCGGCACCGCAGCAGGCAACGACATCCGAACCGGCACCGGCAACGACACCGTGGTTGCGGGCGGCGGCGAGGACGTCGTCTACGGCGGCGACGGCAACGACCTGCTGCAAGGCGGCTTCGTCACCGATTTCGTCTACGGCGAGGCGGGCGACGACATCCTGCGCGTGCTCAACGGCGAGTTCTACGACAACAGCGACGGCGGTGACGGCGTCGACACGCTGGACCACTCCGCGGCCATCTACAGCGGAACCACCTTCGATTTCGAAGCGCAGACGATCACCGGCAACGGTGTTAATGCCCTCGCCTTCCTGCGCAATATCGAGATCTACCAAGACGGCAGCGGCAGCAACACCATCGTCTCTGACGGCAGCCAACACTTCTACTACGGCAACGCCGGTGACGACTACATGATCGCCGAAATCGGCGGTGAGACCATGGACGGCGGGGCCGGCGGCAACGACACCATCGACCTCACCCGCTGGAACGGCATCTACGCCGTGGACCTGAGCACCGGCGTCTCCAACTGGGGAGATGAGTTCTTCCCCAATTTCGAGCACCTGATCTCCGGCAACGGCAACGACACCATCACCGGCACCGCTGGCACCAACAACATCAGCACCCAGGGGGGTGACGATGCCATCAACGCCGGAGCCGGCGCCGACACCGTTTCCGCCGGCGCCGGCAACGACCTCATCACCGACACCGAGGCGATGTCCGGCAGCGATGACGACGTCTACGACGGCGGCGCCGGCATCGACACCCTGGTACACGACCTCGCCTGGGTCACCGCCGTCAGCTTCAACCTCACGACCGGCTGGTCCACCTATTTCGGCAACCGCGACCAGCTGATCAGCATAGAGAACCTGACCCTCGGAGGTGCCGCCTCGGTGGTCGGCAGCGCTGTGGACAACGTGCTGATCGTCAACGGTAGCGGTGCCAACTCGATCAGCGGCGAGGCCGGAAATGACAGCATCCTGGCGGGTGGCGGCGACGACCAGCTCGACGGCGGAGCAGGAGACGACTCACTGGATGGCGGTCTGGGCAACGACACGCTGGATGGCGGAGCCGGCACCGACGCCATGATCGGCGGACTCGGCGATGACCGCTTCTACGTGGACGCGGCCACCGACACGATCACCGAGCTGTTCAACCAGGGCACCGACATCGTGTACTCCACGGCCGCCAGCTACACCCTGGCCAACCATCTGGAGACGCTGTACCTCGTTGGTGCGGGTAACCCGAGCGGCCAGGGCAACAATCTCCACAACCTGATCGTCGGTCAGGCGGGAGACAACCTTCTGGAAGGGCTCGGCGGCAACGACACCCTCGATGGCGCCAACGGCAACGACACGCTCAACGGCAGCACGGGTGTCGACAGCCTCATCGGTGGCGCAGGCAACGATGTGCTCAACGGTGCGGGCGCGGTCGACACCGCGGTGGGTGGACAGGGAGACGACTTCTACTACGTGGTAGCCTTCGGTGACCTGGTGGTGGAGAACGCTGGCGAGGGCAACGACACGGTCAGCTCCTACATGGTGAGCTACGTGCTTCCCAACAATGTCGAGACATTGATTCATACACGCACCACTGGCACCCAGACCGGCACCGCGAACGACATGGACAACGCGATGTTTGGCGCCGGCGCCGACGACGTCTTCTATGGCCAGGGCGGGAATGACTCCATCGGCAGTGGCAACGGCAACGACACCCTGTACGGCGGCACCGGCAACGACAGCCTGTCCAGCGGAAGCGGCAACGACAGCCTTCTCGGCGGCAGCGACGACGATTCGCTGCTTGGCGGTGCTGGCAACGACACCCTGATCGGCGGGGGGGGCAGCGACGCCATGAACGGCGGCGCCGGAGATGACGACTATGTGGATGTCGGCACCGGAGATGCGCTGACTGAGGGTGCCGGCAACGGCTACGATCGCGTGTTCTCCAACGTCAACCTGACCCTGGACGCGAACTTCGAGTTCCTGCAGCTCACCGGCGCCGGCAACACCGGCACTGGCAACGGGCTGGAGAACACCCTCGTTGGCAACGGAAATGCCAACACGCTGAGCGGCCTGGCCGGTGCGGACACCCTGCTGGGCAAGGCGGGCAACGACGCCTTGTACGCCGGCGCAGGTGCCAGCGCAGATCGCTTCGTCTTCGACACCGCGCTGAACGCCGCGACCAACGTCGATACCCTGTACGAGTCGGCGTTCGGCGAAGATCAGATCTGGCTCGCCAACGACGTCTTCTCAGCCCTCCTTTCGACGGGAGGAACAGGCCTCGGAACCCTGGGCGCGGGTTACTACTTCGAAGGCAACGGCAGCACAGGCAACGGTGTCGCCGACGACGTGGGCATCTGGTATGACCTAGGCAGCGGACGCCTGTACTACAACCCGACCGATGGTGTTGGTGGCGACTCCACCTTGTTTGCGATCATCGACGGCGCCAGCGCTGCGCTCGGCAGCGTCGACTTCACCCTGTTTGCGCCGCCCCTGTTCGCCTCATCGATACCCTTGGACACGAGCATGGACCCAGAAGCCATGGCTTCTGCACCGCTTCTGGCCGGCTACAGCACCGCGAACCCGGCCATGGCCGCTCATTCAGATCCATTTGGGGTGATGTAGATCACGGTCCTGCACCGGCAACGGTGCAGGACACTCATCCAAGGGGCTGCCGAGTCGGCGCGCGGTAACCCGCCGCATCACCTTCCCATGCCAGAATGACCTGGCCGGCAATTCTGCGGCCGCAGTGGGGAGATTGCATCGTGGTGAGTGTACGCGCCTTGGCCAGATGAAGGTCACGTTTCTCGGTATCGGCGCACAGAAGTGCGCCTCTTCTTGGCTGTATGACATCCTGGCCGATCATCCGGAGGTCGTCGTCTCCCCGACGAAGGAACTGGACTTCTTCAGCTATCACTATGAAAACGGACTGCACTGGTATGGGCACCAGTTCGAGCACCGACCCGGCGCTCGTGCCGTAGGCGAGATCTCCCCTTCATATCTCCACGAGCCTGCTGCCCTCGAGCGGATTCATCGCCACGTACCAGACGCCAGGATCGTCGTGTCGCTGCGCGATCCCGTGGAGCGAGCACTATCGCAGCACCGTCACCTCGCAAGACTTGGTCTCCTGCCTCCCGACGATCATTCCTTCGAATCTGCACTGGCGGCCAACCCAACCTACGTCGAGCAAGGTCTCTATCACCGTCACCTTTCGCGATGGTTGACACGCTACAGCAGGGAACGGTTGCACGTCATCCTGATGGACGACATTCGCGCGGATCGCGGTGCGGTTGCACGCAGCCTTTTCGAGTTCCTGGGCATCGATCCGTTCCACACGCCAGGCGCACTGTCAACCAACAGCAACGCAAGCTATATGCCGAGAAGCCGGTGGCTGGAGCGCACGGTCGGCACCGTGCGAAAGGGTCTTGACGGCGCTGGTGTTGGACGAACGTGGCGATTGATCGGAGATCTGGGCCTGCGCCGCTTGTATCGTGCCGCCAACCGACGCCCACCCTCCGATGTCATTCCTGATCCGCGCCCTGAAACCTTGAAGGACCTGCGTCAGTCGTTCGCGCCCGATGTTGCATCGCTGTGTGAACTCCTGCAGCGCGACTTGAAGCATTGGCTTTGATCTCATCAACGCTACGCACATCATGATGAAACCTGAGACCGACCAAGCAAGTAAACGGCGCACTGCGCTTCTGTCGGCGGCCGTCGCCTTCGGAATTCCCGCTGCGCTTTCCCTCCATAGCGGCTCCGTTCAAGCGGCTCAATTGAATCTCGAGTCGCCGCAATTGGTGCGTGTCGGACCGCAGCGATCATTTCAGACGCTACAGTCGGCGATGGCATCGATCGTTGACGCGTCTGACAGCAAACGTTACGTCATCATTCTGGACCCTGGAGTTTACGATCTATCCCAATCTGGCGGTGCGGTACTCATGAAGAGCTACGTCACCATCATGGGCACGGACCAGCAAAGCAGCGTAATACTCACCAGCGGCCTGAACAATATTCAGGCTGCCAGCTACGCGCGACTCGAGCGAATCACAATACTAAGTTCTGGTCATTCACAATACCGTGGCGCCGTTGAACTAGCGACGGCCAATCTCGCTGATTTTCAACTCGTGGACGCCTACATCGGTCTGATCGGGTCAGGGAATGCTGTTCTGGCACGAAACTATGTCGCCCGCGCAGAGATTCGCAACTGCACCATCGTCTCCACAGCCGTAGGCATAGCCCTCAGGGCAGGCGGCATCGTCTACGTTCACGATACCAACATCCACCTGACAGGCGCAGGCAGCGACCACATCGGCATACTCGCGCGCGCTTACTGCAGAATCTATGTCTTCGGGGGCAAAATCGGAACCGGCTATGGCTACCCCCCCGTTTCGAACAGCAATGAGCGCGTAATCGGCGTCTTGGTTGAGGCGAACGGCTCGGGCCGAGTCGTGCTTCACGGCGTATGGTCGATATGCCGCAACGATGGCGCGCCTGATGGCGTTGCGGTCAATTGCCTGCGCCTGGAAGGCCCGGGGGGATGGATCAGGATATTCGGTTGCTATTTGCAGGCGGAGAATCCAAGCTTGGCCACTACCCCAGAAACCGTTTCCAATCCAGGCTTCGGGCGTGTTGAGGTGTATGGTTCACGTCTGAGGACTTACGGAACTGGACCTGTCTACGGGAGCATGCAGATCGGATGTAGCACATATTCAGCCCTGAACAATAACGCCGTTCTTGGCTCAGACATGAATGGTTTGGCTCTCTTGAATGCCGAGAACAGCGGGTTCCGGCTCATCTTGCCATCTTTGCCAACCGAGACTGCCCAGTTCATTTTCAAAAAGATCGACCCAACAACGAACGTTGTGCAGATCGTTGGCAATGGTCGTCTGATTGATGGGCAGCCAAGCGCGACGCTTTCTACACCATTCCAAGTATTATCCTTGCGATTCGCAGCCGGACAATACCTGATTATTCCGTGATTCGTTTGCACTATTATTGCAAACCGACGAGTAGTGCTTTCTTGAATAGCAATTCTGCAGGCAAGAAGACTAATGAACAACGTTCACGCGAACTTTGTTACACGAATTGAATGCGGAGTTTAGCCATGCCACGACATAGTGCAGGTCGCTCAACTAACAAGCCCGGGAATTGGGCTTGCCATGAGGCAATACAAGCCTTTTCATGCGCCCGATTGGCATCGTCCAAATAAATTCGATGCTGGGGCGCCAAGTACGGCTGGATCTCCGGCAGTGCGCCGTCGCGGCCAACAAGCGCGCCCATAGGCCCATCGACCACGACCATGTCAAATAGTCGTCCGACTTCACCCAAATCCACGGCATACCACCAGTATCCGCTTCCATCTGGTCGCCAACGCCGACGAAACCCCGCAACGATCAGCTTCACCCTCGACGCCCCTACACCTGCTCCCAACATCTCACGAACATAGCGTGCAGAACCGACATGGTTCTCCAGCGAGACAATTTCAAATCCATGGTGCTCCGCGAGTGCCGCCAGCACCGGAGTACTGCTGCCACTGCCAACTTCAAGTAGCAGGCGTGGCGGTTTGGCCTCAATTTCATGCATCAGGAACTCGATCTTTGATGGGAATAGCGTCATCGGCCCCCACCAGATTCGATCAACGTCAATACCGAGCTCAGCAAGACGAGCACGCAAGGACTCGCTGGGCGGCGCAACGTTTCGCCTACGTCGAGCGCGTCGTATCCGCACTCCAAATGGAGTAATGAACCGCTGCACGAAGTTCACAAAATTAGTGAACAAATAATTCAAAATATCACCGGCCACCGAAGATCGATCTGCATTAGTCATCACAGCCCTTCAGAAATCATTCTGAGTTATCGAGAATGGAATCGCTGGACAATCCCACAGATTGACACGAAGATATGACCGCATTCAGTTTGTTTCCATCAAAACGTTGCAAATCGACAAGATCGATAATTGCACCGTGCTGAACACGGGCGCCGTGTATCCGTACCAAAGAGTCGACAACTCCGCCTGCAATACGATTTCATCGGCTGCGATCAACGCTATCCTGCATGCGACTGACGCGCAGCGCCCGCCATAAGGCTGGGAAAACCGCCCAGCCATGACTTCGAATCCGATCCACGGCCACGGTCGCCCAACCTCGAATCTTTCAGTACTGCCAGCGCCATACGCTGGGTTTTGGATTTCCATGCACTGTGACCCGGATACTCCAGCTCGTCCAGGAACTCACCGGCAACACGCTCCAACAAGCCCACAATAGTGGGACTAAAACATCCTCGTCATCGCTTTGAATTGGTGGCGATCGCCTCGGCATTAGATATGTCAACATTCGCTGTTTGCACCTTCGTGTTAAGCATCTCAACTTGAAATGAGAGATGCAAGAATTTGCACACCGCAGTCAACGTGACTTTGGGTTTATGGTTAGATCTTCGCACCCAGCAACAGGATAATCAAGATCTTTCTAGTGACTTTCCGTATGCCATTCTTGGCAATTCTATGGATAAGTCGGATATCAAATTACCTCTGTCAGCGCGCAAACTTAAGGCAGCAACAACCCGTTCATAATTCACACCAGGAAACACCGACCAGAAAAGATAGTTAAGTCGCAAATTTCGTTTTGCGAATTGGATAAATTCTTCGATAGATATGGGCTGCTCTTCCTGTTCAGTGGTCTCGACTGAGGCACTATCCCTTCCGCGCGCCGTTGCGGCGGAACGCTTCTTGGCGGCAACAGTGTAGTTGGATGCCTGAACTGCGGCACCCAAGGGTACTATGCTGGATAGTGCCGGGTAGTAGCGGTAGGCCTCCAGGGTTTGCTGAGAGGGGTCCAATGGCCGGGGATAGACATCCGGCCCGCCAAGACCGATACCATGATCACGCATGAACGCTGTAAGCTCTGCCAGAATTGCGACGGGGTAGTTGACATACTGAATCACCACTGTTTGCACAAACGCCTTGCGCAATGCAGACATTCGCGCCTTCAAGGCATCGATATAAATAGGCAATGAGTACCGCTCTACCCCCGGCTGCGGCTGCATAATCAAAGCAGCCGACGGTGCTGTTTCTGGCAACACAATGGCTTCAAGCCTCGGATCGATATCGAAGACCTGTGCGAGTGCAAAATACAACTTATCCATGCGCTCGCCAACCCGCAAATTCCAGAGCACGGGATTCCAGGCACCTGTCTTGGTTTGATAGACCCCTCCGCCGTAATCCGCTCCAACAATATATTGAGGAACCCGGCGCTCGCCGGGTCGAAAGGACTTGTACTGGAGCTGAACAACCAGCTGCTTGCCCATGGAGGAGAGCCGCCGGATGTCAGACTGGATCGCCGCGAAGTCGTACTCTCCTTCGCGCGGCTCGAGATCTGACCAAGCGTACATGCGTTGCACGCCGCGCATGACGCCAGGCAAATATCGCTCCTGAATGGGCGCAGTGCCCACGAATGCATAGTGGCCCGGATGCCATTTGGGGGTGCT
Organism: Pseudomonadota bacterium; assembly: GCA_963204745.1. Taxonomy (GTDB): domain Bacteria; phylum Pseudomonadota; class Gammaproteobacteria; order Steroidobacterales; genus SHZI01. Next base: position 8,241 of record CAUJHF010000049.1, read on the forward strand.
GCGCGGGTCGGCACTCTGTTCGGCCGAACCCGCGCAGGCGCTTGCCATCAATCCCGTTCCAGCGATCAGTGCGGCGCGTCGGTCCATCTGTGCTGTACTTGTCGAGGCCGTTGCCGCCTCGCTCAACGCGAGGCGGCAGGCATAGGGATTTCACTGCGCAGCAAGCCGGTCTGGTGGAGATAGGCCACCAACTCCGAATGATTCCGGACATTGTTCTGGGTGGCTGTGCTCGATTGTGGCTTTGCGCGCATGTGAAGTTCCGGCGATGGCAGGAGGGTGGGATCCAGCCCCAGGAATTCGATCGCACGGTTCAGCACCGGGAGGTTGTCTCGTCGAAACGCGTCGTAACTCACCGCCAGGTATGGGTTGCGCCTGGCGATGCTGCTCAGCCGCTGATCGACCCAGTCCTTGGCCGCAATGCGCCGTCCTGCTTCGGTGAGGTCGACACTGACCAAGGTATCGACCGGATACGGTCTGCCAAAGTAGATGCCCGACTGGCGTGCCACGTTGCGCGAGCGCAGCCAGCCGAGGTTGTCCTCCCTGACGATATGAATGACACGGATGTCGGGTCGCCTGCCAAGCCAGTCGATGTGTGCTTCCAGCCGGTCCAGCCACAGCGCCGGAGCCACCGCCGGGTGCACAAGCCATTTATCCGACGACCGAAACAGCCTGCGGAATCCGAGCGCCTGCGTTTGCTCGCTGAAACGCTCCCCCATGTGTACCTGGTCCTTGCTGCCGAGCACGCCGAACTCGGCGCGCAAGCCGGCTTCGGCGATGCGGATCGCGCGCCAGGGTGGGGTCCGCAGCGTCCACTCCCATCCGCACGCCACCTGCGGATGCAGGCCTATGCCGTCGCCCAGCGCGCTGCTGCCGGTGCGTTGGGTGCCAACGATCAGGAAGTTGATCATTCGTGGTGCGGGTTGCTGCCATTCCGTGCTTCGGCGGCGAGCAGATTCCGGTAGACCTCGGCGGTCTGGCGCGCGGCCTCAAGCCAACTGTAGCGCTCGCCCACCCACTGCCGCCAGTCAACCCCCACGGCTGCATTCCCATCCGATCGGACCAAGCTTTTCATTGCCGAAGTCAGAGCCTGGATGTCACCAAGCGCGAAGTAGTGCGCTGGCGGCAGACCGACCTCCAGGTTGGCCGGGATGTTGCTCACCAGGGGGCACAGACCGTAGGACAAAGCCTCCAGCAGGGCAATCGGCAAGCCCTCGTGTGATGAGGGCAGGACGAACAGGCCGGCATGCGCGTACAGCTGCGCCAGGGCGTCGCCGCTTTGAAAACCGGTGCAGACCACGGCGGATGCGGCGGCCGCACGAGCCTGCACCTGGCGGGTGTACTCGTCCGGGTGATCGGCTCCGCCCACGATGGCCAGCTTCCAGCCCGGCAAGGCGGCACGCTCGAAGGCGTCGATCAGGTCCAGATGCCGCTTCTCGGGCACCAGGCGGCTGACCAGCAGCACGTAGCGCCGAGGTTGCAGGCCGAAGCCGACGAGTGCGCCCATGTCGGCCGGCAGCTCCGGCAGGCTGGCGCCATTGGCAATCACCGCCGAGGACACCCCGTGCTTGCGCACCACCAGTTCTTCGATCACGCGTGAGATCGCGATCGTCCGCTGCGCCCAGCGCATGCCCCAGCGCTCGCCCAGACGCAGCGCCAGACGCGCCAGTCGGCCCCACTTCTGGCGGTCGTAGTCTGGGCCGTGGTGGGTGACCACCACCTTCATCCCCAGCAGCCGCGCCAGCGGCGTCACGATTGCCGGACCAATGGCCTGGATGTGCAGGATGTCGGGGCGCAGCAGCAGGCCCGCGTACAGCACGCCCAGGGTGGTGTGGACCAGCGCCTCCAGCCCGCGCGAGCGCGGCGCCCACAGGCTGCGCATCTCCACCCCTTGCCATTGCGCGCCGACCGCCCTGGGCTGATAGGCCGCACGCGTGATCACCGTGATCCGGCAGCCCTGCTTCACCAGCTGCGGGCACAGGTGTTCGGCGTGGGTCTCGACACCACCCTGCACCCCCGGGAAACCGCGCAGTCCCAGCCACACGATGTGCGGCCGCGGGTGTGCAGGGCCAGGCGGCAGTGGGTCTGGCAGCGTGGCGGTCATGCCCGGACACCCAGCTCGGCGTACAGCGCCAGCATGCGTTGGACATAGTTCTGCGGTGTGAACTCGGTTTCCACCCAGGACCGACCGGCGCGGCCCATGGCAGCGACTTGCGCATCCGGCATAGCCCTCATCTGCGCCAGCACCGCAGCCAAGGCGCCGACATCCCCGCTGGGATAGATGGAACCCGTCTCGCCCGGCCTGACCAGCTCCGGAATTCCGCCGATGTCGGCGCCTATCACCGGCCGGCCGAGCGCATAGGCCTCCATCACCGTCATCGGCGCGTTCTCGTACCACTCGGAAGGCAGCACCACGGCGCGCGCCGAGCGGACCACCGCATGCAGGTCGGCGCCGCTGCGGTAGCCCAGGAACTCCACATCCGCGCCCAGCGACGCACTCAGCGCCCTGAGCACGGCCTCCTGCGGCCCTGTCCCCGCGATCCTGAGCTTCACCCCCGCCTGGGCGCCTGCCCGCAACAGCGTCTGCAATCCTTTCTCCGGCGCCAGGCGGCCGAAGTAGACGAAGCAGTCTCCCACCTTTGAATCGGGCTGCAGCGCTGCCGCGTCCACGAAGTTGGGCACATGGGTGAAGCGCTCGCGCGGCCATCCCCACTGCACGAACTTCTCCAGGTAGAAGCGGCTGGGCACGACGAAACGGCTGACGTGCCGGCGGTAGCAGCCCAGCAGCCGGTGCGCCACCGACTCCAGCAGGATGAGCGCGGACAGCGCGGCCGAGTCCTTCACGCAGCGGTGCCGCGCCACGTTCCAAAGGGCACCGCCGCGGCAACGCTCGCACACGCCGTCGTGGGTGAGCATCTTGTACGCCGGGCAGGCGATCTTCAGGTCGTGCAGGGTCAGCACCACCGGCACAGCAAGCTCGTGCAGCTTGCCGAAGATCGCCGGCGAGATATGGTGATAGACGTTGTGCGCGTGTGCGATGCTCGGCCGCTGCACGCGTACCACCGCTTCGATCTTGCGCCGCGCCTCAGTCGACCAGATGATCTTGGCCGCATTGACCAGCTGGCGCGCCATGCCGTAGCGCTGGCCGAACTCGATCTCGTCGACGAAGTGCTCTGACCAGGGCGTGGGCAGGTTGTGCTCATGGCGCATCGCGAACGGAATCACCTTCCAGCCCCGCTGCTCGAACAAGGCGTTCTGCTCGAGATACACCACCTCCGCCCCACCACGGCGGTAGTGGTAGTTGTTGATCGACAGCAGGGAGGCTGCGCCCGGCGCAGCGGCGTGGCCCATCATCCGGTCACTGCCGCACCGGCGTCCGACCAGGCTGGCAGCGCCGGACCACCGCCCTTCAGCGCAAAGCCCCAGCGCTCCAGTGTGGTCTGTTGGATCGCGTCGATGCGCTCGCGCTCCTCACCCGGCAGCCGCTGCAGCCAGTCGGCCGCCGTGGGTTGCAGCGCCAGCGAGGCGACGAAGTCCCAGTAGGCTGGCGGAAGTCCGCGCCCGGTCTGCATGAAATCGTGCAGCGCTTGCAGGCTGGCCCGCGGCTGCGCCAGCAGCTCGTCGTAGTTCAGGAGCAGCAGCCGCGCCGGCGCGATCAGCCGCAAGCCATCCTCCATCACCGCCATCTCCTCCACCCAGTTGCGGGCCGCGAGTGCAAGCTCGTCCTGCCCTTCGGCAACCAGTTCTCGCGGCGTCCGTCCGCACCAGAACAAGCTGTGGTCTGACCACCACCGAACCCGAACCAGCGATCGCGCCACCGCGCGCCCGTCGCGCAACATGCAGACGAAGCGGGCGTCCGGAAAGGCCTGCAGCAGCTGCCGAACGCGCCGGTTGTTGGCGGTGCGCTTGGACACCAGCACAGGCTGCCCCGCAGCCGCACAGATCGCCGCCAAGCGCCGCTGCAGCGCGCGTGCGACCCGATCGTCCAGTGGCCGATCCAGGCCATCCAGCCCGACCCCACCGCAGGCCTGGTAGACCGACTCTCCCTCCACCGGCTTGGGCACCATCTGCTGGACCCACGAATCACCATGCACCAAATTCGCGCCGCCCCCGTCCTGGAACCAGGTCCGGCGCTTTACGTCGTAGGCAGAGCGCACCGTTCGCTGCAGGGCTGCCCACAGCGGCGTCCGCGGATAGCGCCGCTGGTAGTTGCTCAGGTAGGCCACGTCCGGCATGGCGCACACGAGCTTGTAGAGCAGCGTGGTTCCGGAGCGTCCCGGACCAAGGATGAAGACGGGCTTCATGGGAGATTCTTGGGAGTGCTGCTGCCTGGGGTGTGTCGGTGCATGTCCTGTCCTCAGCAATAGCCATGCTGCAGCAACAGCGGCGCCAGTTCCGATTCAATGAGTGACAGCTGACCCTGATCGAGATCGCGCTCGAAGGCACGTGCCCGCCCGGCGTCGACCCGCGTGCGTGCGATCTCGCGCTCGAATGCCCTCGTCACGGGCAACGACATGAACGCGAGCATGCGTGCAAAGCTCTCCCGTGGTTGCGCCAGGACGTCCTCATACCTCAGGGTCAGCAGGCGGTCGGACGGCAGTTCGAGCCCTGCCGCGGCGTGGCTCTCCATCAACCGGCGCCAGCCGATGGCAGCCAGCAGCACGAAGGAACGCCCGCTGGCCTGCCAGCGTTCGTTCTCCGCCGTGGTCAAGGGCCCCCACAGCCAGTTCTCGGGCCCGCCGTAACCGTCCCACCATGGCATCTGAAGCCAGGAGTTCACCACCGCGCGACCGTCGCGCACGATGTGCACGAAGCGCGATTGCGGAAAGATGCGGTCGAAGAAACCCAGTCGCGACCAGCCGGTGTACTTGTGCGTGAACCGGGTCTTCCCCTGCGCCACCGCCCGCTCGCCGAAGAATCGCTGGAAGCGCTGCGCCAGCCAAGGCGTGACGTCGTCGGCGACCAGGTCGCGCGCCGGCCGCACGTAGATGGGCGAGACCTCGCGGCCGATGATGCGGTAGGCCTCGGAGGGCGCGAATCGCAATCCGTCCTTGGCCGTATGCCGGCCGAGCGGACTGCGATACAGCGCGCTGTTGTAGCGGCCCAGCCGGTTCAGCCGCGGCAGCCTGTCCTCGATGTTGGACACGAAGCCAAAGGCTTCGTGTCGGGCCAGCACCTCGTGCACGAAGGTGGACCCGCAGCGGCCGGTGCCGACCACGAAGTCGATGGCCAGCGCGGCCCCGCTGTCCTGGCCGGCGTCGGCACTCATGGTCTGCTGGCGGCCCGCATGGCCGCATGCACCGCCGCCGTCCGCGCCGCCGCTCTCATGTCTGCCCCTCCTGCCGCCTGACCAGCCCCGCCAGCATGCCCAAGGGACGTCCAGCGACGCGCTGCAAGATCTCGAACTCCGGCCTGCTGAGCGGGCGCGACAGCGCCAGCGCCGCCAGGTAGGCCAAGGCGAACGCCGCGAGCGCGAGCCACAAGCTCCAGCGTCCCGCCAGCACGCCGACGACCACAGCCAGCGTCAAGGCAAGCAGCACCCGGACCAGACCTCCCAGGTCCAGCACGATGCGATTGGACTCGCGCTGCAGCAGCAGCACGCTGGTCGCAAGCATGAGCGCCGTGCCCGCCGCCAGCCCCGCGGCCGCCAGGTCGAGCGAGCTGCGCGCCCCAAGCAGCACCAACAAGGGCACGCTCAGTGCCGCCAGCGCCGCCGCCCGCACCTGTGCCGACTGGCGGTAGACCTGCATCATCATGGTCGTGACCTGGTTCTGGGTCAGCGCGGCACCGGCGAGCAGTGCCACCGTCAGCAGCCAGCCGCCGTCGGTGATGCGCGCGCCACTGAGCAGCGACATCAGCGCGTCGCCGCCGACCGCAGCCGCCCCCGCGATGGCCAGAGCGAGCCCGAGATTGACCTTCCACAGCAAGCCTCCCGATACCGCGGTGGCGCCTGATTCGCCGGCACGATGGCGCGCGATCAGCATCGGCCGCACCACGTTGGCCATCCAGGTCGTCGGCATGCTCTGCGTCGCCAGCTTGAGCATCTGCTGCGCAAAGGCAAACTGGCCCGCCAGGTTGACCCCCAGGCCGCTGGCGACGATGGTGCGCAGCGCGCCGGCGGAGGCCGCAGCGTTCATGAGCTGCGCGCCAGAAAGGTGCCAGCCATAGCGCAGGATCTCGGCGGCCGTGAAGGTGCGCGAGCCGTCCGGCTGCAGGTGCCGCAGTTGTCGGATGAGCACGAACTCGCCCCCGATCCAGCGCAAGGCCGACAGCACGATGTCCACCCACAACATGTTGACCACACTGACCTGCTGCGTCGCCATCAAGAAGCCCAGCCCCGCCAGACGTCCGATGCCGTACAGCGCCCGGGTGGAGTGGACGAAGCGCTGCTCCAGCAGCGACTCGAGCAGGGTCTCGGTGAACAGCGCTCCGAGCAGGGTGATGATGAGCAGGCAGGCCAGCCAGGC
>CAUJHF010000050.1 GCA_963204745.1 Pseudomonadota bacterium
CGCCTGGGTGACAACAAGCACCACGTCGCACACCATCTGATCGGCCGGCCACTTGCCATGGTCCGGGGGCAGACGGTGAACGTGCCGGCCTTCGCCACATCGCAGTTCGTGATCGAGGCGGAAGTCCTGCCTGGCCTGCGCGAGGAAGAGGGGCCGTTCGGTGAAGTGACCGGTTTTTATGGTGATCGCGACCGGCGCTGGGTAATGCAGGTCAAGGCCATCACCCACCGCAAGCATCCTGTCCTGCATACGGTACTTTCCGGACCCGAGGTCTGGAATACCGTCGGCCTGACTGCAGAAGCCGCCATCTATCGGGCGCTGAAAGCCTGCCACCCGGAAGTGACGGCGGTTTTCCTGCCACCCGGTGGCTGTGGTTTTTACCAGGCTGTGGTGCAGGTCGACTCGCCAGCGCCAGGCACCTGTCAGGAGATCCTCCGCGATACCTTCGCTGCGTTCAGATCACTGCAACGCGCCGTCGTGGTGGACAGGGATGTCGATATCTTCGATCCGGTGGATGTCGAGTGGGCGATAACCACGCGCTTCAATCCCGACACGGGAATGCTCATCCTGCCGGGCGAGGAAGGTCATATTCTCAATCCGATGGTCAGCATGGCGGAAGACGGCAAGAGCGGTACCGTCACCAAGATCGGCATGGATGCGACCGTGCCAGCGGATGACAAGGCACGTTTCGAGCGTGTGCTCTATCAGCAGGTCGAGCTGCGCGACTACGACATCACCGGATTCACGCCTCGCTGAACGGGTGGAGCCGGCTCAGCGGCGCGTATGCGACGGCGGCTCGCCGAAACGTACACGGTACTGCCGTGCGAACCGGCCGAGGTGACTGAAGCCGCACGCTATCGCGATATCGGTTACCCGCGCGCCGGGCTGGCGCAGGATCTCGGCACGTGCATGGTCGAGGCGCCGGTCGCGCAGGAAACGCATGGGCGTGGTGCCATGATGGCGAATGAACCCGGTTTGCAGTGTGCGTGCGCTGCCGCCGGCCACCGCCAGCAGGTCGTCAAGTCCGATGGGATCGGTCAGGTGTGCGTCAATGTAGTCCTCGACCGCGCGTATATAGCGCGGTGCCAGCGGTTCGTCGGCACGCGGCAGCCGGGCACTGTAGCTGTGCGGCAGATCCGTCAGGACGAGGCTCATCAGTGTCCGGGCCAGCGGGGCGCGTATCTGCGTGCGGGCAAAACTGCTCGTGCCCGAGTCCAGATCGTCGCAGATCGCACGCACCAGACGGCTAAAGCCGCCAATCGCCCCGTCGAGGCGGTGCGTCGTGGGCAGAAATTCCAGCGGTTGCCGGGCGGTGATGCCGAAATTCTCCGTCAGTGCGAGGCGCAACGCCGGTCCGTCCAGCTGCACGACGAGCATGTCGAAGTCGGCTGACATGTGATCGACCAGATTGCGTGTCGGATTCAGGACGCAAACAGTCGATGCTTCCGTCCGGTAGGTGTCGTGCCCCTGACTGACTTCGCTGGTGCCGCGCAGCGTGATCTTCACCAGGTAGGAATCGGCCGGCGTGGGGGCCTGTATCGTGACCTCGCCACCGTAGCGCAGCGTATTGACCGACATGAGGCCAAGATCGGCACGGTTATGCCGGAAGTCTATGTTCCGGTGCGGTTCGCCGAGCACGATGCGGTGCGGACGGAACAGCCGGGACAGATGCTCGCGGGCGCGCAACGGGTTATCGGTGGCGAGCGCGGTAAATTGCGAGAGTGGCAATGCAGGTGCGGGAGCTTGCATCTTCGTGGTCTCGAATCAACGGGACGGGATCATCGTGGCGCAAGTGGCCGGCAGGCGCAATCCTCGACGCCCCTGGCGCGTTTGCCGGCCAGTCAATGCGCATCGGGGCTTGTGCAGGCTGGTATTTGCGGTGAATTCTGCGCGTGTCGTCAACCTGGATCAGGAGGCTGTGCATGGATCCTTTCCCTGCCTCACGTCGTATCGCGCTAAAGCAACTGGTCTCGCTGGGTGCGGTTGGCGCACTGGGGATGCTGCGCTCTGGCAAGGGTTGGGCTGTGCCGGCCGGGTCCCCTCCGGCCGCCGGGATTCCCGGCTTCGATGGCCGGATCATCGCGCGCAGCGACGGCAGCTATGAGTCTCTGCGTCAGGCCCTGGTCTGGCACCGGAGCAAGCCGAATCGCTATCCGGACCTGATCGTCCAGGTGCGCTCCGAAGCCGAGGTGGCAGCGGTGATCCGCTATGCCGCGCAGAACAAGCTGAAGATCGCCATCCGCAGCGGTGGTCACAATCCGACCGGTGCTTCACTGCGCGATGGCGGCATCTGCCTGGATCTGTCCGCGCTGACCGATATCAAGGTCGACAAGCAACGCCAGATCGCCTCGGTACAGACCGGCGTGCGTGCCATCCAGCTGGTCTCCAGGCTTGCCGAGGACGATCTGACTTTCCCCACTGCCCACTGCATGACGGTTGGCATGGGGGGCTTTCTGCTCGGTGGCGGCATCGGCTGGAACCACGCCTATCGTGACGGTATGGCGACCTTCAATATCGAGGGTGCCGAGCTGGTGCTTGCCGATGGCCGGCGCGTAGTCGCCAATGCGACCGAAAATCCGGACCTTTACTGGGCGGTGCGGGGCGGTGGCCCCGGGCTTTTTGCCGCAGTCACACGCTTTCAGCTCAAGGCCTATCCGCTGCCCAGGGCGATCCGCGTGAGTTCCTGGATACTGCCGCTCGACAAGCTGGCGACCATGACCGCGACGCTGGACAAGCTGGCTCCCGCGAAAGATCCGCGGCTGGAGATTCTTGCCCTGCTCATGCACAACCCGGAGGCGCCACCCGATGCACCGCCGGAGCAGTCCAAGATCTGTTTCCTGACGGCGTTTGCCTTCGGTTATTCCGCCGAGGAGTCTCGCGCCATGCTGGCGCCGCTCGCGCAATCACCGATTGCCACCGAGGCTGTCGTCAAGGAAGAGGATCAGCCCTTCACCCTGATGGAGCTATTCCCGAAGTTCTTCAGCACTGCAACGCCGGGCGGCTACATGGGGCGTTACGCGGCCGAGAGCGCCATCACCGATGAACCGGGCAAGATTCTCCACGACCTGTCGGATCATTTCCGCACCGCCCGGTCGCCGATCTGCCATGTCATCGCCAGTTATGGCCTGAACCTAAAGACCCATGCCGATGCCTGCTTTTCTTCCATTGCCCGGCACTACGTGGGCTGTTTCGCCATCTGGGACGACGAGAAGGACGACGAGTTCTACTATCGCTGGCTGGAGCAGGCGACCACCCATATGGATCCGTATGCCAAGGGCCATTACGTGAACGAGGTCGAGGGCCAGGGGCATCCCGAGCGTATTCGCCAGTGCTATTCGCCCGCCAGCTGGCAGCGCCTGCAAACCCTGCGGCAAAAGTATGACCCGCAGGGGCTATTCCATACGTATCTCGGGCAGCAGGGATGATAAGAATTGTTCTGTACGCGCCGCAGCATCCTGTGCCTGTCCGCAGGTTGCGCTGTCATGCGATAAATTCGGTGCTTATGTACAATAGGACTATCCTTAGTACTCGAAAACACATAGAGTCGAATCGTCGCATTACCAATGCGTAATAACCCGTATCTATCGACTAAAGTTAATAGGGGATTCGAGTTTCACCCCACGGCGTTTCGACCGCTGGGGCTGGGGAAGAATCAAGATACGGACTTTCAGTGCGGTAAGTAAAACTATTATATAAACCTCTGGAGGATATTCTTGTGAAGAAAGTACTTTTGACGTCGGTCTCGGTTGCCCTGCTTGCAGCGTCTGGCGTTGCCAGCGCCGTCTCGCTGGAGCTGGTGGCTGACAATACCCGCAGCAGCAGCGGCACGCTCAGCACCCAGGTCTTCAAGGCCTGCACACCACCCTCAAACACTGCCGGTACGGGCTGCAGCACCTTCACGTCTGCTTGGCAAATCGCCAATGGCGTGGTCGGTTCCACCGCCACCTGGGACTGGGATGGCACGACGCTGGCTGCCAGCGGCACGTTTCAGAGCACCTCACACTTGTCCAGCAGTCCGTTCGGGCCGTCTGTGGTCAGTGACAAGTCGGTCAATCTGAACATCAACACGGCGACCATGACCACGACCGCTGCGAGCTATAACTGTGTCGAAGGCAGCTTCCTGGTCGGCGTTGGTGCTCAAGGCTGTGCGAATACGCTGAACGGCGGTGATTTCGTGGTTTCGAGCTTTGCGACATACAACGTCGGCGGCAATGCACTCTGCGTGAACCGCACCATCGGTGGTGATGACACCGCTGGCGGCAACGTTCGCGGCCTGACCTCCTTGGCTGCTGGCGCTGCTGGTGCTGGTTGCGAGGCCACTGACGGTGCCTACGACCTGTGGACGATCGTTGTCGACAACACCGGTACGGGCGGACAGCTGATCCTGTCGAACGGCATCGATATCGGCCTTGCCGGTACGCACTTCATGACTTTCAACACCGTCGTCCCGGTCCCGGCAGCCGTCTGGCTGTTTGGTTCGGCGCTCGGCCTGATGGGTGTGGCTCGCCGTCGCAGCGTCGCGACTGCCTGAACCGCTCGTCTAAACGTCTAGCCTAAAACGTCTAGCCTGGGAAAACCCCGCCTCGTGCGGGGTTTTTCTTTTTGGGCTTGTGGTCAGGCGAGGTCGTGGTCAGGCCAGGTAGCTCAACGGCAGCGCTGTCGTATCGACCACCCAGCGCATCACGAAGCTCGAGTGCACGCCGGACACGCCGGGGATGCGCGTGATCTGCTTCAGCAGGAAGTCCTGGTAGGTATCCATGTCGGGCACTACCACGATCAGCAGGTAGTCGGCATCCTGGCCGGTGACCAGCAGGCAGGAGAGCACTTCGGGGAACTGCTTCACCGTACTCTCGAATTTCTCGAAGCGCTCCGGCGTATGGCGGTCCATTGAAATCTGGATCAGTGCGGTGAGCGACAGGCCCAGTTTCTTCCGGTCCAGCAAGGTCACCCGTTTACCGATCACGCCGGCCTCTTCCAGCGCCTTGACCCGGCGCAGGCAGGGTGACGGGGAGAGGCCCACGCGCTCGGCCAGTGCCTGGTTGCTGAGGCCGCCGTCCAGCTGGAGTTCGGCAAGGATGCGGCGGTCGATACGGTCGAGTTTGAGGATAGTCATGGCAGGATATGCCTTTATGTGATCAGAAAGAGCAAGAATATGCCACAAATGGCCATGCAGATGGCAAATACGCCAGCCAATTGCCGGGGCAAGCGCCTACACTGTGCGCAACCAGCCTGACCAGGCGGGCGTTTTTGCCGGAGCACGACCATGAGTTACGACCACCGCAAGTACAGCGCTTTCAGGCCCGTTACGGGATGGCAGCGCAAATGGCCCGATCAGGTCATCGACCGCGCGCCCGACTGGTGTGCAGTCGACCTGCGCGATGGCAACCAGGCGCTGGTCAATCCGATGACGGTCGCGCAGAAGACACAGTTGTTCGGCCTGCTGGTTGATATCGGCTGCAAGGAAATCGAGGTGGGCTTTCCGGCGGCCTCGCAACCGGATTTTGACTTCGTGCGCAAGATCATCGAAGCAGACCTGGTACCGGAGGATGTGACCATCCAGGTGCTCACCCAGGCGCGCGAAGAACTGATCGCCCGCAGCATCGAGTCGCTGAAGGGCGCGAAGAGGGCGAGCATCCATCTGTACAACTCCACCTCCACGGTGCAGCGCGAGCGCGTATTCGGCATGGATCGCGCGGCGATCAAGGCCATCGCCGTGCAGGGTGCCCGATGGATAAAGGACATGGTGGCGCAGCACCCGGAAACCGAATGGGAGTTCCAGTACTCGCCCGAGAGCTTTACCGGCACGGAGCTGGACTACTGCGCAGAGGTGGTGAACGCCGTGGTTGCGGTCTGGCAGCCGCAAACCGGCCAGAAGGTGGTGATCAATCTTCCCGCGACCGTGGAAATGAGCACGCCGAATATCTATGCCGACATGATCGAGTGGATGTGCGCGCACATCGACCACCGCGACAAACTGCGCGTGAGCCTGCACACGCACAACGACCGCGGCTGCGGTGTGGCGGCGGCCGAACTCGGCGTGATGGCAGGTGCTGATCGTGTCGAGGGCACGCTGCTGGGTAACGGCGAACGCACCGGCAACATGTGCCTGGTGACGATGGCCATGAATCTCTATTCCCAGGGTGTGGATCCGCGGCTCGATTTCTCCGACATGCGCCGCATCGTGCGTACCGTGGAGCAGTGCACGGGCATCAGCACGCACCCGCGGCATGCCTGGGCAGGCGAGCTGGTATACACGGCATTCAGTGGCAGCCACCAGGATGCGATCCGCAAGTCCCTCGCCCGGCAGCAGGCGGACGAACCCTGGCAGGTCGCCTATCTGCCGATCGATCCCTGCGATGTCGGCCGCAGTTACGAGGAGGTCGTGCGCATCAACAGCCAGTCCGGCAAGGGCGGTGTGCTGTATGTATTCGAGCGGGAGTTCGGCATTACCCTGCCGCGCTGGCTGCAGATCGAACTGTCGCGCGTGGTGCAGCGGCATGCGGAACAGACCGGTGGTGAAGTCGGCAGTGCCGTCATCCGCCAGTTGTTCGATGACGCGTACGTGGCTGTGCCGGAGGGCTGGCGGCTCGGCAATTTCGATATCCACCGCGACGGCAGCCGCGTGCGCGTGGAGGCGAGCATCGGTGGCAAGGACCTTGCCGGCGAGGGCAACGGTGCCGTCGAGGCGCTGATGGACGCGCTCCGCCGCGTGCATGGCGTCAATGGTTCGGTCGAGGCCTTCGACGAGTACGCCCTCGGCAGCGGCACTGCGGCAAGCGCGATGGCCTGCATCAAGCTGCAGATCGGCACGGAAGTCAGCGTCGGCGTGGCCCTCGCCGAGGACACGACCACCGCCACCCTGCAGGCCGTGCTCAGCGCTTTTGGCCGTCAGAAAGCAGCAGTCATGATGGCTGCCTGACCCGGCTTGGCGAATTCCGTGGCCTGTCCTAAGCTCGGCTTTTCAGCCGGGCGAGGTGCGTATGGCCACTGCAGGGAAGAAGGTTCTGCTTCAGCTTGCCACCCGCAAGGGCGCATGGCTGTTCCATGGCGATGCGGCCAGCCGGAAGTGGCGCGTCGACGGTCCGCATTTTCTGGGCCACATCATCCACCATCTGGTGCTCGATCCCCGGGATGGCCGGACCATGCTGGCGGCGGCGAGTACCGGCCATCTCGGACCCACGCTGTTCCGGTCCCTCGATCGCGGGCGCAAGTGGCAGGAAGTGAAGCGGCCGCCGGCCTTCGACAAGGTGCCCGAGGGCCAGCACGGACGAGTGGTCAATCACACCTTCT
>CAUJHF010000051.1 GCA_963204745.1 Pseudomonadota bacterium
TGACACCCGGCAGGCCGGCTAAGACAATTCCGCCCCCCGTGTGGTGATGTAGCTCAGTTGGTTAGAGCGCGGCACTCATAATGCTGAGGTCGGTAGTTCAACTCTACCCATCACCACCATCCAATCAATCACTTACGAGGCCCGCGTTTTCGACCTGATTTCCGTAAGTGCACGGTAAGTGCAATCGCGAGTTCCCTTGGCCACCGTCCGCTAGCTGGCCATTCGCCGCCCGCAAAATTTCAAAACGGGGTCAGCCGTTGATTCGGAGCCCCGGGCCCCTGCGCCTGATGTCGGCGCAACGATTCCGTTGCTAACTGCCGGTCTGGGATCGGCAGTGGCGATTACGGCTTTTTCCCGCGGCCCCGATTGAGCGAGAGTAAGCAGGCCAACACCGGCAAGAGGCTCGGCATTATGAAAGAAGACCGCCCGCAGCGTAACGGCTGGAGCCAGAAGTCCCCCCGGCTGGAGATGGTCGTCGAGGCCAAATCCCTGGATTCAGCCAACCGTGCCCAGCAATTTGCCATCCGATACGGCAAACCCGGTCACATTGACGACGAAGTCATCGTCACTCTCTTTCTGGATGCATGGTGCGTGGATCAGGACGGCGAAGCCGACTCCTACGCAAGTGAAATCCTACGCCGGATAACGATGCAGGTGAGGGCTCACGTGCGCAAGAATTCGGGGTGGCAACAACTCGGTGGCGGAGCGGATACGGCTATCGACGACTTCTGTCAGGAAATCGTGTTGGCCATTCTGGGAGAGAAGGCGGTCCCGTGTCACGCTGAAGTGGCGTTTGGAAACTATGTATACCGCCGCTGCCTTGACGAAGCCGGCAAGCTCTACGCAAAAAAGCACAGTGCTGCCACGTCACTCGATGATGGAGAGGATGCCGCTGCACAGGGCGCCGACCTTATAGGTCCCCTCACATCGCCGAAGCCACCCGACGAAATCCTAGTTGAGATTGACGAGTTTCTCGCCGACCACGACAAGCTGGAAAGGATCCGCCTGTTGACGTCCATCCAAAATTGACCGGGTCAATATTGGGTGGAAATCAACAGTCTCGCCGCTGAGCGCGTTTCAGGTGATGTTTCCAAAAGTGCTGGCCATGACGCTTGTCATTGTGCTCCTGACCGCGCTCAGTCTGGGCCTGGTCTTGCGCGGCGTGTTTGATGTGCCATTCAAGGGCAGTCTCGCCACGTTCTTCGCGGTCACCACGCTGTATGTCTTTACGACATCCGGTCTCGGGCTGCTGGTGGCGACCGTCGCGCGCAATATGGCGCAAGCGGGGATGCTCATTATCCTGCTGATTGCACCCATGATATTCCTGTCGGGCGCCTGGACGCCGCCTGAGGCCATGCCGGGATTTATGCGGGAACTGATGGCCATTTCCCCCTTGCATTACTTCATCGATGCCAGCTACGGGATCCTGCTTAAGGGTGCCGACCTCAGGCTCATCGTCCCTCAAATCGTCGGCATGACGGTTCTCGGCACCATTACCTTTGGCCTGGCGCTGTGGCGATTCCGGCGGCAGTTTGGGTAGGCTGGCATTGTGATGCCAGGCGACCTTCCTTATAAACTGGTAGTCCCCGTCGTTACGACAACCCCGGAGTCAGCCGTGACAGAAATTGTGCCCGACCGCCTGAGTACGAATCCCCGGAGCCCTCACTACGATGCAGATCTCCTCGAACGTGGTGTCGGCATCCGGTTCAATGGCAAGGAGCGCCGGGATGTGGAGGAGTACTGCGTGAGTGAGGGCTGGATCCGGGTTGCCATGGGCAAGGCCCTGGACCGTCGCGGACAGCCGCTGATGACGAAAATCAACGGCACCGTCGAGCCGTACCTTGCGCCGCCTGCCGGGAATACAGCCGACAGTGTCTGAGCAGTGCCGATCGAGCGGACTTGCGGCAGACAGTGCGCCAGGGGGATGTCCGGACCGGCCCTCGCAGGAGCAGGCGTTGGCTAGCTCTGCTTGTAGTACGGACTCCGTCCGCCGGCATGATCGGTGACATCGATGATATCGCGCACCTCCGGCACGACGCGGCGGACTATGCGTTCGAAGCCCTGCCGCAGCGTGAACTGCGAGGCGGCGCATCCCTGGCAGCTGCCGCTCATCTCTATGTAGAGTTGCCCGTCCTTCACATCGGTGAGAAGGATGGTGCCGCCATGCGCGGCAACCGAGGGGTTGACCTCCCGTTCGAGCAGCATCTCCACCAGCTCGCGGATCTCCGCGTCAGTCCGCTTCCCTGCACCGCCTGTTTGCGGCGCCTGGAGAATGGCCGGCATGCCGGTGCGCAGCTGGCTCCTGACGACAGCGGCGATCTGCGCCTTCAGCCCTGGCCAGGATGATTCCCGGGTTTTTTCGATGACGAGGACGTTGCCAGCGACGAGTACGTGCGCGACGTCGGGCAGCTCGAACAGGCGCTCCACCAGCGGTGATCCTGCAGCCTGATCCCGGTTCTCGAAAAAGCGTTCGCCATCGGGATTGAGTGCCTGGCTCACAGTGAACTTGCAGGTATCCGGATCGGCGACGGACAGCTCCGCGCGAATGGTGACCGGTGCGCTGACTGTCGCAGCCTCAGACATCTTCTGCGGCCACGCTGGCAATGCGCTCCCCGAGTGAGCGCAGGTGGTCAAAGGAATACAGGCCGGAGTTGTGGCCGTCGCTCCAGTCGATGCCGATGGCGTAATTCCCGATGCTGGAAATCGTCCGGGGCCGGACGTCGGCCCTGACCTTCAGCGGATCCAGCAGCTTTCTGCCGCTCATCTCCTCGATGCACAGTGCACAACGGCAATTCAGTCGCAGATCGCGGACATCGAAGTGGTCGCGGTGGCCATCCGCCCACAGCACGGCGAGGGTGCGCAGGTCGTGCCGGCGCAGGCCGATGGGCGTGGTGCGGACGCCGCCGGGATGTGCGGCGCTTTCTGCCCATTCCGGTGCACCGTCGTTGTTGTCCCACTGCCAGACGAAGGGCTTGAGTGCAGTCGCCGGCGTCTTGTCCAGTTGGCCGGCCAGCTGTGCGGCGACACTGGTGTAAGCGCGGGCGGCAATCGACTCCGGCTTGGCGACGACGATCGGACACCCTTCGTCGCCGCCGGTCACGATATCTGCGTCAAGCGGGATGGCACCGAGATAGGGTACGGCCAGCTCCTGGCTCATGCGCTCACCGCCGCCGCGACGGAAGACATCCGTGATCTCGCCACAATGCGCGCAGGTGAAGCCGCTCATGTTCTCGATGATGCCCAGAATCGGTACATGAACACGCTCGAACATCCGCAGTCCGCGCCGCGCGATCTTCAGACTGACATCCTGCGGCGTGGTGACGATTACCGCACCTGACAGCGGGAAACTCTGCGCCAGGGTGAGCTGGGTATCGCCGGTGCCGGGCGGCAAGTCCAGCAACAGATAGTCGAGTTCGCCCCACTGCGTGGCGTCGATAAACATCTTCAGATACTTGCTGACCATCGGCCCGCGCAGGACCGCCGGCGTGTCGTCGCCCGTGATCATCGCCATCGATATGGTCGCGATGCCATGGCGCTCGACGGGGATCGCCCTGCCTTCGTCGGTCACATCGGGCGGCTTTCCGGTGGGTATGCCGAGCATGCCCGGGATACTGGGCCCGAGGATGTCAGCGTCGACGAGCCCGACGCGCGCGCCCTGCATCTGCAGCGCGAGCGCGAGGTTGACGCTGACCGTGGATTTTCCGACCCCGCCCTTGCCACTTGCCACGGCGATGATGTGCCGGATACCCGGCAGCTTGTCGGCCTCCGCATCATGTTTCGCCGCAGCCTGATTCTGGTGTGTCGTCGTCATGTCGATGGCCTCTGCTGAATACAGGACCATTATAGTCCTGTATTCAGCAGAGGGGTACCCTGAGACGGCTTCTAGCGATAGAACTCCAGGTAGAAACGCGCCTTGCCGAGCGGCTTTACGAAATGACCCACGCCGGGTTCCACCACGCCACAATGATCGGCATCGAGACGTATCTCCTCTCTCGACTCGCCATTGATGACGTAAAGCAGCTGCCCCTCCAGTACGTTGATTGTTGCCCATCTTCCCCGCTTGGTTGAATGCGGTCTGAGCCATACCTCGGGCACGTTTTCTTCATTGAATTCGGCGGTGCGCCGGTAGGCAACGGCACCTTCAGGGATTGACTTCATGGTTCTCTACCTCATGCGGGTCGGGCATTCTTGCCGTAAAAGGGGTATATAAAATACCTCTTATCAGCGGCATGTGCGAGCCGGCGCACCGGATGCGCAGGCCGCGAATGCCGGCTATGCTGATCTTCGCTCCCCGTCACAGTGAGGCACGTCATGGCCAGAGTCGCTATTACCCGGCCCGAACAGGTCGAAGATCCCGTGATCCGAGAAATCTTCAGCTGGGTTACCAGCGTTGAAGGTGCCGTACCAAACCACTTCTATGTCGAGATGAACTTCCCCGAGTTCCTCAAGGCCAAGCTCGGTGCAACACGTGTGCTCTGGGAGCAGGGCGAGCTCGCACTTCCCGAGATCCAGCACATCGGTATCCTGGTCTCCAGGGCCAACGGCTGTCCCTACTGTACGGCCGCATTCTGCACCATCCTGAACTACGGACTCGGCACGGGCGAGGACTATGTAAGCCAGCTCGCCAGTGAAGGCGTCGAAGTCGTGGACGATGCGCGGCTGCGCACCCTGCTCGATTTCGCACTCAAGGTAAACGCGGACGCGAAGACCATCACTGATGCGGATGTTGACGGGCTGCGGGCCTGCGGGCTGACCGACAAGGGTGTCGTGCAACTCGTGCATCTGGTCAGCGACTTCGCATCCTACAATCGCCTCAACCTCGCGCTCGACACCGACTACGACTACCGGGATACCTGGCGCGCACTGGCCTTCGACTGGGAGCAGAAGCCGGGGGAGGCCACGGGTGACAACACACGGGGCGTGCGCTGACCGGCGATCAGACGTGATGCCGGTCCTGCCACGGAGACATCATGAAAACCGGTATCGATAACAAGGTAGCCCTGGTCACTGCCTCTACCCAGGGCATCGGTTTTGCGACGGCAAGATTGCTGGCTGAGGAAGGCGCTGCCGTCTGGGTGCACGGCCGCGGTGGCGACAATCTGCAGCATGCGCTCGAGCGCATCCGGCAGGCGGTGCCCGGCGCACGAGTGAATGGTGTCGCGGCCGATCTGGCCGCGGATGGCGGTGTTGCGCGCTTGCTGGAGCAAGTGCCGGCGGTGGATATCCTCGTCAACGGTTACGCGGATACCGGGGCAAAAATGCTCGCCGAGGTGAGCGCTGCCGACTGGGACTCCATTCTGCACAACAATCTCGCCACCACTTCGGCCATCAGCACGCACTATCTGGCCGGCATGCTGCGGAAAGGCTGGGGACGTATCGTGTTCATCTCCAGCGATCTGGCGCTGCGGCCTTTGCCCTACATGGTGCCGTACTCCGCGGCGAAAATGGCCCAACTGACCCTGGCGCGCGGACTGGCTGAAATGACAGCCGGGCTTGAGGTGACGGTCAATGCCGTGATGCCCGGTTTTACGCAAACCGAGCGCACCGAGTCCATCCTGCGCAGCACGGCCGATCGCCACGGCATTCCCTTTGCGCAATTCATGCACGACTATTTCCGGGATCCGGCCTGCAGCTATGTCGCGGAGGTCGGCCATGCGACGTCGCTGATCAAGCGCCTGTTGCGACCGGAGGAAGTCGCCAACCTGATCGTCTATCTGTGCAGCCAGCTGAGTTCCGGGACCAACGGCACCACCGTGCGCTGTGACGGTGGTGCGACGTTGACGGCCTTGTAGGGGACCTTGCGTACTGGTTGCCTATCGCCCGGCGGAGCCACATCCCGTTCACACGGCCGCAAAGCGCAGCACGCCATCGGCATCGCGCGTACGGCGCAGCTGTCCGGCGCGCCACAGCATGTGCAGATGGGCGATCGACTCGCCCATCGCGAAGGTCGTCTGGTGCAGATCCAGTCGGCGTTTGAACAGCAGCTCAAGCAGATCGGCTGCCGAGCAGGGCCGTTCCCGGCAGGCCTTCAAGGCTGCCGCCAGCCGCTCATCGTGATGTGCCTCCAGCTGATCGACGCGGGTGTGCAGGCCGTAAAATGGCTTGCCGTGCGAGGGCAGCACCAGCGTGTCGGCAGGCAGCTCGGCCAGGCGGCGGATCGATGTGAGATACATCGGCAGCGGATTCGCTTCGGGCTCGCTGTCGAAAACGCTGACATTGGTCGAGATGCGCGGCAGAAGCATGTCGCCGGAAATCAGCAGCGTCTCCGAGTACAGCGACATGTGTTCCGGGGCGTGTCCGTAGCCGACGATGCAGCGCCAGATGCGGTCGCCGATCTTCAGTTGCAGTCCGTCGTAAAGGCGACAGAACTGTGCGGGCACAGCGGGTACCATCGTCGGGTAGTAACGGCCGCGCGCGCGGATCTTGTCCAGTGACTCCGCATCGACAAGGCCATGACTGGCAAAAAATGCGGCAGCGCGGTCGCCACCGACACCGGTGGTCGAGAGACTGGCCATGCGCGCGGCGTTCCAGTCAGTCGCGCTGATCCACAGGCGGCAGTTCCAGTGCGCCGTCAACCAGTGCGCGAGGCCGATGTGGTCGGGATGCATGTGGGTGGCGATCACACGCAGCACCGGCAGGCCTTGCAGTTCGTTGGCAAAAACCTGTGTCCATGCGGTACGGGTGTGTTCGTCGGTAATGCCGCAGTCGACGATGGTCCAGCCATCCCGCCCTTCTTCGTCCCGGTCGCGCAGCAGCCACAGATTGATGTGATTGAGGGCGAAGGGCAGCGGCATGCGCAGCCAGCGGATGCCGGGCGCAACCTCGAGCGCAGTGCCGGCGGTGGGCAGGGCCTCCGCCAGCGGGTAGCGCAAAAATGATTCCCGGTTCATGTCTGTCCGCGGAACTCTGACCAGTGTCTGGTCATTCTCGATGATGCTGTCGGCCGCCGCCAGATCGCACGGCCTGCGATTCTGTCGCGGGTCGGGTGCGCAAAGGCGGCTGAGTTTGCGCAATCCGGCCTTCGCAGCGGTCTCCCGGCGCCTACAGTGGTGCCCCTGTGCATTGTTCCATGCGCGTACAAGCCGGGAGGTACCACCATGAGCGCGAAGACCCTGCAGCCTGCCGATGTCAGTCGGCGCGATCTCTGGATTGGCGGCAAATATGTGCTGCCGTCATCAGGGGAGTACTTTGATGATCGCAATCCGCAGGACGATTCGGTTCTCGCGCACATCGCCGCAGCGACGACGCAGGACATCGATGTGGCCGTGCAAGCGGCCCAGGCTGCGTTTGCCGGCTATGGCCGGACGCTGGCCTCCGAGCGCGAAGCATGGTTGAGCCGGGCCGCAGGCATCATGGAAGGTCGCCGCGAGGCACTGGTGGAACTGCTGATCGATGAAGTGGGTTCGCCGGTCGGCAAGGCGCAGTTTGAGGTGCAGTATGCAATCGGCTGTTTGCGTGCGGCAGCCGGTGCGGCGCGACGTGTGACCGGTCAGACGCTGCCATCGGATGTGCCGGGCCGTTTCAGCATGAGCGTGCGCCAGCCGCTCGGCGTGGTGGCGGCGATTTCGCCCTTCAATGTGCCGCTCCTCAAGAACGCCAAGCTGACCTCCACGCCGCTCGCCACCGGCAACACGCTGGTGCTGCTGACCTCCGAGGAAGCGCCGCTGGTCGCACATGCCCTGGCAGACATTTACCGGGAGGCGGGTCTGCCCGATGGCGCGCTCAATATCGTCACCGGATTTGGTGAGCGCATCGGCGATGCGCTCACCACGCATCCACTGGTGAAGGCGGTGATGTTCACGGGGTCCAGTCGCGTGGGCAAGCACATCGCGGCCTTGTGTGGCGCGCGGATGAAGCGGGTGATTCTCGAGCTGGGTGGCAAGAGTCCGATGATCGTCCTCGCGGATGCCGATCTCGCGCAGGCTGTGGATGCCGCGGCCTTCAGTGTATTTTTCTTTCAGGGGCAGGCCTGCATGGCGGCCAGCCGCATTTACGTCGAACGCCCTGTTTACGATACCTTTTGCGCCATGCTCAAGGCGCGAGCCGAGGCACTCGGCCTCGGCGACCTGCGCGATCCCGGAACCTGGATCGGCCCGATCATCTCCGAACGCCAGCGTAGCCGCGTGCGGCACCATATCGACGATGCGATGGCCAAAGGTGCCCGCGTGCTGACGGGCGGGACCTGGTCCGGAAACCGCTGCCGGCCGACCGTCCTGCTCGGGGTCGATGAGAACATGACGGTCTGCCGGGAGGAAACCTTCGGGCCGGTCACCTCGATCTACCCGGTGGACAGCGCCGATGAAGCGATGCGACTGGCCCGGGACACGGCGTATGGGCTCAGTGCCGCGATCCATACCCGCGATATCAACAAGGCCCTGCCCATGGCACTCGGGATCAACTCCGGCATGGTGCACATCAATGCGCCGACGATTCATGATGAGCCGCATGTCCCTTTCGGCGGGACCGGTGACAGCGGCTTCGGGCGTGAGGGGACAGACATCGACATCGATACCCTCACGGAATGGAAATGGATTACCGTGCAGATGCCCGTAACGCGTTGATCGGGGGCGCTCATGACTGACGAAGGGATTGCGGTTGCCGACCGCCTTTCAGACCTGAATTGCTGCATCGATTTTCTCGATCATGCCGGCAAGCTGATCCGGGTGCGATCCGAAGTCGATCCGGTCTTTGAGCTGGCCGGCATCGCGAGGCAGCTGGAGGGTGCCGGTTGCGTGCTGTTCGAGCGCGTTCGCGGCAGTCGATTCCCCGTACTGTGTGGCTTGCTCGCTGATCGCAATACCGTGGGTCAGCTCTTCGGTCTGCCTGCACAGCAGGTGCCCTTCGCCATCGCCGACGCCGTTGGTGCCTGGAAAAAGGACCCGACCGGGCTTTCCCCGCGCTTGCTGGACCGTGCGCCGGCCAATGAAGTCATCACCGCGAGCCCCGACCTGCATACGCTGCCGATCCCGCAGCACGCGCTCAAGGACGGCGGACGTTATCTCGATGCTTCGCTGGTCGTGGCGCGAAATCCGCTCAGCGGCGAGCTCAATGTCTCCGTGCATCGCCTGATGGTGACCGGCAGAGACCGCCTGACTTTCCTCATCGACCCCGGCCGGCATCTCGGCGAATACGTGCAGATCGCGGAGGCGCGCGGCATCCCGCTGGAAGTTTCCATCTGCAACGGCACGGGACTCGCGTCCTGGTTTGCTGCAGCACTGCCACGCCTGGGTGACAACAAGCACCACGTCGCACACCATCTGATCGGCCGGCCACTTGCCATGGTCCGGGGGCAGACGGTGAACGTGCCGGCCTTCGCCACATCGCAGTTCGTGATCGAGGCGGAAGTCCTGCCTGGCCTGCGC
>CAUJHF010000052.1 GCA_963204745.1 Pseudomonadota bacterium
CGCATTCGAGCCGCGTGCCGGACGCCGGCGCCTGCATTGCTTGCACTCGCACGGCGGGACGACAATAATTTCACTCTGGCCGTCATACTCCGTCGTATCGGTCTGCAAAACACTGGATTTCTGCGCCACGACAGGGACGTCATGACTCAACCGGCCGGTATCACCGGCGCCATCAGGCCCGCCGGCCTGAAAGGGCGCATCGCCTTCTTGTACAGCACGACGCTGGGCACTTACCTCTTGTCGGCCCTTTGCTTCGCCTGGTATATGCAGACTGACGAGATCGCGCTGTTGCTACTCGGCTGGGTGGCTTTCGGCACCGCGTCTGATTTTCTCAGCCATATTCTCGGCCTGCATTTCGGCAAGCACCGACGATTCCTGCTCTGGTATGCGCGGATAAATTTCAGCGCGCTGTGTTTTGGCATTCCGTTCACGACAATGGCCGGCGCATTCGTCATCGCCGCGATCGACCCAAGCGGCATAAGTGCGCGGATCGTGCCGTACTATGTCGAGATCCTGATTGCGTCCCTGTTGTTCGGCGCATTGTTCATGTTCGCCCGTTTCCGGTATATCGACCTCGCCGGCGGCGTGGAACTGACGCTGGACAAGACGGACACGTACACAAACAAGATCTTTGGCGCGCGCCGGGGATTCCTCGGCCTGTCGCTGCTGCTCGGCATCACGGTCATGGTCGACGGTATCGGCACACCATGGGCCTTCTGGGCCGTGCTGTTCGGCGGCTCGTTCATCGCCACCGTGCCCCTGCACATCATGCACAAGCACTATGCTTCGATGTTTTTCGAGGCATTCACGCTCGTCGTGCTCGGCTACGGTTCCTGGCGGGTATTCGTCGCCTGATCGTTGCCTGCGGCGACGCTTCACCCTGCGCCAGGTCCGGTCGTCAGGCGATCAGCGCACTGTCAACTTCCGCGGTGATCAGGGCGAACGGTCAAGCATTTCCTGCCCGCGCTTCATGTGAAATGCCATGCGTCCGGCCAGAAAATCTTCGCGTACCGCAATCTCGTCGCCGATCTCCAGTACCCGTGCTGACCGGGGTTCGTAAGCGGGCCACTCGGGCAAACCCGCGCGGTTGGGATCTCCGCGTCGCGCAAACGCCACCCAGTAATCCGTCATCAGGCGACTGACGCTGCGATCCTGTTCCGTCACGCGGCCCAGAGCGGTTTCAGCATCCAGCGTACCCATCACGAAAGCGATGTCGTCAGTGTGCGCAGCACCCGGCTGACGTGTGCGGCGATCATCCGCAACATATGAAAAATAGTAGGCGTGGACGGGCGCCTGCACCGCACACATCTGGGTGGCCAGAAAGCGGGAATGCGAGAGGATAACGAGGTCACCGAAGATCGCATCGTCCAGCGCCTCGCCGGCCAGGTCCGGATATAGCCGCACCTTGTCGGCAGCGGGCACCAGCTTTGCAGCAAAGGCTGGCGAAAAGCCGCCGCCGATCAGGTGTCCGAGGCTAGCCTCCCAGCTGTTGCCACCCGTCATGTAGGGCACCTTCTGCTGCTCACCTCTCGCGAACAGTCGGCCTGGCTGGTCGGGCAGGATTCGTCCATCGACGATCGGCGTGAAACGGTCGCGTTCGCCCATCCCGGCCAGCAGCTGTGCCGTTGGCAGCTTGCGCAGCGCGGCAGCGAGATCCGCAGTCTCGGGCAGTGCAAGCTTGTCGATAAAGCTGTTCGCCAGCTGTTCGGCTGGCGGGTTGAATCCCACCCGCTGGTCAAGTCGGGGAATCGGCGCCATGCCCACGGATGAACTCTGGCTGATAGCCTGGCTGAACAGGCCCCGGGCCGCCGGCGACACCATCAGGCAGTTCACCATGTCGGCACCGGCCGACTCACCGAAGATCGTCACGCGCGTGGGGTCGCCACCGAAGGCGGCGATGTTTCTCTGCACCCATCGAAGTGCAGCGACTGCGTCCAGCAGTCCGTAATTGCCAGCCGGTTCCCCCGTTGACACCAGTGCCGGATGGGCAAGAAAACCGAACATCGCCAGCCGGTAGTTGATCGTCACGACAACGACCCCCTGGCGGGGAATTGCCGTGCCATTGAGCTGCGGCAGATTGCCGCTGCCCGCTGAAAAGCCGCCGCCGTGGATCCAGACCATAACCGGCATCTTCTGCTCCGGCCGAAGCTCCGGTGTCCAGACGTTGAGCGTCAGGCAATCCTCGCCGAGATTATCCAGCGGCAGGGAGAAGGTCGCGGTGCGCGGCTGGGCACAACTCGCGCCGTAGTCGGTTGCAGGCCGTATGCCATCCCAGGTGGCTGCCGGCTGCGGCGCCCGCCAGCGCAAATCCCCGACTGGCGGACTCGCATAGGGAATCCCGCGGAAGGCGAACACATCATCCACACGGGTGCCGCGCAACTGGCCGGTGTCGATGGTCGCCAACGATTCTGCCGTATCCGCCGGAAGTTGCACACAGCCGGTCATGTGTACCTCCCAGCTCACGATAAAAGCCAACGCGGCCAACCACTGGCCGCGATTCTGCCGGCGCATTCCGGATTTCATGCTGCGATCCTCCGGGAGCGACAAAGCAACAGCAGCGCCCGCAACAGCAAGACAAGGCTGGCGGCCACGCCAACCGCAAACACCAGCCGGAACGTCACCAGCATCCAGATCGCGCCTGCGAGCGCGTACAGGAAGCAGGCAATGCCCATGATGAAGAACGCTGTGGCATAGACCGGCTTCATCCGCAGCGGACCTATTCTGGTTTCTCTCATGCGGGCATCCATTCCGTCAGGAAGGGAACAGTGGCCCGATCATGGCATGCACACAGCTGTACCGCTCGTCGACACGAACCCCACAGACATTGCGACCACAGCCCGGTCAGCCGGGTGATGCGGCAGCCGTGGCAGCGTATCCTGTGCGCATGGCGAGCATTGAGACACTGACCCGACTGGAAAAACTCCGCCTGGTGTTCTCACCAGCGGCAGCCACTGACAAACATCAGCTGATTGGCATCCTCGGAAAAGCGCAACTGTCCTCGGCATCAGCTGTGCGCCGTTTGCACGAAATACTGTGCTGGATACGTGCCTACCCGGATGATGAGCGGGTGCTGGCCGCTACGGATGCCGCGCTCCGGACATTCTCCGCGCGCAAAGACCTGCGCCGCTTTCATGGACAACTCGCAGACAGCGGCATCGCTGGCACGGCCATCCACTATCATTTTTTCTGGCCCATGGCCCTCTGGCTCAGTTCACGCTGGCCAACGCTGCTGCACTTCGACCGCGACTGCGGTGAGGGTGAGGACTGGCTGCGCAACGCATGGCCCGTCGCGCTGCCGGCGCTGCAGGCCGAGGCCGCCAAACGCTCGGAAGCGTCACCGTTCAGCATCCTCGACTCGCTGCGCGGATCGATGAGCGACGCTGCGTTCTTCGTACAGGGTGTCGACCGGACCGCAGGCGATACGCTCGCACGCGAGACCCTGCACGACGTGCTGCAACCGGCATACGTGCTGGAACCGGGCGATGATTCACCCTCGCGCACGCAGGCACGCTGGTCCGGTGCCTCGATCGCTTTCATCACCGCGTCGCTGCAACGAGAACCGGTAAATCTGCGCAAAGCCCTGCAGCAACCACCGCAGTCAGTGAATACCGCCACACCGGGAAACGCCGCGGAACTGCTGGATCTCGCGCGCGCGGCAATGGCCACCCGCGGCCGCGACCTCGACACATTTACCTGGGGTAATCCGGAAGATATCCATGTCGTCGATGACGGGGACGGCCTGGCCTATGCCTTCATCGGCACAGTCCCGGAGCGGCGACTGCCGCTGGCTGCCGCGTACGGGTTCCTGATACTGCGCAACGGCGTTCCGGTTGGCTATGGCCAGGTCGATGCATTGCTCGGCGGTGCGGAGATCGCCTTCAACACCTTCGACACCTTCCGCGGCGGGGAGTCCGCATTCCTCTTTGCACGACTGCTCGCCGCCACACGAGCCCTGCTCGGCAGTGCGGCCTTCTCGCTGGAGCCCTATCAGCTCGGACATCACAACAAGGAAGGCATCACCTCGGGCGCCTGGTGGTTCTATTTCAAGCTCGGCTTCCGGCCGCACGACCCCACACTCAAGCGGGTGGTCAGCAGTGAACTGGCGCGTATTGAGCGCAATCCACGACATCGCTCCAGCGCCATAACGCTGACCAGGCTCGCGCGCAAACACCTGTACTGGGAACCGGTCCGGGGCCATCGTGCCTGGCTGCCGCTGGTGCCACCTGCAGGGCTGCAGCTGCCGGTACTCTCCGACCACAGTGCCGGGGAAATCGTCGGGCGCCGCCTCGGCCTGCGCTCCCTCGCCGGCTGGAGTCGCGCAGAAATGCTCGGTCTATACCGCCTGGCACCATTGATCGCTGCGCTGCAAGGACTCGGCTCATGGACGCCCGCACAGAAGAAGTCTGCCATCGCTGCACTGCGTGCCAAGGGCGGGCAGCATGAGCGCGATTTCGTGGGCCTGCTCGATGCGCACCCGAAGCTGAATGCTGCAATCAAGGCGCTGTTGGCGACGCAGTCCTGACCGGCCGTCGATCACCTTTTTGCCTGCCTGCCGGTGGTTCCCGTCTAGAATAGCCATGATCCATCGCCCTTCCCGTCATCAGCAACTCCGGTAACCGATCCGCCATGCAAGCCGCCCGCGACCTGTTCAGCTACAAGAAATATTGGGCCAGCCGCCTGACACCGGCGCCGGTATTGCCAATGTCGCGTGCCGAGATGGACGAACTGGGCTGGGACGAATGCGACATCATCATCGTTACGGGCGATGCGTATGTGGATCATCCGAGCTTCGGCATGGCCGTGGTCGGTCGTCTGCTCGAGGCGCAGGGCTTTCGTGTCGGCATCATTTCACAGCCCGACTGGACCTCGCCCGAAGCGTTCCAGGTGCTCGGTACGCCGCGCCTCTTTTTCGGCGTCACTGCCGGCAATATGGACTCGATGGTCAACCGGTTCACCGCTGACCGGCGCATCCGCTCCAACGATGCCTATACGCCCAATGGCGAACCCGGAAAGCGGCCCGATCACTCCGTGATCGTCTACGCGCAACGCGCACGCGAAGCCTGCAAGGGCGTACCCATCGTGATCGGCGGCATTGAGGCCAGCCTGCGGCGTGTTGCGCATTTTGACTACTGGTCGGATACCGTGCGCCGTTCGATCCTGTTCGACAGCAAGGCCGACCTGCTCGTCTACGGCAACGGTGAACGCCAGATCGTCGAGATCGCACAGCGGCTGGCGGCTGGCGAACAGATCAGCGGGATGACCGACATCCGCGGCACCGCCTACGCCTGCAACGGGCTGCCGGAAGGCTGGACGGAAATCGATTCGAGCAGCGTCGAGGAAGCACCGCACGGTGCCGCGCTGAAGGTGGATCGCTCCCGCAGCGTCGTGCGTTTGCCTGCCTACGAAAGCGTGCACGCAGACCCGGTCCTGTATGCACATGCCTCGCGCGTACTGCACCTGGAAACAAACCCCGGCAACGCGCGGGCGCTGGTCCAGCGGCATGGTGATCGCGATATCTGGCTGAACCCGCCGCCAATTCCGCTCACGACGGCCGAGTTTGATCGCGTATACGAACTGCCCTATACACGCTTTCCACATCCAGCCTATGGCGAAGCAAAGATTCCCTCCTGGGAGATGATCCGCTTTTCGATCATCATCCAGCGCGGCTGTTTCGGTGGCTGCACCTTCTGCTCGATCACTGAGCACGAGGGCCGCATCATCCAGAACCGTTCCGAGGATTCCGTCATCCGCGAGATCGAATCGATCCGCGACGGAACACCCGGCTTTACCGGCGTGATTTCAGATCTTGGCGGACCGACTGCCAACATGTACCGGCTGGCCTGCAAGAGCCGCGAGATCGAGGCTGCCTGTCGCCGTCCGTCCTGCGTATTCCCTGCCGTGTGCCCCAACATGGGCACCGACCACTCGGCACTGATCAGCCTTTACCGCCGGGCCAGAACACTGCCTGGTGTGAAGAAGGTGCTGATCGCTTCAGGCGTCCGCTACGACCTCGCAGTCGAGTCGCCGGAATATGTGAAGGAACTGGTCACGCATCATGTGGGCGGTTACCTGAAGATCGCGCCGGAGCACACCGAAGCCGGCCCCCTCGCGAAGATGATGAAACCCGGTATCGGCACCTACCACCGTTTCAAGGAACTATTCGAGAAGTACTCGGAAGCTGCCGGAAAAAAACAGTTTTTGATCCCCTACTTCATATCCGCCCATCCGGGAACCACAGACCAGGACATGCTGAATCTGGCGCTCTGGCTGAAGAGCAACAAGCTGCGCCTCGACCAGGTGCAGAACTTCCTGCCCACGCCGATGTCGACTGCCACCGCGATGTATCACACCGGCAAGAATCCGCTGCGTCGGGTGACGCGCAGCAGCGAACCGGTATTCATACCGAAGGGCATCAAGATCAGACGACTGCACAAGGCTTTCCTGCGCTATCACGATGCAGAGAACTGGCCGATGCTGCGCGAAGCCCTGCAACGCATGGGCCGTGCCGACCTGATTGGCAATGGACAACGCCATCTGGTGCCGAGCTGGCAACCAGCAGGAACCGGCAAGCGATCTGCTCCGGGCGGTGCAAAGCCCGCTCCGGCCGGGAGAATGCGCCGACCGGCAGCAACCCGGTCACGCAGGATCTGAACTGCAGGCCCTCGAGGCCGGGAAATATCCGTATTTTGAAAAATCGCGGACCACGTACTGCACTTCAAGCGTTAGGCTGGAAGCATAAAGTGGCCGGAGAAGCCGCATGACGTCCATCGCCGAAATTGCGCCGGCACGCGGCGCCGACATACAAGCCATTGCCGACATGTCCCGGCGCCTCGTCGAAGTCGGGCTGCCATGGACCTGGACGCCCGAGCGGGTAATGAGACATTTCAGGCATCCGGATTCGCTGGTGATCACCGCCAGATCAGCCGGCTGCGGTACATCGGTGCTGGCAGGGTTCGCAATCATGCATTTCGGCGACGATATCGCCCATCTGAACCTCCTGGCGGTGGAATCTGCCCACCAGCGCCTCGGCCTCGGGCGCCAGCTGCTCAGCTGGCTGGAGCATACGGCCCTCACCGCGGGCACCTTCACGATCTGTCTGGAAGTCCGCGCGCGTAACCCGGTAGCGCTGCTCTTTTATCGCCGGCTGGGATTCGTTGAAACGGGCCGGGTGCCCCGCTACTACAGCGGCCGGGAAGATGCCTTGCGACTGATGCGCGATCTCCGCCACACCTAGGAGCGGCGCAGGAGCGGCTTCAGCCGCGATTATTCCGCCAGCGCATCCCGAGCAGGCCCATAGCGGACCCGAACAACCAGCCCGCAGCAGGAACTGGCACCGGGCTGACAACAATATCAATCGCGCCAATATTGTTGGCCCACTCGGAGCCGTCCATCGTACCCAGGAAGAGACGCGTTGCTCCAACCGGAATGACAAACTCCTGCGCGACTGCGCCACTGGTGAAACCATTACCGATAAAAAACACCTGGCGCAACATCGGCGCCAGCGAGAGGAAGTCGAGTCCGATCACCTCAAAATCCAGACCGGCAGGAGCCGTGAGCAGACTGGGCTGGGTATCATCGAGAAACACACCCAGCAGACTGTTGATCGGCGCCCGGATGGCAGCGATACCATTCTCCGCACCAACCTGGTGATCAACAAAAGCCTGCCCCTGGAATACACCGCCATCAAGCGGATCGCAGCAGTTGCCCGGAATGTTGAACACTCCGCCGGTGCCGTTACTGAAAGCGAGCACGCCACTGTCGAGGGAAACCGTCGACACCAATACCGGAGAATTCGCTGGAGCCAGATCAGCAGGCCACGCCGTGCTTCCGTCGGGCATACCGGCCAGCCACGGATTCGCGGTACCGGGTACCGTGATGACTGTGGCGTATGCGTTAACAGTCAGCACACTGAATGTGAGGACTAGGCCGATAAACCTGAACACTTTGCTTCCATCCCCTATCGTTGCTGTGCAGACAGGAATCCTTCCTGTCTGCAGTGGTCGATCCGATTATCAACTAGTCGGCAGCAGAGTGCGAACGCAATACGTGATTAAGTAAAACCGGGCGCAGGGAACCAGGCTACCGCCGGATCAGGTATCAGTCGCGATTTTGCTTTTGTCTGCGTTTCCGCGATCCGAGGGCAAGCATGCCGAGAGCGGAACCAAGCAACCAGCCCGCAGCAGGCACCGGCACCGTACTGAGATTGCTGTTGCTGACAATGACATTGAATTGACCGGTATTGTTCGCCCAGCCGAAGCCGTCCATGGTGCCCAGATACAGACGCGTGGCGCCAACCGGAATGATGAACTGCTGCTGCGTGCCGCCACCGGTAACACCGTTACCGACAAAGAACACCTGACGAAGCGTCGGCGCCAGCGACAGGAAATCCAGCCCGATCGTCCGGAAGTCCAGTCCGGCAGGCGACGTCAACAAATCGGGCTGCGTCTCGTCGAGAAACACACCCATCAATGCATTCATGGGCGCCCACACACCGGCGATACCATTCACAGCACCACCGTCGTGCTTCACGAAGGGATCACCCTGAAAAGTACGGCCATCAGGACCAAAACAGGTTTCCGGGCAGAGGGGGCCATTGTGCACGCCGCCAGTGGCGCCACTGAATACCACTGCGCCGCCGGCCAGAGAAATGCCAGACACCAGCGTCGGTGACTGTGCGGGCGCTGTGTCAGTCGTGTTTTCGAAGATGATGGCGCTACCGTCAGGCATCCCGGCCAGCCAGGGATTGGCCATACCAGGCACATTGGTAGAACTGGCCTGAGCCGTCACCGCCAACATACACAAGGCAGATACACTTAAGGACTTGTACACGGCGCTACTCCCCACGATTTTCTTTTTTATGCATCCCGGGCAAACCGGGACGCTTAGATGGGGTCTATTATCCGTTGCGCATTTCGGCGACGCCAATCTCATTTTGCGATTATGTAAATCAGAAACGGTACTGGATCACACTTGTGACTGACAAATGCACGGTGCCCGCTGTCGCGGGACAATGCGCGCAGGGGGCCCCTGCCGATGTCACCACCCTGTTCAGAATTGTTCATGAAGACGCCGAAGTGCTGGCGATCAACAAGCCAGCCGACCTGGTCTGTCATCCGAGCAAGAACGGCGAGCTGTCGAGTCTGATTGGCCGGGTGCGCCTGCATCTGGCGCAAACAGGTATCCGGCCACAGCTGGTGAACCGCCTCGACCGGGAAACGAGCGGCGTGATACTGATCGCCAAGTCCGATCAGGCTGCGCGCGAGCTGCGTCGGCTATGGGAGACGCACCGGGTACGCAAGGAGTACCTCGCTGTCGTGCACGGCCATTTCAGCGAGGACCGCGGTGTGATCGACGCCGCACTGGGCAAGGATCTGCGCAGCCGCGTTGCCATCAAGGATTGCGTACGCGCCGATGGAGCCGCGGCTCAAACCGGCTTCGAAGTGTTACGCCGGTTCACGCGCACAGATATGCCCTTCACATTGCTCCGCGTGCTGCCGCGCACGGGGCGCAAGCATCAGATCCGCATCCATCTCGCCTGGCGCGGCCATCCGATCGTCGGCGACAAGATTTATGGCGGCGACGAAGATGCCTATCTGGCACTGGTCGAAGGCCGGCTGACCGCTGCCCAGCGAGCCTGGCTGATTCTGCCCAATCATGCGCTCCATGCCCGGGCACTGCACTTCGACTGGCGCAACAGGGCGATCGAATTCAGCTGCGAACCGGAACGCTGGTTCACAGAGTTCGCAGCAGCCTAGAAGACGTATTCCAGGGAGACCGTCGTATAGGTATCCGACTTGTCGAAGGGCCGCGGCGTCACCAGCGAGGTGTCGATCTCCACGTCCGAATTGTGCTTCCAGGTATAGCCGAGCACCATGCTGAGGTTGCCGATGACGCCGGCCTTCAGCTGGCTGATACTTTCCGTGTAGGTATTGTCTGAACCCGAAAGCACCGCCAGCTTCTGTACGAAAGCCGCGTTATCGCTGATCTGCCAGGTATAGAGACCGCGCAGCAGGGCAATGGCCTCGTTCTGGTTGTCGCCGCTGACCTGCCTGGCCTGTTTGGCGCCGGCACCCAGCTCGATATCAAGTCGATGTGCCTCGCTGCGCAGGATGCGCCAGCCCACACCGGCTGCTTCGTATAGCTGGTGGTCATAGGCACTGAAGCGGTCTTTGTACCAGTCGAGTGAACCGAAGCCATACCACGCCGGCGCAAGATCGTACTGCGACTTGAACCCGCCCCAATAAGACTCGGCGGTTGTCTCCGACGGCGAATCGCGATCTTCGGCACTGCTGGCGACAACAGCAGTCGCACCGAGTATGTGGTGCCAGCGTGCCTTGTCATAGCGGCCTTCACCGCTGAAGTTGGCGGCCGAACTGTCGGAGTTGCCGCTGGTCTTCGCATAGCCGCCCCCCAGCTTTGCCGACCAGGGACCCTTGTCCGCCGCCTTGTCGGCCGGGGCGATCACTTCCGAGACCATTTTCGTATCGATCTGGGCCTCTGCAGTCAGCATCGCCAGTCCGAGAACTGTGGCCAGTACGACGTGGCCCGCGCATCCCTGCTTCATTCGGTCTCCTCGCTTGTCTGAATCAATTGCTCACCGACACCCAGGGGTGGACGATGCCCGGCCTGGAACCTCGCTGAGGCTAGCGGATCAGCCCGTCGTCCCGCAGGCGTTCGGCGATGCGCGGCGCAATCAAGGCCAGCGCCATACCGCGCGATTCCAGATTTTTGGCCTTCGTCGTCATGCCATAGATTTTCTCGCCGTGATTCGTCTCATAGGCATTCGTCGCCAGCTCGACGGCTCCGCTCACGGAAAAGACCGATGGTACTGTCTCGAAGTCTCCATACACAGCCGGAATGCCATAGGTACCGAAGCTGCCGTACCCAAAACCATAGGCCACAGGTTTGTAATCGCCGCCCCGCGCATCCGCTGTGGTCTCCTCTTTGGCGCCGCCTTTCACGGCAACCAGGCGGGTGGCAAGCACCGCATCGGCACCGGTCGATTTGACCACGGCCTCTACCGCTTCCCGACTGAGCATGGCATCCGCCGCCATCACATCGCAGCTGGGAGTTGCCTTGACTGTCGCGCTGCGCAGATTGTCGGCGAGTGCCCGCTCGAAGGCGCAACGCACATTGCGGTCCGGGCTCAAGCCGATCACAAGCAGGTTGCCGAAAGCCGGATCGCCAGTGACGCTCTCGCTCCAGGCGGCGTCCACCTTGATAGCGGAACAGGCGGCAAGACAGCCTGCGGCCAGCACGGCCAATGCGGCCAATGCGGCCAGCGCCGGAGGATGGACCCGGCGTCGCGATACCTGCTGATAAGAGTCGGCGATTCGGTGCACTGCTTGCTCCTCGGATCTCGAAAGTTACGGACAAGGTGCAGAATACGCGGGGTACAGACCAATTGGCCACCGCCCTGTTTTCAGGCACCAAAAAAGCGGCGATGGCGAATGGCCTTCTCGGCTTCGACCACCGCAAGAACCAGCAGGGCCGCGACCACGCACACGCCGAGATCAGCCGCCGACAGCGGTACGGTACCGAACCAGGCGTTACCGGCAGGCAGATAGATCACCGCCAGCTGCAGCAGCACGGTGAACACCACAGCTGCCAGCAACGGCCGGTTGGAAGTCAGGCCCTGACTGAACAGCGAAGTCCATTCGGAGCGAATCGCCAGCACGTGTCCGAGCTGCATAAAGCACAGTATCGTGAACACCATCGTCTGCCACTGCTCAGCATCGCGTCCGATGTACCAGGCCTGTGCGCCGAGCGCGAGCGCTGCCATGAACAGGCCAACAAGCAAGGCATGCGCACCGAGCCCCTGCGCGAACAGGCTCTCCTGCGGCGGCCGCGGGGGACGATGCATGACTTCGCGCTCGGCGGGTTCTGCGGCAAGCGCCAGACCCGGCAAACCATCGGTGACGAGGTTGATCCACAGGATCTGTATCGGCAGCAGCGGCACCGGCAGGCCGATGAACGGCGCCAGAAAGATCGTCCAGATCTCGCCGGAGTTCGTGGTCAGCACATAGCGAATGAATCGCCGCAGATTGTCATAGATGCGCCGGCCCTCACGCACGGCGCGCACTACTGTGGCGAAGTTGTCATCGAGCAGCACCATGCTGCTGGCCTCGCGCGCGACGTCGGTACCGGTAATACCCATCGCAATACCGATGTCGGCCCGGCGCAGCGCCGGCGCATCATTTACGCCATCGCCGGTCATGGCGACCACTTCCCCGCAGGCCTGCAGCGCACTGACGATCTTGAGTTTCTGCTCGGGCGAAACCCTCGCGTAGACACGCACAGACCGGACGCGCCCGGCCAGTTCTGCTCCAGACAGTCGGGCCAGCTCGGCACCGGTAAGAACGGTATCGTCATCGACATCAAGCCCCAGTCGGGCGGCAACCGCACACGCGGTCAGCGGATGGTCACCGGTAATCATTACCGGCGTGATGCCGGCGGTGTAACAGTCGGCGATCGCCATGGCGGCCTCCGGGCGTGGCGGATCCAGCAGCCCGAGCAGACCGACGAACCGCAGGTCGTTCTCGACCAGCGACGCCTCCATGTTTAGCGGCAGCTCTGCCCAGTACCGCACACCGATGGCCAGCACGCGCAGGCCATCTGCAGCCATCTGGTCGGCGATATGCCGCAGGCGCACCGCATCCAGCGGTGCCGATACGCCGCCGTAGAATTCACTGCTGGAAGCGTCGATGACGACTTCAGCCGCGCCCTTGGTCACCGACCACCAGCCGCCGGCTGGCAGGCGGTGAATCGTGGTCATGCACTTGCGTTCGGAATCAAAAGGCAGCTCCGCGACCCGTGGCAGCCGGGCAGACTCCGCGACATGATCGAGTCCGGCGGCTCGTGCAGCGAGCAACAGCGCCACCTCGGTAGGATCGCCAACCACGGTGCCGTCGGCAGCGACGGCTGCATCGTGACTGATGGCCATCGCCGAAAGCAGCGTCTGCCAGGCCTCTGCCGTACCCGGCTGTTCAGCCTGCACAGCATCGCAGTAGTACTGCTCCACGCGCATCTCGTTGGCCGTGAGGGTGCCGGTCTTGTCGGAGCAGATATAGGTCACCGAGCCCAGCGTCTCGACTGCCGCCAGCCGGCGGATCAGCGCCTGACGCAGCATCAGTCGGCGTGCACCCAGCGCGAGAGAAATACTGACCACGGCCGGCAGTGCTTCCGGTATGGCGGCAACTGCCAGGCTGAGCGCAGTCAGCAGCATCGGCAGGGCCAGCTCACCGCGCAGCAGCCCGGTCACAAACACGATGATGCAGATCGCGATCACCACCAGCGCGAGCCGGCGACCGAATACCGCCAGGCGCCGCTGCAGCGGCGTATCTACCGCCCGTGCTTCGCTGAGCAGTGTGGCGATGCGCCCGAACTCCGTACGCATGCCCGTGGCAATCACCACACCGAGTCCGCGACCGTAGGTCACGTGCGTGCCCTTGTGGGCCATATTGCGGCGGTCGCCGACTGCCAGCTCGCCTTCACCGCGCAGCGCTTCGGTGATCTTGTCCACCGGAACCGATTCACCGGTGAGCGCCGCTTCGTTGATGCGCAGGCTGGCCGTCTCGATCAGACGCAGGTCAGCCGGCACGATACGCCCGGCCTCAAGCTGCACGATATCGCCCGGCACCAGCTCCGCCGCCGGCACCGTGGCCGTACAACCGTCGCGCATGACAACTGCAGAAGGCGCAGCCATCGCCTTGAGCGCCTGTATCGCCTGCTCGGCACGATATTCCTGGAAGAAGCCGATCACGGCATTCAGGACGACGATCGCGATGATCACCACGGTATCGGTGAGATCACCGATCACGCCCGACACTATTGCGGCGCCGATCAGCACCAGGATCATGAAATCGGCAAACTGCGCCAAAAACAGGCTTAGCAGCGAGCGCGGCTTGGCAGTGACCAGAATATTCGGCCCATGCTCGGCACGACGCCGCAGAACTTCTGCAGCAGACAGGCCGGCAGCCGGAACCTCTAGATCTTCGAGAACCTGTTCTGCCGGACGACGATGCCAGTTCATATTGCGGCTCAGGCAACCAGCCGCTGGCTTGCGATTCGTGCCCCTTCGACCAGCGCACCAAGCTTGGCAAAAGCGACGTCGGCGTCAACGGCGCCGTATCCGGCAAAGGTCGCAAACCCGCAATCGGTACCCGCAATCACGCGCTCCATGCCGACGATCCCGACGAACCGGCCAATGCGCTCGGCAATCAGCAGCGGGTGCTCGATGAAATTGGTTGTCGAATCTATTACGCCGGGAACCAGCACCTTGTCATCCGGGAGCTTCGCATCACGAAAGACAGTCCACTCGTGCGCGTGGCGAGGGTTGGCTGATTCAAACAGCAGTGCTTGCGCCCTGGCCTTCAGCGCGACCGGCAGCACCATGTCCATCGGCGCATCGAGGTGGTGGGGTCCTTCATAGTTGCCCCAGCAGACGTGCAGCCGTACGCGGTCCGCCGGGATATTGCGCAGCGCGTGGTTCAGCACCTCGACATGCAGGTTGGCGAGTTTCAGGTATTCCTGATCGCTCTGGTGCCGGAAGATCGTGTGCCGGCCCATGCCGATATCTGGCGAGTCGATCTGGAGCAGGAATCCCGCCGCAACGATTCCCTCGTACTCGACGCGCATGGCCTCGGCCAGGGCGTCGAGGTAAGCCTCGTGACCGGGGTAGTAATCATTCGGCTGGAAGAGCGCAATCACACCGGGAGACGCCGAGTTCATGAATGCCTCGACTGGCGGCGAGGCATCGATGGCCGCCTGGAAATTGCGCAGATCAGTCTGCAACGGCTCGAGGTTCTTGACGCGGATCTCGCCGATGCAGCGGGGCGGCTTGACCACTGAACGAGTGCCGGAGGCCTGTCGTCGCCGCAAGGTTCCAGGGAACTCCAGCATGTCCTGGGCGGGTTCCCGGTCGGACTCTCCACCCAGCCCGGAAAGGCGATCCTTGATATAGGTCGCGTAACTGACCTTGCTCAGTTCGCCGTCACTGACGATATCGATGCCGATGTCGTTCTGACGCCTGACGATGGCGCCGATTGCGTCAGCTATCACCGCGTCGGCTTGCGCAGCATCGATCTTCTCGCCCGCTTCGCGCGCGAACACGACATCGACCACTGCCTGCGTGCGGGGCAGGCTGCCGACATGTGTGGTCAGGATTCTGCTGGCGCTGGTTTTCATGAACAGAGTCGCGAGCTCAGGCCAAAATGCCAGCTGCTACACTACACCGGTACTCCGGATCAGCGAAGTGGTGCGCGCCGAACCCGACCTCAAACGACCGCACCAACTGCACTGGGACCCATCCACTTACTGTCAGGATATATTTGCCATGCGCTCCTGTAGTCTGCTGATTGCTCTCCTTGTCGCCCTGCCGACATCCGGTCAGACGGCCTTCCCGACCGGGAAGCTCGACAGCACCGTGCGGCCACTGACCTACCGGCTCGAACTGGAAATACTGCCGGACGAGATCACGTTCTCGGGCACGACCGAGATCGACATTCAGGTTGACGCGCCGACACCGGTCATCTACCTGCACGGCAACGGTCTGGTGGTCGCCTCTGCCACATACACCGCTGCTGTCGGAACCCGCCTTGCCGGTACCACGCAGGCCGGTCGCTACCAGCAGCTGGACCCGACCGGTGTGGCGAAACTCGACTTCGCCACGCCAGTCCCGGCAGGCCGGGGCACGCTGCGCATTCAGTACAGCGCGCCGCTCGACAAGGTCGGCGAAGGCCTCTATCGCACGGCTGTCGCCGGGGAGTCTTATGCATTCACCCAGTTCCAGCCGATCGACGCACGGCGCATGTTTCCAGGCTTCGACGAGCCCGGCTACAAAACGCCGTTCGATATTGCCGTAACGACGCGCCCGGCGAATGTCGTGATCGGCAACACGCCCATCCGCAGCGAGCAGCCGACCGGCGCGGGACTCAAACGGGTGGAGTTCATGACCACCTTGCCGCTGCCCACTTACCTGATTGCACTGGCTGTCGGTCCGCTCGATGTTATCGACGGACCGACGATACCAGCGAACGCGATCCGCGACCGGCCTCTGCCCCTGCGCGGCATCGCAACTCGCGGCAAGGGCCCCAAACTCAAATACGCGCTCGACAATACCGCAGCGATCATCAATTACCTTGAAGCATATTTCGATGTTCCATTCCCCTATCCCAAACTCGACCTGATCGCTTCGCCGGAGGCGGGTGGCGGCATGGAGAATGCCGGGGCCATCGTTTATGGCGATAGCCGATTGCTTCTGGATGATCATCCCTCACCGCAAGAGCGCCGTGGCTTTGGCGGGATTCATGCCCATGAACTGGCGCATCAGTGGTTCGGTGATCTGGTGACCCCCAAGTGGTGGGATGACATCTGGCTCAACGAAGCATTCGCGAGCTGGATGTCATTCAAGGCCGGCGACGCATGGCAGCCTGACCTGGGCTTCAACGTCGTACCGGCACTGCAGACGCCCGCTGCCATGACGATCGACAGCCGTATCGCCGCACGGCAGATCCGTCAGCCGGTCACCCGCAATCAGGATATCGGCAGCGCTTTCGACGGTATTACGTATCTCAAGGGTGCCGCCGTTCTCGGCATGTTCGAGAGCTATCTCGGCGAGGACAAGTTCCGCGCAGGAATCCGCGCACACATGCGCCGGTTCCCATACGCGGTGGCGGACGTGGAAGATTTCATGGCCTCGCTGGCCCAGGGCTCGGGCCGGGCGGATATCGTCCCCGCATTTCGCAGCTTTATCGATCAGCCCGGCGTCCCGCTGGTCACGACAAGACTCGAATGCGGGCCGGACGGCGCTTCGCTCCAGCTCGCGCAGTCGCGCTACTTGCCAATCGGCTCCCGGGGTGACCCGGCGCGCGCCTGGCAGCTGCCGCTCTGTCTGCACTACGGGGATGGGGCCAACGGTGACAAGCTATGCACCCTGCTCACTGAATCCACAACCCGGATTCCACTGAAGTCGGCGGGCTGCCCGACTTTTGTCATGCCCAACGCCAAGGGCGCCGGCTACTACCGCTTTGGCTTCGACGAAGAGGGTTGGCGCGCGCTCATGACGCATTTCGACCAGCTCAGTGAGGCCGAAGCGCTGGCGGTGGCCGACAGCCTCTCTGCCGCTTACCAGGCAAACCGCCTGTCCACCGGGTCACTGGTCGAGGCGATGAAAGTGATGGTCCGGTCGCCCTATCCCGAGGTCGTTCTGGCACCGGACAACGACCTGATACGGCTGCGCGACTATCTGACGCCCGAAAACGCCGATGCAGTGCGGGCACTGATACGAAGCCTTTACCGTCCACGGCTCGATGTCCTGGAGAAGGAAGGCCCGGCGACAACGCCGGAACAGGCGATTTTCCGGACCAATCTCATTCGCCTCCTGGCGCTGGAGGCACGCGATCCCGAGCTTCGCTCGGGCCTGGCTGCCCAGGCACGACGCTATATCGGCCTCGGCAAGACGGATACCGGTCCGGGAGCGGGCCTGGATACCAGCGCCGTATCGCCGGCGCTCGTCGATGTGGCACTGCAGGTGGGCGTACAGGAATACGGAGCGCCTTTTGTCGAGACGCTCATCGAACGGATGCTGGCGTCGAACGACAGCCAGTTTCGTGGTCAGGCGGCTATCGGACTCAGCGCAACCGATGATCCCGAAGTCGGCGATCGTGTGCGCAAACTGTTACTGGACCCGCGGCTGCGCGGACGTGAGCCCACTGCGATCGCCTTCGGGCTGGCGGCACACTCCAGCCAGCGCCGGGCCACATTCGACTGGTTCAAGGCGAACGATGAGGCCTTCACCGCCCGGGTGTCCCACTTCGGTCATCGCTGGTTTCCGACTTTCGGCGCCGGTTTTTGCACCAAAGCCGAGCGCGATGAACTCGAAAGTTTCTTTAGGCCCATCGTCAGCCACCTGGATGGCGCCGACCGGACGCTGGCCCAAACTCTCGAGGGCATCGAACTCTGTACGGCACTGGTTACCGTCAAGCACACGGAAGCCTCTGCGGCTTTCTAGGCGGACGGAAAGCGGATTTCGACGCGCAGGCCCGGTGCGCCGCCCGGATTGGCAGTAAAGCCAAGGCGGGCACCGTGAACCTGCGCGATACGGTGACAGATAGCGAGGCCGAGACCGAGGCCTTCATTCTTGCTGTCCAGGCGGGTGAAGCTGCCGGCATTCAGTCGTTCAAGCTGACCCGGGGCCATCCCGGGGCCGTTGTCGCTGATTGCGAGCACCGGTTGCCCTGACTCGCTGGTCATGCTGATGCATATCCGGGTGTGGATCGGGCAGTGTTGCATGACATTCCGGACCAGGTTCTGAATCAGCACCTGGATCAGCACAGCATCGCCGGTGATTGTGGCCGGCCGGATATCGACCTCCAGCTCCATGCTCGCCGCCGCGACCTGATGGGCAATGCGCGGGCCTTCAGCAGCCCAGAAATCCGCAAACTGAATCCGTGCAAAGCTGGCGCGCCAGTGGCCCTCCTCGATTCGGGCGAGCGTCAGGAGTTGCTCGACGACGCGCGCAATCCGGTTCACTTCAGTACCCAGCATTGCGAGGTCAGGGTCCGGACCGGCCAGTTCCAGCTTCAGCGTGGTGAGCGGTGTGCGCAGTTCATGGGCCACATCATTGCTGAACTGCCGCTCTCTCCGGAGCACCGAGTCGATACCCTCCATCAGTCGGTTCAGCGAGTCGCGCAGCAC
Organism: Pseudomonadota bacterium; assembly: GCA_963204745.1. GTDB lineage: Bacteria > Pseudomonadota > Gammaproteobacteria > Steroidobacterales > SHZI01. The sequence goes on from CAUJHF010000052.1 coordinate 18,697, forward strand.
GCCGATCTCCGCAACCGGGGTACGAACGGTCAGCGGTTCGAGGGACTCGGCATTGCGGCTTTCCAGTTGCCGGACCAGCCGGGACAGCGGCCATAGCAACATGCCGAGAAAAGCACCCAGCAGCAGCAGATTGATACCGGACCCGGCGACGACCGGCACCATGATGTCCTCGACGATGTCCCCCTGAACGTCCGCATAGAGATCACCCCGGCGCAGCAACTGGACGACCAGCTCCGCTTCGCGGCGTTGGTAACCATGCCAGTCGTGGCCACCCCACTGCAGGCTCACATTGCCGCTATTTAGCGACTTCAGTTCCAGGTGGTGCGGAAGGTTGCTCGCCAGCTGATTGGTGGAGAGATCGTAAACGCTGGCCCACAAGGCGTCGTCTTCATCCGGTTTGAATGCCTTGGTGAGCAGCAACGCAAGTTCGCCGCGGGGCATGTCGATGCGGCCGGCAGCCAACAGCTTGGCGAGCATCCGGGTCTGGCTTTCCAGATCCTCGTCGAGCACATGACGAAGTTCGTGGTCAGCCGTGCGATAGGTCGCCACGAGCCCGGCGACGGCGGTGGCAACCGTCGTCACCGCCAGAAGCAGTACCAGCTGCGACAATCGGAGTCTCACAAGGGCACCAGCCGGTAACCGTAGCCACGGATCGTTTCGATCCTGTCCTTGCCCAGCAGCTTCCGCAAACCGTGAATGTGCACTTCGAGGGTATTTGAATCGACCCCCTCGCCCAGCCCGTAAAGTTGCCGGTTGAGTCGTTCGCGGCTGACCGGCTTGTCGACAGACTGCATCAACACGGCGAGTATCTGATGCTCCTTCGGTGGCAGGCTGATTTCCTCACCATTGAGGTACACCTGATGGGTGTCGGCCGCAAAGGCCAGACTGCCGGCTGTCAGGCGGGGCTCCGCGGTACCGGCCTTGCGACGCAGGAGCACCCGGATGCGAGCCAGCAGCTCGTCCGGCTCAAAAGGCTTGACCAGATAGTCGTCTGCCCCGGTGTCCAGCCCGCGCACCCGGTCATCGAGGCGATCCCGGGCGGAGATAACAAGAACCGGAATCTGGCAGCCCGCGGACCGCAGCGACCTCAGCCAGTCGACACCGTCACCGTCCGGCAAGCCCAGGTCCAGCAACACGAGGTCGTAGCCACCCTGCTCCATATGGGCGCGGGCAGCAGCCAGGGTTCTCAACCAGTGCACCCGGTATTGGCGCTGCAGCAGCTTGTGCAGCGCTCGCCCCAGATTGAGGTCATCTTCCAGAAGCAGCAGATACATCATCAGTCCCTGGCCGAGAACTTGCCAATGTATACGACTGATATGAGCTTTTGCTTAAGGCGCGCCGTGCCTGTTGGCGGGTTGGTGCCGGGGAGAGGATTTGAACCTCCGACCCCCGCATTACGAATGCGGTGCTCTACCAACTGAGCTACCCCGGCGCCGGCGCGCAGTATAGGCAAACGCCCCGGGGCCATCAATCAACGCAGCCACGCAGGGCTCACGGCTGAGAGTCTATTTGTTGGGGCGTACCCGGATAATCAGCTCGACGCTTTCGGCGCGCATGCCGGGCGGCAGGACTGGCAGCTTCTGCAACTCCACCTGGCTGGGATCGATATCCATCAGTTCGCCGGTATCCTCGTTGAGGAAGTGGTGATGCAGGACTGTCGTGGAGTCGTAGACGATCCGCGTGGGATCAAGCGAAATCGCCCGCAGGATGCCCTTGCTGGAGAGCAGGTTCAGTGTGTTGTAGACCGTCGCCTTGGAGACCCGGCTGCCATTGCTGCGCAGGGTATGGAGGATCTGGTCAGCCGACTTGTGACAGGGCTCAGCGAGCAGCAGCATGCTGACCTCGATACGCTGCGCTGTTGGCGTCACGCCATGCTCGCGCAGGGTTTCTTCGATGCGGGTACGTAAGCTCACTGAGGTTCCAGTCGCAACATCCTTGTAATGGCCGAATTTTAGCCACCCGACTGCCCCGGTGTAAACCAAACCGGCATCACGCCAGGCAAATCCCGCGATTTCTGGCTGATTGGCGCGTGTTCAGCGCTCGTATGCTGCGCTAGCGTATCCGTCCGGTGACTTATGCAAAACCAGGCCGGATTCAGCTTGCTCGAACTTCTGCTCGTCAGTCTGCTGGCCGGCGTACTCGCAACGCTGGCCGTACCGACTTTCAGCAAGCTGCTGCTCGATGCGGACATGGTCGCGCAGGTCAACCGCTATGTGCACGGCATTCACCTCGCGCGACAGGAAGCAGAAAAGTACGGCACCGACGTGGTGCTCTGCCGGAGCACCGACGGCCGGACCTGCCGCCATGCGCAACCCTGGCAGTCGGGCTTCATCGTTTTCGTCAACCGGGATCGCGACGATCCACCGCAGGTCGATGCCGGCGAGACGCTGTTGCAGGCAGGGCCCGGCTATCCGGGCGGCGTGATCACAGCCAACCGCAACGCCTTCGTGTTCCGGCCCTTTGGCAAACGCTCGGTGAACGGCACCCTGAGTTTTTGCGACCGGCGTGGCCCCGACGCCGCAAGAAGCGTAATCGTGAGCTATACCGGCCGACCTCGTGCGGCAGCAGCTGCTGCGAGCAATCAGTTTAAATGTCCGTCATAACAACCTGAATGAAATTCAGTTTCACCGGTCATCCCGAATGCGTTGCCAGTTATCGGCAGCGTTTCCCCTGTGCCGCCGATGCGGGCACGATACGCGCTGACGACAAAGTCTCCTGTCGGGCGTTGCGGTGTACAAAAAAGAAGGCTTCAGCCTCATCGAACTCATGGTCATCATCTCGGTTCTGGCGCTCGCGCTGGGGCTGGGCATCCCTGCGTTCAACGATATGTTGAGCAACAGCCGCATGAGCACTGCTGTCAACGACCTCGTAACCAGCCTGCATGCTGCACGCGGCGAGGCGATCAGCCGGCAGGCCAGCGTCGTCCTTTGCCCGGCAAATGCAGCGGCTACGAGCTGTCAGGCAGACGGCGACCTGAAAGCCGGCTGGCTGGTTTTCGTCGACAGCGATGGCAACGCGGCAGCTGACGCCGGAGAGCCCGTCTTGCAACGACACGGCCCCATCGGCTCCGGCCCGGTTCTGGAGCTGAGTATTTTTCCGGCCGACAGCGGCGGCCGGATCACCTTTTCCGCTGCCGGCACCCTGCGCGTCGCGGAATCAACAACCGACATCCAGATCTGCGATACACGCGGCGATCGTGATACCGGTGGCGGCGTGGCTGCCGGACGCTGGATCCGCGTGCAGCCGACCGGACAACCGGAGATCCGGCGCATGCGCACTGACCTGCAGGATTCCGACATCAACCCGCTGGGTGGCTGCTGATGACCATACGCGCTGTCCGCACAAGAACATCCTCTGCGGCGCATGGCTTCACGCTCGTCGAAGTGCTCGTCGCACTGGTCGTGATGTCCGTTGGCATGCTTGGTATCGCGGCACTCTATCTTGAAGGCCTGCGGGCCGGACGCACCGCAGTTTACCGGACCACTGCCGTCAATCTTGCCGCCGACATGGCCGACCGTATCCGCGCGAATCTGCCCGCCGGCAACGCCTATGCCGGCACCGGTCCCGGCACTGACGAGTCCTGCGTGAACGGCGGCGCAGACTGCACGCCGGTTCAACTCGCCGATGACGACTGGTTCAGCTGGAGCAGCCAGATCGAAGCGCAGCTGCCTCAGGGGGCGAACGCCGAGATACTGGTAAATGCGGCGCCTGCACCGGTCTACACCATTACCCTGCAGTGGCCGGAAATCGGTCAAACCGAAGCGGCCAGTTACAGCCTGAGACTGCAGCCATGAGCGCCGCAGCACTCACGGCGCGGCAACAAGGCGGCATGACCCTGATCGAACTGATGGTCGCGATGTCTATCGGCCTGTTCCTGATCGGCGGCGCGCTCTATATGTACAGCCAGAGCAAGAATACCTATCGGGCCAGCGACAGCCTCTCGCGCCTGCAGGAAAGCGCCCGCTTTGCACTCGACACGATCGAGCCGGATATCCGTCTGGCGCGCTACTGGGGGCGGAATGCCGAACCCGCCATGATCGAAGTCCCGACCGGCGTCACCATGCCCTGCAGCGGCAGCGCAGATGTCGCGGCGTGGGCGCTCAGGGTCGGCGTACCGGTGGAAGTCAGCGATGACAGCTACGACCTCCCCTGCAACGCCTTCGCCAACAGTCCGCGCGCTGGCAGCGACGTGCTGACGCTGCGTCATGCAGAGCCCTGGTCAGGCGGCATACAGCCGGCGCTTGAGGGCGGACGGCTGCAGGTACAAACCAGTCTTGCACAGGGCCGGATATTTGCGGACGGCATATCACCGGATTTCGGCGCGAATTCCACGCGGCACAATGTGGTGGTCAGCGCCTACTACGTGAACGAGCGCTCCAGCTTTGACACCAGTCAGTCTTCGCTGCGCCGACTGACGCTCCGCGCCGATGGCAGCCTTGGCGAGGACGAGGTCATTCCCGGCGTGGAAAACCTGCAGGTCCAGCTGGGCATCGACACCAACGGCGATGGCGGCGTTGACCGTTATGTCGACGGGGACAATTCGCTGGTCACGGACGATGCAGCGGTTGTTGCGGTACGCCTCTGGATGCTGGTCGGCACACCGGCCGACGACCAGGGCTGGAGCGATACGCAGCACTACCCGACCCCTGACGCCGACCTCGGTGATCTCATTGCGGGCACGGACGATTACCCGGCCAGTGCCAGACGCGTGCAGATCAGCAAAACGATTTACCTGAATAACCAGGGGTCCTGACATGGCCATGCACGGACGGAAAATGTACAGACAGCGCGGCGCGGTACTGATCATCAGTCTGGTGCTGCTGATGGTGCTTACCATTCTTGCGATATCAACAATGCGTACCGCCAGTCTTGGCTTGCTGATGGCTGGCAACACCCAGTATCGCCAAAACGCCTGGCAGCTCGCGCAGACTGGCATCGACACCGTCCTGCGCGCTGGTGATCCGGCTACCGGCATCAGTTGCGACACAGCTGCCGCTGATGCACCAGTGGCAATCGACGCGCTCGGCGGCAGCTACACCACGATGGTGTGCTATCGCGGTGAATCGATGACGCCGGGCAACTCGATCACCCGCGTGCCAACCTTCAACTATGAAGTACATGCCGACGGCACCACCGGGCAGCGCGGGGCACGGGCGCGTCTGGTACAGGGTTTCGCAGTCACGGGTGCCTCAGGCCGATGAACATCAGGCTACAGAGTGCGGCCCTTCTGTTACTGACTGCCTGGCTGTCCGCCGGACATGCGGCGATCCGGCAGATCGAACAGGCTTTTGAACTGGGCCCCGCGCAGATTGAGTTGCCCGCCCGGGCGGATGCACAACTGACGGTACGTCCCTGCATCGGATGCCCGATCGTGGCCCTGCGCGTCACTGCGGCAACCCGGTGGTTTTCCAGCTTCAGCGAACGGCAGCCGGTCGGCCAGGCAGCGGTACTGGAGATTTACCGAGCGGCCAGCAGCAATCCACAGGCGCTCGTCCACGTGTTCTATGAACCGCAGACGCTGCGGGTCAGACGCGTGGTCCTCGACCTGCCTCGGGGGACCCAAACCCGATGAACAGGCATACCTCGCGCCGGTACGGACGCCTGCCGCAACAGTTGTGCGGATTTCTCTGCACAATGGTGTTCCTCGGTACCGCACTCCCCTTGCACGCCGATGATGCGGAGCTTTTTCTCAGCGACCGGAGTGTGACCGCGACTGAAGCCAACGTGCTGTTCATCATCGACACCTCTGGCAGCATGAATACGCTGGCCGAAACCCAGGTGCCCTTCGATCCGGATACGTCTTTCGATGGCTGCTACCGAAGCGACGCCCTGTACTTCACGACAACCGCCACCACACCACCCTGCGACAGCCCTGATCTGGTGCCGAAGTCTGCCAATTACTGTGCGACCAGCGCGCAACCGCTGGCAGCGGTCGGCTACTACGCCGATTTCCTGCTCAGCTGGGACGAGAGTCGCGAACGCTGGGACAGGCTGAGCGGCGAACGACCCGAGGACCCGATCGAATGCGTGAGCGATCGCGGCGTAAATGGCCAGGGGTCAGGCAGCGAACATTTTGCCGCCAATGGCCCGGAGGGCCCGTGGGCGGCCACTGAAGCGCAGGAACCGGCCTGGAACAACCGTTACACCATCTATGACGGAAACTGGCTCAACTGGAATACCAATCCGCCAACCATGCAGAGAAGTCGCCTCGATATCGTCAAACAAGCCGTCAACAACCTCACCACCAGCCTGAGAAACGTCAAGGTGGGCGTGATGCGCTTCAATCGCGATGAGGGTGGTCGCGTGGTTGCCGCGCTTGAAGACATCGAGACCTCGCGGGACAACGTACAGAGCATCGTCAATGACCTGTCACCGAGCGGCCAGACGCCACTGTCTGAAACCCTCTACGAAGCAACCCAGTATTTCATGGGTCGCGCGGTAGATTACGGCAACACTGTCGATGGCCGCAGCGTTGCTGCATCACGTATCGGCAACGATCCGAACGGTGCGCTGTACAAATCACCGCTCGACGAAGCCTGCAGCAAAAACTTCATCATTCTGCTCACCGATGGCGAACCCTCCGGCGATGCCGGTGCGGTCAGCAAGATCCTTGCTCTCCCCGGCTTCGCTGCAACCGTGGCACCGAACTGCGATGGCGGTGGCGAGGGCCGCTGCCTGGACGATCTGGCAGCCTATCTGGCCAGCTACGACCTGAGTCCGGCTCTCCCCGGCATACAGAATGTCATCACCCATACCATCGGCTTCGCGGCTGACTTCCCGCTGCTCGAAAGCACCGCAGTGCGCGGTGGCGGCGAGTATCACATGGTCGACGATACCGCCAGCCTCACCACAGCCCTGAGCGGCATCGTGCTGTCCATCTTCGACAACGTTGGCAGCTTTGCTGCGCCGACCGTGCCCGTGAATTCCTTCAACAGGACGGAAAACCTCAACGAGGTTTTCCTCTCGGTCTTCAAGCCATCGGAGCGCACGCGCTGGACCGGAAACCTGAAAAAGTACCGGGTCACTGATGGCGAACTGGTCGGTCAGAATGGCGCGGCCGTCATCGATCCGGTCACCGGGCTCTTCAAGCGCGATGCCTTCAGCTTCTGGTCCGATCAACCCGACGGCGACCGGGTGAACGAAGGCGGAGCAGCAGGCCAGCTGCCTGACAGCAGTCAGCGTCGGCTGTTCAGCAACCTCACTGGCAACAATCTCAGCGCTGCCAGCAACCGGATCAGCGTGGACAACACCAGTCTCATCGACGCACTGGCCAGCGTACCGCCTGACGAGCAGCGCAACCTGATTGAATGGACGCTCGGCCGCGATGTCCGCGACCAGGATCAGGACGGCAATCTGGCTGAAACGCGCCGCGACATGGGCGATGCGCTGCATGTACAGCCGGTTACCCTGCTCTATAGCGGTACGGTGGAGGATCCGGTCGGCAGCGTCTTTTTGTCCACCAACGACGGTTTCCTGCATGCCTTCGACGGGCAGACGGGCGAGGAACTGTGGGCCTTCGTGCCTGCCGGACTGCTCACCGGGCTTTATCCGCTGTATCTCAACGAAGAGAGCGCGACCAAGCACTATGGTCTGGATGGCGAGATCAGCCTGGTCATACTCAATGACGATGGTCAGCCGGGCCTGAACGGCGAAGAGCGCGCCATCCTGCTGTTCGGCATGGGGCGCGGCGGTGATGGCGTTTTCGCTGTCGACGTCACGGCGAGGGATGCACCCCGCCTGCTGTGGGAGATCAGCAGCAGCACTTCCGGCTTCGCCGATCTCGGCCAGGCGTGGTCGACGCCCGGCGCCGCCAGGGTGCGCATCGGCAACGCAATCACCGACGTCGCGATATTTGGCGGCGGCTACGACCCCGGCCAGGACAATCGCAGCTACCGGACCGATACGGTGGGCAATGCGATCTACATGGTGGATTTGCTGAGCGGAGAACACATCTGGAGCGCCGGCAACCCGAATGCCATCGGCGATCATCACCTGAACCTTGAATACATGCAGCACTCGATACCCGCGCCAGTGCGCCCGCTCGATCTCAATGGCGACGGCCTTGCCGACCGGATGTATGTCGGCGACATGGGCGGACGACTCTGGCGCTTTGACATCGTCAACGGTCAGCAACCGGCAAACCTGGTCGAAGGCGGCGTGCTCGCATCGCTCGGCGGAGCTGCCGCAGCTCCGGATGCAGCGCCGGCGGATCTGCGCCGCTTCTACGCGGCTCCGGATGTCGTGCCGACAGTCATCAACCGGAAACTGGTCATCCTGCTGAATATCGGTTCAGGCTATCGTGGTCACCCGCTCGACACGACAGTCAGCGAGCAGTTTTTCTCGATACGCGACTTCAGTGCCTATGGCGTGATCGACAGTGCCGATTATCCGGACACTCCCGTTTCCATTGGTCAACTGGCCGACATAACCGACGACCCCTCACCCGCGCTGTCGTTCAGTACTGCCGGCTGGCGCCTGCGGCTCAACCAGGGTCCCGGGGAAAAAGTGCTCGGTGAATCGCTGACGCTCGGCAATACGGTGTTCTTCACGAGCTTCACGCCAGGCGAAACGGTCAGTGCATGTTCGGCCGGCACCGGCATCAACCGTCTGTATGCGATCAGCAGTTTTGATGGCAGCCCGCGTACCAATTTCGACGAGTCGATCGGCGACGGGCCACTCACGCTCAGCGACCGCTTCCGCGAACTGCGCTCGGGCATTCCCGTGATCACCATCAACCGTATTCGCAGCGATAGCGGCGAAACCAGCATCTGTGTCGGGCCGGAGTGCCTGTCAGGCGATGAGCTGGGCATCAGCCGGCGCGTCATCCGGCGAACCTACTGGTTCCAGGACGAGAGTCAGTAAGCGGTGCGCCGTGCGCCAGCATGCGGCACGGGCTTTACGCTCATCGAACTGATGATCGTCATGGTGATCATGGCGATCCTGACCAGCGCGAGTGTTGCCGGGTACCGGCAATACGTCCGTCGTGCCAACCGCACCGATGCCACCGCCGCCCTGCTGCGGCTGTCGGCCGCTGAAGAGCGTTTCTACCTGCAGAACAACCGCTATGCGACGACCGCCGATGAGCTGGGCGATCCACCGCCGGCCGGTCTCGGACTCGGCGGCACGGAACACGGACTCTACGATCTCAGCGTGGAGCCGGCGGCAGACGGTGCTGTCGTCGGCTACGTCGCAACCGCAACTGCCCGGCCCGATCGGTCGCAGCGCGACGACGCCAACTGCGCATCCTTCAGCATCGATCAAAGCGGCCAGCGTACCGCGAGCAACTCAGACGGCGTCAGCGATGGGGAGATCAGCGGCACTTGCTGGCGCTGACCCGGCTCAGGGTGACCGGCGCCGCTCCAGAAAAAAACCGTCGAACAGCAGCAAGATCACGCCAACGGTAATTCCTGCATCAGCGACGTTAAATGCCGGGAACGACCAGCGGTCGTAATACAGCAGCACGAAATCGACGACATAGCCCTGCGCCACCCGGTCGACGAGATTGCCGATCGCGCCACCCAGCACCAGCACGAGACCCAGCGGCACCACCACCCTGCCGGCTGGCTGCTGAAAAAACCACCACAACAGAATTGCACTTACGACCAGCGCAGTCAGCCCGAAGAACCAGTTCTGCCAGCCAGAGGCGTTGGCCAGGAAGCTGAACGCCGCGCCGGTGTTGTGCAATCGCACCAGATCAAAAAACGGCATCACCGGCAGCCGTTCGAACAATTCGAAATGTCCGACGACCAGTTTCTTGGTCCACTGATCAAACAGAATCACGACGACGGCAAGCAGCAGCCATCGCCAGGTGACGCGCCCGGGCGCTGGCTTGTGGTCAGATTCTGCGGCAGCTTCCATCTCGTACTCGCTCAGACATAACGGCGGATCTCGCCCGGTCCGTCTATATTTGTCACGCACCGGCCACAGAGTTCAGGATAACCGGCATTCTTGCCGGTATCTGGCAGGCGGTGCCAGCAGCGCACGCACTTGGCGTCCGTATCCGGTTCAGCCTGCACCCAGAAACCCTCCCCGGCCAGCGCGGACGGGCTGCGTTCCGCAGCCGGAAGCGCAGCAGCACCGGAAGTGATGAACACAAAGCGCAGCTCATCTCCCAGGCGCCGCATGTCTTCAAGCAGCCCGCCGTCCGCATAAACAGTGAGCCGCGCATCAAGCCCTGAACCGATTGCGCCGGACGTACGCAGCACCTCCAGCGCCCTGGCAGCAGTCTCGCGCACACGCAGCAACCCCGCCCAGTCGAGGTCGGCTGCGCCGCCCGGCGTGATCTCAGGTAACTGGTGCCAGGTGGCCAGGAAAACCGAATCACCGTGCTCGCCGGGTATCTGCGCCCAGATTTCCTCGGCTGTAAAGCTCAGCACCGGCGCCAGCCAGCGGACCATTGCCTCGGTGATGTGGTACATGGCGGTCTGTGCCGAGCGACGGGCCAGCGATTTCCGGCCGGTCGTGTACAGGCGATCCTTGATCACGTCCAGATAGAAGGAGCCGAGATCAACGACGCAGAAATTGTGCAGCTGCTGATAGACGCGATGGAATTCATAGGATTCATAGGCCGCGAGAATCTCGCGCTGCAGCTCTGCAGCGCGGCCAATTGCCCAGCGATCCAGTGCAACGAGTTCGGCCACAGGTACCTGTTCGCTGGCCGGATCAAAACCGTCGAGATTGCTGAGCAGAAAACGCACGGTGTTGCGCATCCGCCGGTAAGAGTCGGCCATGCGCTTGAGGATTTCCTGCGAGACATGTATCTCGCCCCGGTAATCCGTAGAAGCCACCCACAGGCGCAGGACGTCTGCCCCCAATGAGTTGACCACCGGCTGCGGCGCAACGACATTACCGAGCGACTTGGACATTTTTCGGCCCTTGTCGTCCACGGTGAATCCATGCGTCAGCACCTGTCGGTACGGCGCCTTGCCCTCCATGGCAACCGCGGTCAGCAAGGAGCTCTGGAACCAGCCGCGATGCTGGTCCGAGCCTTCCAGATAGAGATCTGCCGGAAAGCCCACGTCCGTGTGGCTGCGAGCGACGCAGTGGTGAACCATTCCGGAGTCCATCCACACGTCCATCGTGTCCGTGACCCGGTCGTAGTCGCCGGCAGCGGCGCCGAGCAGCTCAGCCGGATCAAGATCGAACCAGGCATCGATGCCCCGCGCTTCGATGCGGTGCGCAACTTCCTCCAGCAGCGCCAGGGTGTCCGCATGCAGCTCGCCGCTTTCGCGGTGAATAAACAACGGAATCGGCACACCCCAGGTACGCTGCCGCGAGATACACCAGTCCGGGCGCCCGACGATCATGTTCTCGATGCGCTGCTGGCCCCAGTCCGGTATCCATTGCACGCTGCGAATTGCGGCAAGGCTCGCGTCGCGCAGCCCGTTCTGGTCCAGGCTGATAAACCACTGCGGTGTCGCGCGAAAGATCAGTGGAGTCTTGTGCCGCCAGCAGTGCGGATAGCTGTGCTGGAATTTCTGCGCACAAAGCAATCGGCCAGCTTCGAGCAACACTTCCAGAATCCGCTCTTCAGCCGCCTTGATGTGCAGACCAGCCAGCAGTTCAGTGCCAGACACATAAACGCCACGGCCATCGACCGGATTCTCCAGCGGCAGCTTGTAGCGCAGACCGGACTGATAATCGTCCTGGCCGTGGCCCGGTGCCGTGTGTACCGCACCGGTACCGGCATCAAGCGTCACGTAATCGGCAAGGATCACCGGCACCTCGCGCGCATAGAAGGGATGACCGAGCCTTAATCCCTCCAGGACCTGGCCGTTGAACACCGCAAGTGTGGTGGCAGTCCTGGCCCCGTAGCGGCTCAGCGCAGCATCAGCCAGTCCGGCAGCAAGCACGAGTCGCACTGGTCCATTGCCGAGATCGGCCTCGATCAGCCGGTACTCAAGCTCAGCGCCGAGCGCCACGGCCTGGTTGGCGGGCAGTGTCCATGCTGTCGTGGTCCAGATCGGTACCATCACCGGGACCGATTCGCTGAGTCCGACACGGCGATGCAGCTCAGCGCTGTCCAGCACCGAAAAGCCCACATCGATCGCCGTCGAGGTCTTGTCGATGTACTCGACCTCAGCTTCGGCGAGCGCCGAACGACAGTCCAGGCACCAGTGCACCGGCTTGTAACCCCGGTGCAGATGTCCGTTGGCGACCATCTTTGCAAAGCCGCGAATCTGCTCCGCCTCGAAGCGCCGGTCCATCGTCAGATAAGGCCGCTCCCAGTCGCCGAGCACACCGAGCCGCCGGAAATCACGGCGCTGGCTGTCGACCTGGCCCAGCGCATATTCACGACAGGCCTTGCGGAATTCATCCGGCGTCAGCTTGTCACCGACCTTGCCGAATTTCTTCTCGACCTGCAGCTCGATGGGCAGGCCGTGACAATCCCAGCCGGGAATATAGGGTGCATCGAAGCCTGACAGGGTCTTCGACTTGACGATGATGTCCTTCAGGACCTTGTTGACGGCATGACCGATATGGATGTCGCCATTCGCGTAGGGTGGGCCATCAAGCAGCAAGAACCGTGGCCGGCCGGCCGCTGCCTTGCGGATCTGGGCGTAGACATCACGACTGGCCCAGCTCTCCAGCATCTGTGGCTCACGGCGGGCGAGATCGGCCTTCATGGCGAAGGCCGTCTGCGGAAGATTCAGTGTGTCTTTGTAGTCGGTCACGTAGGTATCCCTGTCAACAGGCGGCGCGCTTGAGCCGCATCGCATTCCATTTGCCGGCGCAAGGCGTCGAGATCGGCAAAGCGTTCTTCGTTGCGCAGATGTGCAACGAACTCGACTTCAAGCCGTTGCCGGTAGATATCCGCATCAAAGTCAAAAATATGCACTTCCAGCAGCGGCTCGACGCCGGCCACAGTTGGCCGGGTACCCAGACTGGCCACCGCATCCAGCGGTGAACCATCGAGTCCATGCACGCGCACCGCAAAGATGCCGGCCAGCGGACTCTGGCGTCGATTCAGCCGGATGTTCGCCGTCGGAAAACCCAGCTGCCGGCCCAGCTGCAAGCCGGCAACCACGCGACCACTCATCCGGTAATTTCGCCCCAGCAGATCACGGGCGTGAGGCAGATTACCAGCAGCAAGAGCGGCGCGGACGGCGGTACTCGACACGCGAATACCATCCCGGATCACGCTGCCGACCTGTTCCACGCCAAAGCCGCATCGTTTTCCGCCGGCTTCAAGATCGGCGATGTTACCCGCCCTGCCGCGTCCAAAGCGAAAATCATCACCGATCACCAGATGCCGTACCGCCAGCGTATCGGTCAGCAAGCGGTCGATGAACTCCTGCGGTGAATGATGCTCCAGGGTGTGATCAAAAGGCGGACAGAAGAAGTTGTCGATGTCACTCGCACGCAGGTAGCCTGCCTTGTCACGGAAATGCATCAGGCGAGCCGGCGCCTGCTCCGGACGCATGACTTCCTGCGGCGTCGGCTCAAAACTGAAGACCAGCGACGGCAGCCTCAGGCGCAGCGACTCGGCACGCACCCTGTCCAGAATGCGTTGATGACCCAGGTGAAAGCCATCGAACACACCGATCGTGGCAACACACCCGGGCAACACTGCGTTGACACCCGGTCGCGGGCGGCGAAACACTTGCATGGAAACACGGTGCGCCAGAGAAGGCTGGATTATAAGGTCCGGGCTGCGCTTTGCATGCGCATGTCCCCGATGCGGAATCCCACCGTGAACAAGGCTGCGAAGTATGCGCATGCGCCACCCACGACGGCGGCAGCCAGCCACAGACAGCGCGTCCAGAAATCCGCCTCAAGCCAGGCGCTGGTCGGCGGAACCGCCTGGACCAGCACGACCGCCAGTACCCCGGCAGCAACGGCTACCCGCAGCAGAAACCGGCCCCATCCCGGTGCCGGACTGATGACCCCCTCGCGCCGCAGTCCGCGATACAGCAAGCCCGAGTTGATAAAGGAACATAGCGAAGTCGCTGCAGCCAGACCTGCATGGGGCGCAGGCCAGCCCATCAGCACCCACGGCCCCACGATCACGACATTCAGAATCATGTTGAGACCGAGCGCGATCAAACCGATGCGCACCGGCGTGGTAGTGATCTGCCGGGCAAAATAGCCGGGCGCCAGGACCTTCACCATGGTGAAACCCAGCAGCCCTGCCGCAAAGGGCACCAGGCTCCAGGTTGCCATCTCGACGTCGCCGGCCCCGAAGCGACCCCCATAAAACAGCGTAGCCAGCAGCGGCCCGGCCAGCAGGATCAGGCCCAGCGTCGCCGGCATCACGATCAGCACCACGAGACGCATGGCCCAGTCGAGCGTCATGCCAAAGTCGGCGGCGGCGCCATTGGCATGCTGCCGGGACAGGTTGGGCAGCATCACGGTTGCGAGCGCGATGCCGAACACCCCCAGCGGGAACTCCATCAGCCGGTCCGAGTAGTACAGCCAGCTGATGCTGCCGGTGGCCAGCAGTGAGGCGATCAGGGTATCGAGAAGGATGCTGATCTGGGCAACCGATGAGCCAAACAGTCCCGGCAGCATCAGGCGCAGGATCTTGCGCACGCCCGGATGCCCGAAGCCGAGCCTCGGGCGCGGCATGAGCCGGATGCGCATCAGCGAGGGCAGCATGCATATCAGCTGCACCAGGCCGGCCACGAACACGCCCACGGCCAGCGCCATACCGGGCCGCGCATAGAGCGGTGCCACATATGCGGCGAAGCTGATCAGCACGACGTTGAGCAATATCGGCGAAAACGCCGCTGCCGTGAAACGGTGATAGGTATTGAGAATCCCGCCAGCCAGCGCCGTAAACGAGATGAAAAGCAGATAAGGAAAGGTCCAGCGCAGCATGTCGACCGCGAGCCCATAGCGGTCCGCATCGGCAGCATTGCTTTCGGCAATGAAGCCGGGCGCAAAGATTGCGATGAAGACCGGCGCCCCAACCACGCCCAGCGCCGTGATCGCAAACAGGATGGCACCCAGCGTACCCGCAGTCTGGTCGACCAGTTCACGGACTGCGCCGTGGTCGCCTTTCTCGTCATATTCGGCAAATACCGGCACGAAGGCCTGCGAAAAGGAGCCCTCGGCAAAGAAGCGCCGGAAGATATTCGGAATCCGGAACGCGACAAAGAAGGCATCCATCAGCCCGGCCGCGCCAAACAGCCGGGCGAAGACGACATCGCGCACCAGGCCGAGAATCCGGGACAGCAGCGTGAATCCGCCGACCGTGCCGGTGGAGCGCAGCAGCTTTCTGCCGCTCGGTTGCTGCCGGCCGCTCGATACGGGCTTTCCCGGTTCAGTCGATGTGCTCGGCGATGTGCTCATTGGGCGGCAAGTCTACCCGCAGGCCGGGCCGATCGGGCTGCAACTATTGACATCCCCTGGGGGAAACCAAAGAATGCGCGCCTGTTGCGGGGTCTGCCGCACATGGCATCGGCAGGGCTGGTGCCCGTTTTTTCAAGCCTTTCACATTACGGATACACCCGGTGGCCAATACCAAGTCAGCAGCGAAACGAGCCAAACAGGCCGAGCAGCGCCGTCAGCACAACGTGGCACTGCGCTCCCGGATGCGCACCGCAATCAAGAAAGTAACCAAGGCACTGGAAACCGGTTCTGCCGAGGAAGCCGCCGCTGCCTTCAAGGCCAGCGCAGCCTCGCTCGACAGCACGGTCAACAAGGGCCTGACTCACCGTAACAAGGCGGCCCGCCACAAGAGCCGCATGAACAAGGCAATCAAGAATCTGGCCACTGCTGTACCCGGCACGCCGGCTGTAGCGAAGAAGGCCGCAGCGAAGAAATCCGCCAAGAAGAAAGTGACTAAGAAGAAGGTAGCGAAGAAGAGCTGATCTCCGGATCAGCGACCTCTGCGGCCATCTGTTCGAGCCGCGTCATCAGATCTGCTGCCAGCCTGACCGTACCTGCACCGGTCAGCGCACTGATACGGTAAACCCTCTCCGTCTGGCCCAGCACGGCGCAGACGGCCTGCTCGACGGCGGCGATGCCCGCTTCATCGAGCAGATCGGTCTTGTTGAGTACCAGCCAGCGTTCCCGTGCCGCGAGAGCCGGACTGAAGCTTTCCAGTTCGGCAACCACCGCGCGGGCGTCATGTGCCGGATCGCTGCCATCAAAGGGCGCCGCGTCGACAAGGTGGACCAGCAATCGGGTGCGGCCCAGATGGCGCAGGAAGCGAGTACCCAGACCGGCACCCTCGGCAGCACCCTCGATCAGCCCTGGAATATCCGCCATCACAAAACTGCGCAGCGGACCCACCGACACCACACCGAGGCCCGGATGCAACGTCGTGAAAGGATAGTCGGCAACCCGTGGCCGGGCTGCCGATACCGCACGCAGCAGGGTCGACTTGCCGGCATTCGGTTTGCCGAGCAGCCCCACATCCGCCAGCAAGGTGAGTTCCAGGCGCAGCGTGCGTCGCTCGCCCGGCGTGCCCGGCCCCGATTGCCGCGGCGCCCGGTTGACGCTGCTCTTGAAATGCTGATTGCCGCGACCACCCTTGCCGCCGGCTGCCACCATAAGTTGCTGACCTTCCGCCGTCAGGTCGCCTAACAACTCGCCGGTATCAGCCTCGATGATCCGGGTGCCCGCCGGTACCGGGATATACAGGGAAGATCCGCCGCGGCCGGTGCACTGGCTACCCATCCCGGATTCACCATTCTCCGCCGCAAAACGCCGGTTGAAACGGAAGTCTGCCAGCGTATTGAGCCCGCGACTGGCGACGAACCAGACGCTCCCGCCGTCGCCACCGTCACCCCCGTCCGGGCCACCGCGCGGAATGAACTTTTCACGCCGGAAACTGACACAGCCTCGCCCGCCGTTGCCGGCGATGACACTGATGCTGGCTTCATCCACGAACTTCATGAACTGTCCCGGATACCTGGACGCAAGCTGCCGGAACAAAAAACCCCGCATACGCGGGGTTTTTTACCGGCCGCCGTTGTGGTCGATCTCAGGCGCTGACGCCCGGAACGACATTTACAACGCGACGACTCGAGGCACCCTTGACCTCAAAACTGACTACCCCGTTCGCCTTGGCAAACAGTGTGTGGTCACGTCCGAGGCCAACGTTCTTGCCCGGGTGATACTCCGTGCCGCGCTGGCGAACCAGAATGTTTCCGGCAATCACCTGCTCGCCACCAAACTTCTTGAGGCCCAGGCGCTTTGACTCGGAGTCGCGTCCGTTCCGGGTACTGCCGCCTGCTTTCTTGTGTGCCATGACTGATTAACTCCGTATCGTCTTGTCGTCTGAATCGAATATCGTCGGAATACTGCGATGCTCAGCCTGCGCCGCCCGCAATTGCCGTGATCTCCACCAGCGTGAAATCCTGCCGGTGGGTCTTCATTCGCTTGTAGGTGGTACGCCGCTTGAACTTGATGACGCTGATCTTGCCGGTACGGTCCTGGGCAACCACCTTGGCGGTGACCCGGGCACCGTCGATACTCGGCTTGCCAATCTGGACCTCAGCACCCTCGCCAACCATCAGCACATCACTGAACTCGACCGTATCGCCCGCGCTGGCCTCCAGCTTCTCTACCTTGAGGCGATCGCCCTGGCTCGCGCGGTACTGCTTACCGCCCGTCTTGAAAACAGCGTACATCTGATAAATCTCCGGGGTGGGCCGACTGACGGCCACGCGAAATGAGCGCGAATTCTAGTGAATCAGCGCCCATGGTTCAACGGGTACGGCAATCAAATGCCATATTGAGACGCGCGGCGAGCCGGACCCCGGCCTGGGCCAGACGCCGATCCAGCGTGGTTTGGACCGAATTCAGATAGGGCTGACCGAGGACCGACGGGGCAAATTCCCGGCTGAAGGCATAGATGCCCGGGCGCAGCGCCATGGATTCCTCTGCCCAGACCAGCGGTTCGGCCACCTGCCAGCGCCGCAGCTCTGCGGTATCGATCTGCTGCAGCCGGCGGGCATCGTCGGCAGGCCGTTGCCGGGCCGCAGCAGACAGGGCCCACCCGTCCCATACCGCATGCAGATTCGTGGCCTTGCCGCGCACGATCACTTCAATGTCATTGCCGCCCCGGTCCGCAGCTCGTCCCACATGCAGGGGCTGATGGATATCCGCGACCAGATGGGCGATGAACCGCAGTGCAATCGAGCGCTGCCCGGCGGGCAGCCGCCGGTCCCGAAGCTCCGCCTCAAAGCGCGCCAGCACCGCCAGTGCATTGTCGTCTGAAGCACGGGCCGCGGCAGCTACCGATGCGTCGTCGGCCACATTGATGTAGTGCCAGGGCTTGCTGTGTGCCCACTCGGGACGGGAGCGCAGCTGATCCGGCCAGACGCCGGCCTCAGCCAGACTCATCGCGCCCAGCAGCGGCGCCAGTTCCCGACGAGTGTCCGGACACAGGTATCCATCGGCGATATAGCCCACGATGCGGTGCCCGGCCGGCCCGAAAGCCAGCGCGCCCTGCACCGGCAACAGAACGCTGGCAATACTTAGAATTACTGAGGCGGCAATGTGTACACGGCAGACCATCGCGGGCATTATTCGTTTCGCAATGCATCTAGTCCAACCTGAATACTCCCGCTTCGACCTGGAAGCTGTACGCGCCCTTGTGGCCGACGACTGGCCCGCGGTCGACCGGGAGATCACCCAGCGTCTGAGCAGCGATGTTGCACTGGTCAACAGTGTGGCCCACTACATTATCGGCAGTGGCGGCAAGCGCCTGCGCCCCTTGATCACCCTGCTCTCTGCCCGGGCCTGCGGCTATCAGGGCGACAGGCACATCACGACCGCCGCGATCATCGAATTTATCCACACTGCAACCCTGCTGCACGACGACGTCGTCGACGCATCGGACCTGCGCCGTGGCCAGGACACGGCCAACAGCGTGTTCGGCAATGAGGCCAGCGTGCTCGTCGGCGACTTCCTGTACTCACGGGCCTTCCAGATGATGGTGCAGGTCGGCCAGATGCGCATCATGGATGTGCTGGCTGACGCCACCAATACCATTGCCGAAGGTGAAGTCCTGCAGCTCATGAACTGCAATGACCCCGACACCACCGAACAGCGTTACATGGATGTGATTTACCGCAAGACTGCCCGGCTGTTTGAAGCCGGTGCGCAGATCGGCGCCATACTTGCCGCACAAACGCGCGCTGTCGAGGACGCCTTTGTCGAATACGGCCGGCAGCTCGGCCTGGCTTTTCAGCTGGTCGACGATGCGCTGGACTACGATGCAGTGCCCGGTGAGCTCGGCAAGAAGATCGGCGACGATCTGGCTGAAGGCAAACCCACCCTCCCCCTCATTTTTGCGCTGCTGCGCGGATCACCACGCCAACAGCTGATGATCCGCCGGGCCATCGAGAATGGCGGGCTTGAGGAGATCAACGCAATTCAGGCCGCGATCCAGTCGACCGGTGCGCTGGCCTACACGGTAGCCAAGGCGCGAGAGTGCGCCAACAAGGCGCAGCTGGCGCTGGAACGGGTACCGGATTCGATCTTCAGGACCGCGCTCATCGACCTGGCGGAGTTTGCCGTCGAGCGGCGCTACTGAGTCGCCAGCCAGATCTCCCTTGCCGCTCACGTGCGGCCCGCGTATAAATGGCGCCCGATTCCGGCTGCCGGCTCAGACCGGTCAGCATCAGACACCGTTCGGGGTGTAGCTCAGCTTGGTAGAGCGCTTGCTTCGGGAGCAAGAGGTCGCAGGTTCGAATCCTGTCACCCCGACCAATTAAAACAATCAGTTATACAGCTCACACGACACTTGCCATCAGCAGTTGGCCACACTTTAGCCACACTTTCGACAAGATGGGCCTGCTCACGCATGGCTCGGCGACGTCATGCCCTGATGCTCATTCCCGGCGTGGATGCCACTACATTCACGCGCATGCGGAATGCGCATCAGGCGTACACAACCGCGATGAAAAAAGTCGTTGATCACGCCGCAACGGGCAACAAGCTGCGCAACGGAAGCGCTGCCTATATTTTTCCGTGTACTCACTCGTACAGCAGTACCGCTATTGCGCGTATACCAGGATCATCCTGATGGCGAACGACTGTATCGCGAATCCATGCTCGCGCTCCTGGTGGACTGAACGCTGCACCAGCAATCATGTCCACCCGAAAAAAAGCCCCCGGTGACAAACATGGCACCGGGGGCTTCTGCTACTGAAGGTCTGCGCGACTATTGCCCGGCCTGACTGAACTCCAGCGTCACACGGCGGTTCTGCGCCCGGCCTTCGGCCGTGTCGTTCGGCGCTATCGGCTCAGACTCACCGAAACCTTTGGTCGTGAACAACCCTGCCGACAGGCCCTTGCCGACCAGGTAGGTTTTGACGGTATTTGCGCGCCGCTCGGAAAGGCCCGTGTTGTACCTGTCCGTACCAACGCTGTCGGTATGTCCGCGCACTTCAATGCTCTTGAAATGCGTGCGCTTGCTGAGGATGTCGGCCACCGAATCGAGGATCAGCTCGGACTGGGCGGTGAGCTTCGCCGAATCATTGTCGAAGACAACACCACGCAGGATCAGCGACTCTTCACAGCCACGCGCATCAACTTTGGCGCCAGCCGGCGTACCCGGGCATTCATCAAGTCGATCCACGACACCATCGCTATCGCTGTCGAGTTCGCAACCCTGTGCATCGACTCTGGCACCGGCAATCGTACCCGGACACTTGTCAGCCATATCAACCACGCCATCACCGTCGCTGTCCTTCGGTACTGCGACGATCGGAGCGACCACCGGGGAAACAACCGGAGCGGCCTCAACAGCCTTGCCGCCCAGCGCGACGCTGACGCCGGCATTGACCAGCACATCGCTCAGGCTGCTCGATGCATCCTGCCAGCGGTACAGGACTTCCGTACGCAGGGAGACACGGTCACTCCACAGACGGGTCAGCAGGCCGGCACCACCCTGCAGCTGCAGGTCGTCATGATCCTGGTTGCCATCCTTGACATCGGTGCTGACGATGCCGGCACCAGCCAGCAGGTACGGTGCGAACAACCCGCTGCGGTTATAGATATTCATCAGGTTCAGGTTGACTGCAGTCTGGTCCTGATCCGGATTTGAAGACGGGTCACCGCTCATGCCCAGCTTCTGAAGATCGAATTCAACATTGAAGTGCTCGCTGAGGGAATAGCCGAAGCCCAGCGCTCCGCCGGCCACCTCATCATCGACCAGCCGGTCGCTGTCCGCATCGATATAGGTAGCGAGGGCCTTCACATAGACACGCCCCATGTCTTCGGCGGCATGAACCCCCTGCAGCGCCAGAATCACTATCAAGGCAGCTGAACCCAGCCCGCTCCTGGCGCTTCGCATCGCTCCACCTCTCTGATCGGGTGTTTGAAAAAAGTCACAGCATCCAGGGACTGGATACGCCCCAAGATTACTTAATCAAGGGGACAAATACCAATCCGGACATCTACTTGTTGCTAATGGGCTACAAAACCCCGGTTACGACTTAACTATTTCTGGTCGGGACGTGACGCACTTCAACGTCAGCGCCGGCACCAGTTCCTATCCTCACGGCAGTTTTGGTCTCGTGGAGGGGGAACCGTCATGCAGCAGTCTGGCACCCGCCAGCATGGCTTCACGCTGGGGGAGACCCTGACCACTCTTGCGGTACTGGGTATCAGCCTGTCGCTGGCCATCCCTGGTCTTGAGAGCCTGGCACGCGACAATGCCCGCGCCACCGCCGTGAATCAGCTGGTCGCAACCATGCATATGGCGCGCAGCGAAGCGATTACACGCAATGCGCCGATCGCCGCATGTCCGAGTCTTGACCTGCGCAGCTGTGCGAAGACCACCTGGGAATCCGGCTGGATCAGATTCGTTGACAGCAACAGGAATCAGGATATCGACGCAGACGAATTGATACTTGGCGTCTCGCCACCGGTTCCCGGCTTTGTCATAAATTCAGAAACCTTCAGTCGTGCATTCAGCTACGAACCATCGGGCCGCGTGGTCGCCCCTGACAGCAGGCAACACGCCGGTGACTTCATATTCTGTGCTGTGGGTACAGATGCGTCGGCCCAGGTGGTGATCGTTAACCCGGTCGGCGAACCGGCGCTCTCGCCGAAACTCGCCAATGGCAACGTACCCGATTGCACGGATATTTGAAGCGTCCGGCTTGTTTCCCGCTGCCGCACAGGATGTACGACCGACACACCGGTTCAAGACCAGTCTATACCCGGTATATCCGTACACTTGCTAGTATCGGCATCGGGAAAGCTTGCGGACTTCAATCCACCATCTGCTGAAATCCATTCGCCTCAGGGGGAACCATGCACAACCCGATTCTGTACGCCATCCGTCGTGGCACGTTTTTCGCACTGTGCGCCACCAGCCTGACCATCGGTGTCGGCCACGCGGAAGAAGAGATCATCGTCACGGGATCGCGTATCCGTCTCGACGATTTTGTTGCAACCAGTCCCATATCGACGCTGACTTCAGACGTTGTCAGGTCAACCGGCCAGACAAACATCGAGCAACTGCTGAATACCCTGCCGCAGGTCGTGCCGGGCTTTTCAGCGACGTCGAACAACCCGGGGGATGGCACCGCGACCGTCGATCTGCGCGGCCTTGGACCGACCAGAACCCTGGTACTAATCAACGGCCGCAGGCTGAATCCCTCCGTGAATGACGGTACCGTCGATCTCAACAACATACCTACCCCGCTGATCGACCGCATCGAGGTCGTGACCGGTGGTGCATCGGCGGTGTACGGCTCCGACGCCATGGCGGGTGTCGTCAACTTCATCCTCAAGGAGGATTTCGAGGGCCTTGATATCGGCTACCAGAACGGTTTTTCAGACAAGGGCGACGGCAACGAGTATCAGCTTGATATGGTACTCGGCGGCAACTTTGCCGAGGGCCGTGGCAATACCACCCTTTATGCGAGCTACTACGATCGGGAGTCGATACTGCAGGCAGATCGCCGCTATACGCGGGTCGATACCACGGGTGGGTCATATATCAGTCGCGGAGGCCGCCTCGATAACGTATCGAACAATCCCTATCCTGAAACTGACAACGGCGAAGGCGGGTTCACCCGGAACTATGCTTTCAATCCTGATGGCACAGTACGTGGTTTTGTCAACCTGCTGCCAGAAACCAATGACGGTGCAGGCGACCGCTACAATTATGCGCCGGACAACTTTTTGCTGACGCCGCAGAAGCGCTTTCAGCTCGGTGCTCTGGGCAGATTCGAGATCAATGATCACGCAGAGGCTTATGCCGAACTGCTGTACGTTGACAGCCGCAACAGCGTACAGCTGGCACCTACACCCGCGACAAACGTGGCCGTGGACCTGAACAGCCCGTTCCTGACACAGTCGGCAATTGACCTGCTCGCTTCGCGCGCTGACCCGACCGGACCGGCGGTGCTCAGCCGACGCATGGTCGAGACCGGTACCCGCTCACAGGAAAATGATTCGAAGCTTGGCCAGGTCACCGCCGGACTGCGTGGCGACCTTGACTACAAGGACTGGCAGTACGACACCTACATGTCTTACGGACGCACGGATTTTGACAATTACACCAGCAACGACGTGTCTCGTTCGCGCTTCGAAGCCGGCATCGCCGGTTGCCCCGCCGATTACCTGCAGTTCAACCCGGGCTGCGTACCGGTAAACCCCTTTGGGGCCGGCAACATCAGCGCTGAAGCCGCAGACTGGGTCCGGCTCAATTTTGCCGACAGCACGGTATTTCGTCGTACGGTCGTGAACGGCACCATCAACGGCACACTAATGACGCTCCCGGCTGGCGACATGGGCTTTGCACTCGGTGCCGAATACAGGGAAGACAAGTCCAGCTACCGCCCCGACCAGGCCAAGGAGAGCGGCGACATCCTCGGCTTCAACGCCCAGCAACCGGTCAGCGGCAGCTTCGACGTCAAGGAGCTTTTTGGCGAGCTGCGCATCCCGCTCATCAATGATGCACCGGGCATCGGCTTTCTTGATGCCGAACTCGGTGTGCGCTACTCCGACTACTCGACCGTCGGTGATGTGACGGCTTACAAGGCGGGTCTCAACTGGTCGCCCGCGGATGCGGTCCGGATACGCGGCATGTATCAGCGTGCCAGCCGGGCACCCAGCCTGTTCGAAATCCTGGAGAACGGGGATCAGGGCTATACCGGCATCTATTACGATCCGTGCGAAGGTCTTGACCCGCTGGTTGACCCTGACACCGCTGCCTTTTGTGCCGAACAGGGCATAACCGACACCCAGGCGTTCAGTACCGGCAGCACACAAAACGAATTTTTCGAATACGGAAGTCCTTCTCTCAAGGAAGAAACCACCAACACCTATACGCTCGGTGTCGTGCTGCAACCGGACTCGATCCCCGACCTGCAGATATCGGTTGATTACTGGAATATCGAAGTCAAGGACTACATCAACCCGCTGGGCGGCGGCCCGTATGGTGTCATCGATGCCTGCTTCGCCTCACTCGACCTCGACAGCGCTGCCTGTTACAGCGACGAGCTCGGCCTGCCGCTGATCTATCGCGACCTGGCCAGTAATCTGAAAATCAATGTGCCGCTGATAAACGAATCGAATCTGGACACTTCAGGGGTAGACCTGCAAGTGCAGTACGGAATTCCGATGGACTTCGCCAGCAAGCGCATATCCGGTCTGGGTGACACGCTGCGTCTGTCTTTCGTGCTGTCATGGCTCGACGAGTACGTGCTGGACGGTATCGACTACGCAGATACCAGTGGCTACTACAACATCCAGGGTTCGTTTCCCGAATACAAGGCCGTGCTGCGCCTCGGCTATGACATCGGTCCGGTCAATGTCACGTGGGCCACAACCTATATCGATGCCATGAAAAACCAGGGAAATATTCCGGTGTTCGAGGATGGCGGGTACAGGAACCTTCCAAGCCATACCTATCACGATCTGAGTGCGGCCTGGGCGATCGACGAGACCTTTGAACTGTCGGCAGGCATCCGCAACCTGTTCGACAAGGAACCACCGGTGTACGACAACTATATCGACCAGAACACCGACCCCAGCACCTACGACATGGTCGGCCGCTTCTACTTTGCCGGAGTGCGCGCCAAGTTCTGACGAGGACCTCAGTGACCGGACTCGCGACTGGAGGGGTGGCCCGGACGGGCCGCCCCGTTTTATTCAAAGTGGTCGGCCCGCTGCTGGTGACCAGCCTGCCGGTGCTTGCCATCGGTAGTGACCTGGATAGTTGCCGCAGCATTGCCAGCGACAGCGAACGCCTGGCCTGCTATGACACCATCGCTGACAGCGCTCCCGCACCAGTCGGGCCACCAGCCAGCATCAGTGCTGAATCCCTGTTCGGGCGAGATGCCGCACAGACCAGTGCGATCTTGCAACAGCAGGCCGGCGTCATCCCGCCGCAGATCCTCGATGCCGAGATCAGTTCGGTCGACACCCGCGCGGACGGCAAACAACTGCTCGGCCTGCAGAACGGACAGCGCTGGGAGCAGATCGACGGACGGCCATTGCCTCTCGCGCCGGGCGACAGCATCCGGATCCGCAAAGCGGCTTTCGGTTCCTGGCTGCTGTACAGGCAGTCGGGTGGCCGCAGCATCCGTGTGCGCCGGACAGACTGACCATGAGCGACTGCAAGCAGGCAGAGAACCTTGCGCCATCGGCCTGGGTGCTGCGTTTCCTGCATCTGATCCCCGCTGGCGGCGGGGTGCTCGACCTGGCCTGCGGCAAAGGCCGGCATACCCGCCTGCTCGCAGATCGTGGACATCCGGTGACCGCAGCGGATATCGACGTCAGTGGCCTCGCCGATCGACGCAGCGACCCGCGCATCCGGATTCTGGACATCGATCTTGAAACCGGCGAGCAACTGTTCACTGGCGAACAGTTTGCCGCCGTGATCATCAGCAACTATCTGCACCGGCCTCACTTTGCGTGGCTGGCCGATACCCTGCTCCCCGGCGGTGTATTGCTGATGGACACCTTTGCCCGCGGCAACGAAGCCTATGGCCACCCTCGCAATCCGGACTTTCTGCTCGCACCCGGTGAATTGCTGTCAGTTTTCAGCACGCGCCTGCAGATCGTCGCCTATGAGCATGGCCTGCAACGCCTGCCGAAACCTGCTGTCAGGCAGCGGATCTGCGCGATGAATACGCCTACTTGCGCAGCACTGAGCGCGAGCTGAGCGGCGAAGCGACAATGCTAGCCTCGCTGCTGTTGCCAACGAGTCCGGCGATCCGCTCACTCAGCGATGCGGGCTGACCGAACAGGTAACCCTGCGCCCAGGTAATCCCCAGCTTGCGCAACAGCGCCAGGGTCGCTTCATCCTGCACGAACTCCGCAACAGAATCGAGCTGCATCACCCGCGCCACTTCCGAGATCGCCGCTACGACCGACTGCGATACCACGTTCGAACTCAGATCATGAATGAAGCTGCCGTCGATCTTGAGAGTATCTACCGGGAACAGCTTCAGGTAGGCGAAGGAACTGAGCCCGGTCCCGAAATCATCCAGCGAAAACTTGCAACCGGTCCGTTTCAGCGTGTGCATGAAAGTCTGCGCGCGCTGAAGATTGGCAACCGCCACGGACTCGGTGATCTCGAAACACAGCATCTCCGGCGGCACACTGCTTGCCACGATCCGGTCCTGCACGAAGGGCAGGAACTGTTCACTGCCCAGGCTTTGTCCGGACAGGTTGATGGCGAAGCGCGTACCGGTGCCGGCGAGGCGCACAGCATGAGGTTCCAGCAGCTGCAGCGTACGCGTCACCACCCAGCGATCCAGTTCCTCCATGAGCTGGTAGCGTTCTGCCGCTGACAGGAAGTCAGCTGGTGGTACTTGACGATCCTCATCGTCGAGAAATCGCACCAGCACTTCGCAATAGGGATGACCTGTGCCTTCCCTGATGGGGACGATCGCCTGGGCCACCAGCTGCAACCGGTCTGACTCTATGGCGTTGCGGATCTGGCCGACCAGACGGATATCATCGAAGCGCTGGATGATCGATTCGTCCGCAGCCTGATAGACCTCTACGCGCCCGCGCCCACGATCCTTGGCGGCACCGCAAGCGACCTTGGCGGCTGCAAGCGGCCCGCCCTCAACCTCGTCGCTGCCGCCGAGGGGTCCCACGCCAATGCTCACGGAAGCCCTGTAGATGCGGTCACCGCGACCAAATTCAAGCAGACGCACGCTGCTGCAGATCTTCTCCGCATGCTGTCGCGCCATCTCAATATCCGTATCGACCAGCAGGGCTGCAAAGCTGTCGCTGGTGATACGCGTCAGCAGATGACCAGGCAGCTCTTCTCGCGCAATCCTTGCGAATCCGCTCAGGATCTCGTCACCGACCTCGCGTCCGAGCGTGTCGTTGGCCACATGCAGGCGGTCCATATCGAAATAGAGCAGGGCATTGTTGCTGTCGCCAGCGGCGTGGCCCATGGTCCTCAGCAGATCTTCGAAACTCGGCCAGGCCATGAAGCCCGTCAGGTCATCGAAGCCCCGCTGCAGAATGGTCTCGACGTGCGACGCCAGGTAACGTGCGACGCGTGTACGGCGACGCTGACTGAAGTCCGCCGTGCGCCAGCCTGCCAGTGCGAGGATTCCGGCCTGACGTTTATCGGCGTGGCAGATATTGACGGTATACAGATCCGAACCGAACCACTTGTCCGGCGGCACTATGCGCAGACCACCTTGACGGTCTTCACCTTGCGCCTCGATGCTCGCATCGAGCATTGTGGCCAGCTCGGCATTATTCAGCCCATCACCCTGGATCAGGGCAATCCGCCGGTCGGGGACCAGCAGCGCTGCCGAATCAACCTGCAGATAGTGGCGGCACAGGGCCAGCACCTTGCCGAGCACATGATTGCAATCGCCGTTATCGTGAGCCACGCGATCCACGTCATGCAGCAGGCGCTCTTCGGCGGCCTGTATGTTGAGTTTGCGGTAACTGTCCAGCAACCTGAAGCGCAGACTCAGCTCACGCTGCAGAGTCTGTACAGCAGGGCGTGCGAGTTCGAGGCAGCGTACCGCATCCATTGTGCTTGCCGGCGGCTCAACCAGGATCACCAGCACACCGAGTGTCTGGTCCTTCTCGCTGCGCAAGGGCAGCAGATAGGCAGCCCCATGACCAAGGTCCACGCGCTCGGCTGCCGGGCATTCGGCCTCGCGAAAAGCAGCGAGTGCAGATTCATAGCGACCATTGGGACTCACTGCACCGGAACCGGGATCCTTCCAGATCGCAGCACCCTCCCGGCTGTAGCAATAGAAGCCACAGGCCTCCGGCAGCAGGATACGCAGCAACGCAGCGTAATCGCCGAGCACCTGGTCTTGTGCCGGACCATCAGCCATAAATCCTGCAGCAACCTTGTATGGTCTAAACCGCTGAAATTGTGACGAAATCACGACTGGAACGGCGTGATCCCCCTCGCAGATCACGCAGACCGGCTGGTGCCTTATACTTTGCCCTTCTGCGCACAAGCTGCGCCCTGTCACGGACGAGACGAGCGGATGACATCAGCCTTTACTGCCGAGATCGAGCGCGAGACCCACGACCTCTACGATCGTGTCCGTCACGTAATACCCGACGTGGAATGGTCTGTTCATGCGCCGCTGATTTCCGCTATCAACCAACTGAAGCGTGAGCGCAAGGCACTGATTCTTGTGCATAATTACATGACACCGGAGATCTTTCACGGTGTTGCAGACTACTCGGGAGACTCGCTCGGCCTGGCCCAGTTCGGGGCACGCACCGAGGGCGACGTCATCGTGATGTGCGGTGTGCACTTCATGGCGGAGACGGCCAAAATCCTCAGCCCGGAAAAGACCGTCCTGCTGCCCGACCTGCAGGCCGGCTGCTCGCTCGCCGCGTCAATTACCGGTGCCGATGTTCGCGCCCTCCGCGCCCGACACCCGGGCCTGCCGGTCGTGACTTATGTCAATACTTCGGCCGAAGTCAAGGCGGAATCGGATATCTGCTGTACCTCGGCCAATGCGGTACAGGTCGTCGAGTCGCTGGGTGTCGACAAGGTGATCTTCATCCCCGACCAGTTTCTCGGACAATACGTGGCCAGCCAGACCAAGGTGGAACTGGTGATGTGGGAAGGTGCCTGCGAGGTTCACGAACGCTTCTCGGGCGCCGAGTTGCGCGAGTTCCGCAGCATGCACCCGGGTATCCATGTCATGGCACATCCGGAATGCCCGGACGATGTCCTGCAGGAGGCGGACTACGTCGGCTCTACCTCGGCCATGATCGACCACGTCGGGAAAGTCCACCCGAAGCAGGTCGCGATGATCACCGAGTGCTCGATGGCCGGCAATGTTGCAGTCGAGTTTCCGGATATCGAGTTCATCCAGCCCTGCAACCTGTGCCCGCACATGAAGCGCATTACCCTGCCCCGCATTCTTGCCGCCCTGGAGACACTGAGTCCGGCGATAGACGTTCCTGCAGACATTGCACAGCGAGCCAGGCTGTCACTTGAGCGCATGCTGGCTGTTGGCCGCAGCGCTGCGCGCGACTGATTCGGGCACCCGCCCCCAAATGACATCAACGACCCACTTCGACGTACTCGTCATCGGTGGCGGGCTCGGCGGTCTGTCCTCAGCGTTGCGCCTGGCGGACTCCGGTTTGTCTGTCGGTATCCTGCGCAAGAAGCCATCGGCTGAAAGCTCGAGCGCCTGGGCCCAGGGCGGAATCGCGGCTGCCATTGACCCTGAGGACTCCACCGCACAGCACGCGGCCGACACCCTGACTGCAGGTGCCGGACTCTGCAAGGACGAAACCGTAAACTTCGTTGTCGGCAACGCGCCGCGCGCAATCCGCTGGCTGGTAGATCAGGGCGTGCAGTTCACGCCCGTCGATGACAGCCGGCCGGAAAACCTGCATCTCACACGTGAGGGCGGTCACTCACGCCGCCGCGTCGTGCATACGACGGACGCAACCGGCGATGCAGTGATCAGCCGCCTGGCCAGCCGCGCAGAGGTACATGCCGGTATCCGGATCCTTGACGACCGCATCGCTATCGACCTCATCACCACCGAAAAACTCCGGCTATCGGGACGAAATCGCTGCATGGGTGCCTATGCACTGAACCGCAATACCGGACAGGTCGAGGCCATCGCTGCACGCGCGGTGATTCTTGCAACGGGTGGCGCTGCGAAGGTTTACCTGTATACGACGAACCCGGACACCTCTACCGGCGACGGCATCGCCATGGCGTGGCGTGCCGGTTGCCGTGTAGCCAACATGGAGTTTGTGCAGTTCCACCCGACCTGCCTGTTCCATCCGCTTGCCAAGTCATTGCTGATTTCGGAGGCAGTACGCGGTGAAGGCGGCGTGCTGCGCCTGCCGGATGGTCGTCAATTCATGTCCGACCATGATCCGCGGGCAGAGCTCGCGCCACGCGATATCGTCGCCCGGGCAATCGACGCGGAAATGAAACGCGGCGGCTTTGATTGCGTGTACCTGGATATCAGTCACAAGCCTGCGGCCGAGATCACGCGTCATTTCCCGAACATCCACCAGCGGTTACTCGGCTTTGGCATCGACATTACCCGTGATCCGATTCCCGTCGTGCCGGCCGCACACTATTCCTGCGGCGGTATCGTTACGGACCTCGATGCGGCAACCGATCTGCATGGATTGTTCGCGGTTGGTGAGTGCACCTGCACCGGCCTGCACGGGGCAAACCGGCTGGCCAGCAATTCGCTGCTCGAATGCCTGGTATTTGCCGAGGCCGCCCACGACCGCATCCTGCGTGAACTGCGCAGTGACAAGGCGCCTGTGCTCGACATCCCGCCCTGGGACGAAAGCCGGGTCACCGATCCCGATGAACAGGTGGTGGTCTCACATAACTGGGACGAACTGCGACGCTTCATGTGGAGCTATGTGGGCATCGTACGCACCAACAAGCGGCTGGCGCGCGCACGCCATCGCGTCGACCTGCTGCGCAGTGAAATCGCCGAGTTCTACAGCCATTTCCGCGTGACCAACGATCTGATCGAACTGCGCAACCTGGTGCTCATCGCCGAACTGACCATCATCAGCGCCCAGTCGAGACACGAAAGCCGTGGACTGCACTGCAACCTCGATTATCCACAGGCACTGCCGGTTGCCGAGCTGCGCGACACCATTCTGAGCCCTGGACGCATCCATCCATCCGGCTAATCGGGTTATCCTCTCCGCAGTTCTGTGGAGCATGCAAACATGGCTGTAAGACGCGCAGATATGGACCCGGGTGACGATGAGCTGCGGGAGTGGATCGATTCCATCGAGTCCGTACTGGAAACCGAAGGTCCGGAACGGGCCAAGGCCCTGTTCCGCGCGGTGCGCGACTATCTGGGGAACGCAAACGTAATCATCGAAGATGCCACGCTCAATACCCCCTATCGGAATACGATTCCGCTCGAGCAGCAGCCGGCGTATCCCGGCAATATCGAGATCGAGCAGCGCATCGAGAACATCAATCGCTGGAACGCCATGGCCATGGTGCTGCGCGGCTACGACAGCGGTACGGGAGTCGGTGGCCACATCGGCACCTATGCCTCGGGCGCAACAATGCTTGAGGTGGGCCTGCAGCACTTCTTCCGCAACAAGGGGCCCGACTACGGCGGCGACCTGGTCAGCATCCAGGCTCACTGCTCACCGGGAATCTATGCACGGGCGCTGCTGGAAGGTCGACTGTCAGTTGAGCAACTGATGAATTTCCGGCGCGAACTGGCGCCGGCCGGTGGCCTCTCTTCGTATCCGCACCCGCGCAACATGCCAGAGTTCTGGGTTTCACCCTGTGCATCAATGGGGCTGTCCACACCGAGCTGCATCTATCAGGCGCGTTTCGCCAAGTATCTGGAGAACCGCGGCCTGAAACCGAAGAACGGCGGCAAGGTCTGGAACTTCCTCGGCGACGGCGAGGCAGACGAGCCGGAAGTGCTGGGCACGATCAACATCGCTGCGCGCGAGCGCCTCGATAACCTGATCATGGTCGTCAACTGCAATCTGCAGCGACTCGACGGGCCGGTGCGCGGCAACGGCAAGATCATCCAGGAACTTGAACGCAGCTTCCGTGGCGCAAACTGGAATGTCATCAAGGTGATCTGGAGTGGCGAGTGGGATGCGCTGTTCGCAATCGACCACGAAGGCGTACTCCAGGCGCGCATGGAGCGCGCTGTGGACGGCGACTACCAGATGTACTCGGTA
The DNA here is from genome assembly GCA_963204745.1 of Pseudomonadota bacterium. GTDB lineage: Bacteria > Pseudomonadota > Gammaproteobacteria > Steroidobacterales > SHZI01. Next base: position 50,785 of record CAUJHF010000052.1, read on the forward strand.
TCGAGCGGCCCGGAGGTGCGCGCGCACTGGGTCGAGAACGATCCGCGGCTCGCCGACATCATGCGCGTGCGCTCCGACGAGGAGATCCGCTGCATCAAGCGCGGCGGTCATGACCAGCGCAAGATCTACGCTGCCTTCAACCGCGCGATACAGAGCGAAGGCCGACCGACCGTCATCCTGATCAAGACCATCAAGGGCTACGGCATGCAGGGCTATGAAGGCTCCAATGTCGTACATCAAAAGAAAAATCTGGCCCTGGAAGAGCGCCAGGAAACCGCCCGACGGCTGGGCATTCCCCTGTCCGATGAGGCGGCAGCGCGGGCTGACTTCTACCGGCCGCCCGCAGACAGCGAAGAAATCCGCTATCTGCTCGACCGGCGCACTGAACTCGGTGGTGCATGGCCGCAACGGCAGGTCGATTGCCCTGCCCTGCCGGCCCCGCCGCTGACACTGTTTCAGGAACAACTGAACGGCTCTGGCGAGCGAACGCTTTCTACCACCATGGCCTTCGTACGCATGCTCTCGAAGCTCATGGACCAGCCGGAACTCGGCCGTTATATCGTACCGATCGTGCCGGACGAGGCCCGCACCTTCGGCATGGAAGCGCTGTTCCGCAAAGCCGGCATTTACTCCTCGGAGGGGCAGAAATACCGGCCCGTCGACAGCTCTACTCTGATGCCCTACCGCGAAGCCACCGATGGCCAGATCCTGCAGGAGGGTATCTGCGAAGCGGGCGCCATGGCCTCATTCCTGGCTGCCGGCACCGCCTATGCAATTCACGGCGTCCCGACGATCCCTTTCTATATCTTCTATTCGATTTTCGGCTTTCAGCGTGTCGGTGACATGATCTGGAGCTGTGGCGACATGCTCTGTCGCGGCTTCCTGCTCGGTGGCACCTCCGGCCGCACAACCCTCAATGGCGAAGGACTGCAGCACCAGGACGGACATTCGCAGGTCATCGCCAGCACCGTTCCCAATCTGCTGAGCTACGACCCTGCCTTCGCCAGTGAGCTGGCAGTCATCATCCGTGAAGGCATACGCCGGATGTATGAGCAGCAGGAGAATATCTTTTACTACATCACGATTCATAACGAAAACTACGCCATGCCGCCGATGGTCGATGGCGCAGCCGAAGGGATCATCCGCGGTATTTACCGTTTCCGGGTTGCGACGCCTGTCGCCGACAGGCAGCGCAAGGCGCACCTGTTTGGCAGCGGAGCGATCATGACCGAAGTTCTGCGCGCGCAGAGACTGCTGGAAACTCTTGGCGTTTCTGCCGACGTCTGGAGCGTTACCAGCTACAACGAACTGTGTCGCGAGGCGCTGCGCGTCGAACGGCAAAATCACCTCACGCCCGGCAACATGCCATCAAAGCCCTATATCGCCGGGCTGCTGGCTGCCGAGCAAGGCGTGTTTGTCGCAGCCAGCGATTACATGAAATCACTGCCGCTCAGTATCGCCCGCTGGGTGCCCGGTCCTTACGTGGTACTCGGCACCGATGGCTATGGGCTCAGTGAATCCCGCGCGGAGCTGCGAAACTGGTTTGAAGTCAGCGCTGAGTACATCAGCTGGGCGGCACTGGCTGCCCTTTACGACGCCGGTGCCGTGTCTGCAGCTGAGCTCAGCGCAGCAGCCGGGACGCTGGGTATCGACCAGCACAAGCCGGATCCCGCCAGCGCAGGGCCGGCAACAGCGCGAAGCTGACAAAGCCAACCCGGCCCACCAACGAAAAACCCCGCCAATTGGCGGGGTTTTCTTGTCAGCTCAGGAGCCGGATCAGATCAGGCAGCAGCCAGGCGACGACGCGACAGACCGAGCAAACCAAGCGCTGAACCGAACAGCCAGACCGCAGCCGGAACCGGCACCACCTGCACATCCATGGCCACGTTTTCTACACCCCAACCATCCCGGGCAACCCGGATGGAGAAGTTGTACTCACCCGATGCATTCGGATCAAAAGTCGGGAACGAGGCAGAGGGCGTTATCAGAGCAGTACCGAAATTCGGACCCGGCACCGGGCATGTGGCCGCGCTTGCAAGGTAGCCAAACATCAGGTTCTCGGAACCCTGGGTGATGCTGGCCGCGGAACCATAGCACTTGAGCGCGGCGGTGACGTCAATCTTGCCCAGCGTCGAAGCAGCAAGGTTGTCGAAAGCCGGATTGAAGTCATAGTAGAGGGTAATGTCGTAGTCGCTGAGAATCGGACTCGGCGGACTGGCACCCACGCCCTCAACCTTGATGTAGTAATTCCAGTTCCACAGCGCACCCATCGTGCCCGCACCGGGACCCTGAAGGTTGCTGCCTGTCCCGGCATAGAAAGTACCGGCACCGTTGTTGGTGACAACGGGGTTTGAATAGCGCTGGGTCGCGTTCATAGCGACAGTGATCAGGTTGTCGCCGTCGTAGAACTGGGAGGATATCGCTACGGAATCATTGGGAATTCCGGTACCGCCAAAATTTGCCCCGGTCAGCGGGCCGAACGTGTCATAGACCGGTGTCGCTGCAGCGATGCCCGGCAAAGCCAGCGCACATAGCAGCCCGGTCAGTCTTGCGGTGTTGTTCATGGACTTACTCCCCACGTACTTTATTGAAACGGCTGACCGCCGCGCTAGCCAGCTCTTGATTATTCTGGACCAGGTCTTGGCCTCAGCCCGATCTAAACACGACCCGACAAACATGTACAACAATTTATGTGCCATGAGGCAGGGAGCCGCTGGAAGCGCTATTTTTACATAAGCCAATACGGCGATCTTAAAAAGCAAATGCCTACAGACTCAAGCGCTTGAAGGACCATCGACAGGGTAAATTGAGCTTGGCAGGCTGCCGGCGGAGCGCGTTTCAGAGGAAGAAACTTCTGTATCCAAAATGACCCGCCAGCCCGCGCAATAGCCCGCGCACTGCTATGCAGCAACACCGGGCTGCCGTGGAGGGGTCAGTCCCGGGCAGCGCGTCGCCGGAGGCGCGCGAGCAAGGCGAGGCTCGCAGTCGCCAACAGCAAGCCCCCTGCCGGAGCGGGCACCACAGCCGTAGCGACCGTAAGGGACAGCTTCCGGGCGACGAAGGCGATCTGCTCAGGAGACCCGGTCGTTGCCTGCAGCCGACCGAAGATGCTCAGATCGACGCTGGTCGCAAGATCGCTAAAGCTGGCAGCCGGATCGATATCGTTTGCAAAACTCCAGTTCTCAAACGCCGGACCGGTTGGTGCCGAACTGCTGAAGCCGTTTTCTGTGGTGACCGACTCGAGATAACCCGGACCATGGCCATCATCGACCAGGTCACGCGACTGCAACTTCAGGCTCGCACTGACCACGCCGCCATTGAGCAACTGGTAATCGCCCGAATCACTGATGCTGATCGTACCGATCTCAAATCCCGCCGGCGACCAGATACGGCTGAAATGGAAGCTCGCAGTCCGCTCATCGAAGCCGTCGGTTCCAAAGGCTGTCGCGTAAAAAACCGACGGCGTAAAACTGAGCACATCGCTGTTGCCGAGCAGGCGCGGCGCACCAAACAGCAGCAGGCCATCGTTGATCGCTGGATCGTTGTCGTACTCATAGCACAGTGTCTGGCCGCAGAGCTGCACAGGCGCGGCATGAACCGGCGACGCAAAGGCAGCGGCGACCGCGAGCGAGGTTGCAGAAATGATCTGCCGGGGGGAGTTTTTCATAGATAGGCCATTCTAGTTAATCAGCAGGATCGACTGCGTCGAAGGCAACATAAAACCGGAAGCCTTCGATATATTTCCATCAACAAAAAAAAACCCGCATCAGTGCGGGTTTTACCGGATTCAGATTGATACCACTCAGGAAAGAAACGTGGTCCGCCTGCGCAGCAAGCCGAGCAACCCGAGACCTGAACCAAACAGCCATACCGCAGCCGGCACTGGTACTGTCGTAACCGCGGTAATCGTCAGGCTGAGTTTCTTCTGCACAAAGGCATAGTTGGGCGAAGTCGCAAATGCCTGCAAGGTGTTCTGTATCGAGAAGTCGACATCACTCGCCAGGTCCGAAAACAGTGCCGCCGGCGTGACAGTACCCGTCAGCGACCAGTTGACCAGCGGACCGCCGGTCGGCGTTGAGGTATTCCAGTTGAACTGTGGCGTGGTGGTTTCGGGGAAGCCCGGCGTCGCTGCACCATTATCGACATTATCGACACTCTGCAGGCGAATGTTCACATTGACGAAACCGGCGCCAAGGATCTGGTAGTCGCCACTTTCAGTAACAGATATCGAAGCGATCTCACCACCATCGGTAGTGTATACACGCGAGAACTTGAACAACTCGACCCGCGTCGGACCAGGTATGGAAGTACTCCCATCAGAATCGGCATTGAAGTTGGTCGGCACAAACTTGAGGGTATTGCCACTCAACAGCGTCGGCGCTCCATAGGCCGAGATGCCGGGGTTGACGAGTGCATTGTTGTCGTATTCGTAGCAGATGCTCGTGCCGCAAAGGGTCACGGGTACTGCATTGGCTGGCAATGCGCTGCAACCGGCTGCTATTACGCCGAGTCCGACCAGAGTCTTCACGCTGCGCATCAGATGATTCCCCACTGAGTCATCGCTGACCTGCTCCGGAAAATTCCGGGAAGGTTTCCTTGTAATGGATCCAGCTTACTCTCTGCTTTGCCGCGAATACAAGTAGACCGGGAATAAATCCACCACTCAGGCCCTTGTTTGTACAGTATTTTTATTGAACATAATTCGACTGATTCACCGCCTCAAGGCTGCAGGACCAGCGTTGAGCGCGCGTGGCTTTCGATAGCCGCATCACTGAACCACCAATAGCGTGGCTCTCCCGATAACCAGGCGGGCGTCTGGTCTTTCAGGTGCGCATCAAACTGCCGGCCACTGGCCCCACCGACCAGCACGGCCATCACCTTGTCCGGATCGCCGAGATCCGCCACGAAACGCAGCGAAGCGATCGTGGTTGCATCCCAGGGCTTGCCGAACTGGTAAGTGGCGCGGTTCAGTGTTTCGCCCGAGCCCTCCTTGGGATGAGTTCCTGCGCCCAATGCATTGGCCGGACCCTTGCCTGGCACCAGCGGACTGAAGAAAGTCACCGTGTGTAACCGGCCCCACTGCCATTGACCGGGATCCGCGCCTGCAACTTCTGCAAGTTCGTTGCGCGCCTGGCGCGCCGCGCGCCGGAAGATATCGTCGCGGGCTTCAACGGCCGGCGTGCGGGTATCGTCGAACCAGGCTGACGCATCAGCGCTAACCATCTGTGCCAGCCGCTCCTGCCAGTAATACCAGCTGCCAAGCATCTCGTCGCCGAGTTGAGGACCGAGTTCATCGACGAAAGTCTGACGGGCAAACTCGCGGTACACCGCCTGGAACACTGTCGGTGCAACCAGACCGGCATCGTCGGCATGATTCCAGTCTGCGAGAAGCTGGCCCAGGTCGCGAGTATCGTCCGCCGCGAGCAGCGCCTGCGCCATGACCGGTGCAACCTGTGCGGCCATGGTGTTCTGCGTGTCACGCATGAATCGCCAGTGATCGTCTGCACCGAGTCGCTTTGGCTGATCGAGCAGTTCCATCATGCGACGATAGCGCCAGGACGCCGCGAAGTACGTCGAATAGGCATAGGGGTAATCAGCCGGCGCCGTACGATGATTGGCATTGCCGACCCAGCCGCGTGCGGGATTCACCTGTCCCGGCATCTGCTCCGGCGAAATGAAACCTGCCCAGGCATCGGCACTGTCCCTGACCGGCGACGGCACCGAACCATCCGCTTGCCTGCGTACCGGTACACGGCCTGCGGTAGCGTGACCGATGTTGCCGCCCGTATCGGCGATCACATAATTGTATGGTGCAGTGTTCATCCGGACAGCACGACGCGCCTCCTCTACCGACCGGGCGGTAAACAGCGCATATTGGCCGGTGTCTGGCGCCATCGCCTCCGGGGCGCTCCAGCGCATCGAGATCAGCTTGCCGTCGGCCACGCTCATCCCATGGTCTGAGATCACCGGCCCACGATGCGTCAGGCGAATTTTCAGCGGCACCGTGCGGAATTCCGAAGAGCCCGGTCGCGCGCGGACGCGCAGCGTCTCTTCGATCACCTCGAAGGGAAAGGATCGCTCGCCTTCCAGGTAATTACCCGGTCGCTGCGGATCTTCAGTTTCGATGAACAGATCGATCACATCGGCATAGGCATTGGTCACGCCAAACGCGATGTGGCTGGTGCGCCCGACTCCGAGACCGGGAATACCCGGCCCGGCCGCGCCCACCGCACGAAACTCCGGTGTGATCAGTCCGACCGGATGCCAGATGCCCGGCAGGTTGCGCGCATCCAGATGCGGATCATTGGCCAGCACCGGCGCACCGTTGACCGAGTGCGCGCCGCTCATCACCCACTGGTTGCTGCCGATCTCCCGTGGCTTTGGACCCGGCGCCAGCCAGGTGGCATCGACCTTGAGATTCAGCGCGACCGACTGTGCCGGTAGCGGGACAGCGTCGAAACCCGTACCGCTGTTGTCATCCGGATTGATGGTCATCATGCGGATCTCGGCCGCCTTCACGGCCCCCAGCCGGTCGATGACTTTCTGGCTGATGAGTTCGGCCTGCAGGTTGACCGAACTCGACCAGTTGAGGAAATACTGCAGCGTCATCACATCGACCACCGTCCACGGCTCTGGCCGCGTGCCGAGCAGCCCGAAGCCAAACTGGTGTTCGCCGGTCTGGTGTTCGATATAGGCGTTGAGTCCCTCGAGATACAGTTCGTAGAAGCGGCGGTCTGCGGGACCGAGCAGCTCCGCATGCCGGCGACCGTGCCGGGCCGTACCCGCCAGACGCAGCGCGATATCCGACTCAAGCGCTGATTCGCCGATCAGTTCCGAAAGCCGGCCGGCGGCGAGATAGCGTTCAAAATCGATCTGCAGGAGGCGATCCTGCGCCGTCACCCAGCCCTGGGCACGAATCGCATCGTCGAGGGTTTGCGCATGGATGTAGGGGATGCCCTGTTCATCCCGGACCACGCGCACCGGTGCCGAGAGCACAGACAGCTGCAGGACGCCATCGCTCTGATAGCGGTCAATGACCTGCGTAAAGACTGCAATGCCGACCACCGACAGGGCAAACAGCCACAACACGCCGACCACCGCCTTGCGCAACATCTGACCTTCCCCGCTTCGCCTGACCCGATACCGGGATGGTGCCAGCACAGGCCGACATCCGCATCTATAAGGTATCCTTGCCGGCCCGATGAATGAGCTGAACACAGTCCGGCCGCGCCGCTCGGTACTCTATGTCCCGGGCGCCAACCCCAAGGCCCTGGCCAAGGCGGCCAGCCTGGCGGCTGACAGCCTGATTTTCGACCTCGAAGACGCCGTACTGGCGGAGGCCAAGTGCGCAGCGCGTACAGCTGTGATCGAGCGGGTGGCAGCCGGCGGTTTCGGCCATCATGAAATCGTGATCCGCGTCAATGGATTCGATACCGAGTGGGGTGCCGACGACCTGCTCGCTGCCGCGACCAGCGGAGCCGATGCGGTGCTGTTGCCTAAGGTGGAGGACCCGGAGACGGTCAGGCAGGCTGCCACGTTTCTGGAACAGCACCGCGCGCCTGCCAGTCTCAGGATCTGGATCATGGCCGAGACGCCCCGTGGCGTGCTGGCCCTGGAACGGATCACCGCCAGCAGTGATCGCCTCGCCACAGTCGTGATGGGCACGGCCGATCTCGCCAAGGCCCTGCGCATCGATCCCGGCCCGGATCGCAGTGGCCTGCTGCCGGCCCTCGGCCACTGCATTCTGGCGGCCCGGGCACAGGGTCTTGATATACTTGACGGCGTCTTCACCGATATTGGCAACCACCCGGGCTTTCGCATTGCCTGCCAGCAGGGCAAGGCGCTGGGATTCGACGGCAAGACCCTCATTCATCCGGGACAGATCGATGCCGCCAATGCAGTCTTCGGCGTCACGGAAGCGCAGCTTGAGACTGCCCGCGAACTGATCCGTGCCTGGGAGGCGGCTGCCGCACGCGGCAGCGGTATAGCGGTCATGCAGGGCCGCATGATCGAAGGACTGCACGCGGAGGAAGCACAACGGGTGCTCGCCCTGCATCTTGCAATCAAGCGGCGCAGCAGTGCGCCGCCTACGGGATGATGGAATGGCAGACTTCGGCAAGCGATCGAGGCAGGACTGGAACAAGCTGGCAACCAGGGAAAGCAGGGGCAAGGATCCTGACGGCCTGACGTGGCAGACGCCCGAAGGCATTCCTGTACGTCCGCTGTATACGGCCGAGGACCTGAAGGGCCTCAAACATCTGGACAGCCTGCCCGGCTTCGCGCCCTTCTTGCGCGGCCCGCGTGCCACGATGTACGCCGGTCGACCCTGGACCGTGCGGCAGTACGCCGGCTTCTCCACCGCCGAAGAATCCAATCGCTTCTACCGCGACAACCTCGCCGCCGGTCAGACCGGCCTGTCGATCGCCTTCGACCTTCCCACCCATCGCGGCTACGACTCCGACCACCCGCGCGTGGTCGGTGATGTGGGCAAGGCCGGTGTTGCCATCGACTCCGTCGAGGACATGAAGACCCTCTTCGACGGCATCCCGCTCGACCGCATGTCGGTATCGATGACGATGAACGGTGCCGTGCTGCCAGTGATGGCCATGTACATCGTGGCCGCCGAAGAACAGGGCGTCGCACAAGCCGGACTCAACGGCACCCTGCAGAACGACATCCTCAAGGAGTTCATGGTCCGGAATACCTATATCTATCCGCCCGAACCCTCGATGCGCATCGTCGCAGACATCATCGCCTACACCTCGAAGCACATGCCCAAATACAACTCGGTTTCGATTTCCGGCTATCACATGCTGGAGGCCGGCGCGACAGCCGTGCAGGAACTCGGCTACACGCTGGCCGACGGCATCGAGTACGTTCGTGCGGCGCTGGCCAGCGGTCTTGAGGTGGACGATTTCGCGCCGCGCCTGTCGTTTTTCTTCGGCATCGGCATGAACTTCTTCATGGAAGCCGCCAAGCTCCGTGCCGCACGGCTGCTCTGGGCAGAGTACATGCAGAAGCTGTTTGCACCCGCAGACGACCAGTCCCTGATGCTGCGTACCCACTGCCAGACTTCCGGCGTCAGCCTGACCAGCCGCGACCCCTACAACAACGTGATACGCACCACCGTAGAGGCGCTGGCTGCGGCGCTGGGTGGCACCCAGTCGCTGCATACCAACTCATTCGACGAGGCGCTCGCATTGCCCACGCCGTTCTCGGCGCATATTGCCCGCAACACCCAGCTCGTGTTGCAGGAAGAAACCGGCATCACCCGCGTCGTGGATCCGCTGGCCGGCTCCTACTATGTAGAGAGCCTGACCGCGTCGCTGGCCGATGAGGCACGCAAACTGATCGACGAAGTCGAAGCACTCGGCGGCATGACCAGAGCTGTCGGCTCCGGCATGCCCAAGCTGCGCATCGAGCAGTCAGCAGCGCTTCGCCAGGCGCGCATCGACCGCGGCGAAGAAGTCATCGTCGGCGTGAACAAGTATCAACGCGATGATGAACCGGAAATCGAAGTACTCAGCATCGACAACAGCGCCGTCCGCGAATCGCAGCTGAAGCGGCTGCAGGCCCTGCGGAAATCGCGTGAATCAGCAGCGTGTAACGCCGCCCTCGCCGCCCTGACGGAAGCAGCAAAACAGGGCAGCGGCAATCTGCTGGAACTTGCCGTCGTCGCGGCACGGGCGCGCGCTACAGTCGGAGAAATCTCCGACGCACTGGAGCAGGTCTACGGGAGGCATCGCGCCATCATTCATTCAATCAGCGGCGTCTATGGTTCGGCCTATGCCGGCGATGACGAGTTTGCGCGGATCCAGCACGAGGTCGGTGCCTTCGCCCGGGAGGAAGGCCGGCGGCCGCGCCTGCTGGTCGTCAAGCTGGGCCAGGACGGACACGATCGTGGCGCCAAGGTAATCGCCACTGCATTTGCCGATATCGGCTTCGACGTGGACATCGGACCGCTCTTCCAGACACCGGAGGAAGCTGCACGGCATGCCGTCGAAAACGATGTGCATGCCGTCGGCATTTCCTCACAGGCAGCCGGGCACAAGACCCTCGTTCCGCAACTGATTGAAGCACTGCGTGCGCAGGGCGCCAGCGACGTGCTGGTGGTATGCGGTGGCGTGATTCCGCCACAGGACCACCCCATGCTCAAGGCCGCAGGCGTCGCCGCAATCTACGGCCCCGGCACCAATATTCCGCAGGCCGCTGCTGAAGTACTCAATCTCATCCGGGACCGGCGCCGGTCAGCACAAGCTGCCCGGAAATAATTTCGCACAGAAAACGCACAAGGGTGCATGCATGCAATCCGTTCTCCAGCAACTGCAAGACAAGCGCGCTTTGGCCAAGCTCGGTGGAGGCCAGCAACGCATAGATGCCCAGCATGCCAAAGGCAAGCTGAGCGCCCGCGAGCGCATCGACCTCTTGCTCGACGAGGGCAGCTTCGAGGAATGGGACATGTTCGTCGAGCATCGCTGTGCTGATTTCGGCATGGCCGAGCAGAAGATCGTCGGCGACGGTGTAGTCATCGGCTACGGCACGATCAATGGCCGGCTGGTCTTCGTTTTCAGCCAGGACTTCACGGTTTTTGGCGGCTCGCTGTCCGAAGCGCATGCCGAGAAAATCTGCAAGGTGATGGACCAGGCGATGAAGGTCGGCGCACCGGTGATTGGCCTCAACGACTCCGGCGGCGCACGCATCCAGGAAGGGGTAGCCTCGCTCGGCGGCTATGCGGAAGTCTTTCAGCGCAACATGCTGGCCTCGGGTGTGATTCCGCAGATCTCGCTGATCATGGGGCCCTGCGCCGGCGGTGCGGTCTATTCGCCGGCCATTACCGACTTCGTGTTCATGGTGAAGGACAGCGCCTACATGTTCGTCACCGGCCCGGATGTGGTGAAGACGGTAACCCATGAGGAAGTCACGGCCGAGCAGCTCGGTGGCGCCATCACCCACAGTTCGCGTTCCGGCGTATCCGATCTGGCGCTTGAAAACGATGTTGAAATGCTGCTGAACACGCGGCGTTTCTTCAATTTTCTGCCGGCCAACAACCGCGAGAAGCCGCCGGTCTGGCCCTGCGAGGATCCGCCGACCCGCGAAGAAATATCGCTCGACAGTCTCGTGCCGGAAGATCCCGCCAAGCCTTACGACATCAAGGAGCTGATCGTCAAGCTGGCCGACGAAGGCGATTTCTTCGAGCTGCAGCCGGAGTATGCGAAGAACATCGTCATCGGCTTTATCCGCATGGAAGGCTCGACAGTCGGCGTGGTTGCGAACCAGCCGATGGTGCTGGCCGGCTGCCTGGATATCAGTTCGTCGACCAAGGGCGCACGCTTCGTGCGCTTCTGCGATGCTTTCAATATCCCGATCCTGACGCTCGTCGACGTACCGGGCTTCATGCCGGGCACCGCACAGGAATATGGCGGCATCATCAAGCACGGCGCCAAGCTCCTGTATGCCTACGCCGAAGCCACCGTACCCAAGATCACGCTGATCACGCGCAAGGCCTATGGTGGTGCCTATGACGTGATGGCCTCGAAGCATTTGCGCGGCGATGTCAACCTCGCATGGCCCAGCGCCGAGATCGCGGTGATGGGCCCGAAAGGCGCGGTAGAGATCATTTTCCGCAAGGATATCGGCGACCCGGCCGCAATCGCCGCGCGCACAGAAGAATACCGGCAGAAATTTGCCAATCCCTTCATCGCTGGCAGCCGTGGCTATATCGACGACGTGATCATGCCGCACCGGACGCGCGCACGGATCTGCCGCTCCCTGTCGATGCTGCGCGACAAACAGCTCGACAACCCGTGGCGCAAGCACGGCAACATCCCGCTCTGAACAAGTCCATTACGGTTTTCAGCCAATCATGTTCAAAAAGATCCTGATCGCAAACCGCGGCGAAATCGCCTGCCGCGTCATCCGCACCGCCCGTGCCATGGGTATCAAGACGGTTGCGGTGTACTCCGACGCCGACCGCAACGCGATGCACGTACGCATGGCTGACGAGGCGGTCCACATCGGCCCGGCACCTTCTGCCCAAAGCTACCTGGTGATCGATACGATCGTCGAGGCCTGCCGGAGTACCGGCGCCGAAGCGGTACATCCCGGCTACGGCTTCCTTTCGGAGAAGACTGCCTTCGCCGAAGCCCTGGCAAAGATCGGCGTGGCTTTCATCGGCCCGAAGCCGCATGCGATCACCGCCATGGGCGACAAGATCGAATCGAAGAAACTGGCCAAGAAGGCCGGCGTAAACACGATCCCCGGCTATACCGATGTCATCGACGGCCCGGAACATGCGGTAAGTATCGCGCGCGACATCGGTTATCCGGTAATGCTCAAGGCCAGCGCCGGCGGCGGCGGCAAGGGCATGCGCGTGGTGCGCAATGACGAGGAATGCCGGGACGGCTTTCAGCGCGCAACCAACGAAGCGGTATCGAGCTTCGGCGACGGCCGGGTATTCGCCGAGAAGTATATCGAGGAGCCGCGCCACATCGAGATCCAGGTGCTGGCCGACTCGCAGGGCAACACCTTGTACCTGAACGAGCGCGAGTGCTCGATCCAGCGTCGCCACCAGAAAGTCATCGAAGAAGCACCTTCGCCTTTTCTGGACGAGAAAACCCGCAAGGCCATGGGCGAACAGGCGGTTGCACTGGCCAAGGCCGTGAGCTATGAATCGGCCGGCACCGTGGAATTTATCGTCGACCGCGACCGCAACTTCTATTTCCTCGAGATGAACACCCGGCTGCAGGTCGAACATCCGGTGACCGAGATCATCACCGGTCTGGATCTGGTCGAACTCATGATCCGGGTGGCCGCCGGAGAAAAGCTGCCCCTGAAGCAGAAGGACGTAAAGATCAGCGGCTGGGCGATCGAGTCGCGCATCTACGCCGAAGATCCCTTCCGCAACTTTCTGCCGTCGATTGGCCGCCTGGTTCGTTGCCAGCCTCCCGCCGCGAGCACACATGTGCGCGTTGATACCGGCATCGAGGAAGGCAGCGAAGTATCGATGTACTACGATCCGATGATTGCCAAGCTGATCACCAGCGGCGACAACCGCGAACAGGCGATCGCGCGCATGGGCGAGGCGCTCGATGCCTATTACATTCGCGGCGTCTCGCACAACATCAGCTTCCTGAATGCGCTGATTTCACACCCGCGTTTCCGTGAAGGCCGCCTCAGCACCAACCTGATTGCCGAAGAGTATCCGGACGGCTTCCATACTGCCGATGTGCCGCGGGACGACCCGGAGCTGGCCATCGTCGTCGCAGCCACGATTCACCGCCGCCTGATGGGCCGTGCGGCGAAGCTTTCGGGGCAGCTGCCGAGCCATGAACGGCGGGTTGGCGGCGACTTCGTGGTCTGCATCGGCAAGGAAGAGCATCCGGTCACCGTCCTGTCACTCGGCGATGGCTGTGAAGTCCGTCTGGGTAACAGCACTTTCCGCGTCCTCACCGCCTGGCGTTTTGGCGAGGCGCTGGTCCGTGTCGAGGTCAACGGCAAGCAGGCCTGTCTGCAACTCGACCGCATCGGCGTGCGCTATCGCCTCACCCACCGGGGCGCGCAGACCGATGCGCTGGTCTGCGAGCCGCGTACCGCAGCACTGAATCGCCTGATGATCGCCAAGACCCCGCCGGACCTGTCGAAGTTCCTGCTGTCGCCCATGCCTGGCCTGCTCGTCCGCCTCACCGCAACGGTCGGCCAGGAACTGAAGGCCGGCGAGGAAATCGCTGTGATCGAGGCCATGAAGATGGAGAACAGCCTGCGCGCAACCGATGATGTGACCATAGCCAAGGTGCTGGTCGAACAGGGCCAGAGCCTGGTCGTCGATCAGCCCATCGTTGAATTTGGCTGAGGCCGACGGCAATGCCGGCTCCGACTTCGGCCAACGATTCGACACGGAACCCGGAACAGCTGGCGGCCACTCTGCGCGCTGGCGACCGGCGTGCACTCGGCCGGGCGATCACACTGGTTGAATCCAGCCGTGCCGACGACCGGGAACCCGCCAACCGGCTGCTCGAAATCCTGACGCCACTGGCCGGCAAGTCGATCCGCATCGGTATCTCCGGCGTACCGGGCGTCGGCAAGTCCACGTTTATCGAGAGCTTCGGCAATCACCTCATCGACCAGGGCCGCAAGGTTGCCGTACTCGCCGTCGATCCATCTTCCGCTCTGTCGGGTGGCTCGATACTCGGCGACAAGACGCGTATGGAAACCCTGTCCCGGCGCGTTGAGGCTTTCATTCGCCCTTCGCCCGCCGGCAGCACGCTTGGCGGCGTCACACGCCATACGCGCGAAACCATCCTGCTCGTCGAGGCTGCCGGCTTCGACGTCGTGATCGTCGAGACGGTCGGCGTCGGCCAGTCCGAAACTGCCGTTGCCGACATGACCGACCTCTTTCTGCTGCTGCTGCTCCCCGGCGGCGGTGACGAACTGCAGGGCATCAAGCGCGGCATCGTCGAACTCGCCGATCTCATCGTGGTCAACAAGGCTGATGGCGAGCTTGCGGCCGCAGCAGAGCGTTCGGCTGCTGATTACCGCAATGCGCTCCGCTTCCTGCGCCCGCGTTCAGTACGCTGGGAGGTGCCGGTCGAAACCTGCTCGGCACTCGAAGGCCGGGGCATCGACCGGATCTGGGCGCTGGTCGAAAAGTACCGGGATACGATGCAGGCCAGCGGTGATTTCACCGCTGCGCGGGCCAGCCAGGCGCGGCGCTGGCTGTGGAGTGAAACAGCAGAGAGCCTGCTCGCCCTGCTCCGCGAAGATCCGGCGGCGGCCGCGCGCATGCAGACGCTTGAACAGGCGGTCGCGGCCGGCAAACTGTCGCCGCGCGTCGCGGCACAGGAACTGGTACAGAACTTCTGGAAGGACGGCCAGCTGAAATGATCGGACGACTCAACCATGTGGCAATCGTGGTCGCGGACCTCGCCGCGGCGACGGCCACCTACAGGGACACACTCGGCGCGCGCGTGTCCGCACCCCGGGACCTGCCCGAGCATGGCGTCACGACCGTATTCGTCGAACTGCCGAACACCAGGATCGAACTGCTGGCCCCGCTCGGCGAGAACTCGCCGATTGCGCGCTTTCTGCAGGCCAACCCGGCCGGTGGCATGCACCACCTCTGTTACGAGGTAGAGGACATCCTGGCAGCGCGCGACCGGCTGCAAGCCTCTGGTGCCCGCGTGCTGGGCGATGGCGAACCGAAGACCGGGGCCCATGGCAAGCCGGTACTGTTTCTCCATCCAAAGGATTTTTGCGGTACGCTGGTGGAAATAGAAGAAGCCTGAGGAACAGGCGGAGTCCCATGGCACTGAGCATCCCCAGTCATCGCGAGCTGCGCAAGATCGTCGTCCTGAACCCCAAGGGCGGTTCCGGCAAGACGACGCTTGCGATCAATGTGGCCGGCTACCTGGCATCCATCGGCCGCCCCACGGCGCTGATGGATTTCGATCCGCAGGCGTCCAGCATTCGCTGGCTGAAAAAGCGCCCCAAGGACCAGCCGGCGATTTACGGCATCGCTGCCTATGAAACCCGGATGGGCGTGACGCGCAGTTTCCAGCTGCGAGTACCGAACGAGATCCGTTACCTGGTGATCGATACACCTGCCGCAATGACCACGGCGCAGCTCACCGAGTTCACGCCCGGCGCGCATGCAATCCTGGTGCCGGTGCTGCCCTCTTCGATCGACATCCACGCAGCCTCGCGCCTGATCGCTGATCTGTTGCTGGTTGCGAAGGTCAGCCGACGCATGGGGCGCCTCGGCGTGGTGGCCAACCGCGTACGGGAGAACACGCTGGGATTCAAGAAGCTCATGTCTTTTCTGGACCGCCTGCAGATCCCCATCATCGGTGCCCTGCGCGACAGCCAGAACTACGTCCACGCGGCTGACGAGGGCATCAGCATTCACGAGATGCACAGTTCGCGCAGCAAGAAGGATCTGCTCAGCTGGCTGTCGCTGACCAGCTGGCTGGAACAACGGCTCAATACGCCGCTCACCAGCCGGGACATCCTCAATTCGGGTGAGTCACCGGATCCGGGACTGTCGTCCGCGGAGATCATCGACCTGCGCACCTATCAGGGACTGCGCGACGGCATGCCCTGAGTTCTCTGCATCAGTCACGGAATCCTGTGCGGCTCTCAGGCCTCGCGTTTTGTTGCGGCCCGCGCGCGAACCACGCCGATGATGCCCGGCAGGATCGATATGAATACGATGCCCAGCACCACGGCCGAGAAATTGTTCTTCACGAAGGGCACGTTGGCGAAGAAATAGCCAGCTGGAACCAGCAACAGCACCCACAGCAGGCTGCCGATCACGTTGTAGATCTGGTAGCGCAGATGGCTCATCTGGCCGATACCGGCTGCGAAGGGCGCTACCGTACGCACGATCGGCACAAAACGCGCGATGACGATGGTCTTTCCACCGTAGCGTTCGAAGTAGGCGCGGGTCTTGTCCAGATGGTCCTGGCGAATGAGCCGTGGAAACCGCAACTTGAGCTCATGCCCGACCAGCCGTCCCACCCAGTAGTTGACCGTGTTGCCGAGTATCGCCGCCACGATCAGCAGCAGCGCAAGCAGACTGAAGTCCAGACGCCCGGAAGCGGCCAGCGCCCCGGCCGCAAACAGCAGCGAGTCGCCCGGCAGAAACGGCAGCACGACGAGACCCGTCTCGCAGAACACGATCAGGAACAGAATCGCATACACCCATGTCCCGTAGTCGCCGACCAGCGCATCCAGGTGCACGTCGAGGTGCAGGGCGATATCGATGACCTGGGCGACGAGGTCGGGCATTGCGCTGTGCTCAGCCGGCGAATGCGGCGGCTGCCGCCTGCAATGTATCGCTGTTGATCGCCGCGACATGGTGGGCGTCAAGCCCCGCCGTCTTGAGCGTCTTGCGGATGATGCCCTCCAGATTCGGCCGCTTGCTTTCCGGACCATCACCGGTGCCGAGACCGCCCCCGAACTCCACAAAGCTCGTCAGCTGCGCAGCGACGGCCGTATTCAGGCAGCCCACCCAGTTGACGGGATTGAAGAGCTGGAAGAAAAGCCGCGTGCGAATCGTATCGGGTGCGGACTCATGCACACCGCCCGTGTAGTTGGACAGCACACCAAGCTTTGGTGCTGCAAAAGGTGTTGCGTCCAGATCGGCACGGAACAGGCGTGCGGCCGCAACCATGAAATAGGTATGAAATGCGCCCTCGGTAGCGAGGCGTATGGCACGCTTGCGCGGCATGTGGGCCGTGAGATCTGCCGCCAGTGCATCGAGATCGGCATCCCGCCCACCGACCACCGTCTGGTCGGGCAGGTTACAGCTCGCTATCTGGCAGTAATGCCGGTCGGCCAGCGGCCGTGCCGTCTCGACATCGAGGGTCAGCGCCAGCATGCCACCTTCGCCGTGCTCACCCATCAGCTCGCCACGCCGGCGCACCAGTTTCAGTGCGTCGTCAAATTCCAGCACCCCGGCCGCAACCAGCGCGCTGTATTCCCCAAGACTGTGCCCGGCCGCCAGCACGGGCTGTACGCGCCCGCCAGTCAGCTCGGCGAAGACCTTCAGGCAGGCGATCTCGTGGGTCAGCAGTGCGGGTTGCGTGTTGCGGGTCAGGCCGATCTCATCGGCCGGATCTTCAAAGGACAGCTTGCAGAGGTCGAAACCGAGGACTTCACTGGCCTGGTCGTAAACCTGCCTGGCCGTGGCGAAATCGCGATAGAGGTCACTGCCCATGCCCCGGTACTGGGAGCCCTGCCCCGGAAACACGAACATCAGTTGCTGGTCGCTCATACACCCGCCCGATCGAAAGTCAAAACGCCGGCAGAGGATACGGACGCAGAGTCTGGCCCACAACCTCCACCGCAACACCCTGCCTGCCTGATACCGCAGGAGCGGCTTCAGCCGCGATCGCCGGTAGGAGCGGGAGAAACCCCCAATCCCCGGCCACAAAAAGCGGCTGTCGCCGCACCATGCAA
>CAUJHF010000053.1 GCA_963204745.1 Pseudomonadota bacterium
TCGACGGCGGGAAAGAGATCGCGGCTGAAGCCGCTCCTACGGGCGCTCCTACGGGCGCTCCTGTACCAGGCGGTAAGCATCGCGCCGCGATGCGCCGGTAATACGCGCTGCGAGTCCCGCCGCCTGCGCGGCCGGCAGCTCGGCGGCGAGCAGATTCACGATGCGGGCCAGCTCATCCTCGGCCGGCGCCAACGGTGCCGGACTTCCGCCGATCAGCAAGGTGCATTCGCCGCGCTCACCGCCCGGATCAGTTCTGACCGCATCAAGCACATCGGCGAGGCTGCCTCTATAGATGGTTTCATGCAGCTTGGTGAGTTCGCGCCCGACGGCTGCCGGTCGCGATTTGCCCAGCACGCTGATCGCATCCACAAGGGTTTCGGGCAAGCGGCGCACGCTCTCGTAAAACACCAGCGTCGGCCCCACGCCAGCCAGTTCGCCAAGACGGGCCAGCCGTGCAGCACGTCGCGCCGGGAGAAAACCCTCGAACAGGAAGCGGTCTGTAGGCAGTCCGGCGACCGACAGTGCAGCGATCAGCGCACAACAGCCCGGTATCGGACTGACGGGGAGCTCAGCAATACGCGCCGCAGCCAGCAGCCGATAGCCCGGATCGGAGATGAGCGGCGTACCCGCATCGCTGACCAGCGCAATGCTGCTGCCGGTTTTCAGCAGCGCCAGGAGCTCTTCGCTACGCTGCGCTTCGTTGTGTTCGTGCAGCGAAATGAGGCGCGCACTGATGCCGAGGCGCGTTAGCAATTGCCCCGCATGGCGGGTATCCTCCGCAGCGACCAGACTGACCTGCGCGAGGACCTCCCGGGCCCGTGGACTCAGGTCATCGATGTTGCCGATCGGAGTCGCCACAACGTACAGGGTTCCTGACTGGATCTTCACGGCAAACCCTCTGCGCGCCCGGTTCCGATTCCGCACCGCGACACTATAGACAGGAACGAGCAAACGAGCCGCATGCATTCCGCCCAGAAAAGATGCCTGTTCGCACTGATGCTCATGTCGGTCATTGTCGGAGCAGCCTGCCAGCCGCTGCAACCTGCCGACGAGATGCAGGGACCGGGACCGAAGCAGGCCGTCAGCCAGACCCGGCCTTCCGGCCAGACCGGTACCGCGAACCGAGCCGTCAGGGTCCAGGCCTCGCCAGCTGCTGCGCTGACCGTCCCGGCATGGCCGGCAGACACGCCCCCGGACTTCAGCGCACCCGTGGCCCTGCTGCTGCCGCTATCGGGCCGGCAGCAATCGGCCGGCACGGCAGTTCGCGATGGCTTTATCGCCGCACATCTGGGTTCTGCCCGCAGCGAGCAGCAGCAGGTGCTGGTTTTCGACGTCGCCCTGCTCGGCGTAGCCGAGGCCTGCCGGCAGGCGGTGGATGCAGGGGCCGGCGTCATCGTGGGTCCGTTGCTGCGCGAGTCGGTGCAGGCCCTGAACCAGATCGCCGGTACGATTCCGGTGCTGGCACTGAACTATCTGCCGGATGGCGAAGCAGCACGAACGGGTTTCTGGCAGTTCGGCCTGGCACCGGAAGACGAAGCCTGGGAGATCGCCGCCCGCGCCGTGTCGCTCGGCCAGCTGCGTGCAATCTCGCTCGCACCGGATACCAGCTGGGGGATACGACTGCAGGCGGCCTTTCAGGACGATTTCACCGCGCTTGGCGGTCAGGTGGTTGCGGCCCGTCTGTACCCGCCCGGCGCATCTGATTTTTCACCGGAGCTGCGGGCTGTACTCGCCTATCGGGATAAAACGCCGACTTTCGAGGCAGGACGGCGGCAGGATATCGATCTAGTCTTTCTTGCCGCAAACAATACGACCGGCAAACTGATTTACCCGCAGCTGCGCTTCTACGGCGCGGGCGATCTTCCGACCTACAGCACTTCGGCAATCTGGGAGGATGGCGATCATGACGCCAACGACCTGAATGGCATCAGCTTTCCGGACGGACCATGGATGATTGCACCGGACAGCCGCAGCATGCTCCTCAGATCACAGCTGACGCGCTACTGGGGGCCGCAATCGCTGGCGCTCTCGCGCCTGTATGCGCTGGGTTACGACGCCTGGCAGCTGGTACCGGCAGTTCGCAGTCAGTCCGTACCGGGGCCGTTCCGCGGTGCTGAGGTCCAGGGCGTCACCGGCACGCTGCAGGCCGACTCCATGGGGCGCATCCACCGGCGCCTGCTGTGGGCCACCATGCGCGGCGGGCAACCCGCCCCGGCCCTGCTGCCAGCAGGCGAGTATCAGCCGGTATCCGGCGAACCCTGAGTCCTGACACAAGCCCGTGGCCAGGCATCTGGAGCACGGTCGAAGCGCAGAGCAGCTGGCTGCCCGCTACCTGACCGGTCAGGGTCTCGTACTGGTGGCAAGCAACCATCGGGCCAGGGTCGGTGAACTCGATCTGGTAATGCGCGACGGCCAGACGCTGGTCATCGTCGAAGTACGGTCGCGAACCAGCACACGGGTGGCAACACCGGCCGAGACCATCGACAGGCACAAGCGGCGGCGGATTGTCCTCGCCACCCGGCACTTCATCCTGCAGAACCGGTACTACCGGGAGTGGCCGCTGAGATTCGATGTGGTCGCGGTCACCGGCAAGCTCGATGCGGCAGAGATCAGGTGGATCCGCGCGGCATTTACGCTTAACGACATGGCCAGCCGCTGAGCACTGGCCGTATCATGCAAGCTGCATAAAGATCTGAACGGGGTTAGCGATGTCCGCCGCCGACAGCATTCGCAGGCACTTCGAAGACAGCATCGCCGTGAAGCAGGCATCGCTGGCGGTTCTGGTTTCACCGATCGCCGCCGCAGCCGGCTTGCTGGCGACGACACTCCGCAGCGGCAGCAAGATCCTCAGTTGCGGCAACGGCGGCTCGGCCGGCGATGCGCAGCACTTCGCGGCAGAATTGCTCAACCGCTTCGAGATGGAGCGGCCCGGACTCGCCGCCCTGGCGTTGTCTACCGACACCTCGACACTGACATCGATCGCCAACGATTATTCCTACGAACAGGTTTTTTCCAAGCAGCTCACCGCACTTGGCCGCACCGGCGATGTCCTGCTGGCGATCTCTACCTCGGGAAATTCAGCCAATGTCATCGCCGCTGTGCATGCAGCTCATGAGCGCGGTATGCGCGTCATCGGACTGACCGGCAGGGATGGTGGCAAGCTGGCCTGCGCACTGCGCGACGACGATATCGAAATCCGCGTGCCGGCCCAACGCACCGCACGCATCCAGGAAGTGCACCTCGTGGTAATCCACTGCCTCTGCGACACAATCGATCAGGCCCTGTTTGCGGCGCCGGCGCACAGCCGGCCCTGATCGCGACTGCAGGCCGGCTACTTGACGACCTTCAGGCTGGGGCGACCTCGTGGCGGCACTGCCGGATCCGGATCCGGTTCCGGTTCAGCCGGTGTGGAATCGGCAGCCGTATATTCATCAACCGGAAAGACGAGTCCCTCACCGCTCTCCCGGGCATAGATGCCGAGCACTGCCGGCAAGGGAATGAAGATCCGCCGCGCGGCGCCGCCAAAGCGCGCATCGAAGCTGACTTCATCATTGCCCATCGCCAGATTGCTGGTGGCCGAATAGCTGAGGTTGAGCGTGATCCGGTCATCCTGGACGTGTTCTTCCGGCACGGCAACACCGGGATAGGCTGCATCGACAACCAGATAAGGCGTCTGGTTGTTGTCGGTCATCCACTGGTGCAGGGCCCGCAGCAGATACGGACGTTTTGGCGGCAGAGCCGGCTTCGGAACGGGCGGTTCAGTCACTACGGGTGAATCGCGGGTTACTGCCGCATCTCGCGTTCGGCTTCAGTAAGGCTCTCGCGAAAAGACCGGGTGGCGAAGATCCGGTCCATGTATTTGCGAATTGGCAGTGCAGCGCTGCCGTTGAGCTCGATGCCAAGCACCGGCAGTCGCCACAGCACCGGCGAAATACTGGCGTCCACCAGCGAGAACTCGTCGCTCAGAAAGTATTTCTTCGCGGCGAAAATCTCGGCGCTCGACAGCAGGCTCTCCTGCAGGATCTTGCGCGCCTGGGCAGTCTGCTTCTTGTCGGTGGCGCGCTCGATCTGCTCCACCACGGAGTACCAGTCTCTCTCCACCCGATACAGGGCCAGCCGGACATGCGCACGGCTGACCGGATCTACCGGCATCAGTGGCGGGTGCGGAAAGCGCTCGTCAAGGTACTCCATGATCACGCGCGAGTCATACAGGACCAGCCCCCGATCAACCAGCGTGGGCACGCTGTGATACGGATTGATATCGAGCAGGTCTTCGGGAAGATCGGGCCCGTCGACATTCACGATATCGATGCCGATACCCTTCTCGGCCAGCACGATGCGCGTGCGGTGGCTGAGGATTGCAGTCGGGCTGGCGTACAGCGTCATGGCCGCGCGCCTGCCCGGCCCCAGACCAGTACTGCTCCAATCATCTGTCACGGGTCAAGCCTCTCGCCGGAGTTCCGGGCATCCGTGATGAGCCAGTCATAAAAATCCCGGCGGCCGCCGGAGCGCCGGGACAGGCAAAGGGTGCAAATCCGATTACCTGACGTCTCGCCAGATCTCACGCTTCAGGAGATACGCAAGCACCAGGAAGACGACCAGGAACGCCATGACCAGGATTCCCAGGCTCTGGCGCTTCTGTTTCACGGGTTCGCCAATGTAATCGAGGAAGTTGACGGTATCCCGGACAAACTCATCATACTCCGCAGGCGTCATCGTACCCGGGCTGACTTGCTCAAACCTGTCGAATACATGCTGAACGGTGCCGTTGACCTCTGCTTCCCTGAAGATCGCCCGCTGGGTGCCCTGCAGCGTGGCCAGTACATGCGGCATGCTGGCACCCGGCAACATCAGGTTGTTCACACCCGTGAACCGCGAGGGGTCGAGATAGAAGGAACGCAGGAAGTTATACAGGTAATCCGGCCCCCTGGAACGCGCAATCAGCGAGAGATCAGGCGGCACCAGGCCGAACCAGCGCTCCGCATCGTCGGGACGCATGGCGATCTCCATGGTTTCGGTCGACTTGGCGGCAGCAAACATCAGGTTATTCACCACCTGGTCTTCCGACATCTGCAGGTCGCGGGCCAGCTGGTTATAGCGGACGTACTTTGCCGAATGACAGCCCGAGCAATAGTTGACGAAATTGCCGGCCCCGCGCTGCAGCGACGGGATATTGCGGATGTCGTTGTTTGCCACATCATTCAAGGTACCCCCGCCACTCGCGAAAGCGGGACCCAGCACCAGGACGGCAATCAACCCTGTAACGGCAACCAGACCGGACTGTAGCCTGCGATTCATAGCTTTGCTCACCATGGCGATCAGTGGTGTCCGTGGTAAACGACGCGATCCGGAACCGGTTTGGTCCGTTCACGCGCGGTATACAGCGGCATGAGGAGGAAGAACGCGAAGTAGAGAACGCCAAACAACCGTGCAGCGTAGACAAATACCGGCGTGACCGGCTGCATGCCGAGAAAGCCCAGCGCAAGAAAGCTGACAGTGAAGGTGGTCAGGGCAATCTTGTATGACCAGCCACGATAGCGGATCGACTTCACCTTGCAGCGATCCAGCCACGGCAGCAGGAACAACATGACGATGGCCATGGCCATCAGGAACGCGCCCCAGCCCTTGCTCGGCACCGCACGCAGAATCGCGTAGAAAGGCGTGAAGTACCACACCGGCGCAATATGCGGCGGTGTCTTCAGCATGTTGGCCGGTTCGAAGTTGGCGTGCTCGAGGAAGTAGCCGCCCATTTCCGGCGCAAAGAAAACCACCGCACAGAACGCGATCGCAAAGATGATGATGGCGACCAGATCCTTGGCCGTATGGAACGGATGGAAGGCAACGCCATCCAGCGGTATGCCGTCCGGACCCTTCGTCTTCTTGATCTCGATGCCATCCGGATTCAGTGAACCGGTGGTATGCAGCGCGAGGATATGCACGACAGCGAGGATCATCAACGCCAGCGGGACGGCGATGACATGCAGTGCGAAGAAGCGGTTCAGGGTGATATCGGAGATGAAGTAGTCGCCGCGGATCCATTCGACGATCGCATCACCGATCACCGGTACCGCGCCGAACAGCGACACGATCACCTGCGCACCCCAGTAGGACATCTGGCCCCACGGCAGCAGATAGCCGGTGAATGCCTGCGCCATCAGCGCCACATAGATCAGCATGCCGATGACCCACAGCAACTCGCGTGGCGACTTGTAGGAGCCATACATCAGCGCACGGAACATGTGCAGGTAGACGACGATGAAGAACGCCGAAGCGCCGGTGGAATGCATGTAGCGGATCAGCCAGCCCCAATCGACATCGCGCATGATGTATTCGACGGAAGCAAACGCGTCTTCGGCTGACGGCTTGTAGCTCATGGTCAGGTAGATGCCGGTCACGACCTGCAGGATGAGTACCAGCAGCGCGAGTACACCGAACACATACCAGGCATTGAAACTCTTGGCGGCGTAATACTCGGTGACGTGCTCCTTCATCATGGCCGTCAGGGGGAAGCGCTCATCGACCCAGTCGATGAACCGGGCAAAACGTCCGCCCTGGGAACCGCCCGCAGCCTTGGTACCTGCTGCACTCATGCGCTTGCTCCGGTGTCTTCGCCAACAATGATCATGGTGTCTCCAACGAAGCGGTACGGCGGCACCACGAGGTTGGTGGGTGCCGGCACACCGGCGTATACCCGGCCGGCGAGATCGAACTTCGATCCATGGCAGGGACAGAAGAAGCCACCCGGCCAGTCCGCACCGAGCTCGGCATCCGCGGGCTGCAGCTTCTCAATGGGTGCACAGCCCAGATGCGTACAGGTACCAATCACTACCAGTATTTCCGGTCGTATGGAACGCGTGGCATTGGCCGCATAGGCGGGCTGGATCGATTCCATGGAATCCGGATCGCGCAACTTGTCGCCATGATTGCCCAGAAGTTCCAGCATCTCCTTGCTGCGCTTGAGAATCCAGACCGGCTGGCCGCGCCACTGGACACGCACCATCGAGCCTGTCTCGAGCTTGGAAATATCCACTTCAACCGGCGCACCGAGCGCCTGGGCGCGGGCGCTGGGGCGAAATGACGCGATGAACGGGGCCGCCGTCATCGCCAGACCTACAGCTCCGGTAACGCTGGTGGCCACGGCCAGAAACCGACGACGACTGACGGACGCCTCTTCGCTCACGAGCTATTCCTCTTGAAATTCCTGGTTGCCAGCGACCCGGCAACGACAAGCCCGGTCGATTCGGACGAGCGCCCGGCAATCCCGGTGGGTCTGCGAAAGCCGATAAATTATACACACGGCGTCCACGGGTTGCCTACCGGACATCTGCGTACTGCTCAGGCAATCCGGCGGATCTGTGCACCGATCTGCCTGAGCTTCTCCTCGATGCATTCGTAGCCACGATCAATGTGATAGATGCGGTCGACCACCGTTTCCCCCTCCGCCGCCAAAGCCGCCACCACCAGACTGGCCGAGGCACGCAGATCGGTCGCCATTACGGGTGCGGCATGCAGGGCACGGACCCCCTGCACGATCGCGGTATGGCCCTCGATCTTGATGTTCGCGCCCATACGCTGCAGCTCCAGTGCGTGCATGAAGCGGTTCTCAAACACATTTTCGATGATTCTTCCAACCCCGTCGGCAATACAGTCGAGTGCCATGAGCTGGGCCTGCATGTCGGTGGGAAAGGCCGGATAAGGGTCAGTACTTATATCCACGGCCAGCGGTCGCCGGCCCTGCATGTCGAGGTCGATCCAGTCCGGACCGGTGCTGATGACTGCACCTGCAGCACGCAGCTTGCTGAGTACCGCTTCCAGATGCAGCGGACTGGTACGACGGGCCCGGACATGGCCGCCGGTGATCGCCGCCGCGACCAGAAAGGTGCCGGTCTCGATGCGGTCGGGTTGTACCTGATAGCTGGCACCATGCAGGCGCCGGACGCCGTTGATGACGATACGGTTGGTGCCCGCGCCTTCGATCTGCGCACCCATCGCGCAGAGAAAAGCCGCCAGATCGATCACCTCCGGCTCGCGTGCCGCATTCTCGATGACGGTTTCGCCGTCGGCCAGGCAGGCGGCCATCATGAGGTTCTCGGTACCGGTAACCGTTACCTTGTCCATCAACAGGTGTGTACCGCGCAGGCGGCCGGAGCGCGCGCGGATATAGCCGTCCACGATTTCGACTTCGGCACCCATCGCACGCAGGCCAGCCACATGCAGGTCTACCGGCCTGGCACCAATCGCACAGCCGCCGGGCAGCGAAACGTCCGCCTGTCCGTGGCGCCCAAGCAATGGCCCGAGCACCAGTATCGAGGCGCGCATGGTCTTCACCAGGGCATAGGGTGCGGCACATTCGCGGATCGTTCGTGCGTCCACCTCGACCTGCATGTCTTCATGCACGGTGACGCTCACGCCCATCTGCCCGAGCAGGCTGATCATCGTGGTGACGTCGTGCAGGTGCGGAATATTGCCGATCGTCACCTGGTCATCGGCGAGCAGGCACGCGGCGAGTATCGGCAGGGCGGCATTCTTGGCGCCCGAGATGCGCACCTCACCCTTCAGCGGCCCCTTGCCGGTTATTGCCAGTTTTTCCAAGGCTTTCAGTGCTGCCGCAGCCCTCAAGGCTGTCGGGCACTCCATTCTTCCGGGGTGTATGCCTCGATCGACAGGGCGTGGATCTCGGCACCGATGCGGCTGCCGAGCGCCGCATAGACCAGTCGATGACGCTGCAGGGTGTGCTTGCCGGCAAAAGCCGGGCTGACCACCACCGCATCGAAGTGCACCCGGTCCTCTGACCGGACGCTGACAGTCGAATCACTCAGGTGTGCATGAATCAGGGTTTCTATTTCTTCAGGGTTCATCCGGGTACCGAAAAGCGATGATTGAGGCGCGCGAGTATAGACGGCGGCGCCCGCATATCGTGATGACATACAATGCGGCCGAGGCGATTTTGACAGCAGGACCCCGGCAGCGACCATGAGCAGCGGCCAGCACGACTTCAGATCAAGGGCCAGACGGGTTCTCGACATCGAGGCCAAGGCCATATCCGGCCTGATTCCGCGCCTCGATGCCAGCTTCGACCGGGCCTGCCAGCTCTGCCTCGATTGCCGTGGACGGATCATCGTAACCGGCATGGGCAAGTCCGGCCATGTCGCAGGCAAGATCGCCGCCACGCTCGCCAGCACCGGTACCCCGGCCTTTTTCGTGCATCCGGGTGAGGCCAGTCACGGCGATCTGGGCATGATCACCCGGGCAGACCTGGTCATCGCCATCTCCAACTCGGGAGAAACCGCGGAAATCGCCACGCTCCTGCCGCTGCTCAAACGCCTGGATATCCCGCTCATTACCCTCTCCGGCAACCGGCGCTCCACGCTCGCCGCCGCAGCTACTGTGGCTGTCGACGTCGGTGTCAGCGAAGAAGCCTGCCCGCTCAATCTGGCACCGACTGCCAGCACCACCGCTGCCCTCGCCATGGGCGATGCGCTGGCCGTAGCCCTGCTGGAGAGCCGCGGCTTTACCCGCGAAGACTTTGCGCTCGCGCATCCGGGCGGCACACTCGGCCGGCGCCTGCTGCTGCGCGTGGATGACGTCATGCATACCGGCGAAGGCATCCCGAAGGTCAGACCGGATGCCTTGCTCTCCCAGGGCCTGATCGAAATGAGCCGCAAGGGTCTGGGCATGACGGCAATCGTCGATGCCGACGACCGGCTGACCGGAATTTTCACCGATGGCGACCTGCGCCGTGTTCTCGATCGCGGTGTGGACGTGCACAGGACGCAGATGCAGGAAATCATGCACACCGGTTGCCGCACCATCGCGCCTGGCGCACTGGCGGCCGAAGCCGTACACCTGCTTGAGCAGTTCAAGATCAACGCGCTGCTGGTTGTCGACCCCGAACAGCATGTGGTTGGCGCGCTCAATATCCACGACCTGCTGCGCGCAGGCGTGATGTAGACGGGATATCCGCGTGATAGCGCACCAGGAACTGCTGGCGATCGCCGCCCGGATCAGGCTGCTGGTGCTGGATGTGGACGGGGTGCTTACCGACGGGCGGCTCTGGTACGACGCCCAGGGGCAGGAAATAAAGAGTTTTCATGTCCGCGACGGATACGGGATGCAGCAAGTGCAGGCGGCTGGCATCACGGTAGCGGTAATTTCCGGCCGCGCCTCAGCTGCGGCGGCGGCACGGCTGGCGGAACTCCGGGTGCCGCATGTATTCCTCGGTCGCAATGACAAGAAAACGGTGTTCGAGGCACTGCTGACCGAACTCGACATCGCACCGGAAATGGTCGCCTGCGTCGGCGACGACACCACTGATCTGGAAATCATGCAGATGTCCGGGCTCGGCATTACGGTCGCCGATGCTCACCCGGAAGTGCTGGCAAGAGCCATGTGGACAACCCGCCAGCCCGGCGGACAGGGCGCGGTACGGGAAATCTGCGAGCTGCTGCTTGCGGCACGGCGAGCGGGCTGAGGCATGCGTATAGGGCGCGGCAGCTGGCTGATCGCCCTCGCGCTTGCGGCCGTCGGCAGCAGCGTGGTCTTCATGCTCACCCCCGACCGGCAGCCGCCACAGGACAATAAGATCCGCGCGGAACAGGGCTACTACGTCAAGGAAGGCCGACTGACAGGTACCGGCGCAGATGGCCGGATCCTGTACAGCATCACCACCAGGGTCGCCAGACAGAATCTCGCAGATGGAACGGTCGCGATGCAGGATGTCGCGGTGAACTATATGCCGGCCGCCGGGATTCCGTGGGACATGCGGGCCACCCGCGGGCAGACCACGCAGGATAGTAATATCATCCGGCTCTCGGGGGACGTGCTGGTCACGTCCACGGCAGCCACTGCGGCAAATCACCGCCAGGCGCCACTGACGATTCGGACTGATTACCTTGAGCTTGATCCGGATACGTATATCGCCACCACCGACAGGCATGTGGTGATGCAACGGTCGCGGGATATGCTTTATGGCAGGGGGATGCGTGTCTACCTCAAACAGGACCGGCTGCAACTTGAATCCGAGGTCCGCGGAACCTTTCTGCCGTAGCCTGATTGCGCTGCTGTGCTTCAGCAGCATCTCCGTCACGGCCCTCGCTGCCGAGACGCCGCAAGTTCCGGGAATCGATCCGGCTGTCCGCGCGCTGCCAATCGAACTCGACGCCGCCTACTCGGAACTCGACCGCCGCAACAACCGCCTGGTGTTCAGGAATCTGCACATTATCCAGGGCAGTCTGGCGATCAGTGCCGATGAGGCGACCGCCGACCCGGCCGACTTTGAGAACAGCACCTGGATTTTCACCGGCAATGTAGAGATCAGGAACGCCGGCCTGACAGCCTGGTGCGACAAGGCAGAGATGAGTTTCAGCAATAACACCCTTCTCCGGACCACCCTGCGCGGCAAGCCGGCGCGCTTCGCGCAACCCCGCCCGGGCGGCGGCTCGACCGAAGGCCACAGCGACGTGCTCGAATACGACCTCGGGGCGCGAACCATCCAGATGACAGACAATGCGCTGCTCAGCGATGGCACCAACGAGATCACGGGTTCGCACATTGCCTACGACCTGGGGCGGGAAGTCGTCACGGCCAGCAGCAACGGATCCGGGCAGGTACGCATGAAGATTACGCCGCGCCAGAAACCGCCGCTGACCAACTCGCCAGCACAGAAAGCGGACTAGAACAGCGTGAGCAGTCTGCGCGGTGAAGGCCTTTACAAGAGCTTCAAGCTCCGGCAGGTCGTCCAGGGCATCTCCTTCGGCCTCGAGAGCGGCGAGATCGTGGGGCTGCTCGGACCGAATGGCGCCGGAAAGACCACCGCCTTCTACATGCTGGTCGGACTGATCCGCTGCGACCGCGGCCGGATTCTGCTCGACGACCGGGATCTCACCGACCTGCCGATGCACCAGCGGGCGCGTCTCGGCCTCGGCTATCTGCCACAGGAAGCCTCGATCTTCCGCAAGCTGAGCGTCGAAGACAACATACTCGCGATCCTGCAGACACGCCCCGAACTCGACCGGGCCGGCCAGGAACAGCGCCTTGAAGAACTGCTGGATGAACTGCACATCTCGCATGTACGCACCGGGATCGGCATGAGCCTGTCCGGCGGTGAACGCCGACGCGTCGAGATCGCGCGGGCATTGGCTGCCGAGCCCCGCTTCGTGTTGCTGGACGAGCCTTTTGCCGGCGTAGACCCTATTTCAGTGCTCGATATCCAGCAGATCATCCGGCATCTCGCCTCCCGCGGTATCGGCATCCTGATCACCGACCATAATGTGCGCGAAACACTGGGAATCTGCAGCAGAGCCTATATTCTCAACGAAGGCGCAATGATCGCCGAGGGTGCACCGGCAGAAATTCTAGCCAACCGGCAGGTTCGGCAGGTGTATCTGGGTGAGGGCTTTAGACTATAGAAGCGGTCGCCGTTAGCGGCCTGTCTCAGGGATGACGATGAAGCCGGCACTGCAACTCCGAATCAGCCAGCAGCTGACCATGACCCCGCAGCTGCAGCAGGCGATACGCCTGCTGCTCATGCCGGTCACGGAGCTCAATACACAACTGGAGCAGTTGCTGGCCGAGAACATGATGCTGGAAGCCGAGGAGCCGGAGGCTGCGCCTGCTGAAATGGAGGCACATGAGCCGACGGGCAGCTCCGTCGGTGACAGTGATGCCGGTGATGCGGAAAGCGACCCCTGGAATACGGGCGATGACCCCGTGGAAGCGGCCCCGGAGCCGTCTGTCAACGAGGACATGGACTCACTGCTGTGGAACGAGACCTCCGGCGGTGGCACCAGCTTCGATGATGACGATGGACGTCCGGAGGCCAGCGACCGCAGCAGCGAGACCCTGCATGCCCACCTGATGTGGCAGCTGGAGACCGAACACTTCAGCGCCCGTGAGTTCAGCGTCGGCGAAGCCCTCATCGACGCCATCGATGATGCCGGCTACCTGACCGAGTCGCTCCCATCCATACTCGAAATGCTCGACCCGGCGGCAGACTACACGCTTGCCGAGATCGAACAGACCCTGCTGAAGGTTCAGGCACTCGATCCGGCCGGCATCGGCGCCAGGGATCTGGGC
Source organism: Pseudomonadota bacterium (assembly GCA_963204745.1). GTDB lineage: Bacteria > Pseudomonadota > Gammaproteobacteria > Steroidobacterales > SHZI01. Next base: position 13,075 of record CAUJHF010000053.1, read on the forward strand.
GAATGCCTGCGCATCCAGTTACAGCAGCTGGACCCTGAAGAGCCAGGCCGCGAACTCGCGCTCGCCATTACTCAGGACGGCCTTGATCTCGTCGCAGAACAGCAATACGCGATGCTGCGTCGCCGGCTCAGCGTGTCTGAAGAAGACCTGAACACTGCTCTGGCGCTGATACGCCATTGCAACCCGAAGCCCGGGCTCACCATTCACCCCGCACCCGCTGACTACATCGTGCCCGACGTCTACGTGCGCAAGCGCCAGGGGCGCTGGCAGGTCGATTTGAACCGCTCGGTGACGCCGCGCCTCAAGGTCAACCAGGAATATGCCAACCTGGTGCGCGGCGACAGCGCCCACACTGTCCTGCGCAACCAGCTGCAGGAAGCCCGCTGGCTGGTGCGGAGCCTGGAGATCCGCGACGACACCCTGCTGAAGGTTGCCACCTGTATCGTCGAGCGGCAGTCTGAATTCCTCGATCGCGGCGACGAGGCAATGCGCCCGATGGTCCTGAAGGATGTCGCTGAACTGGTGGGCATGCACGAATCGACGATCTCGCGGGTGACCACCAACAAGTACATGTACACGCCGCGGGGCGTCTTTGAATTCCGGCACTTTTTTTCCAGCCAGGTCACCGGCAATGATGGCAGCGAACAGTCATCCACGGCGATCCGTGCGCGGATTCGCCGCCTGATCAGCCAGGAAGACCCGGCCAGTCCGCTGTCCGACAGTCAGCTTGCCGCGCTGCTGGCGAAGGAGAACATCAAAGTGGCGCGCCGAACGGTGGCAAAATACCGTGAAGCGATGCAGATCGAGCCGTCGAGCGAGCGCAAGCGCCGGCGGCGGCTGACCGCCAGCAGCTAGGGATCGCAGCCGGAAAAACAGCAACCAGCACAACCAGGAGGCAGCCACCATGCAAATCAACCTGACCGGCCACCATGTCGAGATCACCCCTGCCCTGCGGACCTACGTAACCAGCAAGCTCTCCCGCCTCGAACGTCATTTCGAACACCTCATAGATATCCACTGCATCCTTACAGTCGAGAAACTCCGGCACCGTGCCGAGGCCACCGTCAACCTCAAGGGGGCCACGCTGTTTGCCGACGCCACCGAAGAAGACATGTACAAGTCCATCGACATGATGATCGACAAGCTCGACCGGCAGGTCAGAAGGCACAAGGGAAAGCTCAGCGACCATCACGCCACTGAAACGATCAGGCGTGATGTGCCGTGAAGTACCGGCTGGCACCTGACCAGAACTGCTGAGCACAGATGCGCCTTATCATCGTCAGCGGCCTGTCCGGTTCCGGCAAGACCGTCGCCCTGCATTATTTTGAAGACCTCGGCTTCTACTGCATCGACAACGTGCCGGCTGCCCTGCTGGCATCAATGATCGAGCAGATCCTGGCAACCCAGGATCCGATGTACAGCAACCTCGCGATCGGCATAGATGCGCGCAATCGTGCTGCCGATCTCGCTCACCTGCCGGCCGTAACCGCAGATTTGCGTGCACGTGGCACCCGCTGCGAAGTGGTGTTCCTGCACGCCGATGACGACATCCTGCTGAAGCGTTTCGGGGAGACCCGTCGCAAGCATCCGCTCAGCGCGGCGGGTCTCAGCCTGCGCGAAGCCATAGACCGGGAACGCCAGTTGCTGGATCCGATCATCGGCGCTGCAGACCTGGTTATAGACACCACGCGAACCAGCGTCCATCAGTTGCGGGACATCGTCCGGCAGCGCATCGGCGGGCACGATTTTCCCGACCTGTCGATACTCATCGAGTCTTTCGGCTTCAAGAACGGCATTCCCGCTGATGCCGATTTCGTCTTCGATGTGCGCTGCCTGCCCAATCCCTACTGGGATGTAGCGCTGCGGACACTGACCGGCAAGGACCCGAAGGTTGCCGATTTTCTGGCGGCCAGCGAGAGCGTACAGCAGATGCTTCAGGACATACTCGGATTTCTGGAGCGCCGGATTCCACAGTACATCGACTGCAACCGCAACTACCTCACGGTCGCCATCGGCTGTACCGGTGGCCAGCATCGCTCGGTCTATATCGCGGAGAACCTTGCGACCGAGCTTTCAAAACGCCACAAACAGGTCATGACCCGGCACAATGAGCTGCCCGAAACGGAAGGCCGGATCACCGTGCCCCAGTTCGGCGGAACCTGAATCCGGATCTCCGGCCAAAACCCGCGTATTCCCCTTATGGAACCGATCACCGCGACGCCACTTGACCTCGACGAGATCCACGCTGCCATTGAGCGTGGTGACGTGGTGCAGATCAGCCGGCTGGTGGCGGACCTGTATCCTGCAGAGATCGCCAGGCTCATCGAGTCATTGCCGGCCGAGGAGCGGCAGGCGATCTGGGCGGCCGTTCCGGACGACAGCGAGGGCGAGATCCTCGTCGAACTCAACGAGGAAGTCCGTTCCAGCGTGGTCGAAGCGATGGCCAGCCACGAAGTCGTGGCTGCCACTGAAGGCCTGGACATCGATGATCTAGCGGACTTCGTCGCCGACCTGCCGGAAAACCTGACTTACAAGGTTCTGCAGTCCCTGTCCGTGCAGGACCGGGAACGTCTGCAGGCTGTGCTCGCCTATCCGGCCGACAGCGCGGGCGGCCTGATGAATCCCGAGACGGTTTCCGTGCGTCCGGATGTCAGCGTCGACGTCGTGCTGCGCTATCTGCGCATGCGCGGCGAACTGCCGATCAACACCGATTCGGTATTCGTGGTCGACCGGGACGACCGCTACCTCGGCGTGCTCACCTTTGCGCGCCTGCTGACCAGCGACCCGGAAGCAGCCGTGACTGCCCTCATGGATCCTTCTGTCGAGCCCATTCATGCCGCCAGCAGCGCAGCGGAGGTCGCCCGTGAATTCCAGGATCGCGACCTCGTCTCTGCGGCCGTCACTGACAGTGCCGGACGCCTGATCGGGCAGATCACGGTCGACGATGTCGTCGATGTGATCCAGGAACAGGCCGATCACGACATCCTCTCCCGCGACGGGCTGGACGAGGATGACGACATGTTCGCGCCGATCCTGACCAGCAGTCGCCGGCGTGGGGTCTGGCTGGTCCTGCACCTGACGCTGGCTTTCTGTACCGCTGCGGTCATCAATCTCTTCCAGCACACGATGAACCAGGTGATCCTGCTTGCGGTGCTGATGCCGATGGTCGCTGCGCTGGGTGGCATCGCCGGAAGCCAGACCCTGACCCTGATGATCCGCAGCATTGCGCTGGGTCGCATACAGGGATCCAACGTCTCCCCGCTGCTGCGCCGCGAACTCTCCATCGGGCTGGTCAATGCACTTCTCGGCGCAACGGTGGTCGCAACCGTGACTGCGCTGTTCTTTCGCGACTGGCGGGTAGCCGGTGTGATCGCAGCAGCAACGGCAGCCAATCTGCTGATCGCCGTTGCGGTAGGCTTCGGTGTGCCGCTGGCACTGCGGCGGCTGCGCATCGACCCGGCGCTTGCCGGCTCGGTGATCCTGATTACCGTAACTGACCTGGTGGGCTTTGTCGCCGTACTCGGACTCGGGACTCTGCTGCTGACCTGAAGAACCGCCTCAGCGTGCGGCGGCCACCGCCGCTTCGTCGATCTTCAGCACCCTCAGGCGCTGCGAATACTCATCACTGAGGTCGCGCCAGCCGGCGATGCCACCACGCGCCTGCACCGGCTCACCTTCCATGAAGGAAATCAGCTCGGCCTGGCGCCCCATCGCATCCTCATAGCCAAGCTGGATCAACTCGCGGGTATAACCTGACTCGAAGAGCAGGTAACTGAGCAGCTGACTGCCCGCGTAGTTGGTGGCACCGACACCGCGCATCAACAGGCGGAACGCCTTGGGCATTTCATCGACATGCCGCCCGGCAATCTCGCGGATATCACGACTCGGCAGCATGATCAGTGCATCCGTATGGTGCAGAACACCGAACTCGCCCTGCAGCACGCGCCCGGGCAGCTTTTCCAGGATCAGGTTGATGCGCGTCAGACTCTCCAGATCCGAAGACAGTCCGTCCATGAACAGCGCATCCAGCACATAACCGGCAATCTTGCCGAAGCTCGGATATGGCACCTGCTCGTCAAGGCCGGGTAATGGATCGACGATCTCGTTGCGTACCCCGATCACCAGGATGCGCTCTGCACCGAGCCGCAGCGCAGGTGACAGTGGCGTCGCCTGGCGCATCGCGCCGTCGCCGAAGTATTCCTGGCCTACCCTGACCGGTGGAAAGATCATCGGTACGGCGATGCTCGCCATCAGGTGCTCAAGCGTGATTGTGGCCGGACGTCCTTTCCGTCGCACCCGGTCCCAGCTCTGATGCGCAGGAGTCCCCTGAAAGAAGCTCACCGAACGGGCCGAATCGTAGCCAGCGGCGGTGATAGCCAGCGCGCCCAGATAGCCCTGATCGATGGCTTCCTGTATTGCTTCGAAATTGAGGCGCGCACGGAGCAGTTCCCACAGCGGCTCGTTGTCCAGCAGCGCCCGCGGATTCTGCTCGCCCAGACCACCGAAGATCAGCGCAGTCACCCAGCGCAGGCTGCTTTTCAGCATCGTCGCGGTATCACAGCGGAAGATCTGCTCGGAGCGGAAATTTGCCCACACGCGCTCAAGATCATTGGCGGCCGCCCGGAACACCCGTGCGCGGGTTGCGAGTACCGCGGCACTGATCGCACCGGCCGATGTGCCGCTGAGTACGGCAAAGGGATTCGGAGACCGGCGCGGCAGCAACTCGGCCAGTGCCTTCAGCACCCCGACCTGGTAGGCGCCGCGGGCGCCGCCGCCAGGCAAGACCAGCCCGATCTGCCTCTCCATGGCGAGGGTAGAAGCAATCCGCTGTTGGCGCGTACGGCTCATTCGCAGCATATTCCCGGAAAAGTCACTGGCCGAACGGTAAACGCGATCTTAAGCACACGCGAAATACCATCACAAGGAACGGGGCCGCAGTCCGCCCGCTCAATCCCGGCCCGAAGGCCGTTCTCGAAGACGGGCCTGACGACCGAGCCACCAGCCGTTCAGCGCCCATAGCGCGGCAAGGACAGCGCCCAGCAGCGCGACACCGGCACTCGCGAGACCGCCGGCTTCGAGTGCGGTCTTGACCTGTGCAGAAAGTGCGTCGCCGCCGCGATAGACCGGGACGTCGATCAGGTTCTTGGCCTTGTACTTCGACTCGGTGTCGACGCGGCTGAAAAGCATTTCACGGCCCGGCCGGATGAACGCGTATTCACCAACGCGACGTGCCACGAATACCACCGCGAGGACCCAGAAAGTATTCACGACCGCCAGGCCGAGAAAACCTGCAACCATGACCAGCGGCACCAGCGTCAGAAGCGCCACAACACCCAGACGGGAAGCCAGACGCCCGGTGATGAACAGCTGCAGGATGATGGTGAGGCCCTGCACGATGTAGTCGAGACGCGCGAAGACCTGGGTGCGCTGGGCAGTGTCGGTAAAGGTCTCGCTCACCAGCCGCAGCTGCTCGAAGTACAGGAAAGTATTGACCGAGGCCAGCAGGATCACAAACAGCGAGATACCGAGCAGATATGGCGACTTGAGCACCAGCGTAAAACCCGCGAACGGATTCCCCCCCATCGGGCGCTCGGGCGCGCGCGGCCCGCCGGACGAAGCGGGAGCAGTTGCCCAGATCCTGAGCAGCGCACGCTGACAGATGATTGCGACGACGAAAAAACCGGCGCCCATGAACAGCACGCCCGGATTGCCGACCAGAGGTACCACCAGGTCTGTCAGCAACGGCCCGACCAGCGCTCCGGCAGTACCACCCGCAGCAATCACCCCGAACAGGCGCTGCGTCTGGGCGATATCAAACAGCTCGAGCAGGAAGCTCCAGAACACCGAAACAATGAACAGGTTCAGTACGCTGATCCACACATAGAAGAACTGGGCAACAACAGTGTTCTGTTCATCCGCAGCCAGCATCAGGCCGACCGCAACAAGCGAAGCCGCAACGACGGCATAGATCCATGGCAGGAAAGCGCTGCGCCGGAATCGCGTACACGCCCAGCCATAGACAGGAACGATCAGCAGCGAAGCGATCCAGGTGACCACATACAGGTCGCTCACCCGGTCTGCACCGAGGATCGTGCCCATCGTTTCACGCACCGGCCGGACAGCAAAATATCCGCCCAGCACGCAGAAAAACAGCAGAAAGGCCGTGACTACGGACTGCGTTTCATGCGCCTCGATACTGGTGGTTCGCCCCAGCAACCGGCCAAGCGCTGACGAGGAGCGGCTCACTGGCTGGTGACAGACAGGATCTGCATCGAATTGGTTCTGCCGGCGATACCCGACAACTCGCCCTTGGTAACCAGCACCAGATCACCGACGTTGACATGTCCCATACCGAGCAGCAGCTGGAAGATTTCCTGGTACACGCGCTGGACATCTGTATGCGTGATATCGAAGGCGACCGGGTAAACCCCGCGATACATCACCACACGCCGCCGTGTGGCTTCGTGGCGGGTAAAGGCAAAGATCGGAATATCGGAGCGGATACGCGACATCCACAGCGCCGTGGAACCGGACTCTGTCAAGGCGATGATGGCCTTCACCGGCAGATGATTGGCGGTATACATCACCGCCATCGCGATGGCCTCGTCCACCCGTTCAAAGCGGTCGTTCATCCGGTGATTGGGCCGCCCGAGGGTCAGGTAGTAGCTCTCTGCACCCACGCAGACTTCCGCCATCGATGTCACCGCCCTGACCGGGTGCTCGCCAACCGCAGTCTCTGCCGAAAGCATGACTGCATCGGTCCCGTCGAGTACGGCATTGGCGATATCGGATACTTCGGCCCGCGTCGGCACCTTGTTGTGGATCATCGACTCCAGCATCTGCGTGGCCGTGATCGCAATCTTGTGCCGGTGCCGGGCCATCTTGAGAATCTGCTTCTGCAGGCCGGTCAGCCCCGCGTAACCCATCTCCACGCCCAGGTCACCACGCGCGACCATCACGGCGTCCGAGGCATCGATCACCGATTCGAGATTGGCCAACGCCTCGGCACGCTCGATCTTGGCGACCAGATGGGCATCGCCGCCGGCCTTGTGCAGCAGTTCGCGCGCCTCGTGCAGATCATCGGCACAGCGGACAAATGAAACGGCCAGCCAGTCGACGCCAAGCGCCGCCGCCTGCACCAGATCCTGGCGGTCCTTGTCGGTCAGCGCCGGCGCTGAAAGGCCGCCGCCCTGCCGGTTGATACCCTTGTTGTCCGCGAGGTTCCCGCCCTGCACCACCGTGCAGTGAATCTGCGTGCCGCTGACGTGCTCGACAGCCAGCGTGATGAAGCCATCGTCAAGCAGCAGGTTGTCGCCGCTGCTGACATCGTCCGGCAGCTGCTGGTATGCCACCCCGACGCCTTCGACCGTGCCAGCCTGGGGATCCATCGCGGTATCCAGCACAAAGGGCTGACCCTCCACGAGCCGCACCGGGCCTTCGCGAAAGCGCTGAATACGGATCTTTGGTCCCTGCAGATCGCCGAGTACTGCCACGTACTTGCCACACTGGGCGGCGACTTCGCGCACTGTGCGCACGCGCTTCTCGCGGGTATCCGCATCCCCGTGCGAGAAATTGACGCGTACTACATCGACACCGGCCTTGAAGAGCTTCGCAAGCGTGGCGGGATCGTCGGTAGACGGGCCAAGCGTGGCGATGATCTTGGTACGACGCATACCGTTCAGCGTCGCCCGTTTCTCGCCCGCGCCTCAAGTGCGGCGACCGCCGGAAGCGTCGCGCCTTCAAGGAATTCAAGAAATGCGCCGCCGCCCGTCGATACATAGGAGATCTGGCCGGTTACACCGTATTTGTCGAGTGCGGCCAGCGTGTCGCCGCCGCCGGCGATGCTGAAGCCGGGCGACTTCGCCACTGCCTCGGCGATCCGCCGGGTACCCTTGCTGAACTGCTCTATCTCGAACACGCCGACCGGTCCGTTCCAGATGATGGTACCTGCAGCGGCCAGAAGCTTCGCATAGCGCGAGGCAGTCTTCGGGCCGATGTCGAGAATCAGCTCGGCTGCCCCGACCTCACTGACCGCACGGACAGTGGCTGCAGCGGATGCAGACACAGTCTTGCCGACCACCACGTCCACCGGCAGGGGAATCGACGCACGCTGGCGCTTGCCGGCCAGGCGCTTCGCTTCCGGAATCAGATCCGTCTCGCACAGCGACTTGCCAACCGGATAGCCGGCTGCAGCGAGAAAGGTATTGGCAATGCCGCCGCCGACGATAAGCTGGTCGACCTGTTTCGCCAGCGACTTCAGAATCGTCAGCTTGGTCGAGACCTTGGATCCCGCAACGATGGCCACCACCGGCCGCACCGGCTTGCGCATCACACGCTCAAGCGCCTCCAGTTCTGCCATGAGCAACGGACCGGCACAGGCAACAGGGGCAAAACCGGCAACGCCATGCGTACTCGCTTCGGCCCGGTGCGCCGTACCAAAAGCATCCATGACATAGATATCGCAGAGTTTCGCCATCTGCCGGGCCAGTGCCGGATCATTCTTCTTTTCGCCCGGATTGAAGCGCACGTTCTCGCAAAGCACGACCTCCCCGCTGGCGATCTCGAAGCCATGCAGCCAGTCGTGAATCAGCGGCACACTCCGGCCGAGCAGCCCGGACAGATGCGCCGCGACCGGACGCAGCGACAGCGCCGGATCGAAACTGCCTTCTTTGGGCCGGCCCAGATGCGAGAGCAGGATGACAGCCGCGCCGCGGGCGAGTGCATCGCGGATCGTCGGCAACGCCGCGCGGATTCGCGCATCGCTGGTCACGCGTCCGTCCTTGACGGGGACGTTCAGATCCACCCGGATCATCACCCGCTTGCCGGCGACACTCAGCTCCGACATCCGCAGCACTTTGGTGGTCATCGCGCCCGTTCCGCCGGCTCAGCGCGCGTTGATCAGCGCAAGCGTGGTATCGAGCATCCGGTTGGAGAAACCCCACTCGTTGTCGTACCAGCTCAGCACCTTGACGAGCGTGCCACCACCGACCCGCGTCTGTGTCGAATCAAACACCGAGCTGCGCGGATCGTGATTGAAGTCCACCGATACCAGCGGCTCGATGTTGTAGCCGAGGATGCCCTTGAGTTCGCCCTCGGAGGCGGCCTTCATGATGCTGTTCACTTCCTCAACACTGGTGGCACGCGCCGCGGTGAAGGTCAGATCGACGATCGACACGTTGATGGTCGGCACGCGCATGGCGAAACCGTCCAGCTTGCCGTTCAGCTCGGGCAGAACCAGGCCGACGGCTGCCGCAGCGCCCGTCTTGGTCGGAATCATCGACATGGTCGCGGAGCGCGCGCGACGCAGGTCCTCGTGATAGACGTCGGTCAGAACCTGGTCGTTGGTATAGGCATGAATGGTGGTCATCAGGCCGGTAACCACACCGATCTTGTCGTGCAGCGGCTTGACCAGCGGTGCCAGACAGTTGGTGGTACAGGAGGCATTTGAAATGACCGTATGCGCGGCCTTGAGCGACTTGTGGTTGACGCCATAAACGATGGTCGCGTCCACATCCTTGCCGCCGGGCGCCGAGATCACGACTTTTTTGGCGCCGGCCTGCAGATGCGCGCCGGCCTTTTCCTTGCTGGCAAAAAAGCCGGTGCACTCGAGCACCACGTCGACGCCAAGTTCACCCCAGGGCAGTTCCGCCGGATTGCGCTTTGCCAGCACGCGGATCCTGTCGCCGTTGACGACCATGCAGTCACCGTCGACGGCAACGGTGCCCGGGAATTTGCCGTGCGCCGTATCGTATCGGGTCAGGTGCGCATTGGTGTTCGCGTCACCAAGATCGTTGATCGCAACGATGGAAATCTCGCCGGTGCGCTTCGACTCATACAGCGCACGCAGTACATTGCGGCCGATTCGGCCATAGCCATTGATGGCAACTTTGACAGGCATCACACGCACTCCTCAATAAATTCAGGTACCCAGCAACTCCAGTGCAAGCTGCGCAACATGCTCCGGCGTAAAGCCGAAATGGCGAAACAGCTCAGGCGCCGGTGCGGATTTGCCGAAAGTATCCATGCCGCAAACCCGGCCAGCGGCACCGACCCAGCGGTACCAGCCATCCGTCACGCCAGCCTCGACAGCCACGCGCCTGACCACCGCTGCCGGCAGCACGGTCTCGCGATAAGCCGCATCCTGCGCGGCAAATACCGTCGTCGAAGGCATGGACACGATGCGTACGCCATGCCCTTTGGCAGCGAGCAGGTCGGCTGCCGCAAGCGCAAGTGCAACTTCAGACCCGGTCGCTATCAGGATCAGATCGATCTTCGCCGCATCACGCAGCACATAGGCACCGCGACGAATGGCCGCGATCTGTGCCGGCGTACGTGACTGCGCCGGCAGCGCCTGGCGGGTCAGTATGAGGCTCGTGGGACCCTTGTCCCGTTCGATGGCATCCTGCCACGCGACTGCGGTCTCCACCGCATCACAGGGGCGCCACACGCACATGTTCGGAATCAGCCGCAGGCTCGCAGCGTGCTCGACGGGCTGATGGGTGGGACCATCCTCGCCCAGGCCGATGGAATCATGCGTGAACACATTGATGACACGGATTTCCATCAGCGCGGCCATGCGCAGCGCATTGCGCGAATAGTCCGAAAAAGTCAGGAACGTCCCGCCAAACGGCACCAGGCCGCCATGCAGGGCGATGCCGTTCATCGCCGCAGCCATGCCGAATTCACGCACGCCCCAGGAAATATAGTTGCCGGCAACGTGGCCGGGCTTGATGGTCGCGGCATTTTTTGTGCGGGTGAGGTTTGAGCCGGTCAGATCGGCAGAACCGCCAATGAATTCGGGCAACGCCGGTGCGAAGGCATTGAGCGCATCTTCCGAAGACTTTCGCGTGGCTTTGGCGGCCGTCTCGGCAGCGATTCTCCCTATTGCCGCCGCGGCATGCGCGGACCAGTCGGCAGGCAGTGCGCCCGCCATACGCCGCGTGAATTCGGCGGCAAGCCCGGGATACTCGCGGCCATAGGATTTAAAGAGGTCATTCCATTCCTTTTCGAGCCGCGCACCGGTCTGGCGTGCATCCCATGCCGCACTGACTGCCGACGGAATCTCGAATGGCGGGAAATCCCAGCCCAGACTCTTGCGCGCGGCCGCGATCTCGTCCGCGCCCAGGGCTTCGCCATGCACCTTCTCGGTGCCCTGCCGGTTGGGCGCCCCGAAGCCGATGATGGTCTTGCAGCAAATCAGCGATGGCCGGCCCGTCTCTGCACGTGCAGCCTCGATGGCGGCATGGATCGCCGCCGGATCATGTCCGTCTACATCCGGGATGACATGCCAGTCATAGGCAGCAAAGCGCGCCGGCGTATCGTCACCGAACCAGGCCTGTACATGACCATCTATCGAGATGCCGTTGTCATCGTAGAGGCAGATCAGCTTGCCCAGACCGAGAGTGCCGGCCAGCGAGCAGGCCTCATGGGAAATTCCCTCCATGAGACAGCCATCGCCAAGAAACACATAGGTATGGTGATCGACAACAGGATAGCCAGGCCGGTTGAACTCGGCGGCCAGCAGCTGCTCGGCCAGCGCCATGCCAACGGCATTGGCCACGCCCTGTCCGAGCGGGCCGGTGGTGGTTTCAATGCCCAGGTGCAGGTCACGCTCCGGGTGGCCCGCGGTGTGCGAACCCAGCTGACGGAAGCGCCGCAGATCGTCGATCGACAGCGCATAACCGGTGAGATGCAACACGGCATAGAGCAGCATTGAGCCGTGGCCATTCGACAGAACAAAGCGGTCCCGGTCGGGCCAGACCGGATTGGCCGGGTTGTGCTGCAGGAAATCATTCCACAGGACTTCGGCGATGTCGGCCATGCCCATCGGCATGCCGGGATGGCCTGATCGGGCCTGCTCGACCGCATCCATCGCGAGGGCGCGGACCGCATTGGCGAGATGGCGGCGTTCCGCGGCTGAACGAGTTGTCTGGACTGTGGCTGTCATCGCACCCACAAAAAGATGGGAAAGGTAGGCTCTAAAAGAGGCCCGGAGAGCGGCGCGCATTGTCGCGTAACGCTGCCGCAGTCGCAACCCGGAGTCGTGCCGGGCAGCGCCTGTGCCTATAATCAGCGCCCCGAACAATCACCAGCGGTAAGCCCGATGACCACGCGCAAGCTGTTTACCTCCGAATCCGTTGCCGAGGGCCATCCGGACAAGATGGCAGACCAGATCTCCGATGCGATTCTCGACGCGATCCTCACCCAGGAACCCGAGTCCCGGGTTGCCTGTGAAACGCTGATCAAGACGGGCTTCGTGCTCGTCTCCGGAGAAATCACCACCAACGCCTGGGTGGATCTCGAAGCGCTGGTACGGGAAGTCGTCTGCGATATCGGCTACGACCATTCCGACAAGGGTTTCGACGGCAATTCATGCGGCGTTCTCAATGCCATCGGCAAGCAGTCCTCGAATATCGCCCAGGGCATTTCCCGCGGCGCCTCGAAGCGCGAACAGCGCAAACAGGGCGCCGGCGACCAGGGCATGATGTTTGGCTATGCCGCCAACGAGACCGACGTCCTGATGCCGTTGCCGATCACGCTTGCGCACCGGCTGGTGAAGCGCCAGTCCGAGATGCGGAAAAAAGGCAAGCTCCCCTGGCTGCGCCCGGACGCAAAAAGCCAGGTCACCGTCGTTTACGAGGATGACCGGCCGGTGGGTCTCGATGCCGTCGTGCTCTCGACCCAGCATGCGCCGGGCGTCAAACAGAAGGCGCTGCGCGAGGCGGTGATCGAGGAAATCCTCAAGCCGGTCATCGGCAAGAAGTGGTTTGCCTCCCTCCGGCAGGAAAAGATCCACATCAATCCCACCGGCACGTTTGTGATCGGCGGGCCGATGGGCGACTGCGGACTCACCGGGCGCAAGATCATCGTCGATACCTACGGCGGTATGGCCCGTCATGGCGGTGGCGCATTTTCCGGCAAGGATCCGACCAAGGTCGATCGCTCGGCGGCCTACGCTGCCCGCTACGTCGCCAAGAACATCGTTGCCGCCGGCCTGGCCGAACGCTGTGAGGTACAGGTGTCCTATGCGATCGGCGTTGCCGAGCCCACCTCGGTCAGCATCGAGACCTTCGGCACCGGCAGGATCGAGGGCGACCGCCTGACACGTATCGTGCGCAAACATTTCGACCTGACGCCGTACGGCATCCGCGAGATGCTGGACCTGCATCGGCCAATCTATCGCGCCACCGCGACCTACGGCCATTTTGGCCGCCAGGAAGCAGATTTCAGCTGGGAACGAACTGACAGGGCCGAAGCCTTGAGCCGCGAAATGAGCCGCACGGTACGCGCCCGGACCTGAGCGCAACACATCGGTTATTCACACACACCGTCCAAGCACCCCGAGGATTCCGCGATGAGCACGACCGCCAGCAAAGTACGCACCGGCACCACACAGGGCGACTACAAGGTAGCCGACATGACGCAGGCTGCCTGGGGCCGCAAGGAAATCGCGATTGCCGAGACCGAGATGCCCGGCCTGATGGCGGTACGCGAGGAGTTCGGCGCGAAGCAGCCGCTCAAGGGCGCGCGGATCGTCGGCTGCCTGCACATGACGATCCAGACCGCAGTGCTTATCGAAACGCTGGTCAGCCTCGGCGCCGAGGTCCGCTGGTCGTCCTGCAATATCTTCTCGACGCAGGATCATGCCGCCGCGGCCATCGCTGCAGCCGGCGTCCCGGTGTTTGCGTGGAAAGGCGAAACGGAAGAGGAATACTGGTGGTGCGTCGAGCAGAGCATCGTCGGCAAGGATGGCTGGCGGCCGAACATGATTCTCGATGATGGCGGCGACCTGACCGCGATCCTGCACGACAAGTATCCGGAGCTGATGCATGAGGTGCGCGGCATTTCCGAAGAGACCACCACCGGCGTCAGCCGGCTCTACGAAATGGCCAACAACGGCAAGCTCATGTGCCCGGCCATCAACGTCAACGACTCGGTAACCAAGTCCAAGTTCGACAACCTCTATGGCTGCCGCGAGTCCCTCGTCGACGGCATCAAGCGTGCCACGGACGTGATGATCGCCGGCAAGATCGCCATGATCGCGGGCTATGGCGATGTGGGCAAAGGCTGCGCGCAGTCACTGCGTGGCCTGGGTGCCACCGTCTGGGTGTCAGAGATCGACCCGATCAACGCCCTGCAGGCGGCCATGGAAGGCTATCGCGTTGTAACCATGGATTACGCCTGTGACAAGGCCGACATCTTCGTCACTGCCACCGGCAACTTTGGTGTCATCACTGCTGAGCACATGGCAAAGATGAAGAATCAGTCAATCGTGTGCAACATCGGCCACTTCGACAGCGAGATCGATGTGGCCGGATTGCGCCAGCTGCAGTGGGAGAACATCAAGCCGCAGGTCGACCACATCATCTACCCGGACGGCAAACGGATCATCCTGCTCGCCGAGGGCCGGCTGGTGAACCTGGGTTGTGCGACCGGACACCCGAGCTTCGTGATGTCCAACTCCTTCACGAACCAGGTGCTCGCGCAGATGGAACTCTGGCAGAACACGGCGAAGTACCAGAAGAAGGTCTATATCCTGCCAAAGCACCTCGATGAAAAAGTTGCCCGCCTGCACCTGAAAAAAATCGGCGTCGACCTCACGGTGCTCACCCAGCAGCAGGCCGATTACCTGCGCGTGCCGGTCGCTGGTCCGTACAAGCCCGAGCACTACCGCTACTAGGCGGGACTGCTCACCGGGGGCGCGGCCCTCAGCGATACCAGCCGCGCTGATAGGCCATCACCGGCAGCTGCGTTATGGCCTGTGCGTCGCGCACCAGTTCCGGGCTGGTATCAGTCGCCACAAGCTTCCGGCCATTAACCCTGAACTGGCCGGGCGCCTGCCCCGGCGCAAGTATCACGACCTCGTCGCCCACGCGATAGGCCGCCGCATCGTGGAACTGCATGATCGCCCGGCCCGGTCCGACCAGATCCTCGCGCGTCTGATCGATGCCGGTAGCGGGAATATCAGTTTTGACGCCCATGATCGACAGCGCGGTCGGGAGGAGATCGATCTGGCTCGCCAGCCGCGTCACGATGCGGGGTTGCACCGGCCCGCCAGCGATGAACGCCGGTATGTGAAAGGAAAAAACCGGCACGATGCCGTCACCACTGACGCGGCTCTCGTGATCAGCCACCACCATGAACAGGCTGTTCGCCCAGTAAGCGGACTGCGCTGCGGTTTCCAGATAACTCCCCACCGCGAAATCCGCATAGCGCGCGGCATTGTTCGGGGTCGTCTTCGGTTCCTCGTACAGGGGAATCCGATCGTCCGGAAAGTCGTGGGGCGGATGATTCGAAGTGCTGAACACCAGCAGGAAGAATGGCTGTCCGTCCTGCGCCTGCCGGGTCACTTCCTGATGTACCCGCGCATAGAGGTCTTCGTCTGAAACGCCCCAGGTGGTCATGAATCGCGCTGTCGGGGAGAGATCAGACCAGTCGAGCACGCGGTCAAAACCATTGCCCAGCATGAAACGACGCATGTTGTCGAAGCTGCTGTCACCGCCATAGATAAACCCGGTCCGGTAACCCTGAGACTTCAGCGCCTTCGCCAGAGTGAAGAAATCCTGCTGCGCACCCTCCAGCTTGATCACGCTGCTGGTCCGGGTCGGCAGAAAGCCGGCCGTGATTGCTTCTATGCCGCGCGCCGAGCGGGTGCCGGTCGCATAAAGCTGGTCGAACCAGAGACTGCGCGAGCGCCAGGTCTCGATCTTCCGGGCCACCGGCAGACCACCGAGACTGGCCACATATCGGGCACCGAGGCTTTCCTGCAGCAGGATCACGAGATTGGGTCGCGTACCGGAGGCTCCGGTGGGGATCAGCGCATGCGTCATGGGTTGCCGCGGATCGCCAAAAGCTGCTGCCGGCAACTGCATCCCGGCCCGCACGCGCCGCAGCACCTCCTCGTCGGGTAAATGGCTGTAGGCCTGGATCTCGTCAGCCTCGCTCAGCATCTGCCTGACGGCATACAACACCGAGTAAGTGGAGTTCAACGGCAGTGCGTTGACCAGGGGATCGTTGGATATCGATGCATAACTGATGCCGAGCGGCCGGTGACCGGTACTGCCACGCATGCCATAGAACAGCACGACCAGCAGCGGCGCCAGCAACACCACACGCAGAGCCCATGGCGGCGCACGCCGGGCAGTCGTACGAGTCGTACGCATCATGCGCGGCACCAGAAAACCGGCCATTGCCACCAGTGCGATCCCGAGCAGCAGGGCGCTGCGGTGTGCTGCCCAGATCGTCAGAAAGACTTCCGTCGGTGTATCCAGGTATTCGACGAACAGGCGATTCGGCCGGACACCGAACTCGGCAATGAAATCAGCAGTGGCCGCCTCGTCCCAGACGATGAGCATCAGCCACACGACCAGCCATGTCGTCAGGGCGCGCTGCCAAAGATTGCTGAGCAGAAACCTGCCCGGTGCCAGCCACTGCACCAGCATTGCCAGGAGAAGTACCCCGCAGATCACCACCATGTCGAAGCGCACACCGCGCTCCATGACGCTGACCATCGACGAAACTCCCGTCATCTGGCCGGAGTAGCTGGACATCAGGAACAGGCGGCTGATGGTCGTGACCGTCAGCGCCAGCATCAGGAAGCAGAAATAGGGCCAGAGTGATTCCAGCAAGGCCTTGAAATGGTCAACGATCACACCAGGCCGGCTGATGTCAGAAACCATCGAACCTCCCATAACAGCGACGCCGGTACACCGAGTCGTTACCGGCCGCATGACTGGGGGGTTGGACGGCTGCCCGCCCGCATATCAATCGAAACGCGACCACCTTCGCAGATTCGGCCGCTGCTGCACCGCCCGTCTTGCGCAGTGCGAACCCGGTTCATCGCCGATCTGCCCGGATGGCTATAGTTCCCGTCATTGGATCCCCTGCCAGGACAGCACCTTCCGCTGCAACACGTGACCGCAAGACATCTCCGTATCCTGCATATCTCCGATCCACATCTGCATGCCAGACGTGAGGCGCATATGCGTGGCGTCAATACCGACGCCAGCCTGGTGGCGAGCCTTGAACACGCACTGGCCGATCCGCACGGACCCGAGCTGATACTTGCCACCGGCGATCTGGTGCAGGACGAAAGCCGGGAAGGCTATGAGCGTTTCCGGGAACTCCTTGGCAAGCCCGGCATACCGGTGCATTGCCTGCCGGGCAACCACGACTCAACGGGCATGATGCAGGAAGTACTGTCAGACACACCGTTTCGCTTCTGCGGCATCGCTGACTATCCGCCGTGGCGACTGATCTTGCTGAACAGCAAGACGGCCGGTGATGACGGCGGGTTTTTGCCTGCACACGACCTGGAGTTGCTGGACCAGGCCCTCAGCACCTGCCGGGACAGCCACGTCCTTGTGGCCCTGCATCACCAGCCGGTGGCGATGGGCAGTCGCTGGCTCGACACCGTTGGCCTGCGCAACGCCGACGAATTCCTGGCCGTGACCGACCAGTACCCGCAGGTACGCGCCATCGTATGGGGCCATGTACACCAGGCTTCTGACCAGCTGCGAAATGATGTGCGGCTGATCAGCACGCCTTCCACCTGCGCACAGTTCCTGCCCGGGGCTGAGAATTTCAGTCTCGACACGCGGCCGCCCGGATACCGGTGGCTTGATCTCTGTCCCGATGGCACCCTGCAG
Source organism: Pseudomonadota bacterium (assembly GCA_963204745.1). Taxonomy (GTDB): domain Bacteria; phylum Pseudomonadota; class Gammaproteobacteria; order Steroidobacterales; genus SHZI01. The sequence goes on from CAUJHF010000053.1 coordinate 30,723, forward strand.
ACTTCGGTGGTCTGGGTGGAATAGAAATGGCGATCAAACGCGCAGCCATGCTGTTCATCACTGCATGGCTCGCCGCCGTCGGCGACAGGATTTATGGCGGTGACGAAGATGCGTATCGGGCGCTGCCAGACGTGGTCGTTTTACCGTGAGCCAGAGGGCTGGTTTACCGGGTTTATAGCCACTTCTCCATCTCGGCGACCAGTTTTCGTGCCGCCCACGGATCAGCCAGCACTGCGGGCCGGTCACGGGCGAGCAGAAACAGGAAAATATCGGCCCACTCCAGATCCGGCTCACGGCGCCAGATATCGAGCAGAGGCGCGATCGTCTGCCAGATCTCATCAGCGGCAAGCGCCCGCCGGATAACGCCCTGGCGCAGAAACTTCGGCTGGATCGCCTGCAGCTCCTGCGGCACAGCGAGCGTCAGCTGCATGCGTGCCGTCTCGCTGACGATATCGAAAGCGGAAAACACAGCCGGCAGCGGGTAGTGAATACCCCGCGCATACAGTGCGGTGTAGGCCTCATCGAAAGCCTCACGCTCCGCCGCCAACGCGCCTGAATGCGCGATGCCAATCTCCCCTCGTCAGGCCACACCTAAAACCCCCTGCAACCGGCCTGACTGGCCGTTGCCCGTCCGGATAGCGGTGGCTGGATCCCTGTCCCGATGGCACCATGCAGACTTCGGTGGTCTGGGTGGAATAGAGATGTTTTTCAAAAGCGCAGCCGTGCTGTTCATCGCGGCATGGCTCGCGGCCGGCAGTGCCTCCGCCCTGCCTCTCTGGGAAATCACCGGCACGCGGAATCACGTGCTGCTGCTCGGTTCGATTCACACGCTGCGCCCCTCCGACTACCCGCTCGACCCCGCCATCACCGCAGCACTCGATGCAGCAGATATCGTGTACATGGAGCTGGACATGGACGACATGGACCCGGCAACCAGCTCCGCGACTGTGGCGGAGCTGGCCCGCGATCCGCGCGGCCGGCAGCTGCCTGAATTGCTCGGTTCCACAGCGTGGCGCAGTGCCGTGGAACAAGGGCAGAAGATCGGCCTGGACCTGGCGCCGCTGGCACCCTTCGAGCCGTGGTATGCGGCAGTCGTCATCACCCAGCTACGTCTCGACCAGCTCGGCTTCGATCCGTCGCGCGGCGTGGAGAACCAGATCGTGGTGGATGCAAAGAAAGCCGGCAAGGAAATCCGCGGGCTGGAAACGCTCGAAGGCCAGCTGAAAGCACTCGACGGGCTGTCGCCGGCTGCACAACGCACCTTCCTGCTGCTGACGCTGGAAGAGGCCGCCACCATCGGCGACGAAGTCGATGACATGATCGCTGCATGGAAAGCCGGCGATGTGCCCGCGCTCGACCGGGAGATGCTAGACAGCGTCCGCGAGCAACCCGAGGTCTACCGCAGCCTGATCCTCAGGCGCAACGAAGCCTTCAGCCAGGCGATCGCCGCACTTGCCAACGACTCAAAGGACTATCTGATCGTTATCGGAACCCTGCACCTGGTGGGCCCGGACAGTGTGCTCAACATGCTGGCGAAAGACGGCCTCAAAACCAGACCGGTGAAAGGTCACTGAAGCAGCGCTGCGCCTACTGCCCGCGCTCGTGACGGAAAGGGCGCAGCATGGGGCGCAGTGCGCGCAGACGTTCAACCGGATCCGCCAGCTCCAGACAGCTCTGCTTCTCCGCTGAGGGCATCGGCAGGATCTCCGCGAGACGGTACCCGACCCAGGCGGCATCGTCATAGTGCTTGTCGATGGAATCGTAAAGCCTGCCGAGGTCGTCGATGACGGTTTCGAGCAAGGCGGCCATGGGCCTGAATTCCTCCGGCAGCGTCAGGCGCGGCTCTCCGGCAAGCATCCCGACCTCCCCGACATACAGCCCGTCCCGCTGACGGCTGATGTTGTACAGCTGAAATTTTTTCGTGCCGCGTGCCGTAATGCCCAGAATCCCGTCGCTGCCCTGATACCAGTCTGCAATACGCGCCAGGGTTCCCACGCCCGCAGTCTCGACCTCGCTGACATCGGTGCCACTGCAGATCTGCACCACGCCGAATTCGCTCTCCTCGCGCAGGCATCGACTGATCATGTCGAGATAGCGCGCCTCGAAAATCCGCAACGGCAGGGGGCCGTCCGGAAACAGCACGGCGTTCAGTGGAAACAGCGGGATCGTCATGCGTGTCATCAGCGTGTCACCGCAGTCGCCTCAGCCAGCAGCCCCGAGTGCGGTCGCCAGCTGGCCGTGTATGCCCTGGAAATCACCGTTGCTCATGACAACAACGGCATCGCCCGGCTGTCCGGCAGCGGCGAGCTCACGCACGATGGCCGCAGTGTCGGCACAGACCCGCACCTGCGGCGTATCGCGAAATTCGGCATCCAGATCCCATTGCAGGCCCGCCGGTCGCAGTATCCAGGCCAGGTCGGCAGCCGAGAGCGCTGCTGCGAGCGTGTCCTGATAGACGCCGAGTTTCATGCTGTTTGAACGCGGCTCGAATACCGCGATCACCCGTCGCACATCGGCACGCCGCCGGACCGCCTCGAGCGTGCGCCGTATGGCAGTCGGATGATGTGCAAAATCATCGAAGAGCTGCACGCCATTGAAATCACCCAGACGCTGCAACCGACGGCGCACTCCGCCGAAGCGACCGATGGCCTCAATCGCAACAGCTGGTTCGACGCCAACAGAGACGGCGGCCAGCAGCGCAGCCAGGGCATTCTCTGCGTTGTGCGCACCGGAGAGCTGCCAGTCGCAGCGACCCACTTCCGCCCCCTGATGCAGGATGGAGAGCGTGCCCGGCGGATCCTCGCAAGCGGTCCAGTCCGCCACGGTGCCGTTGCTGCTGGCGAAGCGTTGCAGCGGCGTCCAGCAACCGAGCTTCAGCAGCGCATCTACGTTGGCATCCTTGCCCGGCACAATCAGCGTGCCGTTGCCGGGGATCGCACGGACCAGCTGGTGAAACTGCCGGGTGATCGCCGCAAGGTCCGGATAGATATCCGCGTGGTCGAACTCCAGATTGTTGATGATCAGTGTCTGTGGCCGGTACAGCAGGAACTTGGCACGCTTGTCGAAGAACGCCGTGTCGTATTCATCAGCTTCGATGACGAACACCGGATCCTTGCCGAGCCGCGCCGAGAACTCGAAATCTGCCGGTACGCCGCCGATCAGAAACCCTGCATTGCGGCCCGCATATTCGAGTATCCACGCCACCAGGCTGGTGGTGGTGGTCTTGCCGTGCGTGCCGGACACGCCGATTACCAGGCGATCGCGCAGCACCGTCGTCGCCAGCCACTCGGGACCCGACATGTAGGGGATACGGCGGTTGAGCAGTTCCTCGATGACCGGCATGCCACGCGTCATCACGTTGCCCACCACGACCATGTCCGGCGCGGGCGTGAGCTGCGCAGCTTCATAGCCTTCGATCAGCTCAACGCCCAGCCGGGCCAGCTGCTCGCTCATCGGCGGATAGATATTGCGATCCGCACCGGTAACACGGAACCCGGCCTCGCGGGCAATCGCCGCCACGCCACCCATGAAGGTGCCGCAAACGCCGAGTATGTGCACATGCTGCATGCAGAAACGCCTCAGGCAGGTGGTGGTCCGAGCTGCCAGAAAACCAGGTAATTGAGAAAGAAGTATGCGAGTGAAAGCATGAGGCCCGCCACAAAGGGTATGGACAGCGCCCGCGAAAAAATGTGCCCGTTGACGACCAGCGACCAGCTGACGATCGCAAGCAGGCCCGCAGTCGGCAGCAGCGCGGGCTGGCCGGGAACCGACAACGCATCAAGCCAGTAATTGAAGGGCAGCATCAGCACGCCGAGCAATGCGCCGGTACCGAAAAATGCCGTCAGCGTCTGCCCGGAGCGCGACATATGCCGCGTGAGCCACAAGAGACCCCACACGGTGATGCATAGCAGGCCGATATCGATCAGGACGCTTCTGAACAGCATGACCGACAGGCTGTAGATCGGCAGGGCCAGAAACAGCTGCACGATAGCGTAACAAAGGGCGGACAACAGCAGCAGGAAACGCGAATCCGGCAGATCTTCCGGACCCCGGCGGCGCAGTGTGATCTGCAGGAAAAAGTCGATGATGGCAAGCATCGTCTGCAGCCGTGCAATCCGTAACCGTGGTGAGAATGGGCGATGATCCACTACACTCCGCCTTTATGCCAGCCCTTATCCAGACCGGCGCACTGGTCGATCAGCAATCGCAACTCGATGACGCCTGTGCGGCAATTTCCCGCGACAGCCTCATCGCCGTCGATACCGAGTTCGCGCGCACCACGCAGTTCACGCCACGACTTTGCCTGGTGCAGATCGCCGCTGGTAAGCAGATATTTTGCGTCGATGAGCTGGCCGGACTCGATACGCGCCCGCTGTGGGACATCCTCTGTGCCGGAACCGGCATGCGCGTGCTGCACGCGGCAAAGCAGGATCTCGAAGTCGCCTGGGTCACTCACCAACGCCTGCCCCAGCCCCTGTTCGACACGCAGATCGCAGCCGCACTGGTCGGCCATCCGGCCCAGGTCGGCTACGCGGCACTGGTCAAGGCGCTGCTGGACATCGACGTCGACAAGACCCACACGCGGGCCGACTGGTCGCAGCGGCCACTGCGCCCCGAACTGATCGCCTACGCCAACACGGATGTCATCCATCTGCCCACCGTACATGCCCTGCTCTGCGAGGAACTCGAGCGCCTCGGGCGCTATGCCTGGGCGATCGAGGACAGCGCGCGGCTTGTCGATCCGGCCCTGTACCGGAATGATCCCGACGGCGCGTGGCGCCGCCTTTCAGGTCTGCCGCGCATGCCGGTTGCGGTGCAGTTGCGCGCGCGACGCCTGGCGCGCTGGCGGGAAGAGAATGCGATCCGCGCAGACCGGCCACGGCAGTGGATCATCAGCGATCGCGCGCTGCTGGCTATCGCACAACGCAATCCGCCGGATGAAACCGCGCTGGCCAGCTGCGAAGATCTGCCAGCCGGCGTGGTACGGCGTCAGGGCGGCGCGCTGCTCGCCGAGCTGGCGGCAGCTGCCGGGGAACTGGCCGACGGTACCGACCTGAGCCAGGAGCTTCGCCCTGAGCTGACCGATCAGGCCGAGATCAAGCGTCTGGCCAAGATCGTCGATGAGGTGGCAAAGATGCTGAACGTTGCGCCGGAAATTCTCGCCACGCGGAAGGATCTCTCGGCACTGATCCGTGGCGAACGCGAGCTGCGCCCGCTCTCGGGCTGGCGGCAATCAGTGATCGGTGAGCCGCTGCTCGCGGCACTCAGGACGGCCTGAGACAGGACTCCGGAATGGTTCAGGCCTTGAGCACCTGCCGGACCCGCTGATAGACCTCATCCACGCTGCCCTGGCCGTTGATCGTGCGGAGCAGTCCCGCGGCCCGGTAATGTTCGACCAGCGGCTCGGTCTGGGCACGGTATACCTTGAGCCGGTTGCCAATCGTTTCTTCGTTATCATCAGCGCGCTGCACGAGTTCGCCACCCGCCTTCAGGCAGGCATCCAGCTCCGACTTCGGCGAAAAATGGATGTTCAGCAGTTTGCCGGTGACCGAGCAGGTGCGGCGACCGGTGAGTCGCTTCATCAGGATCTCGAAGTCCACATCGATGAGTACGGCGGCGTCGAGAGGCCGGCCGATCCCGGCCAGCACGCCCTCAAGCGCGGTGGCCTGGGCTAGATTGCGCGGAAAGCCATCGAGCACGAATCCAGCCGCTGCATCGTCCTGCTGCAACCGCTCGCGAATGATCCCCAGCACGATGTCGTCAGAAACCAGTTCGCCGGCGGCCATGGCAGCTTTCGCCCGGCGGCCGAGCTCGCTGCCGGCAGCCACGGACTCGCGCAGCAGATCACCGGTCGACACCTGCGGGATGTGGTGCTCAGCCATGAGTCGCTGGGCCTGCGTGCCCTTGCCGGAACCCGGCGCGCCAAGAAAGACGATGCGCAAGTGGGCGCTCCTGATCGGAATAGAGAGGCCGCGTAAACTACAGTGACAGGCTTCGCCGCGTCAAACTGCCACCCGTGCCTGTGTCCGGCCCGCCGGTCACAACGGGAGCGCGGGATGAACGCGCAACCGGTACCGTTGTGCTAATTTTCACTTCAGAAAGACAGTCCAGGAGAGTCCCCAGCCATGCCGAAGCGGAACGCGTTTTATGCCCAGTCTGGCGGTGTTACCGCCGTCATCAACGCCTCCGCCTGCGGAGTGATCGAGACCGCACGCAAGCATCGGGACCGGATCGGCAAACTCTACGCAGGGCGCAACGGCATCCTCGGCGCCCTGGACGAGGACCTGATCGACACCAGCAAGGAAAGCGCACGAACCATCGCCGGCCTGCGCTACACGCCCGGTGGCGCCTTTGGCTCGGCCCGCTACAAGCTGAAGGGTCTCGACGAGAACCGTGCGGAGTACGCGCGCCTGATCGAGGTATTCCGCGCCCACGACATCGGCTACTTTTTCTACAACGGCGGTGGCGACTCAGCCGACACCTGCCTGAAGGTGTCGCAGCTCGGCGACCGCCTCGGCTACCCGATCATCGCAATCCACGTTCCCAAGACGGTGGACAACGACCTGCCGATTACCGACACCTGCCCGGGCTTTGGCTCGGTCGCCAAATACATCGCCACCTCGACGCGCGAGGCAGCCCTCGACGTGATGTCGATGGCGCGCACCTCCACCAAGGTTTTCATCCTTGAGGTCATGGGCCGCCATGCGGGGTGGATTGCGGCTGCCGCCGGACTGGCCGGCGAGAAGGCTGGAGAAGCGCCGCACATCATCCTGTTCCCCGAGATACCGTTCGATCGGGATGCTTTCCTGAAGCGGGTCAGCGAGTGCGTACGCAAATACGACTTTTGCGTCGTCGTCGTCAGCGAAGGCGCCCGGTATGCGGATGGACGCTTCCTGGCCGATGCCGGCACCAGCGACGCCTTTGGCCACAAGCAGCTTGGCGGCGTCGCCCCTGTGCTGGCCACGCTGGTCCGGGATGAGCTGAAGCTCAAGTATCACTATGCGATCGCCGACTACCTGCAGCGCTCGGCCCGCCACATCGCCTCGCGGGTCGATGTGGAACAGGCCTATGCGGTCGGCAAGGCAGCAGTGGAGCTCGCCCTGCGCGGCAAGAATTCCGTAATGCCGGCCATCATCCGGAAATCCGACCGGCCCTACCGGTGGACCATCGGCACGGCGCCCCTCGACAAGGTGGCCAATCACGAGAAAATGATGCCCCGCTCGTACATAAGCCGCGATGGCTTCGGGATCACGCCGGCGGCGCGCCGCTACCTGGCGCCACTGATTCAGGGCGAAGACTACCCGCCCTACAAGGACGGCCTGCCGGCATACGTCAGCCTCAAAGGTATCCCCGTAAAGAAGAAGCTGCCAAAGCGGCGCTGACGTCCCGACTACAAGGGGATCCCGGCACCATCTGGCGCCGCCGCGCTTTAGTGCTATGATTGCGCGCCTTTTTTCCGGCCCGCTCACGGCCCTCGGCCAGGCGGGTTTTTCTGCATAAGAAAGCGGATTCCGGGGGCATCTGCGTCAGGCAAGAAAAACCAGCCTGACTCCAATTTGAGTAGTCTTGGAGGACTCGACCATGTCAACCGACCTGGCCATTTCGCTGGCCATTGGCGCTTCCCTGCTGGCCCTGATCTATGGCGCCCTGATGGCCCGCTGGATCATTGCCCAGTCGCCCGGCAATGCCCGCATGCAGGAAATCGCCGCGGCTATTCAGGCCGGCGCACAGGCCTACCTCAACCGTCAATACATCACCATCTCGGTCGTCGGCGTGGTGCTGGCAATCGTCCTCGCGGTGGCACTCGGTCCTGAGACCGCCGGTGGCTTCGTGGTCGGCGCAATACTCTCCGGTGCCGCCGGTTTCATCGGCATGAACGTATCGGTCCGGGCCAATGTGCGCACCGCGCATGCGGCCGGCATCGGGCTGAACCAGGCGCTGCAGATCGCCTTCCGGGGCGGCGCGATCACCGGCATGCTCGTGGTCGGGCTTGGCCTGCTCGGGGTCGCCGGATACTTTGCGGTGATGCGTGGCATCATCGGTGACGATGCAGCCCTGCACTCGCTGATCGGCCTGGCTTTCGGCGGTTCACTGATCTCGATCTTCGCGCGTCTGGGTGGCGGCATCTTCACCAAGGGTGCTGACGTCGGCGCCGACCTGGTCGGCAAGGTCGAAGCCGGTATTCCGGAAGACGACCCCCGTAACCCGGCGGTAATCGCCGACAACGTCGGTGACTGCGCCGGCATGGCGGCCGACCTGTTCGAAACCTATGCGGTCACCGTAGTGGCGACGATGGTACTGGGCGGACTGCTCTTCAAGGGCGCTGACGGCGGCCTTGACCTCCGCTACATCCTCTACCCGCTGGTACTCGGCGCAGTATCGATCGTGGCCTCCATCGTCGGTACGTTCTTCGTCACCGCACGCGAAGGCGGCAAGATCATGAATGCGCTCTATCGGGGTGTGGCAGTGTCGGGCATTCTGGCTCTGGCCGCGTTCTGGCCCGTGAGCCAGGCGATGATGGGCGAATCGGCCACCAACCTGTTTGCCTGCGCGGTAGTCGGTCTGGTGCTGACTGCGGCGCTGATCTGGATCACCGAGTACTACACCGCCACCGAATATGGCCCGGTACGCTACGTCGCTGCCGCTTCGCAGACCGGTCACGGCACGAACGTCATCGCCGGCCTTGCCGTGTCCATGAAGTCCACGGCGCTGCCGGTACTGGCAGTCTGCGCCGCCATCTGGGCCGCCTTCGAGATCGGGGGCCTCTACGGCATTGCGATCGCTGCAACGGCCATGCTGTCGATGACTGGCATGGTCGTGGCACTCGACGCCTATGGACCGATCACGGACAACGGCGGCGGCATCGCGGAAATGGCCGGCCTGCCGAAGAACGTGCGCACGATCACCGACGCGCTCGATGCCGTCGGCAACACGACCAAGGCCGTCACCAAGGGCTACGCCATCGGTTCAGCCGGTCTGGCCGCACTCGTACTGTTTGCTGACTACACCCACAACCTCGAAGCAGCCGGCAAGCTGGAAGTCTTCAGCCTGTCCGACCCGGCCGTGATCATCGGCCTGTTCATCGGCGGCCTGGTGCCCTACCTGTTCGGCGCCATGGCGATGGAAGCGGTTGGCCGGGCGGCTGGCTCGGTAGTCGTCGAAGTGCGCCGGCAGTTCAAGGAAATCAAGGGCATCATGGAAGGCACCGGCAAACCCGACTACACGCGGGCCGTCGACCTCCTGACCCGCGCGGCGATCAAGGAGATGATCGTCCCCTCGCTGTTGCCGATCCTGGTTCCCGTCGTCGTTGGCTTCGGCATGAACCTGCTGATGGGTCCGGGCGCCGGCATCCGCGCACTCGGCGGCCTCCTGATCGGCACCATCGTCACCGGTCTGTTCGTGGCCATCTCGATGTGTACCGGTGGCGGCGCCTGGGACAATGCAAAGAAGTACATCGAAGAAGGCAACTTCGGCGGCAAGGGCTCGGAGACGCACAAGGCCGCAGTCACCGGTGACACCGTAGGCGACCCCTACAAGGACACCGCCGGCCCGGCCATCAATCCCTTGATCAAGATCATCAACATCGTGGCACTGCTGCTGGTGCCGCTGCTCTGATCAGGGCTCGCTTGCCGGAAAAAGCCCCGCCTCGTGCGGGGCTTTTTTTTACTGCCGGATACTACTTACTTGCAGCGTGCGTAGGGCGAACCCTGCACCAGCGCCTTGTTGCGCAGACTCAGCGGCGGCCCGCCAGCCCAGCCTTCATCATGCGGTGTGATGAGCAGCGTGCCCTTCTGCTCGTCGGCATTGAAGGTCATCAGCACCGCATAGCCTGAGGCAATACGGACAGGAAAAAACCACTTGCTGATGCCGTTGTAGTCAGGCCCGCCGTAACTGGCCGCGAATTCCGGATTGCTGACCTTTTCAGCAACGCCACTCACCTCAAGCGTGATCCCGCCCGAATCCACCAGGATCTGCGGCTGCTTCCCGCAGTCGCCGCCGGGCGCATATCGGCCGAACAGGTCGTCGAAGCCAGCCAGGCCATCGACTTCCACCGCACTGGCCATCGTGGTCATAGCCACGATGGCCACGCCCGCCGCCAGTACACCAAACGAGGTCTTGTACGAACGATGTGTCATGATTTTCATCTCCCGGGGAAGCTGACCGATGAAGCAACAGCCGCCAAAAGACGATGCGCAACCCACGATGACAAGAACAATGCTTTCAGGCATGAGGAAGGCAGCGGTCGCCCTGCTGGTCGTGGCAACGATCGTCACGGGCATGGAATTCTATACGCGCATGCCGCTCGATGTGCAGCTGCCCGAACCGGGACTGAGCCTGCCCGGCGATACGCGCGTTGCCCTGATCGTTGTGCATGGCAGCGCCGATGGCGACAACCCGCTGTTCCCACAAATCGTCACGCGGATCAGGGCACACTATGCCGCCGCAGGCCGGAACGAGGTCGCAGTACGCTTTCTGCACTGGGCGCCGTGGTCAGACCAGCGGCTGCGCGCGGTCGCTACCGCCGAACAGCTCGGCAGCCGGCTTGGCATGCTGCTCGCCAGCTACGACCAGCTGCAGGAAGTACAACTGATCACCCACAGTTCCGGCGCCTATGTTGCCGACGCGCTATGCGAAAGCTTTCGCCAAGGCCGCCCGGCGCAGCCCCAGGCGGCGCGCGTGACGATGGTCTTTCTGGATCCGTTCCAGCTGCATGGTTTTGTCGACTGGCGTCACGGCAGGCGCAATCATGGTCGCTGTGCCGACTTTGCCTTGGCCGTCATCAATACCGACGATGACGCACCAGCCAGCAATGCACCACTCGCGAATGCCTGGAATATCGACGTTACCGGGCACCCCGGTCGCGCCAGCTTTACGCGAAATGGTCACTACTGGCCATTGCAGTACTACCATGATGTCCTGCCGGGGATTGTCAGTGCGCCGTTTGAGCCATCACACTTGCTGTACCCCCGTGGCGCACTCGTCCATGCTCCGTGAAACAACTGCCAACCCACAGGATTGAGACCATGCAATCAGGTATACGCATTCTTGCCGCGCTAGGCATCGTCCTGCTGGCCGCCTGCGGACGCACGCCGGAGCCCGGCGTACTGATCGATGGCCGGCGCATTCCGGTAATCGATATGCACCTGCACACCGGAACCTGGGAATTAACCCCGCCGGGATTTCGCAAGCGGCTCAGCGACCGGGTTCCCACCGGCTTCAAGTGGACCATGGGCCTGTTTGTGGACTACAACCTGCGCGGCGAGACCATCATCGGACAACTGGACAGCGCCGGCATCTCGGCCGGCGGGCTGTTTGCCGTCTACAGCCCGGCGACGACTGGCGTTGCCGGCAACGAGTTCGTCGCCGGGGAAATCGCAACCGTCCCGGGCCGCTTTTACGGCTTTGCCAGCCTGCGTGTCGATGACTGGAACAACAACAGCGCGGCAGAACTGGCCCGCCTGGAAGCCGGCGTCCAGCTGCCGGGCATGCACGGCATCAAGGTTGCCCACGGGCACCAGCAGTTTCGCTTCGATGACCGGCGCTTCGATGGCATTTACGAAATCTGTGGCCGGCTGGGCAAGCCGGCATATCTGCATACGGGCACCAGCCCCAATCCAGGCACCCGCACCGAAGCACCGTACGCTGATCCGGCCTATCTGGAAGGCGCCATCCAGGCATTTCCAGACTGCATCTTCATAATCGGACACTCCGGCTACGACAGTCACAACAAGGCACTGACCTTTACGGACTCGGCGATCGCACTCGCCGGGCGGTACAGCAATGTGTATCTGGAGCCCGGTGCGCTTGGCGCCGAGCGGGCCGATGCGCTGCGCGCGGACTACCTGCGCCGCATCAAAGCGGGCGGAGTGATCGACAAGCTGATCTACGGCTCAGACGGGCCGCAGTTTCCCGGCTATGTGAAGTCCCATCTGCAGGCATTTGTCGCCGGGATGCAGGAGGCTGGCTATACGGCAGAAGAAATCGAACAGATCCTGTCCGGCAATTTTCTGCGCGTGTTCAAGCTGCCACCGATTCAACTTGGGGACACAAAATGATAATGCAGGCACGAGCAATCAGCAGCGCGGCCGTCATCATGGCTCTTCTGGCGGCAGGCTGCAGCGGCGAGAAGCCGGCCGAGATGCGCAGCCTGAAAATCACTGGAACAGTGCAGCTGCCCGAAGCCTTCGAACCGACCGGCGAGCTGCATGTTGAGGCATACCATGCCTGGACCGGCACAGGAGAACTTCGGCACCCGCTGCTGTTTATTGGCAGCTTCACCGCCCCGGTCGGTGACTTCAGCGGCACCATCGATTACCCGGCAGACGCCGGCGAGGGCCTGGTGGTCTACGCCTGGGCCGATTCGGATGGTGATGGCGTATTGTGCACACCGCAGAACGCTACGGAGCTGGCCGGACTGACTGAGGTCGCGGGATTTCCAGCTGACGAGATCACGGTCGAACTGAACCTGAATGCCAACTGCAAGGCCCCGAACTGGTTTTTCCCGCCAGCCCGATAAGCCGCCAGCGCAATCAGTGTATCGCCATCTCGCCGCTCGTCTCGCCCAGACGATGCGGCCGGTCGATGAAGTGTCCCTGGATGAAATCCACACCGATGGTGCGCAGCGCTTCGAAATCCGCCTGCGCTTCAACCTGCTCGGCGATCACGCGAAAGCCGAGAATGCGTGACATGCCCGTGATGGCGCTCACCACCTGATGATTCAGCGTATCGGGCCTGAGGTCGTGCGTATAGCTCCCGTCGATTTTCAGGTAATCGATGGACAGGTCCCGCAGCGTGGTAAACGAACCAAAACCGCTGCCGAAATCATCCAGGCCAAACTGACAACCCATGCCATGCAGCACCGCGATGAAACGCCGCGCCTGGTCGAAGCGGTCCATCACTGCCATCTCGCCGATCTCGAAGCAGATGCGATTTGGAGCGATCTGGCTATGATCAAGGCACTCAACGACAAACTCGAGAAACCCCTCGTCAGCAAGTGACTGCCCCGACAGGTTGATACTGCAGCTGCGGTCATCGGGCAGCCGGATAGCGCCGTGTGCAAGGGCTGCCAGTGTCGCCTGCACCACCCAGCGATCGATGCCCGACATGAGTTGATACCGTTCTGCCGCCGGGATGAACTGCCGGGGCAGCACCAGCTTGCCCTCCTCATCGGTCATGCGCAGCAGCACCTCGAACGCCGGGCCGGCGCTGACCCGGCCAGTCGTCGCGATTACCGGCTGGGTATGGAGTTCAAAGCGGTTCTCGCGCAAGGCGGCCTGCAGCTGCTGCAGCCAGTGGATATCGCCACGCTGCCGTGCCGAAACCTCATCCCGTGACGAGTACACGTGAACACGACCGCGGCCCTGCTGTTTGGCCACATAGCAGGCCGAATCAGCAGCGCTGAGCAGATCCTTGAGAGAACCGGTCTCGCGCGCCACCTCGACCAGTCCGATGCTGATTCCGACGGTGAAAATCCGGTCCTGCCAGACGAAGCGGTAGTCGCGGACCGCGTTGCACACGTCGTCAGCGATCTGGCGCGCCTTGTCCAGCGGGCAGCGCAGCAGCAGCATACCGAACTCGTCGCCGCCAAGCCGCGCCACGAGATCCGAGTCACGGACCTTGTCACGGATCAGCTTGGCGATCTCGCGCAGCATGTTGTCGCCGGCCAGATGGCCACAGGTGTCGTTGACCGCCTTGAAGCGGTCCAGATCCATATAGCAGAGCACGGAGTGTGCGGCGTCCTCGCGCCCGGACTCGATGGCCTCCTGGACCCGTCTCTCGAATTCGCCGCGGTTGGCCAGACCGGTGAGGGCGTCGTGAGCAGCCTGGTAGGAGATGCGGCGGGTCAGGCCACGCATCTCTGTCACATCGTGCATGATCACCACCGCACCGGCGACAGTATCGTTGGCACCGATGATCGGCGATGCGGTGAGCTCGACTGAAAGCTCACGGCCATCGTCGACCGTGAGCATCAGCGCGCGACGACCCAGGCTGACCTGGCGCCGCTCCGCCAGACAACGCGAGACCGGATCACCAAGGTCCTTGCGATCCGACTCGTCGACAAGCTTCAGGAGATCGGTCATGCGCTTGCCGACCGCAAGCTCGCGGCTGACGCCGATCAGCTTCTCGGCCGCACCATTCAGGTAGTCGATCATGCCCTGCGTATCGGTAGTGACGACGCCTTCGCCGATCGACTCCAGGGTAATCTGCGCCTGCTGCTTGCCACGGCCCAGATTCGCTTCAATGCTTTTCCGGTAACTGATATCGCGGGCAATGGTCAGGATGGCCTTTTGTCCGCGATAGTCGATCATCGAACCGGCTGCCTCGACCCACATGCCGCCTTCATCACCCGAGATGAGCTGGATCTCCAGACGATCAGGCACTGGCTCGCCAGCCAGCCGACCACTGAGGTTCTTGCGGGTCACGGCCCGATAGGCCGGTCGCACCAGGTCCGTCACTGGCCGACCAACGAGTTGCTCGGGAGTCAGCCCGATCAGTCCGGCAGCAACGTTATTGGCGAAAATCACGCGATCACGATGCACGAGGACGACCTCGGGCATCGTATTGGCCAGATCCTGGAACAGCGCCTCGCGCTGGCGCATCTGCCGGTCCCTGGCATTCAGCGTATCGAACAGGCGGTTGATGTTGTCGCCAAGCGCAGAAAAGCCCGCCGGGGCCGATGCCGGCTGGGTCACCCGTTTGCCAAAGGCAGACGCCTCTGCAGCATCGAGGATCTCCTGGTTGAGCGCCTCGACACTGCGGGTATAGGCACTGCGTGAGCGCCAGAGGTGCAGGCAGGTGCCAACAAGCCCGAAGCAGATCACAGCGAGCGCCAGGATTAACCACATCTCGGTCATCTGGACATTGCTACCGGGAAGGTCAGCCGGGCCCTGCCCTCCTCTCATCGTTAATTGCGCCCGTTTCTCTTGCGACAGAAATACGGCGCGAACCGGCCTCGCGGATGTGGGAGAGCATAGCCGATGGGTCTACCGCCGAGTCCGGGGGTTCACCATAATCCGGCACTCGGGCGATAATGGTCAGGTCGCCCGTCCTGAACTTGTCTGCAATCAGCAAACTCCTTAACCTGAGCCGCTCCGCATGAACACCCATATCGAATTTGCACGCACCCAGATGGTCAACCAGCAGGTGCGGACCTGGGATGTGCTCGATCCGGCAATTCTGGCCGTGCTGGGTACCGTTCCCCGCGAGCAGTTTGTGCCAACCCGCTACCGTGCCCTCGCCTTTGCCGATACCTGTATACCGCTGCCGGGCGGGCAGACCATGCTGACCCCGAAGCTGGAGGGCCGCCTGTTGCAGGCATTGTCTCCGGCTCCCGCCGAACGGATGCTCGAGGTCGGCACAGGCAGCGGATTCATGACCGCTTGCCTGGCAGCGCTGGGCGGCAAAGTGACCAGCCTTGAAATCATCGCGGAACTGGCCAGCGCCGCAGCAAAGAAGCTCGCCGCCTTGGGTTTTCGCGATGCCGAGGTCCACAATAGGGATGTCTTCGACTTCGTACCGGAAAGCCGATTCGACCTTATAGCGGTAACCGGCTCTCTGCCGGTTTACGATCGTCGTTTCGCGGACTGGCTTGCCCTTGATGGCCGCCTGTTCGTGGTTACCGGTAGCGCACCGCGGATGGAGGCCCGACTGATGCGCCGGCTTGGCGAAAACGAGTGGTCTACCGAATTTCTGCTGGAGACCATCGTGCCGCCGCTGACGAATGCGCCGGAACACCAGTCTTTCACTTTCTGATCAGCTGCCAGCTGCCGCCAGAACAACAACAGGAATGCACAACATGAGAAATTTCCACCGGCTTTTGCCTGTCGCCCTGCTTCTGGCGCAGGCAGCCCATGCTGATTCGCTGCTGCAGGTTTACGAAAAGGCGCTGCAGAGCGATCCACAGGTGCGGGAAGCCGAAGCCAATCGCCTTGCGGTCCTTGAAGGCAAGCCCATTGCACGGGGCGCACTGCTGCCACAGGTCACTGGCACGATGAACATCGCCAGCACTGCCGCCAACGGCACCACCAGCACCTTCTTCGGCGGCCAGCAATTAACCCGGGTGGTCGACTCACGTGACAACGAGGCCAGGAACTGGGTCCTCCAGCTGCGCCAGAGCATATTCCGCTGGGATCAATGGATAACGCTCTCGCAGGCCGGCAAGCAAGCGGCCCAGGCCGATGCCAACTACCAGGCCGCCCAGCAGGATCTGATCGTGCGCGTCGCCACCACTTACTTTCTGGTACTTGCGGCCGAAGACACCCTGGCCTCGCAACAGGCGGCCAAGGAATCCATCGGCCGCCAGCTGGAGCAGGCACAGAAGCGCTTCGAGGTCGGGCTCATTGCGATTACCGACGTACAGGAAGCCCAGGCGGCATATGACCAGGCGGTTACCGACGAAATCCTTGCCAAGCGTGCGCTTGCCAACAACTGGGAGGTGCTGCGCACGATCATCGACGAGATCCCGCCAACTTTGGCCACGCCGGCTGCAGATATCCCGCTGGTCTCGCCTGACCCCAACGACGTTGAAGTCTGGGTCAACACCGCCCTGCAGCAGAATCGCAGCGTCATCGCCAGCCAGATAGGCGCCCGGATCGCCAAGGACAATATCAGCCTGGCACGGACCGGGCACTACCCGACGGTTGATCTGGTACTCAGCAGAAACAATACGGACAACGAAGGTTTCGCGCGCTCGCCAGATCGAAACCCCACGGCCACGGATCTGGAAAGTGACAGCATCTCGCTGCAGATGTCGCTGCCCATCTTCAGCGGTGGCCAGACTTCAGCGCGGGTACAGCAGGCCGTGTATCTCCATCGCGCATCGCGCGAGCAGCTCGAACGCACCCAACGCGACACCGAACAGCAGACCCGCGATGCCTATCTCGGCGTAATCTCGGATATTTCCCGGGTGGCGGCGCTGAAGCAGGCCCTCGAATCAAGCCGTACGGCACTCAAGGCCAGCGAGGCCGGCTACGAAGTCGGCACCCGCACGGCAGTCGATGTACTCGATGCCAGGCGCCAGACCTATGTTGCGGAAGCCCAGTACCTCCGCAGCCGCTACGACTACCTGATCAACGGCTTGCGTCTCAAGCAGGCGGCGGGCACGTTGGCCGTTGACGATCTCGCCCAGGTCGATACATTGCTGAAATAGTCGGGGAGTAATTTCCGGCTTCAATCCGCATTTGCAGGAACCAGCGGATTGATGAGTTTCAGCAGGCGTTCCAGCGCCCCGCAATTGTCTGCAATGGCGGCCTGGCCGGCTGCGCCGCGCCGCTGACACTCTGCCGGATCCGCGAAAAGCCGGCAGACTTCTGCAGCGATGCCGTCCGCATCTGACGCCACGCTCGCCGCACCGCAGGTCACGAGCAGTGCGCAGATATCAGCGGCGTTCTCGTTATGTGGACCGGTAATTACGGGCATGCCGAGTGCAGCCGGTTCGAGCAGGTTGTGACCGCCGATGGCGGTCAGGCTGCCGCCGACAAAAGCGACATCTGCAGCCGCGTAGAAGGTCGTCAGCTCGCCCATCGTATCGCCAAGAAATACGATTGTGTGCTGATCGGCAACTGCCGCGCTGCTGCGCGCAACATGATTCAGGCCACAGCTGTCGATGAGCGCAGCCACCTCGGAAAATCGTTCAGGGTGGCGGGGTACGAGCAGGAGCAGGGCTTGCGGATGCTGCTGCCGGATCAGTACATGCGCGGCGAGCAGCACCGATTCCTCACCATCGTGCGTACTGGCCGCCACCCAGACCGGCCGGTCACGCGCCTGCATCGTACGCAGCGCTTGCCCGGCCTGCAGAACCTCAGGCGGCAACTCGAAGTCGAACTTGATGTTGCCGGTAACGTGCGTGCGCACCGGATTTGCGCCCAGCGAACGAAACCGCTCGGCATCAGCAGGTGTCTGTGCAGCGATGACGATGCCATTGGCCAGCGTATCGCGAAACAGTGGTATCAGCCGACGATAGCGCCGGAGTGAGCGGCTGGATATCCGGGCGCTGGCCAGAACCAGCGGCACACGCCTCAGACCGCACTCATGATAGAGGTTGGGCCAGAGTTCCGTCTCCATGATGATGGCGAGCGACGGCCGCGCCCAGTCAAAGAAGCGGCGAACCGCTGCGGCGAGATCGTAGGGTACATAGCTGTGCACGACCGTATCGCCGAACAGCAGCCGGACCCGCTCGCTGCCGGTCGGAGTCATCGTAGTTATCACCAGCGGTACGCCGGGATAGCGCTTCAGCAGGGCGCGCACCAGTGGCGCAGCCGCCTGGACCTCGCCCACCGACACCGCATGCACCCAGATTGACGGCTGTCGCAGGCGCGCCATCCCGAAGCCGAAGCGCTCGGCGATTCTCTTTCGGTAGGCGGGCGCACTGATACTGCGCCAGTAAAGGTGCGCCAGCAACAGCGGCACGAGCAGGTAGCTGAGAACGATATACGCGATCCGCAACCAGGAAGTTCTGCCCATCAGTGACCTGCTTCCCGGGTGCCGGATGGAAATGCTATTGCTTTGCCAGCCGGTTGAGGGCCTCGACGATCGTGCTGGTCGAGCGGCCCGGATGGAAACTGAGTACCTCGACAGTGCCTCCCCGTGCCAGTACGGTGCGCGCTCCGGCAATGTTCTCCGGACGGTAGTCTCCACCCTTCACGAGCACATCCGGCAGGACTTCTGATACCAGCATCTCAGGCGTGTCCTCACTGAAAGGCACGACCCAGTCAACTGCGGCAAGCCCGGCCAGCACGGCCATGCGATCCGCCAATGGGTTGATCGGGCGTCCCGGACCCTTGAGCCTGGTCACCGATGCATCGTCGTTTACGGCGACAAGCAGGCGATCACCGCGCCGCTTGGCCTCCTCCAGGTAGGCCACATGGCCTGCATGCAGGATATCGAAACAGCCGTTGGTCATGACCAGACGCTCGCCGCGCGAACGTGCCTCCGCAGCAATCTGCCGCGCCTCGCCGCGACTGAGCAGACCGCGCCCGCCCTGACCGTGTTCGTGCAGCGCAAGCCTGAGTTCCGAGGGTGTAACTGAAGCAACACCGATCTTGCCAACCACCAGTCCAGCCGCCAGATTGGCGAGCCCTGCTGCTTCGTAAAGGGTTTGCCCGGCACCCAGTGCGGCGGCCAGTGTCGCAATCACTGTATCCCCGGCGCCCGTGACATCAAACACCTGACGCGCCCGCGCCGGCAGAAACATCGCTTCTTCGCCTGCCGTGATCACCGCCATGCCCCGCTCACCGAGCGTGATCACCAGCGCCTCGATATCCAGCGCCTCACGCAAGGCGCTGCCACGCTCGGCAATATCATCGTCGCCTTCTGTGCGCCCGACCACCTCTTCAAATTCACTCAGGTTCGGCGTAAGCAGACTGGCGCCACGATAACGGGCGAAGTCACTGCCTTTGGGATCGACGAGCACGGCAACCCCACGTTGCCGGCAGACAGCAATCAGCCGCTGAATGTCTGCCAGGGTGCCTTTCGCATAATCGGAAAAAACGCAGATGCTGGTCTTGGGCAGATAACGCTCAAGCATTCCCGGCAAGGTACTGACATCGCTCAGCGGGTAGGTGTCTTCGGTATCGAGACGGATCAGTTGCTGGTTGCGGCTCAGTACGCGCAGCTTGGTAATCGTGGGCTGTGCCGCCGACTGGATGAATTCTGCCGTAACGCCGTGTTCCTTCAGCAGCCGCGCCAGGGTGGTGCCATTGGCATCGCGACCGACAATACCGGTGAGGGTGGTACGTACGCCGAGGCTGGCAAGGTTGATGGCAACGTTCGCCGCACCGCCAGCGCGGGACTGCGACCGCGTCACCTGAACGACAGGGACCGGCGCCTCGGGTGATATCCGCGAGACAGGCCCGAACCAATAGTCATCGAGCATGACGTCACCGACCACCAGGACGGTGACACGACTGAAATCAGGAACGCTGAAGGTCATCCGTAAGTAGTGGTGCCGCTTCTACCCTGCGGATGTTAGCACGCCGTACTCAGCCGCATTTCGAGTCGCCACAGGCGAGGCAGGTCATGCAGCCATCCATGAAAACCACGGCGACGGTACTGCAGGCTATGCAGATCTGTGCGCCGGCCGGGTATTCGCTGCGGGCAAACGCATCCTGCTGACGATGCTGCTCCTCGTATTCACGGCGCTTTTCCTCGACCAGCCTGCGCTTGTGCTCGTCCATGGTGTCAGCAGGCAGCAGGCCGATGAAACGCAGGTGCTTCTCGATGATGTGGCCGAGCTCAGCGATGATCGATGGCATGAATTTGCCACCCGGCTGCCAGTAACCACCCCGGGGATCGAAGACCGCCTTGAGTTCATCCACCATGAATGTAACGTCGCCTCCCTTGCGGAATACCGCCGACATGAGCCGGGTCAGCGCAACGATCCACTGGTAATGATCGAGGTTCTTCGAATTGATGAATATCTCGAAGGGGCGGCGCTGCTCATGCTCGGTGCCCGGGTTGAGCACCAGATCATTGATGGTCACATACATCGCATGATCGGAAACCGGGGTCTTCACCTTGTAGGTCGAGCCCTGCAGCATTTCCGGCCGCTCGAGCTTCTCGTGCATGCGCACGACATTGCCCTCGACCGGCAGGCGTTTGGCTACAGACCGCTCCGCCTTTTTGTCGGCAGCCTTGCCGTCTTCGCCATCCACGCGATAGCCAACGATCTTTTTTTCAATCCTGATCTTCGCCACGTCTCTCTCCCGCGGGCCTTGCCCTGCGTCAAAACTTGCCGTAATAGCCTTCCTTCAGCGCATCAAACAGATTGGCAGCGGTGTGTATCTCGCCGTCATACTCGATCTCTTCGTCGCCCCGGAGCGTCACTTCGGAACCGTCTTCCAGCACGAAGGTGTACTTCGTATTCTGCAAATCCTTTCCCTTCACAAGCACGCCCTGGAAAGCCTCGGGGTTGAAGCGGAAAGTGGTACAGCCCTTCAGCCCCTTCTCGTAGGCATACATGTAGATGTCCTTGAACTTCTCGTAGTCGAAGTCCGTCGGCACGTTTGCGGTCTTCGATATCGAGGAGTCTACCCAGCGCTGCGCAGCTGCCTGGATATCCACATGTTCCCGCGGGCTGATGTCCTCTGCGGTAATGAAATACTCTGGCAACTGCTCCTCCGGCCGGGTGCTGCCGGGCATCGCTGCCGCATTGACGAACTGCCGGTAGGCGAGCAGCTCGAATGACAGTACATCCACCTTCTCCTTGGACTTCTTGCCCTCGCGGATCACATTACGGAAGTAGTGATGGGCAAAACTGGGCTCAATGCCGTTGCTGGCATTGTTGGCAAAAGACAATGAAATCGTCCCGGTTGGCGCAATCGAACTGTGGTGCGTGAACCGCGCGCCGACGCGCTCCAGGTCCTTCACCAGTTCCGGAGCAACCTCGGCGATACGCTGCATGTAGCGGCTGTAGCGCGCGTGCAGGACCCGCCCGGGTATCCGGTCGCCGACCTTCCAGCCGTCGCGCGCCATCTCGGGGCGCTTGCACAGCATCTGCGCCGTCACTTCGAAGTCTTCCAGCAGGATCGGCGCCGGACCTTTTTCCCGGGCCAGATCCAGCGCGGTCTCCCAACCGGCCAGCGCCATCTCGCGGGCCACATCGTCGGTGAACTGCACCGAATCCTTCGATCCGTAGCGCTTGCGCAGCATGGTGAGTGTGGAACCGAGCCCGAGAAAGCCCATGCCATGACGCCGCTTGCGCAGAATCTCCTCGCGTTGCCGCGGCAGTGGCAGCCCGTTGATCTCGACCACGTTGTCGAGCATGCGTGCAAACACCTTCACCACCCGCCGGAATTCATCCCAGTCAAAGCGGGCATTTTCTGCAAACGGGTCCAGCACGAACTTGGTCAGGTTGACGGACCCGAGCAGGCATGACCCATAGGGCGGCAGCGGCTGTTCGCCGCAGGGATTCGTGGCCCGGACATTCTCATCGAACCAGTTGTTGTTCATCTCGTTGACACGATCAACCAGCACAAAACCGGGCTCGGCAAAGTCGTAGGTCGAGGCCATGATCATGTCCCACAGACGCCGTGCCGGCAGCTTCTTGAAGATGCGGCACGCAACCTGCCCGCTGTCGTTGGTCACATAACCCGCGGTCACCGGCCATTCACGCCACAGCACCTGCGCCGGATCGTTCACATCGAGACCCAGCTGCTCGAGCTGCCGATGATCGAGCGGGAAAGCCAGCAGCCAGTCGCGATCGTGCTTGACGGCCTGCATGAACTCATCCGTTACCAGCAGGGAGAGATTGAACTGGCGAAGACGGCCGTCTTCGCGCTTGGCACGAATGAAATCCAGCACATCGGGATGGCCGACATCAAAGGTGCCCATCTGCGCACCACGCCGTCCGCCGGCAGAAGACACGGTGAAACACATCTTGTCGTAGATATCCATGAAGGACATGGGCCCCGAGGTATGCGCACCGGCACCCGATACGTACGCGCCCTTGGGCCGCAGGGTCGAAAATTCGTAACCGATGCCGCACCCGGCCTTGAGCGTCAGGCCTGCTTCATGAACCTTGGTGAGGATGTCCTGCATCGAGTCGCCGATGGTGCCGGAGACCGTGCAGTTGATGGTCGAGGTAGCCGGCTTGTGCTCGCGGGCACCCGCATTCGACATGATCCGGCCCGCCGGGATCGCCCCGCGTCGAAGCGCCCAGAGAAACTGCTCAAACCAGCGGTCCCGGCCTCCCTCGGACTCGACATTGGCCAGTGCACGGGCAACACGCTTGTAGGTGTCATCCATGGTCTCGTCGATGACCTCACCGGTCTTCGACTTCAACCGGTATTTCTTGTCCCAGATGTCGATCGACGCTTCCTGGAAGCCGACGGTGCCCGCCCTGACGTTTTCCATTTGTACTGCCGGCTTCATAGCCTTCATATCCCCCAAACCACCCTGTAATCTGCACCCGGAGCCTGCTCTCCGGAACGGAAGCCCATCTCGGCGACACCCCTTCGCCAGCAGATGCACCAAGCGCCAAAACCGCGAAAAGTCGCTGGAATCGTTGCCACAAGATATTGTGGCGACATAAGCCGTACATTAGGAGCCGACTGCAGCGCTGTCAAGAATTGTTTTCTTTGGATATACAGCTTGAAACTGCAATATAAACATATTGTTACGTGAATATAGACCCGCTAATTCAGGCTCCCACCTTAATCATTCTGCTGCTGCTGCGTGGCCAGCGGCCACACAACATATAGGGACATGCTGCGCCGGGATGATCGGCTTGCAGCTTGCCCAAGCGAGCGCTCGGCCGCGGGCAAAAAACGTTATGATTCCGCGTCTTCAATCACCTCCCGAAGGTTTGTACGCATGACAGGACTGCTCTGTCGGGCTGCGCTGGTGCTGGCCCTCATCTCCGGCACAGCCGGCGCACAGCTGCCGACACGTGCTGGCGGGCAGGAAATGCCCACCCTTGCGCCACTGGTAAAGCAGGTCGAGCCTGCAGTGGTCAGTATTGCCACCAAAGGCACTATCAACGCGCCCACCAATCCGCTGATGGAAGATCCCTTCTTTCGGCGGTTTTTCGGCTTTCCTGACCAGCAGCAACCGCAGCGGCGCCGCGAGGTACAGAGTGCGGGTTCCGGCGTGATCGTGGACGCGGCAAAGGGCTACATCCTGACCAATCACCACGTGGTCGAGAACGCGGAACTGATCGAGATCTATCTCAATGACAACCGCAGCCTCAAGGCCAAGGTCATCGGCTCTGATGCGGGCACCGACATCGCCGTACTGCAGGTTGAAGACAGCAAGAATCTGGTCCAGATGAAGTTCGGCAACTCTGACCAGGTACAGGTCGGGGATTTCGTACTCGCGATTGGCAATCCTTTCGGGCTGCAACACACCGTTACCTCAGGAATCGTGAGCGCGCTCGGGCGCAGCGGTATCAATCCGGACGGTTATGAAGACTTCATCCAGACCGATGCATCGATCAACCCCGGCAACTCCGGCGGAGCGCTGGTCAATTTGCGGGGAGAGCTGATCGGCATCAACTCCGCGATCTTCAGCAACAGTGGCGGCAACATCGGCATCGGTTTTGCAATTCCGGTGAATATCGCCAAGTCGATCATGAATCAGATCCTCCAGTATGGTGAGGTGAAGCGCGGGCTGCTCGGCGTCAGCATTTCAGACTTCAATGCCGACAGCGCAAAGGCGTTTGGTATCGAGGCCACAGTGGAAGGTGCGCTGGTACAGGAAGTCGTCACGGACTCAGCAGCAGAAAAAGCCGGCATCATGGTCGGCGACGTCATCGTTTCGGTCGATGGTCAGAGGGTCAAGGGGGCCTCCGATCTGCGCAACACGATCGGCCTGAAACGCAGCGGTGACTCGGTGCGTGTCGATGTGATCCGTGACGGCAAGCGACGCCAGTTCACTACCGTACTGAGCGAAATCAGCATCAGCGCACAGATCGACGGCGGTGACGTACACCCGGGCCTTGCGGGCGCACAGCTCGGTAACCATGAAGGCAAGGGGGAGGACTTCACCGGGCCCGGGGTCAGCATTGATGCCGTCGAATCCAACAGTCCCGCAGCGCTGGCAGGCATACGGCCGAACGACATCATTGTGTCGGTGAACCGCAAACGCGTACGCAACATACGTGAACTGCAGCAGGCTGCCAGTCAGCAGAGCCTGCTGATCATGAGTGTACGTCGTGGCAACCGGAATCTGCTACTGCAGATCCGCTAAAAAACAGATACCGGAGATATATGGCGTCTTATTGCATTCCTGGCGGAACGGGATTCATCGGCTCGCGACTGGTCGCCCATCTGGCCAACCGTGGACACCGCATCACGGTACCCACGCGCGATCCGGAACGGGCCCGCCACCTGCGTATCCAGCCCTCGGTAAAGATCGTTCGCGCCGATGTGTTTGCGCCCGGCACGCTGGCCAGTCTGCTCACCGGAGCGGATGCTGTCGTCAACCTGATTGGCATCCTGAACGAATCAGGCCGCGATGGCCGGGGTTTTCGTCGCGCCCATGTGGAACTGATGGAAGCGCTGATCGCAGCCTGTGAAAGCTCAGGAGTCTCGCGGCTTGTGCAGCTCAGCGCGCTGAACGCAGGGGCTGCGCAGGCAAGCAGCCACTACCTGCGCAGCAAGGGTGAAGCAGAAGCGCTGTTGCGGAAGTCACAACTCGACTGGACGATCCTGCAGCCATCTGTCGTGTTCGGTCCTGGCGATGATTTTCTGAACCGCTTTGCAGGGCTGCTCCGGCTGATTCCCTTCGCGTTCACCTTGCCCATGCCTAACACCCGCTTTGCGCCGATCCATGTAGACGACCTGGTCAGCACCATCACGCGCGTGCTGGACAAGCCCGAGACGACACATCAGACCCTGCAGCTCTGCGGGGCCGAGACCTTTACACTGAAAGAGATCGTCCAGATGATCTCGGACACGCTGGGGCTCAACCGGCGGATCATCGGCATGTCGAAAGGACTGTCACGGGCCCAGGCAGCATGGATGGACTTCGTGCCTGGCAAACCCTTCTCTACCGATAACTACCGCTCGATGCTTCTCGACAGCGTCTGTACCGAAGACGGACTTCAGCGTCTGGGCATCAAACCGCGCTCACTGACTGCAAACCTGGCGACAACGCTGGCCGGAGCCGGCATGCATACCCATTTCGATATCTGTCGTCGCACGGCCGGCCGCTGATGGCCAGTGCCGAGAGGTCCGGCCAATGCAGATCTATCTGGTAGGCGGCGCTGTTCGTGACCGGCTGCTGGGCCTGCCGGTCAGGGAGCGTGACTGGGTCGTTGTCGGCGCAACGCCGGCCGAGCTTGAAGCGCAGGGCTATCGGCGGGTTGGCCGGAGTTTTCCGGTTTATCTCCACCCCGTAACCCATGAAGAATATGCGCTCGCACGTACCGAGCTTAAGACCGGCCCCGGTTATCACGGCTTCGATGTCCGCTCCGACCCCTCGGTAACGCTGGAGGAAGACCTGCAGCGACGCGACCTCACCATCAATGCGATAGCCGAGGACAGCTTCGGCACGCTCATCGACCCCGCCGGCGGCCAGAAACATCTGCGCGAACGGCTTCTGCATCACGTCTCCGCTGCTTTCCGCGAAGACCCGGTACGCATCCTGCGCGTCGCGCGCTTTGCAGCCCGCTTCCATGACCTGGGCTTTCGCGTGGCGGAAGCCACACTGCAGCTCATGCGCGAGATGGTCACAGCCGGCGAGGTCGCTGCACTGGTGCCGGAGCGTGTCTGGCAGGAGACCGAATCAGCACTCGGCGAGTCACGCCCGGACATCTACTTTCAGGTACTCGACGACTGCGGAGCACTGGCCGTCGTGTTTCCGGAAGTGGCTGCGCTGTCCGGAGTACCGCAACCTGAGAAGTGGCATCCGGAAATCGATACCGGCCGCCACATCCTGCTGGCTTTGCGCGAATCTGCCCGACTCGGACATGGGCGCGAAGTGCGCTTTGCGGTGCTTGTACACGATCTGGGCAAGGGCACCACACCGAAAAGCGAACTGCCCAGGCATCTCGCGCATGAAGAGCGGGGCGTCACGCTCGTTGAGCAGCTCTGCGACAGGCTGGCGATACCCAACCGGTTCAGAGACCTGGCCATCGCGGTAACCCGTCAGCATGGCACCTGCCATCGCGCCCTGGAACTCAAACCGACTACGCTGTTCCGCCTGCTGGAAAGTCTGGATGCCTTCCGCCGGCCTGACCGGGTGGAGCCATTTCTCGATGCCTGCGAAGCAGATGCGCGGGGCCGTACCGGGCTGGAGTCCCGACCCTACCCGCAACGCGAGCTGATTTATGCCGCGTGGCAGGCGGCGCGATCCGTTGATACGGCAACGATCGCCGGACAGGGACTTGCCGGCGAGGCGCTCGGCACCGCCATTCGTCAGGCGCGCCTGGACGCCTGTGCCGCGGCCCGCGTCCGTTTCATGGCTGACCGGGCAGCATCTGAACAGCCCGAGTGAGGCCCTTACAGCCCCGGACGCATGTCGCGCACCGTCAGCTCGAAACCAGGTTCAAAGCCCCGGGTCAGCGCCAGCATCTTGAATCGTTCGCCCATTTCGCCGGGCATCAGCAACTGCCTGAGCTCTGCTGCCATGGCCTGTGTCCGGACCGGTGATTGGCCCGGATTCCGGATTCCATCGGTTTCCATCTCCTGCAGGATGCCGGTGGCAAGCAGGAAATGCGCCTGCGTCGTGTAAGCCGCCACGTCGAGACCCGCTGCAGCTCCGGCTCGCGCAGCTGCACTGAAATCAACCCAGGCAGTGATGTCCTGCAAACCGGGCAGGAAAAACGGATCGGCATGCCAGTGGTGCCGGTAGTGGCAGGCCAGCGTGCCCTCGATACGCTGCGGGTGGTAGTACTCACGACGCGAATAACCATAGTCCGTGAAGAGCGCAAGGCCTTGGCCGAAACTTGCTGCCAGCGACGCGATCCACGCCGGCTGGCGCAGCGATATCTCGGAGCTGTAGCCGTCCGGCAATCTGTTGCCGATATCCTGCTCAATTGTCCGGACCGCGGCTTCAAGCGCTGCGGGAGCCGGCATCGATGACCAGGAAAGTTTGCCACCCTGCAAGCGCACGCCGAGTTGGCGGGGGTTTCCATCCTGCATCGTGAACCGCTCTGCCGGCAGTGCGTCGAGCACTTCATTGGCAATAAGGATACCGGTCAGCGGTGTCGCAGGCAGGCGATCCAGCCACTGCACCCTGTCAAGCAACTCCGGAACCCGTGCAGCCAGCACAGCGTGCTGGCGTTCACGCAGGTCTGCGCTGACTTCAAGCAGCAGATATTGCCGGGGCGGATTGGCACGCAAGGCCCGGAGCACGTCGGCAGCCAGTGCGCCGGTACCGCCGCCGACCTCCAGCACCACACCTCCATCAAGCTGATCGAGAGTCTGGCCCGCCACCCGCGCCAGACAGCCCGCAAACAGGCTGCCGAGCCCGGGTGCCGTGACGAAGTCACCCGCCGGTCCAAACTTCTGCGCTCCGGCACTGTAGTACCCGAGGCCCGGTGCATACAGCACCAGATCCATGTAATCCGCGAAACTGATCCAGCCGCCGCTGTCGGCCAGACGCGCACCAACGAGATCCGCAACACGGGCACTGTGCGCAAGCGCTGAATCATCGGGAACCGGCAGCTCGGACCTGTTGTGCATGGTGGTGTAATCTTAAGCTTCAGACTCAAAACGTCTGCATCGCGCAGACAGGACAGTAATCGCAATGACGGACTCGGCAACAGGCGACACCACCGGGACAAGCAGCCCGACGCTGACGGGAAAGTGGGCGCTGATCACCGGTGCCGCACGCCGGGTTGGCGCGGAGATCGCCACAACGTTGCACGCGCAGGGTGCAGGTGTCGCAATCCACTACCGGGGATCTGCAGACCATGCCCTGGCACTGGTACGTCAGCTCAATGACCGGCGCCCGGATTCAGCACTGGCCGTGCAGGCCGATCTCATCCAGACCAGTCAACTGAGCGGTCTGATCGATACCGTCACAGCCCATGCCGGCCGGCTCGACATCCTGATCAATAACGCCTCGAGTTTCTACCCCACACCTCTGGCGACTGTTACCGAAGACCAGTGGGCGGATCTGATCGGCACCAACCTCAAGGCGCCATTGTTTCTCGCCCAGGCAGCGCTGCCGCACCTCAAAGCCTCGCGTGGGATCATCATCAACATCGTAGACATCCACGCCGTCCGGCCGCTCAGAGACCACGCCGCCTATGGTGCCGCGAAGGCCGGCCTCGCTTTCCTGACCCGCGCACTGGCCCGTGATCTTGCGCCTGACATCCGCGTAAATGGCGTGGCGCCCGGCGCAATTCTCTGGCCCGACGGCGGTGTGAGCGACAGCATGCGGGATACCGTTTTACGCCAGATCCCTTTGAAGCGGGTCGGCGAACCGGCTGATATCGCCGGATGCGTGCTGTACCTGGTGCGTGACGCCAATTATGTGACCGGACAGATCATCGCCGTAGATGGTGGCCGTAGTGCAGGTTGGTAATAACCCGCTCCAGGCCGGGGAGCAGACTCAGACGAGCGGCTCCGTTACCCGCTGCAACGGATGGACGGACTGATCAAAGGCCGCCCACAGCTCCGCCATCGTTTCGCCAGTCAGCGGATGCCGGAGTTCCGGCGCAAGCTCAGCCAGCGGGCCCAGCACAAAGGCGTATTTCCTGATGTCCTCGCGCGGCACACGAATCACAGAATCGGACAGCACGGCGTCGCCGTAGAGCAGGAGATCCAGATCCAGGGTCCGCGATGAGAACGGGTCCGGACCGCGCACCCGCCCG
Source organism: Pseudomonadota bacterium (assembly GCA_963204745.1). Lineage (GTDB taxonomy): Bacteria > Pseudomonadota > Gammaproteobacteria > Steroidobacterales > SHZI01. Next base: position 59,983 of record CAUJHF010000053.1, read on the forward strand.
GCCAGCACATGCAGGCGCTCAAGTTCCGCGATGATCGCAGCGGGAGACTCGGCGGTACGAAAGCGCAGCACGAGGTTCAGAAAATCGTCACCGGCAAAGCCGACGGCCGGATTGCGGTATACGCCCGAGATTTCCAGCTCACCAAAGCACTTCCGGAGTTCCCGGCAGGCCAGGCGCAGATTCTCCACCGGCGCCACATTACTGCCGGCACTGACATACACATCGACGGGCGATCGCTGTGTCACCCGCGCTGGCCGCGCTCGATGACGACGCCGACATCGCGTGAACCGCGAATTGCCCAGGGCTTGTGTACGGCCACCCGCACCCATGGCACGCCGAACTCATCGACGATCAGCGCCGCAATCTGCTCGGCCATCGTCTCGATCAGATTGAAGCTGGAGCCGGCGACGAGAGATTTCACTCGACGCGTCACCGCCTTGTAGTCCAACGTGTCTTCGATCTGGTCACTGTGCGCTGCACGGCGGATATCGGTATCCATATCCAGATCTATGCTCACGATCTGCGGCATGCGCCGTTCCCATTCCCAGATACCGACGATGGTACGGATGCGGAGGTCGCGCAGAAAAATCGTATCCATCGTTGTTCCGTGATGTTGGCAGGCTTCAGGGACGCAGTTCTTCAAGCGGCCAGCGGGGACGGGCGGTGACATGCAGGTCCCCGAATGCCTCCGGCGCGGCAGCCAGGCGCAGGCAACCAGTAAATGCGATCATGGCTGCATTGTCTGTACAGAACTCCGTCCGTGGATAGTAAACAGTGGCGCCAAGGCGCGACAGTCCGTCCCTGAGCCGCTCGCGCAGCAGTCGATTGGCCCCTACCCCGCCGGCGATGACCAGTCGCTTGTGGCCGGTCGATTCGATCGCCCGGCAGGACCTGGCTACCAGCGTATCCACGATCGCCTCCTGATAGGAATTCGCAAGGTCTGCCCGGGCACCGCTGTCCAGCGCCGAGATCCCGCCGTTGTCCCGCACCTGCAGGGCCAGAGCGGTCTTCAGCCCACTGAAGCTGAAATCCAGACCCGGTTTGTTCCGCATCGGCCGCGGAAGCGCGTACCGCCCCGGCCGCCCCTGATCGGCGAGCCGCGCGAGCTGTGGGCCACCCGGATAAGGCAGACCCAGCAGTTTGGCCCCCTTGTCAAAGGCTTCGCCCGCCGCATCATCAAGGGTTTCGCCCAGTATCTTGTACATACCGAGCCCCCGCACCTCGACCAGCAGCGTATGCCCGCCCGAAACCAGCAGTGCCACAAAGGGAAATCCGGGCGGTTCCGGTTCGAGCAGGGTCGCCAGCAAATGTGCTTCCATATGGTGGACGGGAATTGCCGGAATACCCCAGCCAAACGCCAGGCCCACGCCCGTCGTGGCACCAACCAGCAGGGCACCAACCAGTCCCGGTCCGGCGGTATAGGCCACCCCGGACAATTCATCGGGCCGCACCCCCGATTGCGCGAGGACCGCCTCGACCAGTGGCATCAGCTTGCGGATATGGTCGCGTGAGGCGAGTTCCGGCACCACGCCACCATAGGGTGCATGGGTTTCAACCTGGCTGAACAGACAATGGCCGCGCAGGCCGGAAGCCGTGTCATAGATAGCTGCGGCGGTCTCGTCGCAGCTGGTTTCCAGACCGAGAACGATCATCTGTCTGAGCTTCATTCCGGTCACCCGATGGGAATCCTTTGCAAAACGGCGTCTGAGTAGCTATATTTTTGGGTTCGTCCGGCCCAGAGAGCCGGATTTTTTGCCCGTCCAACCAACAACTGGTCCGCTACAGCTCAGCTTGGCGGACCACTAATTTAAGGATCAGGACCTTGCCCGGCGTTCGAGTACGAGAAAACGAGCATTTTGACGCCGCCCTCCGGCGTTTCAAGCGCGCTTGCGAAAAGGCGGGGGTTCTTACCGAACTTCGACGCCGGGAATTCTACGAAAAGCCCACGCAGGAGCGTAAACGCAAGAAGGCGGCAGCCGTCAAGCGTCAACAGAAGAAAAGCGCCCGCGAAACCAGTCGGCGAGTCCGCCTCTACTGAGTCGCGCCGCTCGCGCGGCGCAGAGACCAGCTTGCGGCAAGGCCGGCCCACCCCACAGGTGAAGGCCGGTGCGACATTCCGGCTGGGGCGCCCAACCCGCTATACAGAGGGGAACCGACCGTGTCGCTGCTCAAGGCACAGATCCAGGAAGACATGAAGTCCTCGATGCGGGCTGGCGACAAGAGCCGCCTGTCTGTCGTCCGGATGCTCCTGGCGGCAATCAAACAGCGCGAAGTCGACGAGCCCACCGAAACCACTGATGCGGCGGTGCTGCAGATCATCGAGAAACAGATCAAGCAGCGACGCGAATCAGCCACCCAGTTCACTGCCGGTGGCCGCACGGATCTCGCTGACAAGGAAATTTCCGAGATCGCCGTGTTGCAGACATGGTTACCGAGCGCACTGTCGGCGGAGGAACTGGACACGCTGATCGACGAGGTCTTGACTGCCAGCGCGGCGACAAGCATGAAAGACATGGGCCGCGTCATGGCGGCACTGCGCGAACGCGCCCAGGGCCGTGCCGACTTCAGCGCCATTGGTGAGCGTGTAAAAGCCCGCCTCTCCGGCAAGTAATCAGGCTGCCGGTCAGCCGACCGACAAAGGGCCGGATCTCTATCGTGAGTGGTCGAATTCCGCAGGACTTCATCGACGACCTGGTACAGCGGGCCGATATCGTCGAGGTTGTCGGCTCAAGGGTCCCGCTCACCAAGGCCGGGCGCGAATACAAGGCCCGCTGCCCCTTCCACACCGAAAAGACACCCTCTTTCTGGGTCAGCCCGCAGAAGGGTTTCTATCATTGCTTTGGTTGCGGCGCACACGGTACAGCGCTCGGCTTCCTCATGGAGTTCGAGCGCCTCGACTTCCCTGTAGCGGTAGAAGAGTTGGCGCGCAGCGTGGGCGTTGAAGTCCCGCATACCGATAGCGAACGGACCTCCACCGAACCGCTGTTCACGGTACTCGAGAAAGCGGCCCACATTTTCAGGCAGGCCCTGCGCGATCACCCGGCAGCCATCGATTACCTCAGGGAACGCGGCCTCGATGGTGAAACAGCTCGGGAGTTCGGCATTGGCTATGCGCCGGCCGGCTGGGACACCCTGCTGAGCAGCCTGGGGACCACTGAAGTGGACCGGGCGCATCTGCTTGCAGCCGGGCTCGTGATTGCACGCGATACGGGCGGCTTCTACGACCGGTTCCGCGAGCGGATCATGTTTCCGATCCGCGACACCCGGGGCCGGGTCATCGCCTTCGGCGGGCGGATCATCGGGAGTGGCGAACCCAAGTATCTGAATTCGCCCGAAACTCCGCTGTTTCACAAGGGCCGCGAACTGTATGGCCTGTATGAGGCACGGCGAGCGGAGCGACAATTCGAGCGGATGCTGGTCGTCGAAGGCTACATGGACGTTGTAATGCTGGCCGCGCATGGCATTCGTAATGCCGTCGGCACACTTGGCACAGCAACGACCACCGAGCACCTGCGTCGCCTGTTTGGCGTGACCGGCGAAATCGTATTCTGTTTCGATGGCGACCGGGCTGGCCGTGATGCAGCCTGGCGGGCATTGCAGACCAGCCTGCCACTGCTGCAGGACGGACGGCAGATCCGCTTTCTCCTCCTGCCCGACAATGAAGACCCCGACTCGCTGGTGCGACGCGAAGGCGCAGAGGCCTTTACCGGGCGCATCGGCACAAGCATGCCGCTATCCGGGTTCATGATTGATTCGCTGACCCGCGATCTCGACCTCGACAATCTGGCAGACAAGGCGCGCCTCGCTGCGCTGGCAAAGCCGTTGCTGGCCCAGCTGCCCGCAGGCGTCTATCGCGAACTGCTCACTGAAGAGTTGGCCCGCTGCGTCGGCTTGCCCCGCAACCGGCTTGAGGAATTGATGACTGGCGGCGCACCGTTACCGGCACACGACCAGAAACCGCCCCAGCGCAGCACAAGACCGGTCCGACCCCAGGATGCGGCGAACCGGCGAGGGTCTCTCGGTCGGCAAGCGATCAGCTTGCTGCTGCACTACCCTGCTGTAGCCAGCCAGATTCCCCTGCCGCATGCGCTGCTCTCGGCCGAGCTGCGTGGCCTTGAACTGCTCCGTGAACTGCATGGACTGGCGAGCAGCCGGTCCGGCGTTGGCACGGCAGCACTGCTCGAGCGGTTCCGCGGCCGCAGCGAACTGCCCCATCTGGCGCAGCTGCTGGCCGAAGAGCAGCTGATCGGCGCTGCCGACGCCAGTACCGAATTTGCCGATTGCCTGGAGCGCCTGGTTTCGGCTGCAATGCAGCAGGAACTGGCCGCGCTATTACAGGAGGCCAGCCGGAGAACCCTGTCAGCCGAGGAACTAAGCCGCCTGGCCGACCTCCAACGAACGGTTGTCGCCAGTCATGGCACGGCCCGTCGGGGCCCTGATAACTAAGGTTTTAACGCGTTGCGCTATCAAGAATTGGCAATCAGCGACCGACAAGACCAACCATGGACCGGATGTCCGCGACAGCCCGCCAGGGAATTTGCCTTGGGAGGCCGGCCGGTGTTCCGTATAATGGCGTGTTTTTATTTCTACGGCGAGGGCTGGTGAGTGGGTGAGCCAATCGAAAACAAGAACACAGAACAGCAGTCGCAGCTGAAGCTCCTTATCGCCCGCGGCAAGGAGCAGGGCTACCTGACTTATGCCGAGGTCAACGACCACCTGCCTAACGACATCGTCGATCCGGAGCAGATCGAAGACATCGTAAACATGATCAACGACATGGGTATTACGGTGCATGAGAAGGCGCCGGATAACGAGTCGATTCTGCTCTCCGATTCAACAGTGGCAACTGACGATGAGGCAGCTGAAGAAGCGGCACAGGCCATTGCCACTGTTGACAGCGAATTCGGCAGAACGACCGACCCGGTGCGCATGTACATGCGCGAAATGGGTACCGTCGAACTCCTCACCCGCGAAGGTGAGATCCGCATTGCCAAGCGCATCGAAGAAGGCCTTGATCAGGTCAAGCTGGCAGTCGCCATGTTTCCGCCAACCTACGATGTTCTGTCCGGCGCCTATGCGCCGGTACAGGCCGGTGAGGCGCGTCTGCAGGAAGTGTTGACCGGCTTTATCGATCCCAATGCCGTCAACGACGTGCCGCCACCCCCGGCGATACGCGACGCAGCGGCCAGCGTCGACAAGAACGACAACGACAGTGATAACGACAGCGACAGCGACGATTCTGACAGCGACACGGCCGACGAACCGGAAGATCAGGGCCCGGACCCGGTCGAAGCTCACAAGCGCCTGCAGTCGATCTTCCGCCGCCACAAGCGCGTGCTCACCGATCTCGACAAGTCGGGAAGCAAAGACAAGAAGGTGCAGAAGTCCCGTGAGAAGCTCGCCAGCGAGGTCATGGAACTCAAGCTCGCGCCCAAACTGTTTGATCAGCTGACCAATACGCTGCGTGAGGTAGTCGCCAGTGTCCGCAACCAGGAGCGCAAGATCATGCAGTTCTGTGTGCGCGACTGTGGCATGCCACGCAAGGATTTTCTGGCCAGCTTCCCGGCCAATGAAACCAACCTGAAGTGGGTGGACAAGCACATCAAGGCCAAGCGCAAGTATTCTTCTGCGCTGCTCAAGATGCAGGAAGACATCCAGAAAGCGCAGAAGCGCCTGCAACTGATCGAGACCGAAGTTCACCTGTCGATTCCCGAAATCAAGGAAATCAACCGCGAGATGTCGATCGGCGAGGCCAAGGCCCGTCGCGCCAAGAAAGAAATGGTTGAGGCCAACCTCCGGCTGGTTATCTCGATCGCAAAAAAGTACACGAATCGCGGCCTGCAATTTCTCGATCTCATCCAGGAAGGCAACATCGGCCTGATGAAAGCGGTGGACAAGTTCGAATACCGGCGCGGCTACAAGTTTTCCACCTACGCGACCTGGTGGATTCGGCAGGCCATCACCCGCTCGATTGCCGACCAGGCACGTACGATCCGTATTCCGGTGCACATGATCGAAACGATCAACAAGCTCAACCGTATCTCCAGGCAGATGCTGCAGGAGATGGGCCGTGAGCCGACGCCGGAAGAACTGGCTGTCCGCATGGACATGCCGGAGGACAAGGTTCGCAAGGTACTGAAGATCGCCAAAGAACCGATTTCAATGGAGACGCCGATTGGCGATGACGAGGACTCGCATCTCGGTGATTTCATCGAAGATACTGCGGTGTTCTCTCCGATTGAGGCAGCGACGATAGAGAGCCTCAAGGAAACCACACACAATGTACTTGCCGGCCTGACGCCGCGTGAGGCGAAGGTGTTGCGCATGCGCTTTGGCATCGACATGAATACCGACCATACCCTTGAAGAGGTCGGCAAGCAGTTCGATGTAACCCGCGAACGCATCCGGCAGATCGAGGCGAAAGCGCTGCGCAAGCTGCGCCATCCTTCGCGCAGCGATCAGCTGCGCAGCTTCCTGATCGAAGACTGAACGAACCTGTCTGGGCACGCCGGGTGGCGTGCTCAGGCGGGATAGATCTCGCTGATCGGAATAGAGCGGCCGTTGCCCTGCACGATCCGGCAGTGCTGGCGCCGCAGCTGGTGCGCCTCGGCGACTCCACAGGAGTGGGCGATCACGTTCACTTCCTTTTCCATGTTCTGCTGGTAGCGCATAACGCGCCTGGCCTTGTCTTCCGGAACCAGGCCCCGCTGCAGCCGCTCATCGTGCGTAGTGATGCCGGTCGGGCAGGTATTCCTGTTGCAACGGAGCGACTGGATACAGCCAAGCGCAAACATGAATCCGCGGGCCGATGTCACGAAATCCGCACCGGAACACAGCGCCTGTGCAACGTTGGCCGGAGTGGTGAGTTTGCCGCTGGCAATCAGCCGGACCCGGTCCTTCAATCCATGCCGGAACAGCAGGTCAGCAACCAGCGGCAGGCTCTCGCGAATCGGCAGACCAACGTTATCGATCAGGGCCATGGGCGCGGCACCTGTGCCACCATCACCCGAATCGATGGTAATGAAGTCCGGTGCACTCTCAATGCCACGCCGGCGGATTTCCTGAAACAGCTCATCGAGCCAGTCGGTTGAACCGATGACCGTCTTGAAACCGACCGGCTTGCCGCTGATCTCGCGCACCCTGTGTATGAAATCGAGCAACTCGCCGTTGCTTGCGATCTCGACATGGCGGTTCGGGCTCAGCGAATCCTGTCCGACCGGGATCCCACGAATAGCAGCGATCTCGGGCGTCACCTTGTCGCCTGGAAGAATTCCACCCTTGCCTGGTTTGGCCCCCTGGCTCAGTTTGACCTCGATCATGCGTACCTGAGTGTGCGCGGTCACCGCACGCAGCCGCTCATCATCGAGGCGGTTCAGAGCGTCGCGCACGCCGTATTTGGCTGTGCCCATCTGAAACACGATGTCCGCCCCACCCTCCAGGTGATAAGGCGAAAGACCGCCTTCGCCAGTATTCAGCCAGCAGCCTGCCGCTTTCGCGCCCTTTGACAGCGCCTGCACAGCCGGTCTGGATATCGCGCCAAAACTCATCGCCGAAACATGGAAGAACCGGTCCGTCGTATAGGGCACCCTGCAATACGGCCCTATCGTCACTGCGGAAGGCTGCCGGACATCCTCCTCAAGCGACGGGAATGGCGCATTGACGAAAATCGGTGTACCGACCGGGCGGAGATCGCGGGTAGAACCGAAGGCCACCATGCTGTCTACACCCTTGGCAGCCCGATAGGCCCAGGCACGCTCGGCACGATTAAAGGGCAGCTCCTCACGATCCATGGCAAAGAAGTACTGGCGGAAAAACTCACCAAGGTTCTCAAACATGTACCGGAAGCGGCCGACCACCGGAAAATTGCGCCGGATCGCATGAGTCGTCTGCGTGATGTCGATCACGTACATGACGACGACCGCCAGCACGCCGGCAACAAATGCGAACACGAATGCGTAGGTCAGCAGACTCAGGAGTGCAGATACGAAACTCACGGGCATCCCCTTCAGCGATGTGTACGACGCCGACGCCGCGCCTTGCGCAATTGCCGCCCTGTCAGCTTGCGCCACAGGCGGCGAATCACCCGCGCCACGGATTCAATTCTGGTCGGATGGTAGTAGCCACGATCCTCGGCCGGAATCAGATCATAACGACGCCGGTACTTCAGCTTCACCCAGGCATTCAGGTCCATGCGACAGATCTGCCGGAACAACAGGCCATTCACCCACCCGCCACGCTTGCTCCGCAGCACTGCCGAACCAAAATCCAGCAGCACAGGACGGCCATCGGGACTGATCAGGATATTGCCGCGGCGCTTGAGATCCGCATGCGCCACCCCGGCCGCATGCACAGCGAGAATGGACCGGAGCAACTCGCTGAAAAACAGGTCGCGATCACGCAGCGCTGCAGCCGTCTCACGGTAAGGCTCGCCCTCAAGAAACTCGAGCAGGAGGCTTCCGTCTGCCTCCACGCCGAAACAGCGCGGCACACCAGGAACACCGTCCAGACGCTGATAGGCTGCATACTCCCTGCGCAACATCCCGCGGCGCAGCCAGAGTCCGAGCCCGCGTCCCATCGGTTGTTTGACGACGACCCGGCTCGTACCGGTATCACGCAGATAGACAACCCCCTGGTAACCGCGGCTCAGGAATTGGTCAATTTGCACCACGGAGGCATCAAGCCCGCATGCCGATCCAGGCGATGCAGACCAACGTGAATGCCAGCACGAGGGGTTCAAGGTTCTGCCGGAGCGAAGTCATCAGTGACCAGGTGGCCGGCCCACGCGGGATCAGTTTGCGGGGAATCACGGCTGGCACGGTGCTGCTCCAGCGCTGCCATTCCTCGCCGAAAATACGCTGCAGTTTGCTGTCCTCATAGTGGATCGCTACGGGGTAGTAAAACCACCAGAAAGCCACAGCTACCAGTGGTGCCCACCAGCGCCCGCAGGCCGCAGTAAAGCCGATGAGGATCAGCAGATTGCCGGTATAGAGCGGATGCCGGACCAGCGAATACGGACCGTCGGTTGCCAGCTGTTTGTTTTTGACGATGAAACCCGAGGCGTAAGCCCGCAACAGGGAGCCAGCTGCCACGCAAAGCACCCCGAACCAGAACCCCGCAGGGAACGGTGTTGAGAAGAAAGCGAATATGGGCATCAGTGCCAGACCAACACCCTGCCGCATCACTTCCTGATATCGCAGCTCGCGCACCAGGTGTGGAATGCCGGTCAGTGGCGGGAGGTCTGCTGTTCGGCGAGACATGCGCTGTTCCTGTATTTCGGTTTCGTCAGCAGTGTAGCCTCCGGACCAAGCTTAGGGCCAATTGGCACGCCGACTGCTAGAATTGCTACTGTCGTTAATCGGGCCTGTAGCTCAGTTGGTTAGAGCGGCGGACTCATAATCCGTTGGTCCCAGGTTCAAGTCCTGGCGGGCCCACCAAATCAGGAAATGAAAATGCCCGCCGACTCGCCTCGGCGGGCATTTTCAGGAACCGTTCCGATCAGGCACTGACGACAACCGGAGACTCCCCGGCGTCGTGCGCTATTCTCAGTAGCGGGGTCCGCGCGGACCGCGACCGCCGCCATCACGGCCACCACCACCGCCACCGCCGCCACCGTAGCCGCCACCGCCCTCGCGACCGCCACCACCACCGTAGCCGCCGCCACCGCCGTAGCCGCCGCCGCCCTCGCGACCGCCACCACCACCGTAGCCACCACCGCCACGACGGCCACCGCCGCCACCGCCGCCACCGCCACCGCCCTCGCGCTCACGCGCTTCATTGACGCGCAGCTGACGACCACCCATATCATGGCCATTCAAACGGGCGATTGCCGTCTGAGCATCCGACTCGGGCATTTCCACAAAACAGAAACCGCGAAAACGGCCGGTCTCGCGATCGTTGATCAAACGAACTGCGTCGACCGTCCCATGTTGCGAAAACAACTCACGAACCGACTCCTCATCGGCGGTATAGGGCAGATTGCCTACGTAAATCCTGGTCATGACGGGTACCTATTGAATCCTCAAGGTTGATGGACGGCACGAGAACAACAGCAAGAGGGCGCAAGCAAGGCTCACGTCCATGATTCGGAATTCGAAGGGAGCATCTGCAGGAAAACGGTTCACGGAAGGGGTCACAGAACGCTGTTTGCGGATTCGACTCAGATGCGGATGGCCTGACTCTAGCACGGCCTTCCCCGGGTTGCGATGGGGCAAGCTCGTAAGCAGCGCAAAAAGAACGGGGTTCCGGATTGGCAGCCGGGGCGCATAGAATCCCGGCTTTCGTATTCCATGCGCACTGAGGTAATGCATGTCGGCACCGGGTCTGGGCGCTTTTTCTCATGTCACCATCGGTGTGGCGAACCTCGATAAGGCGCTCAGCTTCTGGCAGAAGAACTTCGGCCTGGCAGTTCGTATCGACCGCCAGGGACCGGATGCGATCCTCGGTACGCTCTGGGGTATCGATCCACAGGCCATCACCCGTCAGGCAATTGTTGGCACTCCGACCGGCCTCGGGCGCTGGGCCGCTGCCGGCGCAATGCACCTGGTTGAATTCAGGGATCCGCTGCCACCCGTCCGGCAGGGCGCCAAAGCCTGGGACCTGCTGCCAAAGAACCTCGACCTCTATACCACCGACCTGCCGGCCCGTTACCTGGAACTCGAAGCAGCCGGGCATCAGTTCCGTGCCCGCTGGGCAGAGATGCGTGCCGGCCAGCACTTGTTTCGTGAAGTACAGATGCCAGGCCACGATGAGATCAATGTGGTACTCATCGAAGCCACTGATCCCGACTATGGCACCACGATGTCACCGGAGGGATATGCGGGCATAGGCCCGCTCGTGACCATCGTTCCCGATGTCAAAGCAGAAACGGTTTTCTATCGCGATGTACTCGGCATGGCCACCACGATTGAACTGCAGTTGAGCGGACCGGATATCGAACGGACCGCGGGCCTGCCGTCGGGTGCCGGCCTCGGGCTTCGTGTCTTTGGCGACCCGGACGAACCGCTTGGCCGTATCGAGATCATCGAATACCAGCAGCTTGAAGGCGACGACCTGTACCCGCGAGCCAGGCCGCCGGCAACGGGCATCCTGCACATGAATTATCAGGTGAAGGCTCTTGCGCCGATCCGGGCCCGCCTGCGGGCAGCGCAGATCGAGATCGCGGAACACGGTACCCTCAGCACCATGTATGGCAGCGGGCCGATCCTGTCATGTCACTCACCGGCCGGCTTTCGAATCGAAATACAGGGGGAGACCTGATGTCCAGACAGTTGCCCGGTATCCGCGCACGGATGCTGCGTACCAAGCCGCTCGCCCAGATCCTCGCGGATGCCGATCATCCCGACCACCGCCTGAAGCGTACGCTGACCCTGACCGACCTGATCGCGCTGGGGGTTGGGGCGATCATCGGTACCGGTATCTTCGTGCTGATCGGCACGGCGATCGTCGGCGATGCCGTACGACTCGGCGCAGGGCCGGGCATTACCCTCTCCTTCCTGCTCTCCGGCCTGGCCTGCGTGCTGGCTGCCCTGTGCTACGCCGAGTTCGCCGCCCTGATTCCGGTATCCGGGAGCGCCTATACCTACTCTTATGCCACGCTCGGCGAATTCGTCGCATGGATCACCGGCTGGAACCTGATCCTTGAATACGGTGTCTCCAGCGTTGCCGTGGCGATCGGCTGGTCGGGTTACTTCAACAAGCTGCTCGAGATTGCCGGCATCCATCTGCCGCACTGGGCAAGTCATGCGCCGGGCGGCCCTGACGGAGGAATCGTCAACCTGCCGGCCATGATCATCGTTTTGCTGTGTACATGGATACTGGTAGTCGGCATCAAGGAAAGCGCGCGCGTCACCACCATTATCGTCGTGATCAAGCTGGCCGTTATCGCCTTCTTCATTGCCGTCGGTGCCGACCAGGTCGACACGAGCAACTGGTCACCCTATATGCCGAACGGCTTTGCCGGTGTCGGTGCTGCGGCGGCCATCGTGTTCTTCGCGTACATCGGCTTTGATGCCGTTTCGACAACCGCCGAAGAAGCACGGAATCCACAGCGCGATATCCCGATCGGCATCATCGCCTCGCTTGGAATCTGCACACTGCTCTATCTGGCCGTTGCGGCAGTTCTCACCGGAATGATCCCGTGGAAGGCGATCGACGTGAATGCGCCGATTGCCGATGCACTCGGCCAGCTCGGGTTCCGGTGGGGTGCCGCAATCGTTTCGGTGGGTGCGGTTGCCGGCATAACCAGTGTGCTGGTGGTGCTGCTGATGGGCCAGGTGCGCATTTTCTTTGCCATGTCGCGTGACGGATTGCTCGGCAACTGGCTGGCTGGTGTACATCCGGAATACCGCACACCGCACAAGGCGACATGGGTCACCGGTATTGTCGTGGCATTGCTGGCGGGTGTCGTACAGCTCGGCGAAGCAGCCGACATGACCAACATTGGCACCCTGTTTGCCTTCTCGATCGTGAGTATCGGCGTAGTCGTGCTGCGTTATGCGAGACCGGACGAACACCGGCCCTTTCGTACGCCGTTCATGCCCTGGCTGCCGATTCTCGCGGCACTCGCCTGCTTTGGTCTGATGACCTTCCTGCCGCTGGTGACATGGATACGGTTCATCATCTGGTCGGTCATCGGCATCGTTATGTATTTCGCCTACAGCATGCGCCGCAGCCATCTGAACCGGACGCCGCCGCAGACTGGCTGATCAACGGATCAGCCGGCGGCGGATGAAGATACTCGCCGCCACATAGCCAACAGCGGCATAGGCGAGCAGCACGGCGATATGCAGCACCGGGTCAGCCAAAACCTGACCGGCAACGAGCGGCCGTATCAACGCAATCGCATGGGACAGTGGCAGGATGTTTACCAGTACCTGCGCAATCGCCGGCAAGGTCGCCACCGGATAGAACACTCCGCTGAAGATGAACATCGGCGTGATCAGCAACGTCGTGTAGTAATTGAAAAAATCATAACTGGCTGCAGATGCAGCCATCACCAGCGCGGGTCCCGCAAAGCACAGCCCCACCAGAAAAAAGACCGGGATCGCAGCCAGTGCCGACCAGTTATGGATGGCACCCAGCAGGAAAGCCACCACCAGGATCGGCAATGTATTGAGCAGTGACTTGGTCGCACACCACAGCATCTCTCCCGCCACGATGTCATCGACCGTCAGCGGCGTGGCGAGGATCGCATCGTAGGTCTGCTGATGCGTCATGCGGGTGAACACGGAAAACATGCCTTCAAAGGAAGCCACATTCATCGCCGAGGCCGCAAGCAGGCCGGCAGCCAGGAAGGTGAAATACGGGATCCCGTTGACCTCACCGATGAACTGTCCCAGACCGAAACCGAGACCCAGCAGATAGATCACCGGCTCACCGAATGAAAAGGCCATGCTCGGCCCGATCAGTTTGCGCCAGACGAGCAGATTGCGCTGCCAGATCTTCAGCGCCGAGGCCTGCGGCCGTGGCAGTACCAGCCCCATGTTTGTCATCTTGGCGTACTCCGTATGACGGGTTATTCCCGCAGTTCGTGGCCAGTCAGTTTGAGGAAGACATCTTCCAGGTTTGCCGTCCGGTGCGTATAGCGCAGCTGCGGTGCAGACTCGAGGCGCGCCAGTACCGGGCCCAGTTCGCGCGCATAGCAGTAGTGAGTCTCGCCGACTGTAAGCAGCCGGGAACCCGGAATATTGCCGAGTACGGGGACCACATGCGCGGTTTCGCCCTGCACCTCGATGACGTGCGGCTCGACATGCTCGTCAATCAGACCGCGCGGTGACCCTTGCGTGACGATACGACCGCGATCGATCACCACAAGCTGATCACAGAGCCGTTCCGCTTCGTCCATATAGTGAGTCGTCAGCAGCAGCGTCTTCCCGGAAGCCTTGAGCTTGCGCAGACGGGTCCAGATCAGGTGGCGAACCTGCGGATCGAGCCCGGTGGTGGGCTCGTCAAGCATGATGAACTCGGGGTCGTTGATCAGCGCCCGCGCGATCGACAGCCGCCGCTTCATGCCGCCGGAGAGTTCGCGCATGCGTGCATCGCGTCGGTCAGTGAGTTCCAGAAAGCCCAGCAACTCATCGATCCGGCCAGCCACCTCGGCGGGACGCAGCCCGAAATAGCGCGCGTACATGCGCAGGTTTTCGACCACCGTAAAGTCCGGATCCTGGTTGTCACTCTGTGGCACGACACCGGTGCGGGCGTGGATCTCGCGGATCGCTGCAGGCATCGGCAGTCCGAGCACCGACAGCGTACCGCCACTCATCGGTGCCTGGCCGAGGATCATGCGCAGCGTCGTGGTCTTGCCTGCGCCGTTTGGCCCGAGCAGGCCAAAGCAGCCACCCCGGGGAATAGTCAGGTCAATTCCGCAGACGACTGTCCGCTCACCGTATTTCTTGGTCAGGCCACGTGCGAGTACAACGGCATCAGCGGAACCTGGAGCGAGAGACATCTGGCAACTTCCGGACGGTGATCGGGTTTGAGGCGGAACTTATGGTGCCTGTTCTCAATAACAAAGTGAGAGCCGGCCCACAGACAGGGGCCCGACATACGCCTACGTTATGTCAGGCACCTCTTATCAATCATTATGTCAAACGAATTGACGGTCGTACTGGCAGTCGCAAGCGTCGCCGCGCTGGCAGGCGGTGCGCTGGTTGCATGGCTTTCGCACCGGAACCTCGCCCCGGCTGATCCCGCCGAGGAAGGCCGCCGCGAAGTCGCAGTAATCGAGTTGCGCGACGCGGTTACAGCTTATACCCATGAACACGAAGCAGCCAAAGTGGCCTTGCAGGAGCAGCGCGCAGAAACCGATCGCGCGCTGGCCCATGTTGCGACGCTTGAGGCGCAGGTAGGTGCCTATCTGCGCCAATATGCGCAGGCAAAAAACACGCTGAAGGCCGAGATACGCCAGAAGAACGCCCTGCGCACTGAACTCGCCGCCGCCACCGCCCAGATCCAGGCCCTGCAGGGCCGGGTCCAGGAACTGGAGATGGAGCGCAACAGCTTGAATGGCGTCAATCGTCGCATTACTGCCGTCTGAACTGCCCTCCTGTCCCTGACCCGGCGCACCCGCTGCGCTGCGCCGCAGACAATCCATCGTCGCTCCGGCAGCGAATACCACTCCTGTACTGATGACTATTGAATTCCCGGGCGGGAACCCCATCTCGTTACGAGGAAATCCTTAACCGGAAGACGGGAGCAGATATCCGCATGAGCGAGAACGAAAACATCCACGAAGGCGACGCGACCGGCACCCAGAACAGCGTGCCCGACGATGTGCTGATCATTCTGCCGATACGCAATACGGTGGTGTTTCCGGGTGCCGTCATTCCGCTGACGATCGGCCGCCGCGTTTCCCTCGCTGCTGCCGAAGAAGCGGCCAGCAGTGGCCGGCCCATCGGCCTCGTGATGCAGCGCGACCCTTCAATCGATGAGCCCGGAGCAGACGATCTGCATCCGGTCGGTACCATTGCGCGCGTCATCCGCTACTTCACCGCACGTGACGGTACGCAGCACGTCGTCTGCCAGGGCGAGGAGCGCTTCCGCACGATCGACTATCTGCAAGGCCTGCCCTTTCTCGCAGCCCGTTTCGACAAGCTGGCGGAGCAACGCACCGAAAGCACGGCTCTGGAAGCACGACTGCTGATCCTTCGCGAGCGCGCCCTCGAGGCCATCGCACTCTTGCCACAAGCCATGCCGGAACTCGGCGCAATCGTGCAGGGAATCTCCGATCCCGGCCAGCTCGCCGATCTGGTGGCCGGATACCTCGACATCAAGCCCCAGCAGAAGCAGGAAATACTCGAGACCGTCGATGTCCAGGCCCGCCTGGATCGCGTACTCGACCTGCTGAGTCACCAGCTTGAGGTGCTGAAACTTTCACGCCAGGTAGACGAGCAGACCAAAGACAAGCTCGAAGGCCACCAACGCGAGTTCTATCTGCGTGAGCAGATGCGGACCATTCAGAAAGAGCTTGGCGACAACGAGGAAGGCGGCGAATTCGAGACCTTGCGCGAAGCCATCGACAAGGCCGGCATGCCGGAAGACGCGGAAAGCCAGGCGCGCAAGGAGTTGAAGCGCCTCGAACGGATGCCTGAAGCCTCCGGCGAGAACTCCATGGTGCGAACCTATCTGGACTGGCTGGTCGCGCTGCCCTGGTCGAAGCTCGATGCAGAAGCCATCGATATTGCCCACGCGCGACAAGTGCTGGACGAGGATCACTTCGGGCTGCGCAAGGTCAAGCAGCGCATCCTCGAGTATCTCGCCGTACGCAAACTGAATCCCGAAGGCCGCTCACCGATACTGTGCTTTGTCGGCCCGCCCGGCGTCGGCAAGACTTCGCTCGGCCAGAGCATTGCCAGGGCACTCGGACTGAAGTTTGTGCGTGCCTCGCTGGGCGGCGTGCACGACGAGGCCGAGATCCGCGGGCACCGGCGCACCTATATCGGTGCGCTGCCCGGCAACGTGCTACAGCAGATCCGCAAGGCCGGCACCCGCAACCCCGTGTTCATGCTCGACGAAATGGACAAACTCGGCGCCGGTTTCCAGGGCGATCCTTCATCGGCGCTGCTCGAGGTGCTCGACCCTGAGCAGAACGCCAGCTTCCGGGACAACTACCTGGCTGTACCGTTCGACCTTTCCAAGGTGTTCTTTGTGGCCACCGCGAACGTGCTCGACACCATCCCCGGTCCGCTGCGCGACCGTATGGAGATCATCGAGCTGCCCGGCTATACGCAGGAAGAGAAGCTGGAAATCGGCCGCCGTTATCTGGTCGACCGGCAGCTGAGTGCCAACGGACTCGCCTCCGGGCAGGTCACGGTGAGCGACGATGCGCTCGCCGAAATCGTTGCAAACTATACGCGTGAGGCGGGCGTGCGGAATCTCGAGCGGCAGGTTGGTGCCGTGCTGCGCAATGTTGCGGTGCGGATTTCCGAAGGCACAGAAACCGCAGTCAGCGTGGATGCAGCTGCCGTGCGCGAGATCCTCGGTGCACGCAAGTACGAGTCTGAAGTCGCGCTCCGCACCAGCACCTCCGGTGTTGCGACGGGACTGGCCTGGACTCCGGTCGGCGGCGACATCCTGTTCATCGAGGCCACGGGCATGCCGGGCAAGGGCCAGCTGATCCTCACCGGCCAGCTCGGCGATGTCATGAAGGAAAGCGCACAGGCGGCATTCAGTCTGGTGAAAACCCGTGCTGAAATGCTTGGTCTCGGTTCCTTCGACTTCGAGAAACGCGATCTGCACGTGCATCTGCCCGCCGGCGCGATCCCCAAGGATGGCCCGAGCGCCGGCGTCGCCCTGTTTATGGCGATCGCCTCGCTGCTCACGGGCCGCAAGGTGCGCAGCGATCTGGCGATGACGGGCGAGATCAGCCTGCGCGGCCTTGTCCTGCCTGTAGGCGGCATCAAGGAGAAAACCCTCGCCGCGTTACGCGCCGGCATTCACACCGTCCTGCTGCCCGCGCGTAACCGCAAGGACCTGGAAGAGATACCGGAAAATGCCCGCCAGCAACTGGAATTCATCTGGCTGGAAACGGTGGACGACGCATTGGCTGCCGCACTGCTGTAGGATTCTCCTCCTGCCGACCACATTTTTCGCGGAGGAGTCCATCATGTTCATTGCACTGCGCTGTGCCGCAATTCTTGCCACCACGCTGGTGCTGTTCAACGTCACACAGGCTGCCGAGCGTGATCGTCGGGCGCCCCCGAAGAATGCGGCCGAATTCGGCGAATGGAGCGGCTTCGAAGGCCAGGAGCAGATGCTCGGCGCTGCGGTCGCCAAGGCAATCCGCGAAGCGAGCCCGGACAAGGGCCCCGAACACGATTTTACCGGGCGTGAGGCCGAACTCGGCCAGGGCGTGGCAACGATTATCCGCACGCTTAACGTGCGCAAGCCATATCAGCACGAGATGAATGATGCGCTGGTCAAGATAACGCTCGACTACGTGCAGTTCGCCAAGGACAACGGTCTGCTCAAGGAGCTGATCGAGAACGAAATCCGCACACAGAAGCCCATGCTGACGCGTGTCGGGAAGCTCATACAGGAGACCGGCATCAGGGATCTCGCGCTGGTCGCCATGACTGATCGAACGAGCTGCTTTTACCAGCTGGCTCTGGACGTGAAGCGCGAACCGGGCAAGATCAGTTTCAAATCACCCTATGGCCATGTTCTGGCCGTGACCAGATTCATCGGCCAGCACAACATGACCGAAAAAGAACTGCACGAAATCTGGACCAAACCCCGCTTCGAGCAACAGGCGGCAGTGATGGGTGTGAATATCGAAGTGTCTGACTGGCGGGATGACGGCTGGGTGACGCTGAGCGTTGTACCGGAGAAGGTAGCAAGTCGCTGATACCGGGTCTTTGATCCGGCGACACGTTAAACTGCGCGCCCTGACCGCACATCCAGCACCCGTTTCATGCCCGCAAACCTGACGCCCGTATACCGCAAGGCCGAGGAAGCCTATCGCGCTGCCCGCGAGCCCGCTGAACGCCTTGAGCATCTCAGGGAGATGCTGCGAACCATTCCGAAGCACAAGGGCACTGACCACCTTCAGGGTGACATCAAACGCTGGATCAAGGAACTCACCGAAGAGCTGGGCTCCGGCAAGCAAGGCGGCAAGAAGAAGGGTCCCGTACATACGATCCGGCCCGAGGGTGCCGCCCAACTCGCGCTCCTCGGCGCACCGAACGCCGGCAAGTCAGAGCTGCATGCAAAGCTCACCGGATCGCGCGCTGACATCGGCCCTTACCCGTTCACGACCAAGCTGCCGATGCCTGGCATGCTCGGTTTCGAGGACATCTGGTTCCAGCTCGTCGACCTGCCGCCGATTTCCGGCGACTACATCGAGGGCTGGATGGGAAACTCGCTGCAGCCGGCCGACGGTGCGCTGCTCGTAATCGACCTGGCTGACCCCGGCTGCGCCGAACATCTCCAGGCCATCATCCGGCAGCTCGCCGACAAGAAGGTCTTCCTGCATGGCTACTGGCCGGGACTGCGCGGCCCGAAACCGGTGCCCGAGCCGGCCTTCGACGAGGCGGGCGAAGAGATCATCGAGGATCCTTTCCGCATCGAGCTGCCGGCGCTGCTGGTCGCCAACAAGTCCGACCTCGTGGACGATCCCGAAGGCGAGATGCAGGTACTGATGGAGCTGCTGGAGCTGGATTTCCCGACCATCCATGTCGCGGCAAGTACCGGCGCCGGCTGCGAGGCACTGGGCCCGCTGCTCTTCAATGCCCTGCAGATCGTCCGCGTCTATACCAAAATGCCAGGGAAGCCCGCGGAGATGGATCGCCCCTTCACACTGCGGCGCGGACAAACGGTGCTCGACGTTGCTCGTCTCGTGCACAAGGACATCGCCGCTGGCCTGCGTTACGCCAAAATCTGGGGTAGCGAGGTTTTTGCCGGTCAGCAGGTGGGGCCCGAACACCAGCTCGCCGACAAGGACGTCCTCGAATTGCACATGCGCTGAGACATCAGTCAGTCATCGCCTGGCTGGCCGTTACCTCAAACGAATTGTCCAGCAGAAATCCGAGTACGGTGCCAGAAGGCAGATCCACCTCGGTACCGGTCTTCTGCGCAACAGCTGCACCGGCAGCGCCACCAACGATGCCACCGA
The DNA here is from genome assembly GCA_963204745.1 of Pseudomonadota bacterium. Taxonomy (GTDB): domain Bacteria; phylum Pseudomonadota; class Gammaproteobacteria; order Steroidobacterales; genus SHZI01. The sequence goes on from CAUJHF010000053.1 coordinate 79,592, forward strand.
CAATCTTGCCGGTGCCTTTGTCGATCTTGTTGCCGATCACGGCACCGACCAGGGCACCACCGGCGATCTTGGCTGTATCACGAGCCGTATCGCTCTTGCCCTGCTGCACGAGGCGGCCCGAGATAGCCACGGTATTGCCATCAGGCAACGCAAGCGTGTCAAAACCTATGCCGAGCGTTGGAACACCGCCAATCTTCCGGCTGCCGGATATGACTTCAGTGACTGCACCGTTTACTGCCGAACCAGCCGTGACCAGTGTCTTGCCATCCACGATGACATCTGCGGTGAGACGCCCGTCGATGCGATCGCCGACCTGTGCCGTCTTCGTACTGACGGGCGCGATGATCTGGACAGACAACTGTGTACCCGCGGGCACGATGTAGGTCTTCAGCACAGGTGCCGGTGCCGGCTGCTTTGCGGCCGGGGTCGTCACGGCCACCTTCGGTGCAGCAGCCGGGCGTGGCGGTGCTTTCTGCCGGGCAGACAGTTGGGTTTCGCGGCGCACAAGATCGGCTTCCCGTTCTTTGAGCGCCATATCGGCCTCACGGCGCGCCAACTCGGCTTCTTGTGCCGCTTGTGCCGCCTCTTGTGCAGCTTGCGCCGCAGCGGCATCGGCGTCTGCAGTCGCAGCGGCCACATCCTCTGTAACCGACGTATCCCCGGCGACCGGCGCTGACGACTCCTTGGGCCCGCCACAACCGGCTAACAGCAGCCCTATGCAGGTGGCAAGCAGAACATGGAGAAAACCATTGGATTTGATAGCTGACATGGTGGAGAAACTCCTTGCAGGGGATCTGGTCACGACCAGATGACCGGAATCAAGACAACATCATACCCGGACTACAGGTGCTTGATCCGGTTCCACGACAGCAACAGTGTTGAGCAGTGCAGCAGAGTCCGTCTTTGGCCGGACACATCCTGTGCAAGCTGGGGCAAACACCTGTCAGCCCGAATCAAACGGCACCGGATACGTCCTGCTGATCCAGAAATGCACTCAATGTCGTGGCTGCGGTCAGCTTGTCGATTGCGGCCTGCATGTCGTTGGCCATACGGTTCACGGGCCCCGCCCAGACCGGTGCCTGTAATGCACCCGTATCGCCACCGGCACGCACGGCAGCCAGAATTTCAACGAGCGTGATCCGGGACATTTCCCGCCCCGGCATCAGCCCTTCCTCATCATTTGCGCTGACCAGCGCGGCAGCTTCAAGCGCGGACAGCACCGGTGCCAGTGTCGGGGCCGGTATATCCGTTGCAGCGGAAATGCGGTCAATCGTGCAGTGCGTATCCCCCGCTCTGAATGCCATGCCGATCAGGTACATGATGTTCAGCGCAATGCGTTCACGCAGTTCATTGGCAAGTCGTGGCTCATGCTGCCCGATGCGCAAAAAGACCGGATTCTGTGCATAGAAGGCGATCTGCGCACCGATCAGCAATATCAGCCAGCTCACGTAGAGCCAGATCAGGGCCGAGACTGCCACAGTAAAGGTACTGTAGATCGCGGCCTGGTTTGCGGACAAGGCAACGACCGATGCAAATACCGAGCCCACAAACGCCCACATGATGCCGGCCGCAATACCACCGGTCAGCGCAGCGCCGAAACGCACGGTGGCATTTGGCAGAAACTTGTAGAGAAAAGTGAATACCGCAATGACCAGGATGTAAGGCAACACCTTGCCCAGCACCACGATCGCGGAGCCGAAGGGTTCGATTGCCCTGAGTGCCTGCACTATTGAATTCGCGCCGATCGACGCAATCAGCCCCAGGGCAAAGGTCATGACGACCGGACCGATCAGCAACACGCTGATGTATTCACTGAGCCGCCGCGCAAGGTTGCGTGGACGCGTGACATGCCAGACGTAGTTGAAGGTGGATTCGACCTTCTGCACCATCGCAATGGCCGTGTAGATCAGGAAGACCAGCGATACGGTGCCAAGCACGCCGCCTTCAAGATTGTCGATCGCCCTGATAACCCAGTCGGTTATCTCCGCACCTTTGGGGCCCAGCGGCTCCATCAGATGATAGAGCTGTGGCTGCAGCCGATTGTGTACGCCAAATATCTTGATCACCGAGAAGCTGAGGGCCAGCAAGGGCACGGTCGAGAGCAGCGTGGTATAGACCAGACTCATTGCCCGCAACGTCAGTTGCCCGCTCAGCAGGTCGCGCAATACCGCATGGATATACCGCGCGATGATCCAGACCAGTCTTTCCGGGAACCGCTTGTCGGCGAGGTCCCGGCGCCAAAGCGCATGATCAATGGTTTCAGTCAGTGTTTTCATGCCCCGATCCTGCGCTTACCCGCGGCTCAGGTTTTTTTCGGGCCGAACAGTGCCGCCGCTGCATCCATCGCGGCCTGCTCGGCAGATGCCCGCCGGGCATCAAAGGCACCGGCTCGCGGCCTGAAATAATCACAGAAATTCGGCCGCTCTTTCTCGCGCACTTCCTCGGCATCGTCTTCACGACACTGCTTCGGCCGCGAACGGTCGTAGAAGCGGCAAAGACGACAGACGTGCAACGGGCTGCGGCAGGACGCACATTCCTCGGTTCTGCCCAGCGGCAGCGGCAATGCAACCAAAGAGGCCCCACAACGCCAGCAATGCAATTCTTCAGCCATCTGCAGAGCTTAGCTGATACCTTCAGGGTGCGGCAGGCACCGGATATCCCGTGACCGCCGCATGCCTGTGCCTGCCGGCCCTGGCCTCTTGCGGTGGCGGCGGAAACAATCCTGACTGAGGCGTTCGGGCTTACAATCGCTCCGGCATTCAGGCAACCGGGAGGCGTCCGATGGCGACCGATCAGATCAGCGCCGGCAACAGCGGTGAGCCTGGGTTTGGCCTTGGCAGCATGCTGCTGCGGCTGCTGTTTGCCCTGCTCATCGTCCTGTTGACCTTCAATCCCTCCGGTTTTTCCTTTTTGCACTGGGCAAAGGATGCCTTTATGTCCAGCAGCCTCGGGCCGCTGCATTTCCTGGCCGGGATCGCCTTGCTGATCGGCTGGGTAGTCTTTGTACAGGCCACAACGCAGTCGCTGGGAATGTCGGGCGTCTTGCTGGTTGCTACCCTGTTCGGGGTGCTCATCTGGATGCTCTTCTTCTATGACGTGGTCAAGACCAGCTCCACCTCAACCATCATCTGGATCGTACTGATCGGCGTGTCGATCATCTTGACCGTTGGCGTGTCCTGGGCCCATATACGCCGCCGCCTGTCCGGACAGGCCACCGTCGATGAGGTCAATGACTGAAAGATGCTGAATTTGCACACGAAATCTCCTTTTCAGGCCGATAAGTCATCTATTTGGGTGACGTTTTGTCAAACCAACAGGTCTATAAACAAAGTGCCAGGGAAATGAGGTGCCTCCAGGCTTTTTTTGCCCTTGGCCCGGCCCTGGTTTCGCCCCACGTCACCGGGGCCGGATTTCTTTTTCCTCCCCGGTGGAATCAGTAGCTTGGCAGGCTGGTTCTGGCTCATCGCACTCGGATTGTTTCTGGTCCTGACCGGCCTCTACATACACTGGACGGTCGTACTCGTCGGCGCGCTGCTCCCCTTTCTCCCGCTGCTCGCCGAACTCCTGCGCCGGCGCCGCAACCGCAGGCCACCGCCCTGAGCGGCTTGCTCCGGCGCGAAGCCCGGAATCCCGGGGCATATACATCTAAGTAATTTGTCTAACCCATGGCCATACCCGTGGCTAAGCTGGCTGCCCTGAAATCCGAGATTCCCCGGCATGCAGCCAACCGCACAAATGGTCGTTGCCAGTCGCCTTACCGACGGGCGCGTGGTCTTTCTGACCACCGGGGAGCAGTGGATCGAAAACATTCAGCTCGGTGCACTGGCAACCGGCAAGGACGAAGTCGAGCGCCTGTTGCAGGCTGGTCGCAGGGCTGAAGCCGATAGCAAGGTGGTGGAGGCTTACCTGATTGCGGTCGACACCAGCACCGGTGAACGACGGCCGGCCGAATGGCGCGAATCCATCCGGGCGTGCGGACCAACCGTACGTACGGACAGGCTGACCAGCGCGGGCTGAGACCGGCGCGCGGCAGCTGTTTCAGGAACCCCCATAGATGTATCGCTACGACGAATTCGATCGCACCCTGGTTGCCGAGCGGGTAGCCGTCTTCCGGCGGCAGGTTGAGCGGCGCCTGGCGGGCGACCTCACCGAGGACCAGTTCAAGCCGCTGCGTCTGCCCAACGGCCTGTATCTGCAACTGCACGCTTACATGCTGCGCATCAACGTTCCCTATGGCTGCCTGTCATCCCGGCAATTGCGCAAGCTCGCCTTCATCGCGCGGCGTTACGACCGGAACTTCGGCCACTTCACCACCCGGCAGAACATCCAGTTCAACTGGATCAGGCTCGACGAGGCGCCCGACATTCTGGCTGAGCTCGCTGAAGTCGAAATGAACACCATGCAGTCTTCGGGAAACTGCGTACGAAACATCACAGCCGACCAGTTTGCCGGCCGCGCCCGCGACGAGATCGAAGATCCGCGCCCCTGGTGCGAACTGATCCGCCAGTGGTCGATCCTGCATCCGGAATTCGGTTATCTGCCGCGCAAGTTCAAGATTGCCGTCACGGGTGCGGCCAGCGACCGGGCTGCTGTCAGGTTCCACGATGTCGGTCTCTACCTGCGGCGCAATGCTGACGGCGTGATCGGCTTTGAAGTCATCGTCGGCGGCGGCCAGGGTCGCACGCCATTTGTCGGTCTCACCATCCGTGAGTGGCTGGCGAAGGAAGATCTGTTTTCCTATCTCGAAGCGATACTGCGGACTTACAACCTCGGCGGCCGGCGCGACAACCCGAACAAGGCCCGCATCAAGATCCAGGTGAATGCGCTCGGCATCGACGAGTTCCGCCGTCTGGTCGATGAGGAATGGGTGCAGATCAAGGCCAGCCCGCTGCTCAATCTTGATCCGGCAGAAGTTGCGCGCATCGCCGCCTATTTCGCGCCGCCGGCCTGGGAAGACCTGCCGGAAGAAACTGCGACACTGGACAAACTGCGCAAGGCCGACCCGGCATTCGATGCATGGTACCGGACCAATATCGTCGGACACCGGACGCCCGGCTATGCCATCGTCAACCTGTCGTTGAAGTCGCCTGGAATCGCCCCCGGTGACCTGACGGCTGAACAGATGGACCGCGTTGCGGATCTTGCCGACCGTTTCAGTCTCGGTGAGCTGCGGGTGTCGCACCGGCAGAACCTGGTCTACACCGATGTCCGGCAGAAAGACCTGTACGAACTCTGGACGGAACTCGCCCGGCTCTCGCTGGCAACGCCGAACATCGGCACGCTGACCGACATCGTCGCCTGCCCGGGGCTCGACTTCTGCACACTCGCCAACGCGCGGGCCATCCCCGTGGCACAGGACATCAGCCGGCATTTCAGCAATTCGGCCGACCTGCAGGATATTGGCGAGCTGACCATCAATATTTCAGGCTGCATGAATGCCTGCGGGCATCACCATGTCGGCCACATCGGCATTCTCGGCGTTGAGAAGAAGGGTCAGGAGTTTTACCAGCTGACGCTTGGCGGATCATCCGCCGAAGATGCAGCGCTCGGCGACCGGCTGGGCCGGGCCATTTCGGCAGACGAGGTACCGGCAGCCATCGAGGCATTGGTCGCACGCTACAAAAGCCTGAGATCCGGTGACGAGCGTTTTCTGGACACCTTTCGCCGCGTCGGTATCGAGCCCTTCCAGGAAGCGGTCTATGGCGATGCTGTCGCACTGCGGTGCGAGGTGGCGTAATGGCACTGATCCGCAACGGCAGGCTCGTCGACGACATCTATATCGATGCGAGAGCACTCGATCCCGTTCCTGTTGACCGGCCGGTGATCGTCAGTCTGCAGCAGTGGCAGGCCCATCGGGATACCGTGCTGGCCAGCAAACAGTCGCTCGGCGTGCGCCTGCAGAGCGATCAGTCACCATCGCTGATTGCCGGGGACCTCGGACACTTCGCCGTGGTCGCGCTCGAGTTTCCGGAATTCCGCGATGGCCGTGCCTACACTCATGCGCGCCTGTTGCGCGAACGCTTTGGATTCAGGGGTGAACTACGCGCCGTCGGCAATGTGTTGCAGGAACAGCTCAACGGCATGCAGCGCTGCGGCTTTGACAGCTTCGAAATCACCGCTACTGACCCGGTCGCCGCCTGGCAGTCAGTCAAGGACGACCACTCGGTCTGGTACCAGGCAACCGGCGATGGCCGGCCCCGCGCACTCGAGCTCCGTCAGCGCGCGTAGTCGCCCCAGTGGGCGTTCAACTGCGTAGCAGAACGCAGGGCAGCAGCGTGAATCGTATAGGTCGGACTCACGCCACCACTGCAGGGGAAAAGACCGGCGCCAGCCAGGATCAGGTTGCGTACCTCGTGTGTCCGCCCGAAGCTGTCGCACACTGACTGGCGCGGATCAGTACCCATGATCGTTCCGCCCACGATATGTCCCGTCGGCATGCCGGACGATGTCCAGTAGTCCCGGGCACCCGCCGCGCCGAGGACGGTACGGGCTTCATCCTGCATGTGCTTCCACAACGCCAGCATCGCCGCCGAATAGCGATGCACCGTGCGCGGCAACGGGTAGCCCTCGGCGTCAAGACGGGTATCCAGCTCGACGCGATTGTCGCGGTCGGGAACACCGCCGCCAAAACCGATCATCATGCCGAGATGCTGGCTTGCTGTTTCGAGAAACTGCTGCAGCTCCGGGCCGAACAGCTGCGGCTTGCTCAGGGCAATGCCGAGCAGGTCATTGGGCTTCATCGCCGGACCAATCTGCCACTGATAGCCACCAAAAGCATCGGGCCGCACATCATTCACGTAGCCCTCGCGATAGGTGAGCTGCCCTGCGCTGATCCCCATCCATGGCTGGGTCTGTTCGCTGAAAAGCCCGAAACCCTGCACGATAAACTCGGCCATCAGGTAGCGCCCGACCAGGCCACTGCCGTTTGCAAGTCCGGCGGAATGCGCGTCGCTCACTGAATTGAGCAGGATACGTGGATTGCCGACGATCGATGCCGCAAGGATCACCACATCGGCGGCCTGCACACGGCGCTCGCCCTGGTGGAAGTACTCGACACCCGTCGCCTGACCGCGTTTGTCGGTCATGACCCGTTTCACGTCGCAGTGCGCGCGAAACTCCGCACCGGCGTCACGCGCTGCCTTTAGCCAGGTGACGAGCGGATTCGCCAGCGCGCCAATCGGACACCCGGCATCGCACCAGCCGTCCCACAGACAGGCCGGTCTGCCGCGATAAGGGATGGTATTGACGATCACCGGCAGCGGCGCAACCGGTTTGCCAAGCCTGGCGAAACCCCGGGCCAGTGCATCACCCTGGCCGAAGCGCGGCACGCCGGGCATCGGATAAGGGTCTCCCGGCCCGCGCCATATTTCGGCCTTCGCATCGCCAGAGATTCCCATCTCCGCCTGGATGCGGTCATACCAGGGACGCATTTCGTCGTAGCTGACCGGCCAGTCCAGCCCCTTGCCGAACCGCCGCCGCACTTCGAAGTTTTCGGGCAGGAAGCGTGGCCAGGTTCCGTAGTGATGCAGGGCTGCACCGCCAAATCCGGAGCCCGTACCAAAATTGTTTCCGATGGGATGCTCGCCCGACGCGCCGACCGGTGCGCCCCGCCACTTCAGGCGGCGCGCCCAGATCTGGGAACTGACCAGGTCATCCAGCGTCCAGGCAGGCCCCGCCTCGAGCACGATCACCTGCTTGCCGGCCCGCGCGAGCTCGGCTGCATATACGCAGCCCGCCGCGCCTGCGCCGACGATGACGACATCTGCCGCTTCGTCCTTCATTGGCTCTCCCCTTGACCAGCTCCTGAGCTGTCTCTAGGTTGTCGTTGCAGTTTAGACATATCGGGGATCAGATTGTGGATACACAAAGACGTCGATTCCTTCAGTCTGGCAGCCTCGGGCTGCTCGCCTTCTCTCTGGGGAGCGTCGAACTGCTCCTGACTCCGCAGGAAGCGCGGGCGAAAGCGCTGCCCTTCCGCATGCTCAAGCCCGACGAAGTCGCAACTCTCGAAACATTTGGCGAGATCCTGCTGCCCGGCGCCCGCGACGCCGGGATCGCACACTTCGTCGATCATCAGCTGGCAGCAAATGCGGCCGATTGCCTGCTGCTGATCCGCTATCTCGATGTACCACCACCCTACATCGACGTTTACCGCCCCGCACTCGCGGCACTGGATACTGCCAGTCATGCCGCATACAAAAAAACCTTCACCGCTCTTGATGAGAAAGACGCCATCAAGCTGGTGCGCACCATGAGCGAAGCCAATCCTGAAGGCTGGCAGGGACCGCCAGCACCGCTTTTCTACTTTGCGGCCCGCAGCGATGCAGTCGACGTCGTATACGGCACCGAAGAGGGCTTTGACCGGCTCGGGATTCCATACATGGCACATATCCGCCCGACTGCGAAATGGTAGTCCTGCAGCCTTGAACGGGGAATTCCGGCGTGGCTGGCGCCCCCTCGTTGCCAGTATTCTCGGCAATGCCGGCGGGATTCTCTCCATAACTTTCTACACGCAAGGCCTTTTCGCCGGCCCGGTGAGCGCCGAGTTCGGCTGGACGCGAAGCGACTTCTTTCTCGGCTTCACCATCATGCAGTTTTGCGGGCTGATTACCGCACCGCTGACCGGCAGCATCGTCGATCGTCTTGGACCCCGCATAGTCGGCATCACCGGTCTCATCGGACATGCAACGATGTACCTGGTGCTGGCATTGAATCCCGGCTCACTGTGGGCTTTCTACCTGAGCTTCGCCGGCCTGGCCGTGTTCGCCGCGGGCAGTCTGCCGGTCACCTGGACGACAGTGGTGAACGGCTGGTTCCATGTACACCGTGGTCTGGCCATCGGCCTGACCATGGCCGGAATCGGACTGGCAGCCCTGCTCGCCCCGCCGCTTACCCAGTTCTTCCTGGAAGCCGCCGGCTGGCGCGTTGCCTATGCGGGCATCGGCCTGAGTGCACTGGCCTTGTCGCTGCCGACGGTACTGCTGTACCTGCGCGTCGCGCCGGAGGCTGGCGCCACTGCCGATACCACTGCCAACCCGGCACCCGTTCAATGGGGCCCGACACGTGCCGAAGCCATGCGCGACTACCGCTTCTGGACGCTCGGCACCGCGCTGCTTGTAATAACGCTGTCGGTCATCGGCCTGATACCCAACTTCGTGCCATTGCTGCTGGACACTGGCTGGACCCCGGCCGAAGCCGCACAAGCTGCCACGCTGCTGGGTGTTGCGGTCATCGTTGGACGGCTGATGGTGGGTTTTCTGGTGGACCGGATCTGGGCGCCAGCCGTTGCAGGCATATTTTTTACCGGTCCGGCGGTCGCTATGGTGCTGATGGCCAGCCTGCCCATCACACCGGCGCTCGCACTGATCGCGGCCATCCTGCTCGGACTGGCGGCCGGCGCCGAGCTGGACTTGCTGGCCTATCTGACCAGCCGGTACTTCGGCACCCGTCACTATGGCGCGGTATTCGGGGGCATCTATGCGTTTTTTACGGTGGGCTCGGGTCTGGCCCCACTGATCTACGCACGTGTTTTCGATATGCTCGGCACCTATCGCCCGATGCTGGCGGTCGCGGCAATCGCCATCGTGGTTGCCGTCGGCCTGCTGCTTGCGCTGGGCGCCTATCCCCAGGCATCGCGACAGAATTGACCATGGAACATCCCTGCAAACTGGTTCATGTCAGCCATCAGGTCATCCGCTGGGGCGACATGGATGCCTACGAGCATGTCAATAACACCATTTATTTCCGCTACATGGAGCAGGCACGCGTTGAATGGCTGGAAACCGCCGGCTATCACTGCAATCCAAAGCAGGAGGCGCCGGTGATCGTCCATGCGGATTGCAGCTTTCTGTTACCGCTCAACTACCCCGGCACAGTCGAGGTACGCATGTTTGCCGGCCATGCCGGACGTTCCAGTCTGCCGACCTTCTACGAATTACGCCTGCAGGGCGATGAAAAACTCTATGCCGAAGGCAGCGCCAAAATCGTCTGGATCAACCCGGTCAGCGGCAAGTCGGTGAGCTTGCCGGAATCCCTGCGGCGGCTGGCAGCTGTTTGAATCAGCAGGTACCGGCCACCAGCTTCACCGCCGGTTCCCTGCTCAGTGAATCAGTGCGGCAATCCGGTCCAGCACCACGTGCCGTGTGGCCATCGTATCCAGCTCCCACTGCCGCGCCTCGGCCAGGCGCTCGCGGTACCGCGCCGGGTCACTCAGTACACCATTGAGCACTGTCGTCACCTGGTCAGCCGTGGTTGGCCCATGCGGCGGCGCTGAAAGATGCGCTGCCAGACCGAAGGTCTTGCTGCGCGCGGCCAGCGCCGGTTGATCCCAGAAGAATGGACAGGACACCATCGGCACATGGTGGAAAATGGCCTCGTGCGTTGAATTCAGTCCGTGGTGGGTAACAAATGCATCTGCCTCGGACAGGATCGCCCACTGGTCAACCCGTGTCCTGACCTGCACGTTGGCCCTTTCAAGTCGCTGCCGTTCCTCAGCGGGCCGGTCGGCGCCGCCAAAACTGATCACTGCAGCGGTTTCCGGCATCCCGGCAACCGCATCGGCAATTGCTGTGAGGGCGGCCAGCGCCTCGCGCGCGTAATAGCGCCAGATCACGGTACCGAAGGACACATAAACCCTGCGGCGCACATCAGCGGGGAAACTCGGCGAATCCTGTACCAGCTGGCGGCGTTCGATATGCCCGATCGAGGGCAATGAACCGAAGAAGGCCATAGGCTCGAAGACCCTCTGCTCCACCGGTTCCAGCCAGGCCGGTGGCTCACAGTAGATGTTCAGGTACTGGCTGAATCCGGAGACGTAGGAAAACGGCGACGCATCCGGAACTCCGTGCACGGTACGCAGACGCTCGACCGCACGGTAGCAGGCGGCCGCCACGGCGACCCGTGGATCTTCCGCCAGCACCGCCATGAACCGCGCCGGATCGACATTGTGTCCGGCACAAACGTTGACGATCGGCAGGCAAAGTGCCGTCGCAACGACACGGCCGATCACCGCAAAAGTGTCAGCAATGACCAGCGATGGCGCCAAAGCGCGGACATCGCGAATGATCTGGTCAGCGAAATGTCCGGCAAAACTCACGTAGCGGCACGGAACCGGGCGGGACTCATCGTCCGCTGCAGCAAGCGGATACCGGGAGAATATATCGACAAGCCTGCCGCCGGCACCGGCGACCTGCGGTTGGAATCGGCCATGCGTAAACACGCAAGGCTCGATGCCACGACGACTGAGTCCGGCAATGATCGGCAACAGGCGCCGGAGATGCCCTTCCTCGGGCATGCAAAAAACAGCGGCGACGGGGCGGTGCATATGTTGCGGGACAGTCTCGACGGGGTGCTTTCCGTCAGACCCTCTCTACCCGCCCCTCACACAGGGGCTCCTCGTTCTCTCCGGCACAGCGACGCAATACAGTGAGGCCGGTGCCGAAAGGCAGGTCGAGGAGCTGCAGCGCCGGATCCTGGCGCAATTCGCTGATGTAATCACGCACGGTGATCTGGTAGGTCTTGTCCGGCCCGTAAATCGGCGAGCTGCGCTCTCCCATGCTGTCATGAAAAAGCACACAGGCTCGCGGCGCCAGCTTGTCCGCAAAGGCCTCGTAATCAAACCGCACCTGCTCAGCCGTGTGATACCCGTCGATGAACAGCAACCCGAGATCTGTCATCCGGCGCCAGGCGTCCGTATCGACAAATTCCTGGGTCGTGCACAGCTGATGACGGACGTTGTCGAGGCCAAAGTCGGCAAAGTGGCGCTGCGTCTGTTGCGGATCCTTCCAGAAATCATCGACCAGCGAAGGATCGATGAAGGTCACCTCACCGGGGTCCCGGTTATCCTGCAGTGCTCTGGCGATCACCATCGGCACAAAGCCCCGCCACGAGCCGATCACCACTGCATGGCGGGGCCGCACGAGCCGTGCCAGGCCGTAATAGATCCAGCCCAGACCAAGGTTGAGATCCTCTGCCGACTGGTTATGGCCCATGCGCAGCAGTTCAGGATGGGCATAGAGTCGGCTTATCCAGGCATCGAGATTGTCTGTCCGTTTCAAAGCCCCTGCCCCTGCTATCAGGTAATTGCCGACCGCCCACGTGCCAGACTCTAGCAGGCTCGCGAGCGTATTGAATCATCGGGACTGGTTCCGGCCGTTACGATCGATCCGGTACTGCACCACTCAGGAACGGCGGCGCAGCGGCACCACTTTTGACTTTGGCTTTGTTCGTCGCTTTTTCGGCGCGCTGGCATCTTTCGCGGCTGCACCGTCGGCGACCACTACCGCGCGCACTCGTGCCACGCGGGCAGCCGGAAACGGCGCGCCGCCGGCATAGAGGTCGGCCAGCACGCCAGCCTTGCCGGCACCGGTCACAAACCAGATGATGCTCCGCGCACGGTTGATCACCGGCAGGGTCAGCGTCATGCGCGAGTAACCATGATGTTCACCGGTGATCGCAACCGCGCGATCTTTCACCTTCAGGGCCGGATCACCGGGAAACAGTGAAGCCGTATGCCCGTCAGTACCGAGGCCGAGATGCACCACATCGAGAACTGCCGGCATACCGGCCAGCTGCTCGATGCCGCCGGCATATTCCGCCGCTGAACCGAGCAGATCGGCGCGATCAACCCACATGGGATGCAGATTCCGGCGCGGCAAGGGACCATTGGCGACCAGCATCTCTTCGATATTGGTCAGGTTCCGTGCCGCGTCACCGCGTGCCACGATCCGCTCGTCAACCTGGAAAACATGGATCGCCTTCCAGTCGAGCGGCTGGCGCACCAGTTCACCCAGCATCGGCAGCGGCGAACTGCCGCCACTGAGCGCCAGTGTCGCACGCGTGCGGCGGGCAATGCCGATACCGAGTACGGTGGCGATAAGCCGTGCGGCCATTGCAGCCGCCTCCGCCACGGTTTTTTCAACTTCCAGCCGCACCCCGAGCCTTCCCTAAGCGAGCGGCTAGGTGCCGCGTCCAATCCCGTTGCTGCTGGGGTTATACCAGCCGCCGGACGCCGCAACCATGCGGTCGGCCTCACGCGGACCCCAGCTGCCCGGCTCATAGCGATACACGGGTCCGCCGGTGTTGATGATCGGATCGCAGATCGCCCAGGCTGCCTCCACGCTGTCTTCACGGGCAAACAACGTCGCGTCGCCGCCCATCGCATCACCGATCAGTCGTTCATAGGCTTCCTTGGCCTCACTGGTGGAATTGCAGACGTAGAGTTCAACCTCCTCGCCTGCCATCCGCTCACCCGGCGACTTGGTACGCGCGCCGGCCGCGATCGCCACCTGATCGGGGCCCAGCCGGAAGCGAAAATAATTGGACTGCGGCGGTACCGGTTCATCGAACACCTGCTGCGGTGGCGCCTTGAGGATCACCATCACCTCGGTTGCTGTCACCGGCAGCGACTTTCCGGTACGGATGAAAAAAGGCACACCCTGCCAGCGCCAGGAGTTCAGGTGCAGCTGCATCGCTGCGTAGGTCTCCACTTCCGAATCCGGTGCCACGCCTGTATCGCCGCGATAACCACGGTACTGCCCGCGCACCAGACTCTGCCCGGAAAACGGGCTGATCGCCCGCAGCACCTTGATGCGCTCATCGCGCTGTGCCTCACCCCAGTAGCCGACCGGCGGATCCATGGCCAGACTGGCAACGACCTCAAGCAGATGGTTCTGCACGACATCGCGGATTGCGCCCACCTCTTCGTAGAACTTGCCACGACCTTCCACGCCGATGGTTTCAGCCATGGTGATCTGCACGCTTTCGACGTAGTTGCGGTTCCAGATCGGTTCGAGAAAGGAGTTGGCAAAACGGAAATACAGCAGGTTCTGCACCGGTTCCTTGCCCAGGAAATGATCGATACGAAAGATCGACGACTCACTGAATATCTGGTGCAGCGTTCTGTTCAGCTCTTTGGCCGAAGCGTAATCGCGGCCAAAAGGCTTCTCGACGACGACGCGGGCATTTTCGGCACAGCCAGACTCACCCAGCAGCCTGACGACCGGCCCGAACAGACTCGGTGGAATAGCCAGGTAGAAAAGCGGACGCTTCGCATCCTTCAGCGCCTCCTTGAGTCGCGCAAAAGTCTGCGGCTCATGATAGTCGCCATCCACATAACGCAACTGTTCGATCAGCTTCGCGGCCGCCGGCGAATCGGCGCTGCCCGTGCGCTTTTCCAGGCTGTCGCGGACCCGATCGCGGAACTGCTCCAGTCCCCAGCCCGAGCGCGCCACGCCGACCACCGGCACATCGAGTGCACCGCGTTTAACCATCGCGGCAAGCGCAGGGTAAATCTTGCGATGGGCAAGGTCTCCGGTCGCGCCTAGCAGCACCACGGCATCGGATTTTTCGGTCACTTGCCGGGTTCCTTGTGGCCGCCAAACTGGTAGCGCATCGCCGACAGCAGGCGGTTGGCAAATTCTGCCTCGCTGCGCGACTCGAAGCGCGAATAGAGCGCGGCTGAAAGCACCGGCACGGGGACCGCGGTGTCGATGGCGGCCTTGAGGGTCCAGCGACCCTCACCGGAATCCGAAACGCGGCCCTGGAATCCGTTGAGCTGCGGATCCTCAGACAGCGATGCCGCGGTGAGATCGAGCAACCAGGAGGTCACCACGCTGCCACGCCGCCACAGTTCGGCAACGGCACCAAGATCGAAGTCATAGAGATAACGCTCGGGATGCTCGGGCATACCCGGACCATCCGAGCGACCCGCGCCGGCATGACGCAGCAGGTTAAAGCCCTCGGCATAGGCCGCCATCATTCCGTACTCGATACCGTTGTGCACCATCTTCACGAAATGTCCGGCACCCGGCGGACCACAGTGCAGATAACCCTTCGAAGCCGGATCATCCGGGTTACGGCCAGCCACCGGTTCGATATCGCCCGTGCCGGGCGCGAGATCCCGGAAAACCGGCTCCAGCCGCTGCACAGCCTCCCGCGCACCGCCGATCATCAGGCAATAGCCGCGTTCGAGGCCCCAGACACCGCCGCTGGTACCGACGTCCACAAAGTGAATGCCCGCCGGACCGAGTGTTTCAGCCCGGCGGATGGCATTCTCAAACGGTGAATTACCGCCGTCGATCAAGGTATCGCCGGCCTGCAGGTGTGTGGCGACAGTCTTCACCACGCCTTCCACAACCGGCACCGGCAGCATGATCCATACCGCACGCGGCGGCCTGAGCAGGGCAATGAACTCGTCGATCGAGGCTGCGCCCTTTGCGCCTGTATCAGTCAGCGCCTTGACGGCATCGGCATTGGCATCGAAGACCACGCATTCATGGCCGCGCTGCATGAGACGGCGCACCATGTTGGCACCCATCCGGCCCAGACCGATCATTCCGAGTTGCATAGCCACTCCCCAAAGCCGCAGCAGGCCAGTACCTGGCCGGATCTCCACAGAAGGCTATCGGCGCCGCGCAGCGCCGCTTGAGGCAAACACGCGATCCGGCACCCGCAATCGTGACGCGAGTGTACTTTGGCAAATTCAGCGGCGCACGCGACAATAGGCCATGCTCCGCTCAAACCCCTTTTTCAGCTATGGCTTCCGGCCCTTCTTTCTGCTGGCCGGTATATTGGCCGTACTCGGCATGGCCCTGTGGCTGCTGGCCATCAATGGATCGCCATGGCCGGTGCAAGCCAGCCGGTCCACGTTCTGGCACGCCCATGAGATGGGGCTTGGTTTTGGCGGCGCGGTGATGGCCGGATTCATTCTCACCGCCGGAGCCAACTGGACCGGGCGACCACCCATCCGGGGTCTGTTGCTCGTCTGCCTGGTCCTTGGCTGGTTGTGTGGCAGGGCAGCGATGTTGTACAGCGGATTGCTGCCGGCAACGCTAACGATGCTGCTCGACCTGCTTTTCCCGGTGCTGTTCGGTCTGCTGGTCACACGCGAGATCGTCGGCGCACGCAACCGGCGCAACTATGGCGTGCTGGCTATCGTCTGGGCGCTGACCGTGTTTACGGTTCTCTACCATGTCGCGGCAATCGGCGCCCTCAGCGAGGAATCTGCGGCGGATATGCAGCGCATCGTGGCCCGCCTGTTCGTTTACCTGCTCACCGTGCTGATCACCGTCCTCGGCGGCCGTGTAATCCCCGGATTCACCGGCAGCTGGCTGCGCATGCGCGGTGCAAGCAGGCTGCCTGGCGCCAGAGCCTGGCTGGAAACGGGCATCGTCCCGCTGACCGTGGCTGCCGGCCTCAGTCAGGCGCTCGCGCCAGGGAGCATTGTCACGGCGGTGCTGTGCATCGTTGCCGGGGCAGCGCATTTGCTGCGACTGTCCGGATGGCGTGGGCTCGCGACTGCGGCAGAACCCTTGCTGCTGGTGCTGCACGTTGCCTACGCCTGGCTGGGACTGGGCTTTCTGCTGCTGGGTCTTTCAGCAGCGGGACTGCCCGTTCCGGAAACAGCCGCCCTGCATGCACTGACCGTGGGCGGCATCGGCGGTGTCATCCTCGGCATGATGACGCGCGTCGCGCTGGGACATACCGGGAGGCCCCTGCATGCGGCGCGCATCACCCAGCTTGCCTATGTATTGCTCGGCCTTGCTGCGCTCCTCAGAGCCTTTGGCCCGCTGAGCGCGACGGGCAGCACCCTCGCCTATACCGGCTCCGGGCTGCTGTGGATTGCGAGCTTCAGCCTGTTCATCTGGCACTACGCGCCGATCCTGACGCGGCCGCGCGCAGACCAGCCGCACAGCCTGGCAAACCGCCCATGAGTCTCCAGGTACTCATCATTCCGGTGACCGCCTTTCAGCAAAACTGCTCGGTCATCTGGTGTACCGAAACCATGCAGGGGGCGGTCGTCGATCCGGGTGGCGACCTCGACGAGATCCTGGCCGGCGTGCAGGAGAACAACGTACAGCTGACAAAGATCCTGCTGACTCATGCCCATATCGATCACGCCGGTGCCGCTGCGGAACTCGCCAGACGCTTCACGCTGCCGATCGAAGGGCCACAGGAAGGTGACCGTTACTGGATCGAAGCCCTGCCGGACCAGGCGCGCAATTTTGGCTTCGCGCAGGTGGATACCTTCGAGCCGGATCGCTGGTTGCAGCAGGGCGATACGGTGCAGGTGGGCCACGAAACGCTTGAGGTTTATCACTGCCCCGGCCACACGCCCGGCCATGTGGTGTTCTTCAGCCGCTCGGCACAGCTCTGCTTCGTCGGCGACGTGCTCTTCGCGGGCTCCATCGGCCGGACGGATTTTCCGGGCGGCGACTACGCCACGCTGATCGACTCGATCACCCGCAGGCTCTGGCCGCTCGGCGCAGAGGTAACTTTTGTGCCCGGCCACGGCCCGACCTCCACCTTCGGAAAGGAACGGCAGGACAATCCGTTCGTGAGTGACCGGGCGCTGGCGGCAGCCCGGCATGGCATTGCCCTGTCTCCACTGACACCACCCTAAGCCGTATTTGCGGTGTCTTCAGATTCTCCGCAGGACCCAGGTATTCATTTGTCGAGGGCCGTCGGCGTCATGGCCGAACGAAACTGAAATCAGCCTCCGTCATCCAGGGAAGACTCGCCAAGGACTGTCTTTAGCCGGGGCGCTGCGAAATCGACGAACGCCCGAATCTTCGGCGCGACGAGGCGCGAGTGCGGGTACACGAGGTGCACTGGCTGCGGCGGCAGTGCGAAGGTCTCGAGAACTGGCACCAGCTTCCCGTCGCGGATCCGCTGGCTCACCATGTAGGACAACGCGGCTGTGATGCCGTACCCCATCTCGGCGGCCTCGATGGCGGCGGCCGCATCGTTGATCTCGAAGGCAGGCTGCAGACTCACGCTGCCGTACTTCTGGCGGTCCAGAAAGCGCCATTCACGGTTTGGCACGAGCCCCGTGAAGGCAATTACCGAATGCAGGCGCAGGTCGACGGGTGACGCGGGCGCTTCTTGCCGGGCGAGATACTCCGGGCTCGCGACCATGACACGACGGACCGTGCCGATGCGCCTTGCGACCAGGCTCGAATCAGGCAAGCGGCCGATGCGCACGGCTATGTCGATTCCTTCCTCGACGAAGTTCACGACCCGATCGAGTAGCAGAACGGACGCGGACACGCGCGGGTGCTGCTTGAGGAAGCTGCCGACCACCGGCGCGACCGCGGACCGGCCAAAAGTCACCGATGCCGTCAAGCTGAGGTGCCCTTGGGGCATCGCGGCCGCGCCGACGGCCTCTGTTTCGGCCACATCGAGATCGACGAGGACACGCCGCGCGCTATCGAGAAAGCGCTGGCCCACTTCAGTGATCGCCAGACTGCGGGTCGTGCGGTTGAAGACGCGGGCGCCGAGCCGGTTTTCGAGAGCAGCGACCGCACGGGTGACCGCGGGAGGCGACAGCCGCAGGCGCGCCCCGGCCTTGGCGAAACTGCCGGCCTCGGCCACCGCTATAAAAACCTCGAGTTCGTGGAAGCGATCCATGTTTATTCCCCTATACGCAATAGAGTGTTACATGGATTGAGTATTCTATTCACCATGGACATGAGTCAGATTATGGACCCGCGGGATCAAATGGCCCCGCACCACCCAATCTGCTCAAGGAGAAATTTTCATGGCTCGTGTTTCCGTCATCGACCCCCAGACCGCCACCGGCGAAATCAGGCAACTGCTGGACGCCGTCCAGGCGGGTCTTGGTACCGTTCCCAACTTTATCCGGGTACTGGCGAACTCGCCTGCGGCGCTGAGCGCTTTTCTCGGCCTGCATAGCATTGCCGGGGCAGGCGCGCTCAACGCGCAGACGCGCGAGCGCATCGCCCTGGCTGTCGCCGAGCAGAATGCCTGCCAGTACTGCGTGTCGGCACATACTGCCATCGGCCGCAAGGCTGGCCTCGACAACCAGGAGATGATCGCCAACCGGACGGGCCGGTCCTCGGATGCGAAGGCAGAGGCAGCGCTGACCTTCGCGCGCGCACTCGTTGAGCACACCGGTCAGGTAAGCAAGGCGGAGTTCGACGCGGTGCGGGCGGCGGGCCACTCAGACGCGGAAATTATCGAGATCATCACCCACGTTGCGATGAACATCTTCACCAATCTGCTGGGCAAGTCGACCCAGGTCGAAATCGACTTCCCGACGATCGAGTTGAACATGGCAGCCTGACCGGCCGACTGCGGTAGGGGCGCGACCAAAGTCGCGCCCCACCAGACAGCCAAACCAGCACCCCGAGAAGGACACCATGAACCCCATAACCCAAGCTGACGACCGGCCACCACTGCCGCCATTCACCCACGAGACCGCGGCCCGGAAGGTACGGATTGCGGAGGATGCCTGGAACTCCCGGGACCCGGAGCGCGTGTCCCTCGCCTATACGAAAGACTGCCACTGGCGGAACCGCGCGGAGTTTCCGGCAGGACGGGCCGAGATCGTTGCCTTCCTCGGGCGCAAGTGGTCCAGGGAACTGGAGTATCGCCTGATCAAGGAACTATGGGCATTCGCCGGTAGCCGGATCGCGGTGCGCTTCGCCTACGAGTGGCACGATGATGCCGGGACCTGGTTCCGCAGCCATGGCAACGAGAACTGGGAGTTCGACGAGCGGGGGCTGATGCGCATGCGATTTGCAAGCATCAATGACCAGCCGATTCTTGAGGCCGAGCGGAAATTCCGCTGGCCGGCGGGGCCCCGGCCTGCAGATCATGCGGGCCTGTCGGACCTTGGCCTGTAGCGCGGGGGCACGTCATGCCACATCACTTCGCCAGGATCGCCTTCACGCCAACCGTGAGGCAGGTGCAGGAGGAACTGGGCAGCCGACCCGGCTATGCCCGGATGGAGGCCGTTCCGCATGCGATGAACGATCGATTCACCGATACGGAGGCCAGCTTCATCTCGGCCCGCAACTCGTTCTACATGGCCACCATCAGCGAGACGGGCTGGCCCTATATCCAGCATCGCGGTGGACCGTCCGGATTCGTGCGGGTGCTGGACGGACGAACCATCGGCTTCGCGGATTTCCGCGGCAACCGTCAGTACATCAGCGTGGGAAACCTGATGACCGAAGAGCGCGTTTCGCTGTTTTTCATGGACTACCCGCACAAGACCCGCCTGAAGCTGTTCGGCCGGGCCCGGATCATCGGGCTGGATGACGTGCCTATGCTGTCCCGCCTGGAGATACCGGACTACCGGGCCCGGATAGAGCGGGGCTTCATCATTACCGTCGAGGGCTTCGACTGGAACTGCCCGCAGCACATTACCGAGCGTTTTACATTTGCGGAGATGACTGAAGTGGCAGCGCCGATGCATGTCAGGATTGCCGAACTGGAGGCGGAGTTGGCCCGGCGCCCGGCATCACCGACCACCGAGTGAGCCCCCTGCCAGCAGGTCAACTCCAGGTGCCGGCCTCAACCAATTTCGGGGGAATTGCCATCCACTAGAAGTACTCATCGACCTGGATCGGCGTATTGACGTCCACTATTTGATGACGCTCAATGCTCAGCCTGACGCCACTTCGTCCTGGACCGGTTTTCATGGCACGACTGTTTGAACAAATCGACGACAACCTGGCTGACTGGATAGGCCGGCAGCAGATGTTTTTCGTTGCCAGCGCGCCACTGGCTGTCGATGGCTGCGTGAATTGCTCGCCAAAGGGACTCGACACCCTGCGCATTCTGGGCCCGCATGAAGTCGCCTATGTGGATCTCGGTGGCAGCGGCATCGAAACCGTGGCCCACCTCAAGGAGAACGGCCGCATCGTCGTCATGTTCTGCGCCTTCGAAGGCGGCCCGCGCATTCTCCGTCTGCATGGCCAGGGCACCGTGATCGAACGCGACCACCCGGATTTCCATACGCTGCTCGCGACCTTCCCGCCACAACCGGTCTGCCGGAACATCATTCGCATCAAGGTGAAGCGTATTTCAGATTCCTGCGGCTGGGGCGTGCCGTTCTACGACTATCGCGGGCAACGTGACGAAATCGAGCGGGCCGTGGCAGGCAAGACGCCAGAGCAGCTGCGCGCCAAGGCGGAGAAACAGAATCGTCACAGCATCGACGGCCTCGATGGTCTGAACATCGACGCACTCAAGTAATCGGAGTCAGACCGCGATTTCCCTGCCATCCAGAAAACATGGTATCGCGCGCAGCCTTTCGAAGCTGGGCCTGGCCTCACGGACCATCGCCGCTGGCTGGGTTCGCGACGGACGCATCGCCGTCAACGGTCGCGTTGTGCGTGATCCGGAATTTCCGGTACGCCCGGATCGCGATCAACTGACGCTGGACGGACAGCCGCTGGTCGCCGCCGAAAAGCGTTACCTGATGCTCAACAAACCGCGCGGACTGGTCACCACGACCACTGACGAAAAGAGCCGCGACACGGTCTATCGTTGCTTCGATGCTGCAGGACTGCCGTGGCTCGCGCCGGTAGGCCGGCTGGACAAGGCCAGCGAAGGGCTCCTGCTGTTCAGCAATGATCCGGAATGGGCTGCGCGCATAACCGATCCGGCCACCGGACCCGACAAGACCTATCACGTACAGATCAGCGCGCAGGCCGATGCGGAACTGTTGAAGCGCCTCGTCGCCGGCATCAGCAGGGAGAACGGCCGGCTGGCGGCAAAATCTGCACGACTGATACGCAGCGGCGAGAAGAACGCCTGGCTGGAAATCGTCCTCGATGAAGGCCGCAACCGGCATATCCGCCGCCTGCTGGAAGCGCAGGACATCGGGGTGCTGCGGCTGATCCGCATCGCCATCGGGCCGCTGCAACTCGGCACGCTGGCCAAAGGCCAGTGGCGTTGGCTGGAGAAGCACGAGTACCGCTAGAATTCACGCCCATGCAGATCGGACCCTACACGCTGAGCGCCCCGGTGATCCTCGCGCCGATGGCCGGTGTCACCGACAAGCCGTTCAGGCTCCTGTGCCGGCAACTCGGGGCAGGCCTCGCTGTGTCGGAGATGACCAGCGCCAATCCCCGCCTGCGCGGATCGCTGAAATCGCAGCAACGCATGGATTTCAGCAATGAGCCGGGACCGGTCGGCGTACAGATCGCCGGCCACGACCCGCAGCAGCTTGCCGATGCGGCGCGCTACAGCATGGATCGCGGCGCACAGATCATCGACATCAACATGGGCTGTCCGGCAAAGAAAGTCTGCAACGTGGCAGCCGGCTCTGCGCTGTTGCGTGACGAGCTGCTGATCGGGCGGATCCTCGACGCCGTGGTACGTGCAGTACCGGTCCCGGTCACGCTGAAGATCCGTACCGGCTATACGCGCGAGCAGCGCAATGCCGTGGTCGTCGCGCGCATGGCCGAATCGGCCGGCATCGCGGCCATCGCCGTACACGGCCGCACGCGTGAAGACCTGTTCAGCGGTTCAGCCGAATACGACAGCGTCGCCGCCGTGAAGGCCGCCGTCGGTATCCCGGTCATTGCCAATGGCGACATCGACACACCGGAGAAGGCGCGCCGGATATTCCAGCACACCGGCTGCGATGCCGTGATGATCGGCCGGGCCGCACAGGGCCGGCCGTGGATCTTCCGCGAGATCGCCCACTATCTGGCCACCGGCACCGTGTTGCCGGCACCTTCACTCGCCGAGGTGTGCGACCACCTGCTCGGACACCTGGCAGCACTGCACACCTTCTATGGTGAACACATGGGTGTACGCATCGCGCGCAAGCACCTGGGCTGGTACAGCCGGGCACATCCCGGACACCTCGCCTTCCGCAACCGCGTGAACCAGACCGAAAGTGCTGACGCGCAGATCAGCGCAACGCGTGAACACTTCCGGATGCTGATCGACGGCTCGCGCCTCGCCGCATAGCTAACCGGCAACGCGCCGCGCGCGCAGCTGTCCGCAAGCCCCGGCGATATCCTGTCCGGCTGAACGCCGCAGCTTGGTCAGCACACCACGCCGGTGCAGCCAGCGCGCCATCTCCGCAGCCCGCTCCATGGCGGGACGCTGGAAATCCAGCCCCTCGACCGTATTGTAGGGAATGAAATTGAGCACCGCGTATTTGCCCGCCAGCAGCGCCACGATGCCTTCAAGTTCGTCGTCGCCGTCATTCACGTCCTTGAGCAGCGTCCACTGGTACTGGATCGGATAGGTGGTCCTGCGCGCATAGGCCTCGCCCAGTTCAACCAGTTCCTGCGGATCGATACGTGGCGCGCGCGGCAGCAGTTCGGCGCGCAGTAGCGCCTTGGTAGTGTGCAGCGAGAGCGCCAGCGCCGGCTTGACTGCACCCTGCGGCAACCGCTCAAACACGCGTCGGTCGCCGACTGTCGAAAATACGAGTTCCTTGTGGCCGATACCGCCGTCGGTGCCAAGCAGCTCGATGGCTTCGAGCACGTTATCGAGATTGTGGGCTGGCTCACCCATGCCCATGAACACCACGCGACGCACGCTCCGCCGGGCACGCGCCAGTGCGACCTGCGCGACGATCTCGGCGCTGCCGAGCTGGCGCAGCAGACCTTCACGCCCGGTCATGCAGAACTGGCAGCCGACCGCACAACCGACCTGGGTAGAGACGCAAACACCGGCTGGCGGCAGCAGCACGGTTTCCACTGTCTGCCCGTCAGCAAGCTGTACCAGCAATCGCTCGGAGCCATCTGCGCCAGCATGTCCGGAATGAACGCGCCCGAGTGCGTGAAGCCCGGCAGAAATAGCCGGCATAGCGGCAATCAGCTGCCTGGGAAATGCTGACTCGGGTTTGTGCGCCCAGGTATCCGGGGCAAGACCGCGCAGCCAGGCACGCAACAGCAATGCCTCATGCCGCGGCCGGGCACCGCTGTTGCGCAAGAGTTCACGGAGGGTCTGGATACGCATGGGAGCGGCGCGAGCCTAGCACGGGGGAGGCTTTAAGCAGCGCTTAAGGTTCGATGTCTACAGTTGCCCCATACCAGCAACACGGGGCTTCAGGACATGAAACAGACGGTATTTGTCGGCGGACTGGCGGCCTTGCTGTTCGCGGCCAGCCTGGCCCGGGCCGCTGACCCGCTCGACGCAATAACGGCTGCAGCACAGGCAGACAAATCCTTCAGCGGCTTTTCGGCTGCGCGCGGCGAGACCCTGTTTCGCACCAAGGGCAAGGACTGGAGCTGCAGCACCTGTCACACCGCAGACCCCCGCAATCCCGGGCGCCACACCGTGACCGGCAAGGCGATCCAGCCGATGGCGCCGGTCAGCAACCCGAAGCGTCTGACCGATCCTGCCAAAGTGGAAAAGTGGTTCAAACGCAATTGCGGGGATGTTTTCGACCGCGAATGTACCGCCCGGGAGAAAGGCGATGTCATCACCTGGCTGCGATCACTTGCACGTTAAAGAGGGAGCTTTGGCAATGAACACTTCAAAAGCGCACGCCGGCCTTCGCAGCATCAGCACCGCGCTGCTGTACCTGGCCGTCATCAGCACGTCGTCGGTCGTTTGGGCAGACGGCGCAACAAAACCGGCACCCACCAATCCGGTCTGGCAGGAAGAATGCGGCAGCTGTCATATCGCCTATCCACCCCGCTTCCTGCCGGCTGAATCCTGGCAACAGCTGATGGGATCGCTGGAGGATCACTTCGGCACGGATGCCAGTATTGACGCCGGAACGGCGGCCACCATTGAGACATTCCTGACCCGCAACGCCAAACGCAGCAAGACCGATACCATGGCAACGGATGCGCCCTTGCGCATCACCGAAGGCAGGTGGTTTCGCCGTGAGCATGACGAGATCGCAGCCGCGAAGTGGAAATCAGCTGCGATCGGAAGCGCCGCCAACTGCGGCGCCTGTCATCGCGAAGCCGACAAGGGCAGTTTTCGCGAGCGGGACATCAAGGTTCCCTGAAGGAGAATCATCATGCAGACCAAAACACTGATATGGGATCTGCCCGTACGGGCTTTTCACTGGACGCTGGCCACGAGCTTCGCCGGCGCCTGGCTGCTGGCCGACGGCGAGCGCCTGCGAAATATCCACGTGATGTTTGGCTACACCGTTCTGGGCCTCGTATTGTTCCGGCTGGTCTGGGGCTTCATCGGCACCCGCTACGCACAGTTCCGCTCCTTCATGTATCGCCCGCGCGAGATGGCAGCCTACCTGCGGGGACTGCTGCGCGGGCAACATCCCCATTACGTCGGTCACAACCCGGCTGGCAGCTTTGCCATCTGGGCGATACTGATACTCGCCGCGCTGACCGGCCTCAGCGGTTACGCGACCTATAACGAGTTCGGCGGCGATGCCCTTGAGGAACTGCACGAGTTATTCGCCAATACCTGGATGCTGGTCGTCGGCCTGCATGTAGGCGGGGTTATTGTTTCCAGTCTGCTCGACCGGGAAAACCTTGCCCGCGCCATGGTGACCGGATACAAACGGGCTGAACCGGCAGCGGCAATCCGCTCCGGCGTCTATGGACTGGGCTCTCTGCTACTGGTCAGCGTGCTGGGTTTCTGGGTGTGGACGCTGGTGGCTGCCTGACAGCCCTGAATGACGGACACGGCTGCCCCTGACGGGGCAGCCGTGTTTCCGCCAGCTTCAACTACGCCATATATTCAGCGATACCGGCCAGGGTACGCTGCGGTTTGGCAAGTCCCGTGTCGATCTGGCCGAGGATCTTGCCGGTCTCCAGATCCACTTTCGACATCACACCGGTGAAGATATTGGTGGTGAATACATGCCGGTCATCGCGCGAGGCCGTGATCATGGCGTAGCCGTATTCGTCGAGTTCGATGGTGCGCAGGGATTTGCCTTCCGGGCTGATGAAGTCGATAAAGCTGCCCCTGAGCAACAGCAGCGTGCCGTCCTGCCGGTATGCCACACCCGTGGTCCACTTGCGCATGTACTCGGGCCCGCCGGGATAGGTCACAAGATCGGGCAGGCACTTGCCATTGACCACATCGAAGCGGTGCACCTTCATGCCGAGATCGGTGATATAGGCAATCGACTTGCCATCCGGATGCATCACGGTATGCGTCACGCCATGAAAGCCGGTCATCGAGGCTGCGGTTTCAGCATCGTATTCGGCAACCGGTCGCATATTCGCATCGAATTTCGCAAAGCGGCCGTAGCCAACGAAATTGGTGCCCGGCAGACGACGCATGTCACCGCCATCATAGGGCTTGTCGCCCTTCAGGTACTCCCCCAGCCAGATGCTGCCATCGGGAGCAAAACACACGTTGCCCCAGGGGCGCACGCCGAAATCGACCGGCGGCAACTGCTTGCCATCCGGAGACACACGTACCACTGCGTATTCAAAAGGATCGAAGCCCCACAGCGTGCCGTCCGGTGCAAAACGCAGGTTGATGATCAGGTGGCTGGTACCCTCGGTGTACAGCGTGCCCTTGGGCACCATGTTGCGGTCAAACTGCAGGATACGGCCTTCGCCGGCGTGATCATCGCCCGGCACGTTCATCAAATAGGTGCAGCCCAGAAAAATATCGCCCGGCGCGAAGGGCTTCATGGTCGAGGTCTTGGTCATTGCGAAAACTCCGCTTCTGATTGTTGTTTTGGACTGGTTCTTTATCGACAGATTTTGCCCGTTTGCCAACCATAACGGATTTCGTCTCCTTTGGGCATAGCACGCACCGATGAGACTCACGTCGCAAATATCCGGACCGGAGCCCGTTCCCGGCCCGGCGACGATAAAGCTCCCGATTCCCGAGCCGACTAGCCTTCCATGCGGAGTCTCCGTTCAAAAATCATGGCGCTTGCGGCTCTGCTTGTCGTCCTTACCCAGTTCAGCACCATCGGCGCGGTACTGTTGACCACCAACCGGGCGGTCTCGAACCGGGCCGAACAGATCCTGCAAAAGGCGGCCACCGTCGCTGGTCAGCTGTCGGCCGGCCGCCATACGCGGCTGCGTTCTGCGGGCGCAGTGCTCGCAGCCGATCCCCGCTTCCTCAGCACCGTGAAGAGCCGGGACGTCGCAGCGATCAACGGACTGCTGACCACCCATCGTTACCGCACCGAGCTCGATCTTGCCCTTGTCCTCGATACAGACGGCCGCGTACTCGCAGGTACGGATTCGATCGGCGCACAGGACATGCACCACCCCGCACTGGTCAGGCTCGCCATGACCGATGGGGCTGTGCCTGCCCATATAACGGCTTTCGACCACACCTATGAAGTAGTCACCGTTCCGGTTGGAGACACCGCACCGATCGCCTGGCTAACAAGCGGCATACTGGTAGAACAGGCTTTCGCCAGGCGTCTGTCCGCGCTGACCGGTCTCGACGTCACGCTGCTCGCACGCTCGAACGACCGTCCGTCGATACTCGGCAGCTCGCTCGACGCGCTCGACAGCGCAACACTGCTGCAGGATCTTTCGGCGGCAGGCCAGGTTGCCGACCACGCGCGGCGCATCAGGACCGGCAATGTTGAGCACCTCGCCCTGCTGCAAACACTGATTCCCGACCGGCCGGATATCGAGCTTTTGCTGTCCGAACCGCTGGACGCGATCATGGCCCCGTACCGGACCCTGCGTTATGCCGTGCTGCTGCTTGGCGCTGTCGCGCTGTGCCTGGCAATTCTCGGCAGCCTGCTTCTGTCCCGCACGATCACCAGACCCGTCAATACACTGGTACAGGCGGCCCGCCGGATTCGCGATGGCTACTATCACCAGGTGGTTCAGGTAGAAGGCAATGGCGAAGTCGCGGAACTGGCCAGCGCACTCAATGCCATGCAGCGGAGCATTGCCGACCGCGAAGAGCACATCACCTTCCATGCCCGCTTCGATGCACTCACCGGCCTGCCCACGCGGCTCTCGGCACTCGATGAAATCGAGACTGCCATCCTGCGCGCTGCGCCGACTGGAGAGCCCGTAACGGTAATGCTGGTCGATCTGAACAACTTCAGCGACATCGGCTCATCGCTGGGATACGACATCAGCGACGCGCTGCGGTGTCAGGCCGCCGAGCGGCTGCGTGCCGGGCTGGATGCACGGCACATGCTGGGCCGCATCGAAGGCGACCAGTTCATTATCGTACTCGACGGGCGGGACCTCGACCAGGCAACGGAAATCGCCGAGGACCTGGTGCGCCTGCTCGGCGGTGGACTATCGGTGCGCGATATCAATGTGAGCGTCGAGGCACGGGTAGGCATTGCGAGCTTTCCGCAGCATGCGGCAGATGCCGAGCAGCTGCTGCAGCGTGCAGCCGTGGCCCGCTACGATGCACGCAACTCGGACGTCCGGATCCGCATCTATCAGGAAGGCAACGACGGACGGAACCGGCGTCAGCTGGCCATCCTCGGCGACCTGCGCAAAGCTGCCCGGCACGATGAGTTCCGGCTCTATCTGCAGCCGAAGGTGCGCCTTCCGGATGGGCAAATCTGTGGTGCCGAAGCGCTGGTACGCTGGCAGCATCCCGGATTCGGATTCCTGACACCCGACCAGTTCATACCCATTGCCGAAAAATCCGGCAACATCTCGCTGATCACCCACTGGGCACTGGCAACTGCGATCCGCGAATGCCGCCTGTGGCTAGAGGAAGGACTTGACCTGCCGATCTCGGTAAACCTGTCGAGCCGCGACCTGCAGGACAAGAACCTGCCGTTCTATATTCTGGAACTGCTGCGCAACCATGATCTCCCGGCAAAAAACCTGGTACTGGAGATCACCGAAGAGGCCGTTGTACTCGACTTCAAACATGCCACGCTGGTGCTGGAGTGCCTGCGCGACATCGGCATCCGGATTGCAGTAGACGACTTCGGCACAGGCTACTCTTCCTTGTCGCTGATCAAGCGGCTGCCGGTAGATGAGCTGAAGATAGACCGGTCCTTCGTCACCAACCTGCCGGACGACAGGGATGATGTGGCAATCGTGGGCGCGGCGATCAATCTGGCCCACAATCTCGGACTGCAGGTCATCGCCGAAGGCGTTGAAACACAGGCCGGGCTGGGCTGGCTGGCCGCGAATGGCTGCGAACAGGCACAGGGCTACCTGATCAGCAAGCCGATGCCGGCGGAGGAGTTCTCCACCTGGGTCAGAACCTATACGGCTGCCGGCTTGCGCCGTACGACCAGCAATGCAAGCGCGCCGAAGCCTGCCAGCAGAACCAGCAGCGAAAACAGCGTGCCGAGAACCGGCACCGACTGTATGAGCAGCGCAAACACCGTCACTGGCAACAGCAGCACAAGGTCCCGCCAGACCGGACTCCTCCCCGCGGCGGGCACCGGCTCCTGAGCCGCAATCCGGATCCGGATCAGCTGCACCAGCATCAGCAGGCCGAGCAGTCCGGACAGCAGTACGGCCAGCAGGTATGCCGTCAGCAGCAGCAGCCCGAACAGCCAGCCAAACACTGACACGAACAGCACGCCGATCACCAGCGGTGTCAGCGAGATAGCGATGGCACCGCTTACAAGCGTGCGCACGGGCGACTCATTCAACAATGCGCCTGAACGCTTGACGAACGCGGGACTCAACCAGTACACGCCAGCAGCAGCGATCATGATCGCCAGACCAAGCGCCCAACTGCCAAACACCGGTGCCGCCGTTTCGGGCAATTCATCGACAGGTGCAGTTACGCCAGCCACCTCGCCCATGATCAGCACGTCTTCGGCAATCAGCGGCGGTCGATCACTGTGCCAGACCAGATCACCGCCTATGGCGGCACCGGACTCGATGCGGATCTCCTGCGCCGTAATCTCGACATTGCCCTGGATCTGGCCGGTGATGACGGCTGTCCGGGCGAACACCCGAAGGTCATCGCCGATCTGGCCGGCCATCTCCAGCCTGCCCGCTGAAATCCAGGTGCGCCCGGCAATGGCACTGCCCTCGGCGATGTTGACCACACCGCCGGCGATCACCGCATGGTCGGTGACAAACCCGCGCAGCGTGACGTCGCCGCCTGCGGCACGCAGGTCATCGCCCACACCACCGGAGATCCCGATCTGCCCGCCGGCAACGCTCACATCACCATCGACATCACCGTCAAGGGCAACCGTACCGGCAGCAAGCACGGCGTCACCGGTTACAGGGCCGTTGATCCGCAACCTGCCGCCGACGGCGTAGAGGTCTTCAGGGACGGCCTCGCTGATGACGATGGCGTCACCGACACGCGTATCGGCGCACACCGGCACCGCGGGCAGCGCCACCAGAAGTGGCAGAAGGAAGACAAGTCGCAGCTCCATCGCCTGGCCCGGTTGCTGGCGTCGTTTCAGACTGCAGCGGGCTGCAGATCCGACAGCGCCGCCGGCAGCAATGCGTATACCCTGGCGTAGAGCTCCTGCTCCAGCGCGGTCTCGGCCTCGGTGCTGCCAGCCATGTATGCCCAGTCGGCTTCGCTGAACAGCTTTGCCGCGAGCTCGGTCGTCGCACCGTGATGCCCCATATTGGCCATGATGTAGGCCGTGTAGGCTGCACTGGCCTGCTCGAAGCGCTCAAGCGCATCGGCACCTTCACTCTGCAGTGCGCTTTTTGCAGCCGAGAAAACCGTCAGGTGCGCCTGATTACCGGTCAGGCGCTCGTGCAACTCGTCGAGTGCCTGTCTCGCATTGTCATCGATCGTTGCGAGCTTGCGGCGGATCATGTCACCCATCTTCACATCCTGGGCGTGCAGGCGATCCATGGACGCCTCCATATAGTCGCCCAGGGCGATATAGAACGGTACAAATGACCGGCTGCCGCCGGACTTGCGCGCCACGGCAGTCGTCAGCAGCTGCCGCACCGACTTCAGGCGGCGCCGTTCGCCGGCGATCTGCTCACTCTGTGTCGTCATGTCGGGTACTCCTTCACAAGCATCGATTGCAACAGGCCCGGCGTCCGCCGACCAGACCGGGCTCAGACATTGAGGGTTGCCAGCATGCTTTCCGGATAGCGCTCACCCTGCACCAGATCCTCGGGGATCGCATCCGCAACGGCAGCCAGCTGCTCCGCTGAAAGCTGCAGATCGGCAGCCGCAGCGTTTTCTTCAAGCCAGCGTCGCTTCTTGGTACCCGGAATCGGCAGCACACCCTGCCATTGGCCGAGCACCCAGGCCAGCGACAGCTGGGCCGGCGTGCAGCCAATGCCGTGCGCCAGCTCCCGCAGCCGTTCGGCTGCGGCGAGATTGTGCTGGAGGTTGTCCGCCTGGAAACGCGGAAACATGCGCCGCGTATCGCCTTCGGGAAAATCCGCAACACTGCTGATGGCCCCGGTCAGGAAGCCGCGCCCCAGCGGACTGTAGGCGACAAAGGCCACGCCAAGTTCCTCGCAGGTCTCCAGCGTCGTACCACAGGCATTGCGCGTCCACGGCGAGAGTTCGCTCTGCAGGGCCGCAACCGGATGTATGCGGCAGGCACGACGCAAGGTCTGCGGGCTCGCTTCCGAGATGCCTGTGAAGCGGATCTTGCCGGCCCGCACCAGCTCAGCCATCACGCCCATCGAGTCCTCGATCGGCAACTGCGGATCGATACGATGCAGATAAAACAGATCGATTTGCTCCACGCCCAGCCGCCGCAGGCTCTCGTCACAGGAAGTACGGATGGTGGCTGCCCGGTTGTCGGCCGTAATCCGCCCTTCGGCTGTGCGCGAAAGGCCACACTTGGTCGCGAGGAATACCTCATCGCGACGCCCGCGGATCGCTTCGCCGACAAAACGCTCATTGGCGCCATCCTGATAGACGGCGGCCGTATCGAGATGATTGATGCCGAGATCAAGGGCCCGATGCAGGGTGGCCAGCGCCTCGGCATCATCGCGCTGGCCATACCAGCCCACCATGCCCATGCAGCCGAGTCCGACCGCCGACACCGATTCACCGGTATTGCCGAGTTTTCGCTGTTGCATGGGTTGATCATACCCGCGTCGGCGGGACTCGCGCAGCCCGGCGCACTTGGATATGCTCAGGCCAAATCTGATGGAGGCCCCGCCCATGTCCGTGACCAGAAAGATCGCCCTGATCGGTACCTGCGTATTGGCCCTTGCGGCCTGCACCAGCGGCACAGCGAGTATGTCGGCATCACCCGGGATCGTGCTTGTGGCCGGCGCTACCGGACGCACCGGCACAGCGGTTGTCGGCCAGTTGCTGACCGAAGGTTACACCGTGCGCGCACTGGTCCGTGATCCGGTGAAGGCCAGGGCCGCCTTTGGCGATCGGGTGAGCTACTTCACGGGCGATGTTACGGACCCGGCCACGCTGACACCTGCGATGCAGGGCGCAGACGCAGTGATCTCGGCGATCGGCGCCAAGGGTGCAAAAGGCCCTTCCCGGCCCGAAGTGATCGATTACGCAGGAGTCAGAAATCTGGCAGTTGCGGCGTCGGTTGCCGGCGTCAGGCAGTTCGTGCTCGTTTCCTCGCGTTCGGCGACGCAGAAAGAGCATCCCCTGAACCGGATGTTCGGCAACGTACTCATCTGGAAGCTGAAGGGTGAGGACGCATTGCGCGCCAGCGGCGTGCCTTACACGATCATCCGCCCGGGTGGACTGGGGAATGGCGAACCCGGCGAGAAGGCCTTTGTCATCGAGCAGGGCGACAAGTCTGCGGGACAGACCACCATCGCACGTTCAGACCTGGCTACCGTCTGCGTACAGGCACTGAAACACCCTGAAGCGCTCAACCGGACCTTTGAGGTCAATACAGTCGATGGTTCGCCGGTGACAGACTGGCGCGCAAGGTTCGCCGAGCTGAAGCCGGACCCGTCAATGTAGCAAGGCTTCGCGATGCCATTGGCCGTCATGCCAGACGATCTGGTATGCGGGCCAGTAGGTGTCGTCCAGCCTGAGCGTCAATACTTCGACCTGTCCATTCCAGGTAACGGTCGTGAGACGCACCGAGTCGCGGTGGCGTTTGCCGCTGACCACGACAATAAACTGATCCAGATCGGCGATGGCTGTGCCGTCTACGGCCGTGATTCGCCGTCCGGCAAGCAGGCCATAGCGCGAAGCCGGTGAACCAAAGGCAAAGTACGACACGTACACGCCAGTCGGCTCGACACCGCGCTGGGCCGCCATATCCCGGTATGGCACCTGCAACAGCGCACCCGCCCAGAGCAACGCGCGACGTATGCCGGTGCCGTCAAGCGGTACCGTGGCAATTTCGACACTGAGCACCTGACTGTTGCGCAGTACCTCCAGCACGACCGCCGGCTTCTGTGTGCGCCGCTCGATTTCTCGAAAGCGCGTCGCCACGACGCCATCAATCGTCAGCAGCAGATCACCTGGCTGCAGCAGGTTTGCCGCCGGCGACCCGGCGACGGTGCGGGTGACACCCAGGATCTGACGGCGTTCAGGATCCTGCACGGCAATGCGTTCTGCCCAATCCGCCGGCAAACCCAGCCGACGCGCATCAGCCAGCGGCATCTGCGCCCATTCCACTTCCAGGGAATGCAGCATCTGGCCGCTGCGGGCAATGTCGAGCAACTCGGCAAGATATTCAGCGGGCATCCCGCGATTTTCCTGCCGTAGCTGGCCGTTACCCTGCCAGGCAAAGCTCGACCAGAGTGATACCACCTCGCCCCGGCGGTTGGTCACCACACCGTCGATGTCGCGAGGCGGGCTGACCAGTGCCAGGGTTTCCAGGTTGCTCTCCCGAAATCGCATGGTGCGGGAAAGCGGATAGCTCACTGGCTCCAGTGACGAAAATGTCGTCGGCTGCGCCGCCAGCTTGTCGCCACTGCGCAGGCCGATTACCCACAGCTCGTCGCCGGGCTCCGGAACAGTGCTGTTCAGGCGCGCGGACTTCACCGGCGTATCACCGATAAGGGCCGGGTCGTAGGCCAGCAGCGCAAGGTTGTGCGCCGGATGCACGAAGACCACGCGTGCCGGGATCTCCAGCGTACCGCCAAAGGTGATCCGCACGTCGCCCATGGCCTCGGGAATCGTGTTGCGATCGACGACCACGAAACCGCGTTCTGCATCAAGCACGACACCGGTGCCATAGTAATGCTGTTCGGATACGCCGGACACCACATACGGCATATCGAAGTTGACCAGCACCAGTGAGGGCGCGATCCCGCGCAGCCTCGGGTCGCGCTGCGGAACCAGGCTCGCCGTACCGCCTTCCGGCGGCCGGGACGGTGGCCCGCCAGCGAGATCCCTGCACGGCCACTCGCCACGAACATCGTCACGGTGGCAGCGCACAGCCGGAAACCAGCGCCGGTCCATGCGAATCACGCGCAGCCGGCTGGAGCCAGGTTCTTCGACACTGATGATGCGAAGGGCAACCTGCTGCTGATCGCTGAGGCCCGCCAGCACCTGCTCGAGGTCGTCGATGGTGTTGACCGGCTCACTGCCAGCGGCAACGATTACCGCACCACGGGGGATTCCCGCTGCTGCCAGCGTGAAACCGGGGTTTGCCACGTACACGCCTTCGGCCGCGCGATTGAAATAGCGCGCCAGTTGCCAGGACAGGTTGTTGACGACCGCATCGCCGAACTGCAGATACTCGTCGGGATTGAACTGGTGCAGATCCTGCACCGCCATACGCAGACTCATGACCTGACCACCACGCTCGACGACCAGATCGACCGGTTGGCCTACATGCGCATCAAGCGCATCGTCGAGCGGCACAAATTCAGACACGTAGTCGCCACTCACCTTGACGACAATATCCCCGACCTGCAGCACCCCGGCCGCCGCGGTTCCCGGCAGAATCTCGCTGACCACCAGCATGCCGATACCGTCGGGGAAACGCCGGCGCACCGCCGTTTCGCTCGCCTCTCGCAAACCCAGGCGACGCAGTTCGTCGAACGCCGTATAGCTGAATATCGCCCCCAGCGTACCGCGTGCGACCGGCTGATCCATGCGGAGCAGCGTCAGCGCCCGTTGCACACGATCGAGTGGCAGGAAAAAACTCGATGCGGTGGCGTTGCTGGCCCCGGCATTCAGCGCGACCACATTGCCATCGATGTCGATCACCGGGGAACCCGATGAGCCGCCCGACGTGCCGGATGCGGCCTGCAGGTAGAAGGTATTGAAGTCGTTGTACTTGCCCCGGCCATAGTCCGGTGCTTCGCGACGCAGCCTGGCAATGGTCCCGGACAGGATCGACAACTGCTCACCGCCGTCGTTGCCGACCACGCGGATCTCACGGCCGACCAGCGCGGCGGCCGGTTTGAGCGCGAGGGTTTTGGGCCGGATGTACTTCAGAGCTGCCGGGTCGTAACGATAGAAGCCGAAGTCGTGTACCGGATCGCGATACACCGGAGTCAGTTCAACCTCTTCCTGATTGGTGAAGATGGCGACTGCGCGCACCGGCCCCGAGGTAACGACATGTCGATTGGTAAGTATCAGGCCGCGCTCTGCGTCGACCACAAAACCGGTCGCCTGGCCCGATTCATTCCATTCTGTGTCGAAGGCGCGCGTCTCGTCCACCTGGATGGAAACGACTGCGGGTGAAATCCCTTCGATGGTATTCCGCCAGGCGCCGGCGGCAGAATCATTGGCCGCAGAAAGCGCCGGCAGCGCCGCGAGGCACAGGATGAGCGCGAATAACCTAGATGCTGAGCGCATGCCCGAATGCCGCACGAAACTCCTGCGCCAGTGATGTCGGGCTGAACTGGTGGTTCTGTGTGCCGCGATGGGCAATCTTGATAGAGCCGAGCAAGGCGGCCAGGCGCCCTGTTTCAGCCCATGGCAAACCACGCGACAGGCCGAACAGCAATCCGGCACGGTAGGCATCGCCACAGCCGGTCGGGTCCAGCAACGCAGACGGTTTGACGGACGGAATCGCAATACCCTCGCCTTCAGACCAGATCGTCGAACCCTGCGCACCACGCGTCACGATGAGCGCATCGACATGCCGGGCGAGTTCGGCCTCATTCCAGCCCGTGCGTTCGCTGAGCAGCCTGGACTCATAGTCGTTGACCGCCACCCAGCTTGCCAGTTCGATGAAACGGCGCAGCTCGTCGCCACCAAACATCGGCAGCCCCTGCCCCGGGTCAAAAATGAAGGGCACGCCGGCAGCATGAAACTGCTCCGCATGCTGCAGCATGCCGTCGCGTCCGTCCGGAGAAATCACGCCGATCTTCAAACCGGCACCTGAGGGCACCTGGTTGAGGTGCGCGTGGTTCATCGCACCGGGGTGGAAGGCCGTGATCTGGTTGTCGTCGAGATCGGTGGTGATATAGGCCTGCGCACACAGCGTATCCGGCAACTCGCGGATGTACCGGCAGTCGATCCCGTGACGATCCAGCCAGGCCCGGTAGCTGCTGAAGTCGCCGCCTACCGTCGCCATGATCAGCGGCTCGTCGCCGAGCAGTTTCAGGTTATAGGCGATGTTGCCGGCACAGCCGCCAAACTCGCGGCGCAGCTCCGGCACCAGAAAGGCAACGTTCAGGATATGAATCTGGTCGGGAAGGATGTGTTCCTTGAACCGCCCCTGGAACACCATGATGTTGTCGTAGGCAATTGAACCGCAGATCAGGGCTGACAAATCTTCACTCTCCGGGCTGCGCCTGTGGCGCGTGGCATCAGTTGACGGTTCTGGGCTTGCCTTGCCACGTCAGGTCCAGCTGCCGGGCAGCGCGCACATCATCGAGTCGCCGTACCGGCGTGGTCTGCGGCGCACGCTTCAGCTCACCGACATCGCGGCCGGCCAGATCACGGATTTCGGTAAGCGCCTGCACGAAATCGTCGAGTTCCTGCCGGGCCTCTGTTTCGGTCGGCTCGATCAGCAGGCACTCCGGAACCAGCAACGGGAAATAGGTGGTCGGTGCATGGAAACCGCGGTCGAGCAGCGCCTTGGCAAAGTCCATCGCCGTGGCGCCGGTGTCGCGGGCAACGTCCTTGAGTGAAATGATGAACTCGTGACTGGCCCGCCGCCGGGGGTAGGCGATCGTGAAGCCGGCAGATGCCAGCCGTGCACACAGATAGTTGGCATTCAGTGTCGCGTAACCCGACACGCGGCGCATGCCATCCGTACCCAGCAGACGCATGTAAATGTAGGCGCGCAGCAGAATGCCCGTATTGCCCATGAAGCCGGACAGTCGGCCAATGCTCTGCGGGCGATCTGCTTCTGTCAGCCACACGTAGCTGCCATCGCGCTTGCCGACGATCGGGATGGGCAGAAACGGTTCGAGGCGCGGATTCACCGCCACGACTCCCGAGCCGGGTCCACCACCACCGTGCGGCGTGGAAAAGGTCTTGTGCAGGTTGATGTGCACGACGTCGAAACCCATGCCTGCCGGCAGCGCACGGCCGAGGATCGCATTCAGGTTCGCACCGTCGTAGTAAAGCAGTCCGCCTGCCGCGTGCACGATTTCCGCGATCTCGCTGATGCGGCGCTCGAATACACCCAGCGTGGACGGATTGGTCAGCATGATCGCAGCGGTTTTCGGTCCGACCACCTGGCGCAGGGCATCGAGATCCACATCACCGTCCGGCCCGGTCGGTATTTCAATCGCTTCGCATCCGCACATGGTCGCGCTGGCCGGATTGGTACCGTGCGCGGCATCCGGAACGATGACCTGCGTGCGCTCCGTGTCGCCGCGCGCCAGATGATAGGCGCGAATCATCGCGATGCCGGCAAACTCGCCCTGTGCGCCCGCCATCGGCGTCAGCGACACACCGCTCATGCCGGTCACAGCCTTCAGCAATTCCTGCAAATCGAACAGGGATTCAAGGACGCCCTGGGCATGGCTGTCCGGCTCCAGCGGGTGCCGCGCGAGAAAGCCGGGCAGCATCGCCAGGGTATTGGATGCCCGCGGGTTGTACTTCATCGTGCAGGAACCCAGGGGATAGAAGTGCGTATCGATAGAGAAATTGAGCTGCGACAGCCGGGTGAAATGCCGCACTACCTGCAGCTCCGAAACCTCAGGCAGCAATGGCGGCTCCTGACGCAGCACGGATGACGGCAGATCGTCGGTTGCGGCGAGGGTCGCCGGCGCATGCGTGGGCGCACGCCGGCCTGGCCGGGACTGTTCGAAAATCAGCTCTTCGCGCTTCATGCGGCTGCCGCCATGCCCAGTGCGCCCGCCAGCGCATGGCGATAGGCCGCTATATCTTCTGCGGTGCGCAGTTCGGTGGCGCATACCAGCACCGCCTGACCCAGCTCGGGGAAATCAGCGCCCAGATCATAGCCGCCGAGAATCCCGGCAGCGGCGAGTTCAGCCAGCAGCGGCGCAACAGGCCGCGGCAGCTTCAGCACCGCCTCGTGGAAGTACGGCGCAAAGCGCAACTCCACACCATCAAGGCTGGTCAATGCGCCGACCAGTGAACGGGTGTTGGCATGACACTGTGCGGCCACGCGCCGCAATCCCTCGCTGCCGAGCAAGGACATGTGGATCGTGGCAGCCGTCACCATCAGGCCCTGGTTCGTGCAGATGTTTGAGGTCGCCTTCGAGCGCCGGATGTGCTGCTCGCGCGCCTGCAGGGTCAAGGTAAAGCCCCGGCGCCCTTCGATATCCAGCGTCTGGCCAACGATCCGGCCCGGCATCTGCCGCACCAGTGCCTGCCGGCAGGCCATGAAGCCGAAATAGGGACCACCCGAGGCAAGCGGAATCCCCAGCGGCTGTCCTTCACCGCAGGCGATATCCGCACCCCGCGCACCCCACTTGCCCGGCGGCTTGAGCAGTCCGAGGGCAACCGGATTGCAGACGCCGATCACCAGCATGTTGCGGCTGTGCGCCCAGTCGGTCAGCGTATCGACCGGCTCCAGTCCGCCGAGGAAGTTTGGCCACGGCAGGCAAACTGCCGCGAAATCCTGACCATCCAGTTTCGTCAGCGCATCCGGATCGGTATGTCCATCGACAGCCGGCAGTTCAACCAGCTCGACGGTCTGCCCCTTGAGCAGGGTCTCGGCAGCCTTGCGCCATAGCGGATGCAGATAACGGGCTACCAGAACCCGCCGCGAATTGCTGCGGCTGGCACGCACCGCCATCAGGCAGGCCTCGGCAAAAGCGGTCGCGCC
Organism: Pseudomonadota bacterium; assembly: GCA_963204745.1. Taxonomy (GTDB): domain Bacteria; phylum Pseudomonadota; class Gammaproteobacteria; order Steroidobacterales; genus SHZI01. The sequence continues at coordinate 118,299 of CAUJHF010000053.1, forward strand.
GTCATACAAGGAAGCATTGGAAACATCCATGTCGACCAGCCCGGCCAGCATCGACTGATACTCATAGATGAGCTGCAAGGTGCCCTGGCTGGCCTCGGCCTGATAGGGCGTATAGGCAGAATAAAACTCGCCGCGCGCGGCAAGTTCCCATACGGCCGCCGGAATATGGTGCTCATAGGCACCGGCGCCGAGAAAACAGAGGCTGTCGGTATTCTGCGCCGCCCGCTTGCGCATCAGGCGCGTAACGGCAGCCTCCGACAAGCCCGGCGGTACGCCCGGCAGGCTGGAAATCCGCAGCGCCGCAGGAATCTCGTCGAACAGGGTGTCGATATCGGCGACACCGATCGTCTGCAACATGACGGCCAGGTCGTCGTCAGTATGTGGAATGAATGGCACGCCGCTTCCTGTAATTCTGTCTGTGATTCTGCCTGTCGTTTACAGGTCGTCTCAGTCTTCGGCCGCCAGCAGCTGTGTGTAGGCCGCACTGTCCAGCAGCGCGGCAAGATCTGCCGCATCACCGGGACGCAACCGTACCAGCCAGCCTTCGCCGTAGGGATCGGTGTTCACCAGTTCTGGCTGGTCAGCCAGCGCCGGATTACCCTGCACGATGACGCCGGCCAGCGGCGCATAGACATCCGATGCTGCCTTGGTGGATTCGACTACGGCCATCGCGGCGCCGCGTGTCACCGTCCGCCCCGCATCCGGCAGCTCCACATAAACGAGTTCGCCAAGCTGATGCTGGGCATGGTCGGTGATACCGATCACGACCGAGCCATCGGCCTCGGCGCGGACCCATTCGTGGTCCTCGGTGTATTTGAGCTGCTGCGGTATCTGGGTCATGTCTGTCTGTATTCCCTGCAACTATTTCTGAACCGGCGCATCGTCAACCAGAATGCGCCCGAGCCGTACGAACGGCGGTTTGACGATCTGCGCCTTGCGCAGCACGCCACGGATATCAACCTGACAGGAGCCGGTCGCCGCAACCGGCAATCGCGCCAGCGCGATAGAGCGTTCCATAGTCGGCGAAAAACCACCGCTGGTGATACTGCCTTCGCCGGCCGCGGTTATCACCCGCTGGCCGTGGCGCATGATACCGCGATCCTCCAGCACCAGACCGGTGAGCTTTTCGCTGACCCCCTCGGTCTTCTGCTTTTCCAGTGCTGCGCGGCCACGGAACTGGCGGTCGGCCGGCTCGAAAGCAACCGTCCAGCCGAGCCCGGACACCAGTGGTGAAGTTCCCGCATCCATGTCCTGACCATAGAGGTTAAGCGCCGCCTCCAGACGCAAGGTATCCCGTGCACCGAGACCACAGCGAACCGCACCGGCGGCAGCCAGCGCCCGCCACAGTGCCACTCCGGCCTCAGCCGGCAGCACGATCTCGAAGCCGTCCTCACCCGTATAACCGGTGCGCGCCACAAACACATGATCATGGCGCACACACTCAAAGGATCGCAGCGCGAGCGCCGGAGCCTGCAATTCCTCCGCGAGCAGGGGGGCGGCCAGCTCACGGGCTTTGGGTCCCTGCACGGCAATCATCAGCAGATCGTCGCGGTGCCGGATCACGATGTCATCGCGGTCGGCAACCCGTGCCATCCAGCCGAGGTCCTGGACACGCGTTGCGGCATTGATGATCAACCGGTAGACGTTGTCACCGAGCCGGTAAACGATCAGATCATCGACGACACCGCCCGCATCGTTGAGCATGCAGCTGTAAAGCCCCTGCCCCGCACTGCGCAGCTTGCCCGGATCGTTGGCCAGCAACCGCATCAGAAAACGGGTGCTGTCCGGACCGGTCAGGTCAACCACCGTCATGTGCGAGACATCAAAGATGCCACATGACTGGCGCACAGCGTGATGCTCTGCGAGCGCAGATGCATACTGCAGGGGCATGTCCCAACCGCCGAATTCCACGATCCGGGCGTCGTTGGCAACATGGTCAGCATAGAGTGGGGTTTGATGCGCCATCGTCCTGCCTTGATTAAATTGCCACAGCTGCGGGCTGCAGCAGGGATCCCATGGAGAATGCTACGCGTTCTTTGACGCTGACGCCGGCAGGCCGGGCCTCGATCACCCTGAGCCGGTCGCGCAATCCACACCGGTTTGCAATCTGGATATTAAGCCCCGGCCGGACGTTGAGTTCCAGCAGCATCGGCCCGAGGTCACGGTCGAGAACGATATCCACGCCAAGATAACCGAGTCCGGTCAGTTCATGACAGCGTGCGGCGAAATCCAGCAGGTATTCCCAGCGGGGGATCTGCCGGCCGGCAATCACCGCCCCGGTATCGGGATGTTCGGTGACCACCGAATTGCCGATGACAGCGCAGGTGGTCTCACCGGTCGCAAGATCCAGTCCGGCACCCACCGCGCCCTGGTGCAGATTGGCCTTGCCATGCGATCTGCGCGTCGGCAGTCGCAGCATGGCCATCACCGGATAGCCGCGGAACACGATGACGCGGATATCCGGGATACCGCGATACGCGCACTCACTGAAGATGGGATCGAACTTCACGCAATACTCGATCAGCGCGACATCCCTGTGCCCGCCAAGGCTGTACTGGCCGCTGAGCATATTCGACAGGTGATGACCGATATCGTCGCCATCCATGATCGTGCCGTCGACCAGCCGGTATGCCGAGCCGTCCCTGACCCGCGCAGAGACAACAAGAATCCCGTCGCCCCCCGAGCCATGGGCCGGCTTGATCACGAAATCACGGTGCCCGGCCACCAGTTCCGGCAATCGCCGCACATCGTGGTGACTGGTGATGACGCCATACAGCTCCGGCACCGGCAGGCCCGCTGCGATTGCCAGGCGCTTGGTAGCCAGCTTGTCATCGACCAGCGGATACAGATGACGCGGGTTGTGCTTCAGGATGTACCGGCAATTGCGCGCGTTGATGCCAAGCACCCCGCTGGCTGACAGCCGCCTTGCCAGACCGAACATCAGGGCACCCGGTCCGCAAATGACTTGAAGCGCACGAGTTCGAACAGCCGGTAGCCGCTGTAACGGCCGAGCAGCAAGGTAATGGCCAGCAGCCAGAGCAACAGCTCGGGGAAGACGAAGAACAGATGCTTGAAAAATCCGATATCCATCACGCTGAAGCACAGTGCGGCGACAAACAGGCTGCCGACGCCCTGCTGGATCGCCTCCGTAGGACCACGCTCTTCCCAGACGATGGACATGCGTTCGATGGTCATGGTGAGGATGACCATCGGGAACAGTCCAACCGACAGGCCCATGTCCAGCCCGAGCTGGTGGCCGACGATACTGATCAGCGCCATCAGCAACACCACGATTATCAGCACCGAGGCCAGACGCGGCACCAGCAACAGGCGCAGATGCTCCATGAAGAAGCGGAACAGGAGGCCGAGCGCCACGACCAGTGAAAACAGGATCACGCCCGCCACGACTTCGGTCTCGCGAAAGGCCAGCGCAACAAGGACCGGCATGAAGGTGCCGAAGGTCGCGACACCGACGATGTTGCGCAGAAACACCACGAGCAGCGCACCAAGGGGGATCATCAGCAGCACGCCGTATACCGCCTGCGTCTGGATAGGCAGGGAGAACATCGAGAAATCGGCAATCCGTGACTGCCAGGCATTGGCCCTGCGCTCGGCAACCAGCACCGGGTCGACCTCGTTGCGCTGGACGGAAAACTGCACTTCCGTCTTGCCGCCACCGTCTCGCGTATACAGCGGTGCCGAACCGCGCCACCAGATCAGGAAATTTTCCGGCAGTCCCTGGGCGCCGGTGGCCGGATCGAAGTAGATCCAGCGTTCGCCGTCGTGCACCTCCAGCCAGGGCAACAGGCGCGCCTGCTGTTCCCGGTCGACCAGGTAGACACCGCGCAGCAGCCGGGCGGGAATCTGCGCCGCCGCCAGTACGGTAATCGCGGTGACCGCCCGCCCGGTGATCCCTGTCCCGGATCCGAGCAGCATCAGGACATTCTGGTCCGTGCCGGGATTTGCCAGCCGCTTGAGCAACTCGACAGTGAAAGAGGCCGGGTCCGCCGACTGGCTTTGTATCTGCCCCAGCAACTGCTGCAGGGCAATGTTCTCCGCGTCACGCAACCGGGGCGGTGCCGGAAATGGCGGTGTGGTATCACTTTCCGCCTGCAGCGGATCCTTGTAGATCGTCGCCCGGTAGTACAGCGTCTGCTCATTCTTGATGCGGCGGACGGCCCATTGCACCTGCCGGCCACCCGTAACATAGCGTGTGGTGAAGCCAAACCCGCGCGAGACGAAATTCTCGTCGAGAATGGCAAAGCCCGGGGTCAGTGCGGGCACGTACAGCGTGACCTTGGCTGGCACCGGCGCCGGACCGGCATCGAACTTCAGCGTGGCCTCAACGGTCCAGATACGCGTCTGCTCATCAGGCAGCAGCGGATAGCCGAGCCCCTGCCACTTGTAGACAAACAATGCCCCGCCGATCAGGAACAGGGCCAGGGCCAGCACCCAGACTTTATAGTCCTTCATAAGGCTTCCATCGCGTCATCGGGCCGCCGTGCCGATCATGGCCTCGATCGCATCCGGGTCAACCGGCAGATCACAGGTCATCACTTCGCATCCGTCCCTGGTCACGAGTACATCGTCCTCAATCCGTACACCGATGTTCCACCACTGTTTGCCGATACCGCGACTGCCAGCAGGAATGTAGATGCCGGGTTCGACTGTCAGCGTCATGCCGGGCTCCAGCACACGCCACTCCTCCGCAATCCGGTAGTCGCCGACATCGTGTACATCCATGCCCAGCCAGTGCCCGGTACGGTGCATGAAAAACCGCTGGCAGGCACGCGTCTTGAGCAGATTGGCCAGATTGCCGTCCAGCAGGCCGAGATCTTTCAGCCCCTGCGTCACCACGCGCACGGCCGCCTCATGCGGCTGGTTCCAGGGATTGCCCGGCCGGACTTCTGCGATGGCCGCCTCATGCGCATCAAGCACAACCTGATAAACCGCCCGCTGCTCGGAAGTGAACCGCCCGTTGACCGGCCAGGTACGAGTTACATCAGACGCGTAGTAGTCATACTCGCAGCCGGCATCGACCAGCAGCAGATCACCGTCTTCCAGCTTCCGGTTGTTCGCATGGTAATGGAGGATGCAGCTGTTGGGCCCGGAACCGACGATCGGCAGATAGGATGGCCGCCCGCCGTGGCTGTGGAATTCATGCATGTATTCCGCTTCGACCTGATACTCGTACAGGCCGGGCCGACAGACGCTCATCGCGCGGCGGTGCGCCTGAACGGCGATGCGCCCCGCCCGCCTCATCGCCACCAGCTCTTCCCGGCTCTTGTAGAGCCGCAGATCATGCAGAAAATGGTCGACGGCAATGAACTGATCCGGCGTATGCATCACGGCTGTGCTGCCGTGCGAGCTGAGCGCGGACAGCCAGCCCGTCAGGCGCTGATCGAACTCGGGGTGCGCGCCCATCGTGTAATAGACACGCTCACTGCCGGCGATGATCTTCGGCAGGATGTCGTCCACCTTGCCGATGGACAATGCCTCATCCGCTCCAAACTGCCTGACCGCATTGGCGGGTCCGGCACGGGTCCCGTCCCAGGTCTCGCGCTGCGGATCGCGGTCACGGCAGAACAACAGATACTCGCCGCCGGCCCGCCCCGGTGCCAGCACTGCCACCGCCTCAGGCTCACTGAAGGCGGTCAGATAATAGAAGTCGCTGTCCTGCCGGTACGGATACTGAACATCGCGGTTGCGCATGCGCGGCTGGGCGGCAGGCAGGATGGCAATACTTCCCTTGCCCATCATGCGCATCAGTTGCCGGCGACGGCGGCTGAATTCCCCGGGATTCATTGTCCGATCTTCAGTGGCGGACTGTGGTGACGATACGCTGCCGGACGCCGGCCATCTCTTCAAAGACCAGCTGCACGCTCACGCGGACATATTCAACCAGCTCCGCCCAGTCGGCCTCGACATCTCCCTCGCCTTCGTCTTCCTTGTAGCCAAGCTGCGCCAGCTCCGCAAAGTCCCGCACGATCTCGGCAATGGCCTCATGCCGCACGACCTCATCGGCATCTCCGAAATGCGCCGCAAGCGCCAGACCATAGTTGAAACCCTGGCACCAAGCCGCGAGAGCTGCCGTACGCTGTTCGAGCGACTCGTCGTCCGAGGGCAGCAACGGCTGGAAACTCATGTCGCCGGTCTCCAGCGCTTTGGTACTGGCAGCCGCCAGCACGCCGAGCAACGCCGCCGCTTCGTCGATGCCGGCAGGACCCTCACCGTTGTCTTCGTCCGGCAAAGCCGGCTCCTCGGCCGTTGCCAGGGTATCCGCCAGCCACGACGCCTGCGCATCGGCACCGAGTACACAGGCAAGCCCGCACAGGCTGCCATGGGCCTCGGCCGGTTCCGTGACAGCCCCGGCGCGCCGCAGGGCATCGTCTATGACATCGAAGGACATGGGGTTGCTGGCCGTCATGGCTAAACCAGGCCTTAAATCAGTGGTATTGAAACAGCGAAACGATCTGAACGACAGTCGGGACTTTTAACAACTTCGGGCGGTCTGCCTATCGTAGCATCAGGCCCGGTACCAGGAGCCGACCCGTCGGTATTTGACCGCCACAGCGGGCTGACACTATATTGAGTTCCATGAGCAACACCCTTGAAAAGAGCTTCAGCCGTGAACTCGAGCGCCTCGAACGGCGCCTTGATGAACTGGTATTGATCACCAACCAGCTCAAGGAAGAAAACCGCTCGCTGCGCCAGCGCCAGGACACACTGATCGCCGAACGCGCCACACTCTTGCAGAAGAACGAGCAGGTCCGTTCGCGGGTTGAAGCGATGGTCGGACGACTCAAGGCTATGGAGCATGGTTCATGACACTGGAAGCCTCGACCCAGGTCAACATCAAGATCCTGGAGAAGGAGTATCAGGTCTCCTGCCCGATCAGCGAGCGTGTTGCCCTGCTGAACTCGGCAGAACTGCTCAACGCCAAGATGCGCGAAATCCGCGACAGTGGCAAAGTGATCGGGCTCGACCGGATTGCCGTGATGGCAGCGCTGAACATGGCCAATGAATTGCTGCGCTCACGCAACGTCGGGGAAACCCTTGAAGGCAATGCCAAGCTCAGGCTGCAGGCCATGCGTGAGCGCATCGAAGGCACGCTGCAGGCCGGGCGTCAGCTCGACCTCTGACACGTCACATATTTTTTCCGGGTCCGTGCCTATAATGGACCCGGTCCCTCCTGCGGTGTTCGACAGCGGCTTGATTGGTCTCTCGACCCTTAATCGTGCTTTCGGAATCGCAGGCTGTCGGCAGTCTGTGCATGACCGCCCCGTGCGGGAAGCCTTCTCTGCCGCGTTTGATTCCACCTGATGCTCCCGGTCGGTGAGCAGCAGGCCGCACCGGCACAGGCGGGAGGGACCACCTTCCTTATCCATGACGAACGCCAAGGCACCTTCCAAATCACAGTACCGCCAGCACCTGCTGGCGCAGCGCCGGGCGTTGACTCCAGACCAGATGCGGCAGGCAGCCCGGCGGGTCGTCACCTTGGTCTGGCGCTTGCCGGTACTGGCCCGCAGCCGGCGTTTGGCCCTGTATTTGCCGGTATCCGGCGAACTCGACTGCACTCCGGTCATCAGCACAGCCTGGCGGCGCGGGCGTGAAGTCTTTCTTCCGGTACTGGCAGGGACAGAACTCCGCTTTGCACCCTTTGCACCCGACAGCCAGCTGCACGACAACCGCTTCGGCATTCCGGAACCGGCCTGCAGCGCTGACGAGTGGCGCAGCGCGCGTGAGATGGATGTAATTTTTGCGCCACTCGTTGGCTTCGACGCAAGCGGCTACCGGCTCGGCATGGGTGGCGGCTACTACGACAGGACGCTGGCCTTTCTTGCGCTGCGCGCAAATTTTCGCCGGCCGCACTTCATCGGATTGGCTTATGCGTTTCAGCAGATCAGCGCTGTTCCTCACCAGAAACATGATGTGCAACTTGAAGCAGTGGTGACTGATGCGGGCTGTTTCAGTTGCCGTTCCGGACCACAACAAGAGTAGAAAACTGTCTCTGCGGGTCACCAACCGGCGAAATGCCCCTTGACCCGAATGAGAACCAAATCACCCCGGTTGCTGGAATTCTGCAAACTCTTGTATATACTCAGCCCCGTCTACCTCGACACGGAGACTGAAACTATGGCTACGAAGAAAGCTTCCAAGAAAAAAGTTGTTGCTAAGACCAAGAAGAAGGCCAAGAAAAAGGCCGCAAAGAAAAAGCGTTAGTTGCTAAACGCCGGCCAGAAATCTGAAAAGATTTCTGGCCGATCTTCGAAAGAAGATAACGCGCGAAATCGGTGCCCGCTTCGGCGGGCACTTTTTTTGTACCCCCTTCCCGCGCTGCATACCTATAATCGGCCTGCAACAGTTGCGGAGACGAGCATGGGACAGGCCTCCAAAAAGCAGCAGGCCGCACAGGCCGCCCTTGAGTTCATCAAGCCCGGCATGACGCTCGGCGTGGGAACCGGCTCCACTGTCAATTACTTCATCGATGAACTGGTCCGGTATCGCGATGACCTCGCCGCGATTGTCGCCAGCTCCAGGGCAACGGAAGCACGCCTGCGCGCCAGAGGGCTGACGGTCAGCGAACTGGAGGATACGGGCGATCCGGATCTCTATGTGGACGGCGCGGATGAGGCCAACAAGCACTTCCACCTGATCAAGGGCGGCGGCGGTGCCCTGACCCGCGAAAAGGTCCTGGCAGCCGCCTCGCGAAAATTCGTCTGCATCATCGACCAGTCGAAATGGGTAGCCACCCTCGGCCAGTTCCCGTTGCCCGTCGAGGTCATTCCGATGGCCCGGTCATGGGTTGCCCGGCAGTTCCTCAAGGTGCGCGGGCAGCCGGTCTGGCGGGAAGGCTTCGTTACCGACAACGGCAACCACATCCTTGATATACGCAACCTGCAGATCAGCAACCCGGTGGAATTTGAAACCCGCTTCAACCAGGTTGCCGGCATCGTTACCGTCGGACTTTTTGCCAACCGGCCTGCCGATGTGATTCTCCTCGCTGACGACAGTAGCGTG
>CAUJHF010000054.1 GCA_963204745.1 Pseudomonadota bacterium
TTTGATTCCATACAGCTAGTGGATACCGATGGCGAACTGCTTTGAGGGCTGAACAGCGTCCCCGGTTCTACGGCTGGTATATCGCCGGCTGCTGCCTGGTCGTCTTTTTCTTCACCAACGGCCTGTCGCTGTATGTGCCGCAGAACCTGTTTCCACGCTTCATGGAAACCTTCGGTGCGACGCCGGCTGAAGTCAGCCGCACCACGGCCATAACCTTCGCGCTTGCCGGCATCATAGCGCCCTTCGTCGGCGCTGCGATCGACCGTCTGGGCGTGGTGCGCGTGATTCGCAGCGGGCTCATCGTACTGGCCCTGACTTTTACCGCCTATCCCTTTGCACAAAGCCTGCAACATCTCTATGTGCTGCATGCGGCCATCGCCGTCGGTCTGGTGTTTTGCGGCCTGATGCCGAACATCGTGCTGCTGTCGAACTGGTTCATCACCCGGCGCGGCACGGTGGTTGGCCTGCTGGTGGCTGGCTCAAGCCTGGCCGGTGCCACGCTGCCGGTATCCATTGCGCCACTGGTCAATGATCCGGCACTCGGCTGGCGGGTGGGGTTCGGGGTGCTGGCCGCGGCGTTCTGGCTGTTCGCCGTGTTGCCGGGATTTCTGGTGCTGCGCGAATCGCCGCGCGTCGTGGGCCAGTTTCCGGACGGCGCAGCAGGCGCACCGTCGGGCAGCACGGACGGGGAAGAACTGCGCGAAGGCGTGCCCTTTGCCACCGCACTGCGCTCGCGCACGCTCTGGTGTCTGGCCATAGGCTCGGCCAGCATCTGGTTTTCGATCCAGGCCATCACCAGCCAGTTCACCATCTATCTGGAAAAAGATGCAGGCTTCCAGCCGGTGAACGCCACCCAGCTCTACTCGCTGCTGCTTGCCTGCAGCGTGGCCGGAAAATTCCTGTTTGGTGCGATCAGCGACCGTTTCACGAAGCGCAGCATGATGCTCGTCGCCAGCATTGTCCTGCTGGCGGGCTGCCTGCAACTTTTCAGCCTGGAGGACGGCGTGCCGGGCCTGACGCAGGATCACGTACGACTGGCCGCATTTGCGATCGTGTTCGGCCTCGGCTTCGGCGGCAGCTTCACGCTCATCCAGCTGGTCGCCGTCGAGAGCTTCGGCCAGCTGGCGCTCGGCCGCATACTCGGCGTGATCATTTTCATCGACACCATGGGTGGCGCGCTGGGCACGCTGCTCGCCGGGCAGATCCGCACCACCAGCGGCGACTATTTTCTGTCGTTTTCAGTTGTCACCGTGGTCGCTATGATTGCGGTTCTGAACGTACTGATGATCCCGGCAGTGGCGCGATCAGGATCGGAGCGATGATCAGGGCAGAAGGGCTCAGCAAGAATTACGGACCACTCAGGGCCGTTGATGGCATCTCATTCAGCGTGCGCCCCGGCGAAGTGCTGGGCTTTCTGGGGCCCAATGGCGCCGGCAAGACCACCACAATGCGCATGCTGGCGGGCTTCGTGCCGGCCAGCGCCGGTTACGCGGAAATCTGCGGTTTCCGTATCGACAGCCAGCCGCTTGAAGCCAAGCGGCTGCTCGGCTACCTGCCGGAAGGCGCTCCCTCCTACGGCGAAATGGCCCCGGGCGAATTTCTGCAATTCATCGGCCGGATCCGCGGCCTGAGCGGCGTGGCACTCAAAAAGCGTATCGATGAGGTCAGCGCCCGGCTGCAGCTCGGCCCGGTACTGAAACAACCGATAGAAACACTGTCAAAGGGCTTCCGGCGCCGCGTAGGGCTCGCCCAGACCATCCTGCATGACCCGCCGGTGCTGATTCTCGACGAGCCGACCGACGGGCTCGACCCGAACCAGAAGCACGAAGTCCGTGAACTCATCAACGCGATGGCTGCCAAAAAAATCATCGTCATCTCCACGCACATACTCGAAGAGGTGGATGCGGTCTGCACGCGGGCGATCATCATCGCCAGGGGGCGGATCGTGGCCGATGAAACGCCCGAAACGCTGATCCACCGCTCCCGGTATCACAACGCGGTTACCATCCGTCTGGCACACACCGCCGATCTTGCAGCCGTGACTGATGAGCTGCGACGGCTGGCGGAAGTCGATCACACCGAGGTCGACGAGCATGAATATTCGGTTACCGCGTTCCCGAAATCCGGCGCTGCGCTGCTGACCGTGATCGGCGATCTGGCCGGTGCGCGCCGCTGGCCGATGGAAAACCTGCGCCTTGAAGCCGGCCGGCTCGACGAGGTCTTCCGCAGCATCACCACACCGGAAGCTGCCTGATGGGTGCCATCCGCATCATCGCCGGCCGTGAACTGCGCAGCTACTTTGCCACGCCGCTCGCCTATGTATTCATCGTGATCTTTCTGGCGATGATGGGCGTTTTCAGCTTTTATCTCGGCGGTTTCTATGAACGCGGGCAAGCCGATCTGACGCCTTTCTTCAATTTCCACCCCTGGCTCTATCTGTTTCTGGTTCCGGCCATTGCCATGCGTCTCTGGGCAGAAGAGCGCAAGAGCGGCAGCATCGAACTGTTGATGACCCTGCCGGTGACCATGTGGCAAGCGGTTCTGGGCAAGTTTCTGGCCGCATGGCTGTTTATCGCAGTCGCGCTCACCCTCACATTCCCGATCTGGCTCACGGTCAACTACCTCGGCGATCCGGACAACGGCGTCATCGTCGCCGCTTACCTCGGCAGCCTGCTGATGGCCGGCGGCTTTCTGGCCATCGGCGCCTGTATTTCGGCGGCCAACCGCAACCAGGTCGTCGCCTTCATCGTGACCGTGGTGATCTGCTTCCTGTTCATGCTGGCCGGCTTTCCGCTGGTGCTGAACTTCTTCTCTGGCTGGCTGCCGGCAACCGTCCTCCATGCGATCTCGGGGCTGTCATTCCTCACCCACTTCAACTCGCTCAGCAAGGGTGTGCTGGATATTCGCGACCTGCTGTTCTTCCTGCTGGTGATTGCCGCCTGGCTGTATGCCAACGTGATTGTCCTGACCCTCAGGAAGGCCGACTAGACGATGAGCACCAGTAACTCCGGTGACCGCCAGAAGCCCCTGTTCAGCCGGCTTGGGCTGGTTGCGCTCGCGCTTAGCTTTATCGTCGGCATGTCGCTGATCAACAGCGTGTTCCGCGGCCTACAGCTGGACCTGACCGAGAACCGGCTCTATACGCTGTCAGAAGGCACCGGGAAGATCCTCGGCAAGATCGCTGAACCGGTGCACATCTACCTGTTCTACTCCGACAAGGCCACGGCAAATATCCCGGCACTTCGCACCTACGCCGGACGCGTGCGCGAAATGCTCGAGACCTTTGCCAGCCGCTCGGAAGGCAAGCTCGTGCTGCAGGTCATAGATCCGCTGCCGTTTTCCGAAGAGGAAGACCGGGCGAGCGGCTTCGGGCTGCGGGCCATCAATGCCGGCAACAGTGCCGACCCGATCTATCTGGGCGTGGCCGGCACCAACAGCGTGGGTGATGACGACATCATTCCGTTTCTGGATCCGGCCAAAGAGGCCTTTCTGGAATACGACCTGGCCAAACTGGTGCATACGCTGGCCAACCCGAAGAAGCCCGTGATCGGACTGCTGACGGAACTGCCGCTGACGGCGGAGTTCAACCCGATGTCGCGGCAGCCGGGTCAGCCCTGGGTGATCGCCGAGCAGATGCGTCAGTTGTTCGATGTACGCCAGCTCGATGCTGGCCTGGAAGAGATCGCTGACGACATCAAGGTGCTGATGGTGGTGCATCCGAAGGACCTGCCGGATGCGACGCTGTATGCGATCGACCAGTTCGTGCTCAGGGGCGGACGCGCGCTGTTTTTCGTCGACCCCTTCGCGGAGGTCGATCAGGGTGATCCTGCTGATCCCTCCGGCGGCAGCCGCGCCTCGAACCTCAAGCGGCTGCTCGACGCCTGGGGCATCCACGTCGACGACAGCACCGCAGTTGCCGATGACCGCTATGCGATGACCGTCGGTCTCGGCACCGACAGCCGTCCGGTTCGCCATCTGGGTGTACTCGGCATCGAGCCGGCGGCCATGTCGCCCGACGACATCATCACCAGCAACCTCAACCTGATGACCTTTGCCTTCCCCGGCCACATCACCCGGGACGAGAACGCGCCGGCCAGCATGCTGCCGCTGGTGGAATCCAGCGAACTCGCCGGGCTGGTTCCGGCCGACATGCTGGCGGTGATGTCTGACCCGGAAATGCTGCATGCGGATTTCGCGCCCACCGGGGAACGCTATGTGCTGGCCGCAAGGCTCAGCGGCAAGGTGCCGAGCGCCTTTCCCAACGGCCTGCCTGCGCCGCCCGGCAGCCCGCCGGGCACACCTGAGGGCCATCTGGCCGCTGCTGCGGAACCGGTCAACGTCGTGCTGGTCGCCGATACCGACCTGCTGGCCGACCAGCTCTGGGTGCAGAGCCAGGACTTCTTCGGCCAGCGGGTACACACGGCATTTGCGAACAACGGCGATTTCGTCATCAATGCGCTCGACAACCTGCTGGGCAGCGGCGACCTGATCAGCATACGCAGCCGCGCCACCTTCCAGCGGCCCTTCACGCGGGTTCAGGATCTGCGCCGCGAAGCCGATGCACGCTTCCGCAGTGCCGAACAGCGCCTGCAGACTGAGCTGCAGGAAACTGAAATCAGGCTGGGCGAACTGCAGGCCAGCCGTGCTGATCAGAGCGCGCAGATCCTGTCACCGGAACAGCAGGCCGAGATCGAAAGATTCCAGACGCGACGGCTGCAACTGCGCAAGGAGCTGCGCCAGGTGCAGCGGGGCCTGGATCGGGACATCGAACGGCTGGGCAGCCTGCTGAAGGTGCTCAACATCACCGTGGTGCCGTTGCTGGTCAGCGGCGCCGGACTGCTGCTGGTGATGCTCCGGCGCCGGGCGCAGCGGCGTACACGGGACGCCGCCGGACACCAGCGATGAGCCGCCGTAACCTGATCCTGCTGCTCGCCTCGCTGCTCGTATTGGCCATTCTCGCCCTGCTGGTCAGACCAGGCAGCCACGACGGCGATGACGACCGGTTGCTCTACCCCGGACTGAAAGCAGAGCTGAACGATGTCAGCCAGATCATCGTACGCGGCCCCGGCGATCAGCTGCTTGCCACGCTCAGGCACGACGACCAGCGCTGGATGCTTGTCGAACGTGATTACCCGGCCGACGTCGGCTTGATCCGCGAAGTCCTGCTCGCACTGGCCGAAGCCCGCATCGTTGAGGAAAAGACCTCCACACCCGAGCTCTACGATCGTCTGGGCGTACAGGACATCGCACTGGCCACAGCGCGCGGTATACAGCTGGAAGTCGCCGGTACCCGGTCGCCGCTACAGCTGATCATTGGCGAGGCACAGGCCGGCGGCACCGACATGAGCTATGTGCGGCGTAGCGGTGAAGCAAAGAGCTGGCTGGTCACCGGCCGGCTCACGCCGGGCAAGACCACCGGCGAGTGGCTGGACCGTCAGCTCGTCGATATTCCGGCTGCGCGCGTACAGGCGGTCAGGATTGCACATCCCGGCCTTGCAGCACTGCTTCTGGAAAAAGCTGAACGCGACAGCCCGGATTTTGCGGTAGCCGATATTCCCGCCGGCCGGGAACTGAGCTATCCGGGCGTGGCCAACAGCCTCGGCGGGCTGCTGGCCGGACTGCAGCTCGACGATGTGCATGGCCGCGAAGCGCTGGGGGACAATCCCGGCAAGCCGGTGGTCGCGCGCTTCGTGTGCTTCGACGGTTTGATCATCGAGGCCAGCGCCTGGCGTACCGACGAAGGCACGCGCATCAGCTTCCTGGCTTCGACCGACCAGGCGCAGGCCGAACGCTACGCCAGCCCCGACTCGCCGGGCTTCGACGCCGTCGTCGCGGAGGCGAATGCCATCAATACGCGGCTCGGTGGCTGGATCTACACGCTGCCCGGCTTCAAGACCGAGCAGTTCACCCGCCGCCTGCAGGATCTGCTCGCCCCGGCTGCTTCTCCGTAGTGCAGATTTCCAGACATGGCGTGCCGGGCATTTGGTTCGGGTTGAAACCAGGTTGCCCGGTTACTGGCTAGCCGTGGTCGATCAGTGAAAGGGTCCGGTCCACCGTCTTTCGGCGGCCCGAATCGGCATGGCGACAATCTGCCTCTGCAAGGTGAGCAGTTGCGCCTTCAGTTCCGGAATCATGAGGGCCATGGGAAACTCATCCCCCCGCGACTCCGCAATGGCCCAGTTGCAGTAGACGCCGAAGAAGTCCATGTACTGGGGACGGTAATCAGCCAGTGCTGCGCTGAATGCAGCGTCGTGCCGGATGAAGAATTCCAGCCGGTCGGTGCAGAAGAGGCTGGAGTTCGACTCGAGATAGCGGCTGTGCTCGGACAGGACCGCCTTGGTGTAGCTGGTTGATCCATGAAGCGCGGCGAAGACGGCCTTCCGTTCGGGCCCGGTAACCTGCGCGGTGCGGAGGTGGTCGAACAACGCCTGGCGATGAACCAGGCTGAAGCTGGTCTTCCGCAGCAGGATCAATTGCTCCATCGGGGTCTGGCTGGCGGCGACTTTCTTCATCAGGTCGTAATGAAACGACAGCCAGCGGCTGTAGGTGACTGGCCGGTCAAACAGTCGATCAACCACCATACGGATATCGGCAGAGTCCGACTGCCTGATCTCGGAGATCCAGGACTCGGAAACATCCATCAGCACGCCAGAAGTGAGTCCCCGGGAGAACACTGGCCCTTACTCCTTGCGGTCCCCGGCCTGATTGTTGTTCTCAAGTGGCCTAGGATGCCGTTGAAGCCCGGTTTGAATATAGACCCGGCTGTTGTCCTGAGGCTATCACCCATACGGGTGATGTCGGCATGCTTGACAGCTGAAACCCGCGGCAACCGGGGCCGAGCGGTGTAGCAGTCGGTTGCGCTGCAGGAAATGCAGCCCTGCGGCTGGGATTCTCACCGTGCGGGATGCCGAGGACACGGCCGCCCACGGCGCTCGGCGTGATTCCGTGCAGGGTCATGGCGGGAGCAGTGCACGATTGAATGGCCGATACGCAGCTTCGTGCCCCAACCAGTTGTAGCTAAAGTCAGGCACCTTGTCCTGCTCATGCGCGTCGACCATTGTCATTGCGTCATAGAGCAACGCGCTCTTGGCGTTGCCCAGCAACGTGTCCTGCCTGAAATCAGGCCCCTGCTCATATGCTCTGGCGATGATGTCGCGGATCGGCTTGTAGCCATTATCGGTGCTGCTGTTCTGCCACTCTGCATAAAACTTGCTGGCCACGAATTTTGCCACCCGCGCCCATGCCGCATCACCCAGGTAGGCCAAGGTCACCATGTCAGTCATGGGCACATCGCCCTTGAGCCAGTATTCGTTCATGTTTTTCGCTGAAATCAACAGGCCAAAGGCATGTTGCGCCCCGGCATCCGGGGGCGGCACAGCAACCACCGAGTCGTCCGGCCCCTTGATCTTCAGTCCCTTCGAACCTTCGGCTGCCAGCACCGTCGCCAGCTGTTTCTCGCTCTCATCCATCTTGCCGTCGGCGAGTACGGCATAGGTGAGCGTGAAGGCGGCCACCCTGTCGAACGGCTGGGCCGCAATATGCCGGGCGGCGATGAATACCGTCTCGTTCACCGCTGTGACCTCACCTTCTGAGCCGGCCGCCGCAACCGGACCCCCGAGGAACATCAAAGCTGCGGCCAGGCAGGCACTCAATCCGTATGTCGCATCGCTCAAAACCCATATCCTCCTGCAAAAACAATCTCAACAACGCTCAACAGATGATTTGGCATCCGTGCTGATGGATTCCACCATATTTACAGCACGCACCGGCGCGAATAGGCCATTCAAAGCCCATGTTCAAGCCAGTGCAGCTGCACGGTGTGAAGTCGGCGACCCACGGTAACCGGGGCCGAGTGGTGTAGCAGTCGGTTGCGCTGCGGGAAATGCAGCCCTGCGGCCGGGATTCTCGCCGTGCGGGATGCCGAGGACACAGCCGCCCACGGCGCGCCCGTGGCTCGGGCACGCTGGGCATGCTCAATCGAGATCGAACTCCCGCTGCCCCGGCGGGCCGCGGGCGCGGTGTGCCGTGGCCAGGTCAGCCGCTGAGACCCTCGCCTGTTTTGTTTGCTCCAGGTGCGCAAGGATCCGCCCGATGACTGCGGGGTCCTCGACGTGGATGGCTGAGGCGCTCGAGCGCCCGGGCCATCGCGACTTTTCCCTGCACGTCATCAAGGACGGCGGGCACGGCGACCCGACCGCACAGATGGACGAGGCCTGGGATCTGGCACTCGAGTTCCTCGGCCGGGTCCTCGCTCACTGACCGGGCACACGCGTGTGCCAGTCGGTGCGACGCTGATACGCGTGGGCCAGCGCGAGGATCGTCGCGTCGCCCTGCGCCGGTCCGCTGATTTGCAGTCCGATCGGTAGCCCCGACTTGCTGAAGCCGCAGTTCACGGACACGGTGGGCAGGCCGTAGATATTGAAGGGCGTCGTGTTGCGGGCCGACAGGGGCGGCCCGCGTGGTGCCGGCGCGGCGCTGCCGCCGCCCAGCCTGTCGGGCAAATTGGGCGTGGTGGGCGTGACAATGACGTCCACGTGATTGAACACCTTGCGCACTGTCCGTCGCGACACCTCGAGACGCTGCTTTGCCCCCGCATAATCGGCAGCGCTGATCCGGCCGCCCATATCGAACAGGGCACGCGTGCCGGCGGAGAAGCCGTCGGGGGACGCCTTCAGGGCGTCCGAGAAATACGCGTTGGCCTCGACAAACATCAGCGACAGCCGGGGGACGTCCGGCAGATCGATGTCCTGGACGCCAGCCGTCAGGTCGCGGAGGATGTCGATGGCGGCGGATACCGCGCTGCCGATCTCCGGGTCCAGATTCTCGAAGTACATGCGCCGTGGCAGGCCGAGTCGCAGCCGCTTCGTGTCCTGGGCCAGGGACTGCAGGTAGTCAGTTCGTGGTGAGTCGATGCTCGCCGGGTCTTCCGGGTCGAAGCCGGCAATCGCCTGCAACAGCACGGCGGCATCGCCAGCGGTGCGGCACAGCGGGCCGACGTGGTCGAGTGACCAGGACAAAGGAATCACGCCGCGGGCACTGACCAGGCCATAGCTGGGCTTCAGGCCCACCAGGCCGCACCAGGCGGCCGGCTGTCGTATCGAGCCACCGGTGTCGGTGCCGATGGCGCCATAACAAAGTCGTGCAGCGACGGCGGCGGCCGGGCCACCGGAGGATCCACCGGCGGTGTAGCCCGCCGCCCAAGGATTCTGCACGGCACCGAAGTAGCCGGTGTCGGACGTGACGCCGTAGGCGCACTCGTCCATGTTGAGTTTGCCGAGAACGACAGCGCCCGCTTCGTCCAGGCGACGGACCACCTCGGCATTGGTGGCGGGAACCCTGTCTGCGAATGCCTTTGCAGCCGCCGTCGTCCTGACGCCGGCGGTATCGATATTGTCTTTCAGCGCCAGGGGAATGCCGTGCAGTGGTCCGCGCCAATGGCCGCGCGCGAGTTCGTTCTCCAGTTGACGCGCCTTCGCGAGAGCCTGCTCGGCCGTCACCGTGATGAAAGCGTTCAGCCGGGGGTTCTCCGCTTCGATGCGTTCCAGGCAGGCGCGCGTGAGTTCAAGCGGTGAAACGCTACTGTTGCGTAGCGCTGCGGCTGCCTGCTGGAGGGTCATGCCGGTGGCATCGGTCGTCGCGGGTGACGCCCTCTGCCCGCCGAGCAATGCCGCCGTAGCCAGGCTGGTTCCCATAAAGTCTCGTCGGGTGATCATTGGATTAACCCCTGCGCTTTGGCACTACGTTAACCTGCGGGTAAACCTTCGTACAGGTAATCCCGCTGCTCAACCAGCGCAGCCAGAGCCATGAGCACACGAAAGAAGACACGGCGTTTCTGCTAAGCGCAGGGCGGCATGGCCAGCCGCCTTTCTGCGCTCAGAGGCGTGAAAGGCGCTCGTTGAGGGAATCCGCACACTCTGCCCGGCTGCAAGACCGAACAATTCACCCGCCGCCTGCAGGATTTGCTCGCTCCGGCCTCCTCTCCCTAGTTAACATGCGGCCTGCGGTACAGGCCTGTACCGCAGTGAAGAGGGCCGGCCCATGGCGGAATATCTCGAGAAAATACTGAAAGCGCAGGTCTATGACGTTGCGCTGGAGTCGCCGCTGGACCCGGCACCACGGCTGTCAGCCCGGCTCGGCAACCAGATCCTGCTCAAGCGCGAGGACCTGCAGCCGGTTTTTTCCTTCAAGCTGCGCGGCGCCTACAACAAGCTCGCGCAACTCACGCCGGCCGAGCGGGCCGCCGGCGTGATCTGCAGCTCGGCCGGCAATCACGGACAGGGCGTGGCACTGGCCGGACGTGCGCTGGGCGTCCGCGCCGTGATCGTGATGCCGACCACCACGCCGACCATCAAGAGCGAGGCTGTGCGCGCGCTGGGCGGCGAAGTCGTACTGCACGGGATCACCTATGACGATGCCTATGCGCGGGCCCAGGAACTTGCCGCGGCTGAAGGACTGACTTTTGTCCATCCCTTCGATGACCCGGATGTGATCGCTGGCCAGGGCACCATCGGCATGGAGATCCTGCGCCAGCATCAGGGCACGCTTGATGCGATTTTCGTACCCGCCGGCGGCGGTGGGCTGATCAGTGGCATCGCCCTGTATGTGAAAGCACTGTATCCCTCCATCCGGATCATCGGTGTCGAGCCGGAAGAATCCCCGACCCTGCACGCTGCGCTGCAGGCCGGGCACCCGGTAACACTGGAACGCGTGGGCATCTTCGTCGACGGCGTGGCCGTGCGCCGCGTCGGCAGCGAAACTTTCCGGATCTGCCGGGAACTCGTCGACGAGGTGATCCTGGTCAGCAATGACGAAGTCTGCGCCGCGATCCGCGATGTCTTCGAAGACACGCGCGCGATCATGGAACCCGCCGGCGCGCTCGCCGTAGCCGGCATAAAACGCTGGCTGGGAGGCAATCCGGCCACCGGTCGGACCTTCGTCGCAATCAACAGCGGGGCGAACGTGAATTTCGACCGCTTGCGCTACATCGCCGAACGGGCCGGTATCGGCGAGCATCGCGAGGCGCTGCTCGCCATCGAAATTCCGGAACGCGCCGGCAGCTTCCGCAATTTCTGTGAAACCATCGGCAGCCGCTACATCACCGAATTCAATTACCGCTATGCCGATACGGCACGTGCGCACATTTTTGTCGGCGTGGGACTAAGCGGCGGGCTGGCGGAACGGGCGCAGATCATCGCCAGCCTCGAGGAGCGCGGCTATCCGGTCGTCGATCTCAGCGACGACGAAGTGGCCAAGATGCATGTGCGCCATATGGTCGGCGGGCTCGCACCCGGCCTGCGCAATGAGCGACTGTATCACTTCGTCTTTCCGGAACGGCCCGGTGCGCTGCTCGGCTTCCTGAAAGCGCTCGGCAATCGCTGGAACATCAGCCTGTTCCACTACACGAATCCCGGCTCGGATTTTGGCCGTGTGCTGGCCGGTATCCAGGTGCCCGATGCGGAACTGGAGGACTTCCGGACTCACCTGCGCGCCACCAGCTACGAGTTCCGGGAAGAGACCGCCAATCCGATCTACCGGATGTTCCTGGCCGGCGACTGAGCCGGCATCAGCGGGTCCGCGTCACAGATCAGACGCAGCCAGCTGACTCTCACGCGCGCGCCTCTTTTCCAGCCGGTGCATCCACAGACTGCCGCCGACCACGCCCATCGCCACGAAGAGCACCAGAATGGTGGCCAGTGCGTTGACGTCCGGGCTCACCCCGAGCCGCATCTTGGAGAAGATCACCATCGGCAGCGTGCTGGAGCCAGGACCGGCCACGAACTGCGAAATCACCAGGTCATCCCAGGAAAGGGTGAACGACAGCAGCCAGCCCGAAGCGATGGCCGGCAGGATCAGCGGCAAGGTGATGCGAAAGAACACCTTTGCCGGCCGCGCACCCAGATCCATTGCTGCCTCTTCCAGCGAATCGTCGAAACCGGCGAGCTGCGATTGCACGATCACCGTCACATAGGCCATCGCGAAAGTCACATGGGCGATGGTGATGGTCAGCACCCCGCGCCCCTTCGGCCAGCCGAGCAGTTGCTCCATCGAGATGAAGAGCAGCAGCATGGACAGGCCGGTGATCACTTCCGGCATGACCAGCGGCGCGGTAGTCATGCCCGACAGCAGGGTCCGCCCCTTGAACGGCCCGAAACGCGCGAGCACCAGTCCGGCCAGCGTGCCCAGCACCACGGCGATGCTTGCCGTCATCGCGGCAATCCTGATCGACAACCAGGCGGCACCGAGGATCTGCTCATTGCTGAACAGCTCGTAGTACCACTTGAGCGTCGGCGAATTCTGCGCATCCCAGACCGTGACCAGCCTGGAATTGTTGAAGGAAAAAACCACCATCGAGAGGATCGGTATGTAAAGGAAGGAAAAGCCGATCAGCAGCGCCGAAGTGGACACCACACGGCTGCGCATCAGCGTCGCGCCTCCAGCTCGCGGCTCTGGATGCGCTGGAACACCATGATCGGTGCCACCAGCAGGATCAGCATGCAGATTGCCACCGCGCTCGCCACCGGCCAGTCGCGGTTGGAAAAGAACTCATCTGCCAGGACCCGGCCGATCATCAGCTGGTCGGCGCGTCCGAGCAGCGAAGGAATGACGTATTCCCCGACCGCCGGAATGAACACCAGCAACACGCCCGCGACGATACCGGGAAACGACAGTGGCAAGGTCACGCGCAGAAAGGTCTTCAGGGGCCGCGCACCGAGATCTGCAGCAGCCTCGACCAGCGTCTGATCGTGCTTTTCGAGATTGGCATAGAGCGGCAGGATCATGAAGGGCAGATACGAATAGACGATGCCGATATACACCGCGAAATCCGTCTGCATCATCGTGATCGGCGTATCGATCACGCCGAGCGCCATCAGCACATTGTTGATCACACCATTGCTCTTCAGAAGCCCGATCCAGGCGTAGACGCGCAGCAGGAAGGATGTCCAGAAGGGCAGGATTACCAGCAGCAGGAATACGCTGCGCCAGGTGGGCGTGGATCGTGCGATCGCGTAGGCCATCGGGTAGCCGATCAACAGGCACAGCAGTGCCGATATGGCCGCTACCCTGACCGAGTACAGGTATGAGGTGGCATACAGATCGTCGGTCAGCAGGAACGCGTAGTTGCCCATATTGAGCTTTATCGCAACGACCTGGTTCCCGGCCCATTCCAGCAGCGGCGCATAAGGCGGCATCGCGATCCGCGCTTCGGAAAATGAGATCTTGAAAACGATCAGGAAAGGCACCAGAAAGAAAAGCAGCAGCCACAGGTATGGCATCGCGATGACGAGCTTCTTGCCCGTCCAGTGCGTCAGCACATACTCGGACCAGCGCGGTGGCGCGAGACGGAACAACAGGGCCCACAGTGGCCCGACGCGGCCGCTGGCCAGGCGGGCGCTCAGTGCGGGATAGTGCCGGTCATTGCTCATTGCGTCAGGACGATCGCGCTCGATGAGTGCCAGGACAGCCAGACCGCTTCATCCCAGCTGATCCGGTCCTCGGACTGACGCACGATGTTCGGGCGCGTCACCCGCATCATCCGCCCGCTGTCGATCTGCACCAGGTACATGGACATGTCACCCATGTAGGCGATCTCCTTCACGATGCCGTGCACGAGATTGTCTTCCGATGCCGGTCGTTCCCGGGCGATATTGATCTTCTCGGGACGGATCGCGGTCCACACCGTCGCGCCGGGTGCGGCGCTGATGCCGTGGTCAACATACACATGGGCACCAAGCTCGTCGGACCGGATGCGTACATGGTCCGGCTCGTCCTCGATCAGCCGCCCTTCGAACATGTTGACCGAACCGATGAAATCGGCGACGAAGCGCGAGGACGGAAATTCGTAGATATCGGGCGGCGTGCCGACCTGGACGATCTCGCCACGATTCATCACGCCAATCCGGGTCGCAAGCGTCATGGCCTCCTCCTGATCGTGCGTGACCACGATGAAGGTGACACCCAGGCTCTCCTGGATGCCAAGCAGTTCGAACTGCGTCTGCTCGCGCAGCTTCTTGTCGAGTGCGCCCAGCGGTTCATCGAGCAACAGCAGTTTCGGCCGCTTGACCAGCGAACGCGCCAGCGCAATGCGCTGCCGCTGTCCGCCGGACAGCTGATGCGGCTTGCGCTGTGCATAGGGCGTCATCTTGACGATATCGAGTATTGCCCCGACGCGCTTGCCGATTTCCGCGCGACTGAGCTTCTCCTGCTCCAGCCCAAAAGCGATGTTCTTCCAGGCCGTCATATGCGGGAACAGCGCGTACGACTGGAACATCATGTTGGCCGGACGCTCATAGGCCGGAATGCCGGCCATGTCCTGGCCATCGATGAAAATGGAGCCGGAAGTCGGCGCATCGAAACCGGCCAGCATGCGCAGCAGCGTCGTCTTGCCGCAGCCGGACCCGCCAAGCAGACAGAAAATCTCGCCCTGATTGATGCTCAGCGTGACGTTGTTTACCGCAACAAAATCGCCAAACTTCTTGGTAACTCCGTCAAGGCGCACATACTCGTGCACAGTTTCAGCGCCCGGTCTTGAAGCGCGTCCATGACCGGGTCAGGAGGCGCGTGAACCCGGGCGTTTCGGCCAGATCCGGCACCAGCCTGGTCTTGACCTCCGCAGAAGGATAGATACTCGGGTCGTTGCGG
>CAUJHF010000055.1 GCA_963204745.1 Pseudomonadota bacterium
GCCGATCAAGGCAACAATCTATCCGGAAATCGACGTGACAACGTCTCCTCCCGCCAGCGGCAAAATGCCGCCAACCGATACCAAAAATCCCGATTACTTCCACAGAGTCGTGGACTGCCAGTGGGCATGCCCTGCGCATACCGATGTGCCGGGCTATATCCGGCTGATCGCACAGGGAAAGTACACGGAGGCCTACATGCTGAACCGGGAATCGAATGTATTCCCGGGGATTCTCGGCCGTGTCTGTGATCGTCCCTGTGAGCCGGCCTGCCGCCGCGGCAGGGTTGAAGAAAAACCGGTAGCGATCTGCCGCCTCAAGCGCGTTGCAGCAGACCTCGCCGACGACTATTCCGCTTACCTGCCCACGGCGCCGGCGCAGAAGAATGGCAAGCGCGTGGCCTGTATCGGTGCCGGTCCGGCTTCGCTGACAGTCGCCAATGACCTGTTGCCGCTCGGCTATGAAGTCGTGATTTTCGAGAGCCTGGAGGTGCCGGGCGGACTGATGCGCTCGAACATCCCGTCCTTCCGCCTGCCTGCCGATGTGCTGGATCGAGAGATCGGCGATATCGTCGGAATGGGCGCGGATCTCAGGCTCGGCCAGCGTATCGAGAGCATGCGCAAGCTGCTGGGCGATGGTTTTGACGCGATTTTCGTCGGCACCGGCGCACCCCATGGCAAGGAACTGAAGCTGCCTGGTCGTGACGACGATCCGGCCCATGTGCACATCGGCATCGCGTGGCTTGAGTCGGTGGCTTTCGAGCACATCAAGACCATCGGCGAGAAGGTGCTGATCATCGGCGTTGGCAATACGGCGATGGACTGCTGTCGTACCTCGATGCGGCTCGGTGCGAAGGACGTCAAGGTCATCGCCCGCAAACCGCGCCAGTTTTTCAAGGCATCGCCCTGGGAACTCGAGGACGCCGAGGAAGAGCACGTCGAAATCATCGTCAACCGCTCACCGAGGGCTTTTGTCAGCGAGAACGGCAGGCTAAAGGGCATGTTGTTCGACATCATGGAATATGAGCTGGATGCCAGGGGGCGTATCACCGCAGAGAAGGTCACCGGCGAAGAGTTCATGCCGGCGGACGACGTGGTGCTGGCCATCGGCCAGGAGAATGCCTTCCCCTGGATCGAGCGCGATCTGGGCATCGAATTCGACAAGTGGAGCGTCCCGGTCGTCGATAAAGTGACCTTCCATTCCACGCGTCCCGGCGTCTTCTTCGGTGGCGATGCAGCCTTCGGTCCGAAGAACATCATCTGGGCGGTCGAACAGGGTCACCAGGCGGCCATTTCGGTCCACAAGTACTGCCAGGGTGAGGACCTGTCCGAGCGTCTTGCCGATGGCATGACCCTGCAGAGCTCAAAGATGGGCATGCACGAATGGGCCTACAGCAACAATTACAACAGCGTCGAGCGCCGGCTGGTTCCTCAGGTGGGACTCAAGGAACGGTTCAGGAAGCTGAACATCGAGGTCGAGCTGGGCTACACGCCTGAGCAGTTCACCGCGGAGGTCGAGCGCTGCCTGAATTGCGACATACAGACGGTATTCACTGAAAAGCTCTGTATCGAATGTGATGCCTGCGTGGATATCTGTCCGACCGATTGTCTGACCATGACGGCTCCGGGTACCGAGGCGGATCTGCGCTCAAGATTGACGGCACCCGCGACAAACACCGACGAACCGCTGTATGTATCCGGCCCGTTGCCGCAGACCCGACGCGTGATGGTCAAGGATGAGGATCTCTGTGTGCATTGCGGTCTCTGTGCCGAGCGTTGTCCGACCGCAGCCTGGGATATGCAGGAGTTTCGTCTGCTGCGGCCTCACGCAATCGATGCAGGCACGCCACCAGGGCGCAGCGACCGAAAATTCGGCACCTGAGGCACGCTATAACCACCCTTTCTTCAACCGCTGTCCGAGACAGCGACGCCCAGCACGCGAAGGTCAGGCTACATGAGCAGCTCCGCAACAGGTCCTAAAGACAACGACTTTACGGTCAGGATTGCCAACGTGAACGGTACCGGTTCCGCCAGTGCCAACGCGATGCTGATGAAGGCCCTGTTTCGCATGGGTATTCCGGTCTGCGGCAAGAACTATTTTCCGTCGAACATCCAGGGACTGCCGACCTGGTATGAGATCCGTGCAAGTGGCCATGGGCACCTGGCCCGCTCCGGGCGTGTCGATGTGATGGTGGCGATGAATGCCGAGACCTATGCGCGTGACCATGCGTGCCTCGCGGCCGACGGCTACCTGATCTACGACTCGACCTGGCCGCGCAGCCAGCTGTTCAATCGCACGGATATCCATGTGCTGGGCGTGCCGCTGTCCCGGATCTGCAATGAGAACTTCGCCCAGGCACGTTCACGGATCCTGATGAAGAACATCATGTACGTGGGTGTGTTGGCGGCGCTGCTCGACATGGACATGCAGATCATCAAGGACCTGCTCAACGAGCAGTTCAAGGCCAAGGCCAGCCTGCTCGATGCCAACCAGAAGGCGATCGATCTGGGCTACGCCTATGCGAAGGAGAATTTCAGCTGCCCGTTGCCGTTCCGTGCGGTGCCCATCGACAAGACCCGCGATCACATCATGATCGACGGCAACACCACCTCGGCGCTCGGGTGCATGTATGCGGGAGCGACAGTCGGTGCGTGGTATCCGATTACGCCATCGACATCGATCATGGACAACTTCAAGAAGTTCTGCGAGAAGTACCGCAAGGATCCGGAGACCGGCAAATCGAACTTCTGCATTATCCAGGCAGAAGATGAACTGGCTGCGATGGGTATGGTGCTGGGTGCCGGCTGGAACGGTGCGCGTTCCTTCACACCGACCAGTGGCCCCGGTATCTCGCTGATGAGCGAGTTTCTGGGCTATGGATATTTCACGGAGATCCCGGCCGTGCTCTTCGATGTGCAGCGCTGCGGCCCCTCTACCGGCATGCCGACACGCACCCAGCAGGCTGACCTGATGTCCTGCGCCTATGCATCGCACGGCGATACGCGGCATGTGCTGCTTTTTCCTGCCAATCCGGAAGAGGCCTTCTACCATGCCGTGCAGGCCTTTGATCTCGCCGAGCGGCTGCAGACGCCGGTGATCGTGCTTATCGATCTCGATATCGGCATGAACGACTGGATGTGTCGCGACCTGCAGTGGGATGACGCGTATCAGCCGGATCGGGGCAAGGTGCTGACTGCCGAACAGATTGCCGCGCTTCCCAAGTTCAATCGGTATATGGATGCGGACGGTGACGGCATCGCAGCGCGTACCTTGCCCGGTACCCATCCGAAGGGCGCGTATTTCACTCGCGGTTCCGGTCACAACATGTATGGCGCCTATACGGAAGATGCTGGCGAATACAAGGCCGTCGTCGACCGGCTGCTGGTGAAGTTCGAGACCGCAAAGAAACTGGTGCCGCAGGCCGAGATTCACGCGTCTGAAAAAACGCGGCTCGGCTTCATCACCATTGGCTCCAGCGACAATGCAGTGAAGGAAGCGCGCGCCGTGCTGGCTGAGGCCGGTGTCAGTATCAACTATCTGCGCGTAAAGGGTTTCCCGTTCGGCAAGGAAGTGCAGGATTACATCGACAGCCACGAGCGCATTTACGTTGTGGAACAGAATCGCGATGCCCAGCTGCGCAGCATGCTGCTGCTGGAAACGCGCGTGGATCCCAACAAGCTGGTGCCCGTACTTCACTATGACGGGTTGCCGATTCTGGCGGCTACAGTCATCGACGGCATCAACCAGGATCTTGCCCGGGGAAAAGCAGCATGAGCTACATCGGCAAACCCAAGGTTGCCCATCCGGGCCTGCCGCGCAACGAGCTGAACCTGACCGTCCGCGACTATGAGGGCGGCATGTCCACGCTTTGCGCCGGTTGTGGTCACGATTCAATCACCGGTGCGATCACACAGGCAATTTTCGAGCTGTCGATCCCGCCACACCGGCTGGCGAAGCTTTCCGGTATCGGCTGTTCCTCGAAGACGCCGGCCTATTTCGCCAGCGCCTCGCACGGCTTCAATACGGTTCACGGCCGTATGCCTTCCGTAGTCAGCGGTGCCAATGCGGCCAACAAGGACTTGCACTACATCGGTGTGTCGGGCGATGGCGACTCTTTGTCGATCGGCCTCGGCCAGTTCATGCACGCCGTGCGCCGCAACCTCAACATGCTCTACATCATCGAGAACAATGGTGTGTACGGGCTGACCAAGGGCCAGTTCTCCGCATCCGCCGATATCGGTTCGACAGCGAAAAAGGGCGAGGCAAACCAGCAGCCGCCGATCGATCCTGTCCTGACCCTGCTCTCGATGGGCGCCACCTTCATCGCACGCAGCTTTTCAGGTGACCGTGAGCAGCTTGTGACGCTGATCAAGGCGGGCCTCAAACACCGCGGGCTGGCGATGATCGACGTGATCTCGCCCTGTGTGACTTTCAACAATCACGAAGGCTCGACCAAGAGTTACGAGTTCACGCGTGAGCACGCGCATGCTGCGAACTACCCGGACTTTGTGCCGCCGGCAAAAGAGATCCGTGCCGAGTATGCGGCCGGCCAGGCCATGCCCGTCCAGATGCACGATGGCAGCCGGATTGTGCTGCGCAAGGCCGATGGGGCGTATGACCCCACTGATTCGGTCGCGGCGTATCAATACATACACAAGCACCGTGCAGCCGGGGAAATCGTCACCGGACTCATCTATATCGATGAGACGAAACCGGATATGCATGAGTTGGCCAATACGCCGCCGGAAGCACTGGCGACCCTGCCCTTTGCCAGGCTCTGCCCGGGCAAGAAGACGCTTGCGTCCATTCAGAGCCGGTATCGTTAGGCTGTGTCGCCAGCGCCCATGCCGAGGCGCATGCTGAAGGTGTTTGCCGCGTGATCCGCAAGATCACCGATATCAGCTACCGGCTGGGCCGACAGATCGTCATCGCGGTCATTGGCAGTACGCTTCTGCTCGTTGGCATCATCATGCTGGTTACGCCCGGTCCGGGTGTTGCCGCCATGCTGGCCGGGCTGGCAATCCTTGCCATTGAATTTGCCTGGGCGCGGATCTGGCTGAAGAAGCTTCGTGACAGTGTCGGGCCGGTCGGCAAGGCTGCGGCGCGGTCGTGGACGTCCTGGCGGCAACGCATTTTCGACCCGCGCATCAGCGGTGGGGATAGGGAAAAAAAATAAAGGGCCCGCGTGGACTCGGCTGATGCCGTAGCCAGGGGCCCTTAAAGGCAGGGCTCCGAGGGGGAGTCGGAGTCCCGTCGTACCAAGGCTCGAGTAGTTTGCAAACAGCGCCGCCAGGGGAAGACGGGGTCGCGACGCCGAGACTAAAGCACTTGATGTATATTCCTTAGCAGGATTCGTGCCAAGTTCCGTACCAATGAAATCAGTAGCTTAGTCGTGCCATGTTTCCCGATATTTCGTGAATTACGGAATATCGTTTAAGTCTATCACGGAAATCCGTCTATACTGCTGCGCATGGATATCACGCAACGTTACCTGGCCCTGTTCAGACAGGCGCCGGTCATGGCCACGATTCTGGACGATGATGGCCAGATCCTTGACGTCAGCGATATATGGGCCGCGCGTATGGGCTATTCGCGGGAAGAGCTGCTTGGGCGTCGGCCCCGCGAACTGGCCAGCGCACCGAGTGCGCGCCGGATCCGTGAACAATACATACCCCTGTTCCGTGAAACCGGGCGCCTGACCGGGCTGGCCGTTGAGTTCGTGACTCGCGAAGGCTCAACCTTCGAGGTATTCGTTACTACGACTGCAGAGTACGACGATAGCGGCGGGTTCCTGCATACCCTGTGTGTTTTTGCTGAAGTCTCCGACCGGGCGTTTCTGGAGCGGCGCTACCAGGACCACTACCAGTCTACGCCGGCAATGCTGCACACCATCGACCCGGATGGCCATATCACTGAGGTCAGCAATCACTGGCTCGATAAGCTGGGTTACGACCGTGATGAGGTGCTGGGCCGGTCGATCCTCGATTTCATGACCGATGAGTCCCGCCGGCCGCTGGAAGGGCGCATGCGGGAGATCATCAGCGAAGGTGAACGTCGGAACGTTTCTCGCCAGATGGTGACGAAGAGCGGGGAAGTGATCGACGTGCTGATGTCTTCGAAGACCGAGCGCGATGTCCGGGATGCAATCATCCGCACCTTTGTTGCCAGCAAGGACGTCACAGACCGTAATCGTGCCGAGGCCAACCTCAAGCTGGCCTATCAGGAAATCGCGCACCTCAAGGAAGAGCTTGAGCGGGAGCGTGACTATCTTCGCGAAGAAGTCCGGGTATCGATGAATTTCGGCCGCTTGGTAGGCGGCAGCCCTGCGCTGGGCGCGATGCTAGCGCGCATTGAGGCGGTTGCCGATACGCCGGCCAATGTGTTGATCATCGGCGAGACCGGCACCGGCAAGGAACTCGTTGCCCACGCGATCCACGCCCGCAGCGGCCGCGCCGATGGTCCGCTGGTGAAGGTCAACTGCGCATCGATTCCGGACGAACTCTTCGAGAGCGAGTTCTTTGGCCACGTACGTGGCGCGTTTACCGGCGCCCACCGTGACCGGGTTGGCCGGTTCCAGCTCGCAGACGGCGGCACGATCTTTCTCGATGAAGTTGGCGAGATCCCGATCGAGCTGCAGGGCAAGCTGCTCCGGGTCATTCAGGAACGCCAGTTCGAGCGCGTGGGCGACGACACGACGCGCAGCGTCGATGTCCGGATGATTGCGGCGACCAACAAGGATCTGGAAAAAGCGGTTGAAGCCGGCAAGTTTCGCGAAGACCTCTACTATCGTCTCAGCGTATTTCCCGTACAGGTGCCGCCGCTGCGGCGTCGTGCTGATGACGTCATACAACTTGCTGTGCATTTTCTGGAGCAGGTCTGCCGCGAGTTTGGCCGGTCCGCGCCCATGCTCACGCAAGGACAGGTTGAAGCGTTGCGTCGTTACGACTGGCCAGGCAATGTCCGCGAACTCAAGAACGTGATAGAGCGTGCGGTGATTCTTTCCCGGGGCGGGGCGTTGCGGCTGGATCTGTCGCTACCCGAAACGAGCGCCGAATCACCGGCTGGTGCGGCGCCACCCGTGGGCAACCCAGCGGCAAGCAGCTTGCCGCTCGTGACCGAAGGCGCCAGCGCAGACCAGGCTTCAGCAGCCTTCCTGACGGAGGCGCAGATGAAGGAGCAGCAGCGGGCCAACCTGATCGCCGCGCTGAATGCCGCCAACTGGAAGATTTCCGGCAAAGGCGGTGCGGCAGACCGTCTGGGCATGCGGCCGACCACCCTTACCGACCGGATACGTGCACTGCGCATCAAACGTCCGGCGCCCGGCTGATCTTGCAGTGGCCAGTGACGGCATTGAATGGCAGCGCTGACGCCAGCGTCCCATTCCGGCACAATCCCCCGAATTGCGTGGACGGGCCACGCGTGATCCCGGGAGACTACACAGACATGTTCCGTACGGAACCGGTGCGTGTTTTTGCGGCTGTGCTGCTGCTCTGGTTTGCGTATCCGGTATACGCGCAGACCACTGAGCTGCCCGAGCCGGTGAGCAAGGCGCTCCTGCGGTACAAGCTCCCGCCTGGTTCATTCAGTGCTTTCGTGCAGAAGGTGGGGGCTTCCACGCCATTGCTGGCCTTCAATGAGAATGTGCCGCGCAATCCGGCCTCCGCCATCAAGCTGCTGACTACCTTCGTGGCGCTGGAAGAACTTGGCCCCACCTATCAGTGGCGCACCGAGGTCTATGCCGACGGGCAGATCAAGGATGGCGTTCTCGACGGTGATCTGCTGATCAAGGGTTACGGTGACCCCCTGCTGATGACTGAGCGCCTGTGGCTGTTGCAGCGGGAGCTGCGCAGCAACGGGGTGCGGCAGATCAACGGCGATCTGGTCATCGACAACAGCTGGTTTGCCCGCGAGGAACTCGATCCCGGTGCATTCGACGGGCAGGAGTACCGCGCCTACAACGTCCTCCCCGATGCCCTGCTGGTCAACTTCCAGTCGGTGAACTTCATTTTTCGTCCGGATCCCGCCCGGCGGACGATCGGGATACTGAGTGATCCGGTACTCGCTGAGGTCCGGATCGACAACAACATGCGGCTGTTCAACGGCGAGTGCAGTTCCGGTCGAAGCAGCATCAACATGGCTGTCAGTGGTGAGCCCGGTCACCCGCGGGTGACTTTTACCGGGCAGCTGGCCAATAACTGTTCCGAGTATCAGCTGGTTCGTTCGCTGCTGGATGGCCCCGGCTACGCCTATGCCGTCTTCCGAGGTCTGTGGGAGGAGCAGGGCGGCAGCATCAAGGGGCTGATGCGGCCCGGCCAGGTACCGGCAGGCAAGAAGCCCTTGCTGACATTCGAGTCACCGCCACTCGCCGAGGTGATCAGGCCGGTGAACAAGTTCAGCAACAATGTCATGACCCGGCAGATCTTCCTGACGCTCGGTGCCGAAAAGCTCGGAGCACCCGGCACGCTTGAGAAAGGGAGGCAGGTAATGGCGGATGCACTGGCCCGGCAAGGGCTCAGTTTTCCTGAACTCCGGATCGGCAATGGCGCCGGCCTGTCGCGTGACAATCGTATCTCGGCGCGCAGTCTGGGCCGCCTGCTGCTGGCTGCCCGCCGCAGTCCCTTCGGTGCGGAATTCCAGGCCTCGCTGTCGCTGGCGGGACTGGATGGCACGACCCGTCGGCGGTTCCAGAAGGATTCGCTGGCCGGCCAGATGCACCTGAAGACCGGCACCCTGGACGGGGTAAGCTCCATCGCCGGCTATGTGCGCGACCAGTCCGGTGAAGAGTATGTGGTCGTTGCGATCGCCAATCAGCCCAAGGCGACCTGGGGTGGTGGCCAGGAGGCGCAGAATGCCCTGCTGCGCTGGGTAAACCGGCTA
Organism: Pseudomonadota bacterium; assembly: GCA_963204745.1. GTDB lineage: Bacteria > Pseudomonadota > Gammaproteobacteria > Steroidobacterales > SHZI01. The sequence goes on from CAUJHF010000055.1 coordinate 8,876, forward strand.
TAGGCGGCGTTACGGGCAGCCGACGGGCGGTACAATTCGGGCTAGAATTGCCACACGGCATTCAAGGCCAACCGCTTCAGAAACGAGAGTCACAGCATGAAACTGGTCACTGCGATCATCAAACCTTTCCGTCTCGACGATGTGCGCAACGCGCTCTCCGAGGTTGGTGTCAACGGCATGACCGTTACTGAGGTGAAGGGCTTTGGCCGCCAGCGCGGGCATACCGAGCTCTATCGGGGTGCAGAGTATGTGGTGGATTTTCTGCCCAAGTCCAAAATCGAGGTGGCGGTGGCCGATGATCTCGTTGAGCGCGTGGTCGAGGCGATTACGGCGGCGGCCCGCACCGGCAAGGTGGGTGATGGCAAGATTTTTGTCACCGACCTGCAGCACGTGTTGCGCATTCGTACCGGCGAGAGTGGCGACAACGCGCTCTGAGCCGGGGGGCGTATCAGCCCCGCGTTCCTGAACCGCGAGCCCACCAGACGCCAGCGCGGATGATCGACGTTCGGATTCTCACATTGGCGCAAAAAGCCGTCTTCAGATGGCCCCCGAGAGCGACCAGCTGGTCGGTGGACGCGTCTCGGTAAGGCTGATCCGGACGATGGACTCGATGCCAGCCGGTTTGCGGATCAGTACGCGGGCTCTTCGTTATGGCTCTTCTGGACGTCGCCAGGTGCCATTCAGTTCCCGGTCCCAGGGGATGAAGCGCAGTTCGAAGCCGTCAGTGGCGAGCAGAGCAGCAGTTGCCGGGTCGCTGACATAAGCCGAGATGTACTTCTGTACCGAGCCGGCAGCCCGGGTGAAATCTTCTCCGTACCAGTCGAAGAGCCTTGAGACAAAAGCGATCTTTCGCTGCACATCGTAGCGGTTGCGGGTGCTGTCGTTGATGAATGCACGTGTCGCAACGTCCAGCTGTTCCTCCAGTTTTTCGGGAATATAGGCCCGGCTGGAGAGTCGTGGACAGGAGATCGAGGCGCAGACGATCGCGAAGTGGATGCGCGGATCGCCTTCCGGGATCAGTTGTCGGGTTTCGAGATCGCGGAGGCTGACCGGCTGACCCATCAAGGGGTACTTCCGGCGTTTGAAGTAGGTGTAACTGGCAAGCCAGGAAGAGGGCGCGTAGCCGTCGAGGATGCCGCGGATCGCAAAGGCGTTGTAGGCATTGATGAGGAAAGCAAGGCGGGCAGGGCCGCCGTCCAGATCTTCGGCGCGGGTGTCGTCGAGACTGGTCAGAAAGCGTGCAAAGGCCGGATCGGCATTGATGCCGGCGTAATCGACGAATCCGCGTTGCACATTGCGCAGCAGTACTGCGTCGAATGCGCTGTGATCGGGCCCTGCAGCCTGACTGGCGTCCCAGACGAGGCTGAGCCCCGTGAGGAGAACGATCATGCACAAGCGGCGTGCCGGAATCTGGCGCCTGCGGAACAGGCCGTCGTCGGATCGAAGGTACAACATCGGATGCATTCTAAGCCCAGTTACTGGAGTGCGTTCCACAGGCGTTCCCGGATGCGCGGCCGGGTCAGTTGCGGCTGTCGGAGTCTGGTTGACTGAGGGGCTTCCCGCTTTCGGGAGTATCGGGTGGCGAAGTGGCTTTGGCCTCGATCCGGTAGGCAAATTCGTGGCGCAGACTGAGGCCCTCTGTCGGTACTGCCACCCCGTCCGCATAACGCGGCCGGTACAGCGAACGGCGTACCGCATTGAGAACGCTCTTGTCGATCAGCCCGGCGGGGTCTGATTCCATGACCTCTGCCGAGCTCACCAGCCCCATCGCATCGACCGAGTACCTGACGACCACATAACCTGACTCGAGTTTGCTGCCGGGGGGCAGCTTGCGCGCCGATGCAGGGTATATCTGCGGCGCCGGGTTCCAGAGCAGCCGGACTGGCCGGGCAAAATACTCCTCGCGCCGCCCGGCAAATTTCTCGTTGCCGGACAGCGTCTGCCAGGCTTCGTCATAGGCTTCGGTGGACGAGTTGCGCTTTCCCCAGATGCGGTACAGGTCGCCAAACTCGATCAGTACAGCCGCCCGTTGCAAGGGGTCCGGCTCAGGTTGCTGATCGACGATGTCCAGTGCCTTGCGCAGTACCACGCCGCTCATCGGCAACAGGGTTTCCGGTTCCTGCATCGGGCCAGCCACTGGTGACTGCAGGGCCTGCTGCCGGTAACTGCTGGCGACTGCGATCAGTGGCGCAACCATCGCCGGGTCATTCTCGCCCCTGGTGGCAGCGATTCGCCGGACCGCATCCTGGCGCACCAGCCGTGCTGACAACACCTGGCCCGTCTGTTCATACCAGTCGCCCAGCCTGGACAAGGCCGGCAGCAGCTCCGGACTTTCCCTGCCGAGCCGGTGCGCCATGATCTGCAGCTGCGATTCCTGATGAAAATTGGCCTTGTCGAAATCCTTCTGGCCGAGATAGCTCTCCGTGAGGGCATCGCGGACCGGCAGCTGATCGAGATTGTAAAAGCCCTCGTTGACATGATTCACATGCAGTGCCCGCTCAAAGCTCTCGGTGGCCTGAACGAACTGTTCCGCCTGCATATAGGTCCGGCCGAGCCCCATCAGCGGCGTGATCAGCTGCGGTGAGACGATGCCCGCGTGTTTTTCCACCAGCGTGACAGCTGCGCTGTAGTTGTTCCCGGCGGCCAGAAGGTCGCCGGCGCGCAACTGTGCGGTGGCGAGATTGGTCAGCGGAGTTACCAGTGCTGCATCGTCGTCGCCATCAAGTTGGCGGGTCAGCTCCACGACTTCAAAGGCGGCCGGCACGGCATCGGCCGGCCGGTCTTCTTCCAGCAGGCGCAGCATTCTCTGGTAAGCAGCAGAGCGGCGTTCTACCGCTGCTTCTGACCGCGGCGCTGACGGCAGGGCGCCGGATTCTCCGGCGTATGCCGCATGGCTCCAAAGGCCCGTGCCCGCACAGCTCATCGCCACGATGAGGCCGACCATGCTCTGCGTCACAGGAAGCCGACAGGACTGGTACATGGCAGCAAATTACCAATTCCCGGCGGCCGTGCATATCGGGTAGGGTGTGGCGGTATGGAGTCCGGCATCAGGCATTTCGTCAACGGCAATCCGCTGCTGCCGCCATTCCCTGATCACCTCAGGCTGGCGATGTTCGGGATGGGCTGCTTCTGGGGCGCGGAGCGCCGCTTCTGGCAGTTGCCGGGCGTATGGACCACGGCGGTCGGTTATTCGGCTGGCTCGACACCGGATCCGGACTACAGGCAGGTGTGCTCGGGGCGTACCGGACACAGCGAGGTCGTGCGGGTGGTCTATGACCCGGCGCTGATCACTTACCCGCAACTGCTGACGGTTTTCTGGGAGTCACACGATCCGACGCAGGGCATGCGCCAGGGTAACGACGTGGGCACGCAGTACCGCTCCGGAATCTACTGGTATGACGACGAGCAGCGCGATGCCGCCCGGTACTCGGCCCAACGATTCGGCGAGCGTCTGGTGGTCGGCGGCTTCGGCCCGGTAACTACCGAAATCAAGGCAGCCGGCGAGTTCTGGTATGCGGAGGACTACCACCAGCAATACCTGGCCAAAAACCCCGGTGGTTACTGCGGACTCGGCGGTACCGGGATCAAATGCACGGACTGACCAAAAACGGGCACCAAAAGTGTGACCGTTTCCATGCGGCGCCGCGATGCACTGCATACCATGCGGGATATAGATGCCGGCATGTTGCCGGACGCCGGAATCACTTGTGCAGCCCAAGCGACTCAAGATCGACACTGCCAATCTCCAGTGCGGCATGTATGTGGCCCAGCTCGACCGCCCATGGCTGGAGACGCCGTTCCTTTTGAAGGGCTTCGAGATCCGTGACGCGAAAGATCTGCAGCTGCTCCGCCAGTTCTGCAAGCATGTGTATGTAGACGCCAGCCAGGGCTCGCTGCCTGAAGAAAAGGTGCTGGGCGCGCGGCGCAAGGAGGAGCAGTACGCCAGTGTGCTGGCAGCTCCGGCGACGCGCCGGGAGCATGTGCCACCGGCAGGACTGGCGCGGCGACTCGTCGATACGCTGGCCCGGCTCGACCGGAATGGCGTGCTGTCCAGATTCCTGCCTGCGTCACACTACAGAAACGCTGTACCGACACATCTGGAAGCGCCGAGGGCTGCAGAGGCCTATGACAACGCAACCCGTGTACTCAGCGAAATGCTCGAGCAGCTTCCGCAGGTCAAGACAATCGATGCCGGGCGCCTGCAGCAGGCCGTCGGCCCACTGGTCGACAGCATACTGCGCAATCAGGATGCGATGGCATGGCTCGTATGTCTGCGCAAACGTGATGTAAACAGCCTGCTCCGGCAAACAGGCAGCGCCGTATGGGCGGCGATACTCGGCCGGCATCTGGGTTTTGAGCGCAGTGCGATCGAAACACTGGCGCTCGGTGGCCTGCTGCTCGATCTGGGCAACGCACGGATTCCCCGGAGCATTATTCTCAAGCAAGGTCCGCTCGAAGAAACCGAGCAGAAGATAATCCGCAAGCACGTGGCGCTGGGGCTGGAGATGGTGCGCACGACGCCTGGCCTGAACGCCGACGTCATCGCGATGTTGCAGCACCATCATGAGCGCAACGACGGTTCCGGCTATCCCAAGGGTCTGTCTGGTGCTGATATACCGGTTTTCGGCCGCATTGCCGGCCTGGTCGACTGTTTCGACGCAATGACGACCAAGCGGCCCTATGCGCCGGCCCGGTCCGCATACGATGCGGTGAGGGAACTCAACAGTCTGTCCGGCACCCTGTTCCAGAAGGAACTCGTCGAGCAGTTCGTGCAGGCAGTCGGCATGTTCCCGACCGGGTCGCTGGTTGAGCTCAATACCGGAGAGATTGCGGTCGTGACCGCGCAAAACCGGGTACAGCGGCTGCGTCCGATGCTGAGGTTGCTCAGTAATGCCGACAAGACGCCGCTGGCTGCACAGAAGGCGCTCGACCTTCGCAGCACGCGCCGAAGACACAGTGACAGTGATTCGCGCTGGATCGTTCGCGGCCTTGATCCCGGTGCTTTCGGACTGGATCCCAAAGACTTTTTCTGCTGATCGCTGGCGCCTGCTGCGCTCCCCGTATAATCGACCGGTCCCGTTGCCGGTATCGAGGAGCGAAAGCCGCGTGAGCAGTCGTCGTCTGCGACAGATCCTGATCGCCCTGTTCCTGCTGGCCGCTGTTGCGCTGCTGGTCTGGTATCTCGGTCGCCCGAAGCCGGTACCGGTCATGCTGGCGACGGTTGAAAGCGGTTCCGTGCTCGCCACCGTTTCCAACACCCGTGCCGGCACCGTCGAGGCATGCCAGCGCGCGCGCCTCGCACCGCCGATGGGCGGGCAGATCGCCCGTCTGCCCTTCAAGGAAGGCGATCGCGTCAAGGCCGATGATGTGCTGGTCGAACTCTGGAACCAGGATCTGCGAGCCCAGGTTCTGCAGGCGGAGCGCGATGCGGTGGCAACCCGCAGCCTGGCGCAGGAGGCCTGTGTCACGGCCGAGGTGGCGAAGAAGAATGCCGCCCGTATCAGACAACTGCGTCCCCAGGGGCTGGTCTCCGAAGGCGACCTTGAAAAGGCGGTCGGCGAAGCAGATGCCCGCGTCGCCGCCTGTAATGCAGCGGTCGACCGGGAAAAAGTCAGCCAGGCGCGCGTCGACGTGTCCCGTGCCGGCCTTGAGCGCACGTTCCTGCGCGCCCCCTTTGCCGGTGTGGTCGCAGAGATCAATGGTGAAGTCGGCGAATTCGTAACGCCATCGCCGGTCGGCATCCCTACACCGCCGACCGTGGATCTCGTCGATGGCAGCTGCCTCTATATCTCCGCGCCTATCGATGAGGTCGATGCCCCGGCAGTCCGCGCCGGCCAGCGCGCCCTGATCACGCTGGATGCCTTCCCGAACCGGCGCTTCCCGGGCTTTGTTCGTCGCGTGGCGCCGTATGTGCTGGAAGCCGAGAAACAGGCGCGCACCGTGGGCGTGGAGGCCGAGATCGAGGACCCGGAGAAATACAGTTTGCTGCCCGGCTACAGCGCTGACGTCGAGATCATCATCGAGAACCGGGAGAACGTGCTGCGCATTCCCACGCAGGCGTTGCTCGAGGGCAGGCGTGTGCTGGTCCTTGATCCCGCCACCGGTATCCTGCATTCCCGCGAGGTGGAGCGCGGCGTATCGAACTGGGAATACACCGAGATCAAGTCCGGCCTCAAGGCCGGCGATCAGGTGGTGACATCTATTGATCGTGAAGGTGTGGCCGACGGTGTCGCCGCAGTCCAGGAGTAGTCCGACGCCGGACGCAGTTGCGATTCTGCGTCTGGAGCAGCTGACCCGGATTTTTGCTGTCGGCGACCAGTTTGTGCGTGCCCTCGATGGCGTGGATCTCAGCATAGGTACGGGGGAGTACATCTCGCTGATGGGGCCATCGGGTTCCGGCAAGTCCACCCTGCTGAATATCCTCGGTTTGCTCGACCGGCCGACCTCGGGTGAATACTGGCTGGCCGGCGAGCGGACCTCGACGATGAACGATGATCGGCTGGCCGACACCCGGCAGCGCGAGATCGGCTTCGTGTTCCAGTTCTTTCATCTGATTCACCGCATGACCGCCGTGGAGAATGTGGAGTTGCCGTTGATGCTGGCCGGGGTGCCGATGGCCGAACGCCGCGCCCGGGCCCACGAAGTGTTGCGACGCATGGGACTCGAGGCGCGCGTCGATCATCGCTCGAACCAGCTTTCAGGTGGTGAGCGACAGCGGGTTGCGATCGCCCGTGCGGTTGTGATGCAGCCAAAGATCCTGCTGGCCGATGAACCGACCGGCAACCTGGACAGTGTCTCCGGCGGCGAAGTCGTGAAGATCGTGGAAGCGCTGCATGATGAGGGCCTGACGCTGGTGGTGGTCACACACGATCAGGCGATCGGCAGCCGGGCACACCGTCGATTGCTGATGCGCGACGGGAAGGTCGTGCAGGACGTCAGCGGATGAAGCTCGCCGACCGTCACCGCGTGGCTTTCGGTGCGCTGGCACGGGCTCCGTTGCGCACGGCGATGCTGTTGCTGGCCACGGCCATCGGTGTCGCAGCCGTGCTGGTGCTGACGGCGCTGGGCGAGGCCGCCCGCGTGTACATTGCCGATGAGTTCCAGTCACTCGGTACGGATCTGCTGGTGGTCATGCCGGGGCGTACTGAAACCAGCGGCGCCGGTGCGGGCATGATGTCGGGTGCCACGCCGCGCGACATCACGCTGGATGATGCGCGCGCCTTGCTGCGCAGCTCTGCAATCGCGACCATCGCGCCGCTGGTGGTCGGCGAGAGCTCGGTCTCGGTCGGCTCGCTCGAGCGGGACGTCACGATCATGGGCACGACGGCCAGTTACGCAACCATTCGTCACTGGACCATGGCCAGCGGCGAGTTTCTGCCGGACGTCGATATGGACCGGGAATCGCCGGTCTGCGTGGTCGGCAGCACCATCGGCAGTGAGCTGTTCCGTGGCGAGCCGCCGGTCGGCCGCTGGCTGCGGGTCGGCGACCGTCGCTGCCGTGTTGCCGGCGTACTCGCCAGGCAGGGCATCTCGGTGATGGTCGATGTCGATACGGTGGTGATGATTCCGGTGGCGATGGCCCAGAGCCTGTTCAATTCAGCCGGACTGTTCCGGGTGCTGATCCAGGCGCGCAGCCGGGACGTCATGCCGGCTGCAAAGCGTTTCGTTCTCGCCACATTCAGGCAGCGACATCATGGTGAAGAAGATGTAACCGTGATTACGCAGGATGCGGTGTTGCAAACCTTTGACGGCATACTTGGCGCGCTGACCCTGGCGCTCGCCGGCATCGCTGCCATCAGCCTGCTCGTTGCGGGCGTGCTGATCATGAATGTCATGCTGGTCGCGGTCAGCCAGCGTACACAGGAGATCGGCCTGCTCAAGGCGCTGGGCGCACGCCGCAGCCAGGTGCTCGCGCTGTTTCTCACCGAGGCGCTGTATCTCGCGCTGCTCGGCGCGCTGGCCGGTGTGCTGGCCGGTTTTGCCGGCATCTGGTTGCTCGGCAACCTTTATCCCGCCTTCACATTCCGGCCACCGGTATGGGCGGTGCTTGGTGCCGTGCTGCTGTCCATGGGCTGCGGCATGCTGTTCGGTATCCTGCCGGCCCGGCGTGCAGCGCGTCTCGATCCGGTTGCGGCGCTCGCCAGGCGCTGACCGGTATACGAGATGCGTATCGCTGAACTCGTCCGCTTTACTGTCAGGTCGGCGGTATCCCATCGTCTGCGTAGCGTGCTGACCGCGCTCGGCATTGCGATCGGCGTCGCTGCGGTGCTGCTGCTGACCTCGATAGGCGAAGGGCTGCACAAGTACATGCTCACGCAGTTCACGCAGTTTGGTACCAACATCATTGGCGTCAATCCGGGCAAGGCCAAGACTTTTGGCATGCCGACCGGCGTGCTGAATTCGGTCCGGCCACTGAACCTCGAAGATGCGGCAGCGCTCAAGCGTGTGCCGTACGTGCGTTCGACACTGCCTCTCGTGCAGGGCACGGCATCGGTGGAGAGTGGCGGGCGCGAGCGCAAGGTGATCGTCAGCGGCACGGGTTCCGAGATGACTGACACGCTGTCTTTCCGCGTTGCGCTCGGCAATTTTCTGCCCGCCGACAATCCGGATGCGCCGCGCGCCTATGCGGTGCTCGGCAGCAAGGTGCGCACGGAACTTTTCGGTGAGCGCAATCCGCTCGGTGAGCGGGTCCGTATCGGCGGACAGCGCTATACCGTGATTGGCGTCATGGAGTCCAAGGGCACGATGTTCGGTTTCGATCTGGACGATGCGGCCTACATCCCGGTTGCCAAGGGTCTGGAACTGTTCAACCGGGAAGGTCTGTTCGAAATAGACGTTCTGTACGAGGAGGGTGCCCCGGTTGACGAGGTCGTCGAAGGCGTTCGCCGGGTACTCATCGCCCGGCATGGCAGCGAAGACTTCACGATCACCACGCAGCAGGAAATGATGGATGTGCTCGGCTCGGTGCTCGATGTGATCACCTTTGCGGTCGGCGCGCTGGGTGGAATCTCGATGCTTGTGGGCGGCGTGGGCATCTTCACGATAATGACCATCGCAGTGCGGGAGCGGACTGCCGAGATCGGCCTGCTGCAGGCCGTAGGCGCGCACCGGCGACAGATCCGCAACATCTTCCTCGGTGAGTCGATGGTCCTGGCCGCAATCGGCGGTTTCTCGGGTATAGCGCTCGGCTTTGCCATCATCGGGCTCCTGAGCCTGCTGGTGCCGGCGTTGCCGGTGAGTCCGTCGTGGCCCTACATGGTGGCAGCCCTGCTGGTCGCCGTGCTGATCGGGCTCATTGCGGGTGTGCTTCCGGCCTGGCGTGCTGCGCAGCTCGACCCGGTGGAATCGCTGCGGGCGGAGTAGTCGCGCGGGATTTCAGTCCCGCCGGATGAAGTTGACCTCGACGCGGCCTTTCGATCCGAATAACCACGAGCCGAACCCGCTCACCACGCTTACTGTCAGGGCACCCCAGACTGCCGACCAGAAACCGGTGACATGGAAGCCGGACAGCAGCCAGGCTGCCAGTGCCAGCATCGCGCCATTCAGGATCAGCACAAAAAAGCCCAGCGTGACGATCGTCAAGGGCAGGGTGAGGATCATCACCAGTGGCCGTACGAAGGCGTTGATGACGCCGAGTACGATGGCAGACGCCAGCAGCCAGGTACCGCTTTCGAAACTGATGCCGTCAAGCCATGTTTCGGCAAGCCACAGGCCTGCTGCGGCAATCAGGGCGCGAAACAGAAAGTTATCCATGAGATTCTCCAGGTAGCGGCAAAGCCTTTCGTGCCTTGCGGGTGAGGCCCGAATCCGGGACGGCCGCAGGTCCGGCAGAGTCAGTCTTTGGCAGCTCCAGCAGGACGCGCAACCCCGGCGCATTGTCGGCCAGAATCAATTGACCACCGTGGTGTCGTGCGATCGCATTGACCAGTGACAGGCCGAGTCCGCTGCCTGGGATGCCGGTGACGGTTGCGGTCCGGTAGAAGCGGTCCAGCACCTTGCCGCGTTCGGTTTCCGGTACGCCGGGGCCCTGGTCGCTGACGGCGATGGTCAGGAGGTCCCCCTCGTCGCGCATCTCCAGGCGCACATCAGAGCCCGCCGGGCTGTACTTGATCGCATTGTCGAGCAGGTTCGAAACCGCCTGGAAGATCAGGTCCCGGTCGCCGCGCATATGGCCAGCGGCAGCGCCCAGATGCACGGCAATCTCTTTTTCTTCGCCGACGGCATGATAGAGCTCCCAGGCGTCATGCAGCAGCGCGCCGAGATCGATGTCAGTCCATGCCTCGTCGTGAGTACCGGATTCGATCCTGGCAATGCGCAGCAGTGCGCGAAAGGTTGCGAGCAGATGGTCGGCATCGGTGATCGTCGCGTTGAGATCGTTACGCACCTTTTCGCTGATATCGGGATAAAGCGCGAGGTTTTCGAGCCGGCCGCGCAGCCGGGTCAACGGCGTGCGCAGGTCGTGGGCGATGTTGTCGGTCACTGCCCGCACGCTGTCGATCAGCGAGTCGATCCGGTCGAGCATCGCATTGAGGTTGTCGGCGAGCTGGTCGAACTCGTCATTGATGCCGCGTACAGGCATGCGGCGCTGCAAACGCCCCGCCATGATTTCCCGGCTGGTGCGATTTATCGCATCGACGCGGCGTGTCACGCTGGAACTCATCACGATGCCGCCGAACAGTGCCAGCAGCAGGCCGATGACCAGCGTCAGGATGTATACGCGGTTGATCAGCTGCCGGGTGGCAACCAGGGTGGCCTGCTCTTTCGCGACCAGTAAGTGCTGTCCTTCACTGGTTTGCAGTATCTGTCCCTGAAAAGGTACAGCCTGGCCGCTCCGGTCGCGTTGCGTAAAGTGGTACCAGCCATCGGCATCCAGTTCACCGGCAGGCCATGCGGACATATTGCCGAGAACCGGGCGCTGGTCGGCAGTCACCAGCAGATAGAGCGTCGATCTGTCCGGATCGCGCGCGATCCGGTCGCGAATCACCGCCTCGACTCCGGGGCCTCCGGTCTGGCGGAACTGTTCGGTGAGTCCGCGGATTTCGGCGCTGATCGTCGCGTTGGTCTGCTGCTCGAGATAAGCGCTGGTTTCCCAGTAGATATAGCCGACGAGAATCATCGCCGAGCTGCCGAAAATCCCCATGTACCACCACGCGAGCTGAAAGGTGGATGTACGGATCAGCCTAAGGGGATTCACTCAGCTTGTACCCGGCGCCGCGCACCGTATGGATGAGTGGCGGGTCGAAGTCCTTGTCTACCTTGCGTCTGAGACGGCTGATGTGCACATCGATCACGTTGGTCTGCGGGTCGAAGTGATAATCCCAGACGTTCTCCAGCAGCATGGTGCGTGTGACGACCTGGCCCCGGTTGCGCATCAGGTACTCAAGCAGCCGGAATTCACGTGGCTGCAGATCGATCTCTTTGCCGGCGCGGTGTACCGCGCGGCTCAGCAGGTCAACATGCAGGTCGGCCACCTGTACTTCGGTAACGGTTTCCGCACCTTCGCGTACCGGGCGCCGGGCGATGGCTTCGAGTCGTGCCATGAGTTCGGCAAAGGCAAAGGGCTTGCCGATATAGTCATCCGCCCCTGCCCGCAGCCCCTTGACCTTGTCGTCTACCTCGCCCAGCGCGCTGAGGATCAGCGTCGGCGTGGTATTGCCGGCAGTCCGCAGCGTCTGCACGATGCTGAGTCCGTCAATGCCGGGCAGCATGCGGTCGATGATCAGCGCGTCGTAATTGCCGCTGCTCGCCAGGAATTGTCCGTCCTTGCCGTCGGCGCAGTGGTCGACGGTATGGCCGGACTCGCGCAGCCCGCCGATTATGAAGCTGGCCACGCCGGGATCGTCTTCGATTACGAGGACACGCATATTGCCAATGATAGCCGGGACGGCCTGTCTGGTGGAGTCCGGATCGCGAAAACGCTCAGCTCCAGGTCTGCGATCGCGCAGCCAACAGGTGCAGCAGGGCAGCCTGGGAGTGCACACTGGTCTTGTGAAAGATCCGGGACAGGTGTGTTTTGACGGTGTTGGGGCTGATATTGAGGGTATCGGCCGCTTCCTGCGTCGTCTTGCCGGTGAGCAAAGCTTTGCAGAGCCGCACTTCCGCCTTGCTGAGCCCGTAAGCCCCGGCCAGATCGGCAGCCAGATCAGGGTGGTGGCCGGGCCGCTCATCGTAGATCAGCGCGACACAGGCCGCCCGCTTCGGGAGATCGACCGATTCGGTGTGTTGCGTGAATGGCGAAAACACGAGCTGACAGGGCTGGGTGTTCCCATTGCGCGGGATGAGTATCGGTGCCGGAGGCCGCAGTGGCTGGCCCTGGCTGAGGGCAATGGCGTTCGGCAGTGCCGCATCGAGCATCGCCTGTGTGCGCGAGTCTGCGGTGCGCAGCTTCCCGTTCCGCAACGCAAGCCCCTTGTCACGCGCAAATATTGCCGCCGCACTCTCGTTGACGAGCAAGGGCTGCCCGCTGGCATCAAAAACCACGATGCCAAACGGTGCCATATCGATCATCGCAGCCAGTAGCGCATTGTTCCGGCGAATACTGGTGATGCTCGTGTGCACGCTGATGCTTCTGCGCAGGTGTGGCAGCAGCGCCCTGGCCAGCAGGTCGATCTCCGCGGCGGTGAAGGGGGTATCGTCGACGCACCGGCCCAGCGACAAAACCGAGGTCGCGCCATCGTGACTGCCGAGCGAGGCGAACAGAAAGTACTCGAGCTTCCAGGGAGCGGCGAGCTGACGGTAAATCTCGGTCTCATGAGCCACACTGGGCTCGACGATTTCACTGCTCAGCCGGACGGCGCCGGCTGGCTGGTCGCGCATCGCCTGCAGGTAGATGTCATCCCCGTCCTCGCCCCAGCGTGGCGTGAAGGCCTGACTGAAAGAATCGTCGATACCGCCGGCAATATGAAAGGACTTCGCCTGATTGGCAAAGTCCATGTGGTGGATCATCGCCAGCCGGGTCTGCAGCAATCTGGCCGCAGCCGTGGTGAAATCGCGCCAGCCGGAAGTCAGGAAAGGCGCCTCGTAAGCCAGGCTTACGAGGCTTGAGAGTTCAACTGCATCGAGCGCAACGGGAGAATTGACCATCTGGCATAACCTCTTCTGGCCAGATCAAGTGCATGGACGATTTGCGACCGTCCATCCTTCCCCACGAAGTTTTTAAGGCAGCCTCTATTGAACGCGGGCGTATCGGGTGCTGTCAAGCAGCAGCGCGTTTGGCGGCGATCCGTTCCAGCATTTGTCGCCGCGCTTCGATGTGATATCCGGTTTTATGTGCAGTGGCCGCGACACCTGGGCGCTTCTGCAGGGCTGTCATCCAGTCATGCAGCCGGCTGCAGTCTTCGGGCAGGACGGCGCCGGCCAGTTGCACATACATGTCGAAGCGTTCAAGGAAAGGCGCAAACTGGATATCGGTCAGGGAAAACTGCTGTCCCAGAAACCAGGGGCCGGATCCGGAGATGCGCAGCCCCGCGTGTTCGATATGGCGCAGCACTTCTGAAAGTTTTTCGACGTTGGCAGCCCGTTGTTCCGGGTCGCCTGCTTCCGACATCAGCTTGTGCGCAGCCGGCAGAAAGCGCGTTTCACAGTAATCCATCCAGATCCGTGCCTGGGCCCGCAGGGCAGGCGGCTCCGGCATCAGCGCCGGTTGCGGAAAGGCCTCGTCGAGGTACTGGTTGATGATCGATGATTCATGAACGGTCACTCCTGCGTGACGCAGCACGGGTACTTTCCCATAGGGTGAAATCGCCGCAAACCATTCGGGGCGGTTGAACAGATCGATCTCGATGAGTTCGAAGTCGAGCTGCTTTTCCAGCAGCGCAATGTGCGCGCGTTGTGCGTAGGGGCAGGCTGCAAAACTGTAGAGCTGAATCGCGGACAAGCGAAAATCCTCCCTCAGGCGGCAAGGTTTGCAGCCGCCAGAACTGCTGCATCGACGATACGCTGGCTGACCGGCATCTGGCCAGGCAGCACCGCGCGTGCAATATCGCCGCGCCGGGCGGGTTTCCACAGCATGGTATCGGTTTTCAGGGCACCGCCGGTACTGTCGCAAACGAGGGCAATGTGGGGGCGGGCCGGCTCATCGGCAGTCTGGCTCCGGACGATGCCGAGCCGGCCGTCCGCGAGTTGCACCCATGAACCGGTTGGATACACGCCGAGCGCCAGAATGAAGGTTTTTACCAGGGCTGAATCAAACTGCGTGTTGCGCATGGAATTCAGTAGCCGTATGGCATCGTGCGCAGGCAGCGCCGGGCTGTATCCTTTGTGCTGCAGCACCGCGTCATAGGTATCGACGATTCCGGCAAGCCGTGCGCTGAGCGGCAGACGCGTGCCACGGACGCCGCGTGGATAACCGCTGCCATCGAGCCGCTCGTGATGGCCCAGTATGGCTTCTTCGAGGGTTTCAGAAATAACTTCAGCGGCACGCACCATGTACAGCCCGCGTCGTACGTGCCGCGTGATGAAGCCGCGTTCAGGGCCGGTCAGGCGTGCAGGTTTGGCCAGAATGGTGATGGGCACGGAGACCTTGCCGATATCCAGCAGCAGTCCCGCGAGAGCCAGTTCGTCGAGCACTGTCCGCTCAAAGCCGATGCGGTGTCCGGCAATCGTCATGAGTACGGCCGAGCCGAGCGCGCGGCGATACAGGAATCCGACATGCAGTTCCGTCGCAAGCAGCCATGGCAGGGTATCGCTGTCCTCGATCAGGTTGCTGACCAGTGCCTCGAGGGCCAGTCTGGGTGCCTTGAGGGAGATCTGCTCCGAGCGACGCGCTTCGCGCACGGTCATATCCAGCGCGTGACCGGTTTCATGCAGTGCACGCCGGCTCCGGTCGAGGCCGGACAGTCGATGGTCGGGTGTCAGGGTGCCGACGCGGGCGGTCAGCCCTGTGCCGAACAGTTCGTTCTCGCTGTGTTCGGAAAGTGCCGGGTCGACATACACATAGCTGCAGACACGACGCAAGGCCTCGATCTGTTCTGCGTGGCCGAGAAGAAACCCGTGCGTATGGAATGGCGTCTGCAGCCAGGGGCGGTCGAGCTCGGCGACATACATGCCGAGCTGCAACTGTCTGCAGTCAACCGGAATCAGCTGCGCTGGAAACACGCCTGCCATGTTTTTATTGTTCTTGTTACGGCCGCCCCACTTTAACAGCAGACAGCTTCCGGAACTGTGACGGTCCACACGGCATTTCCCGGAATATGGTGTTCCCTAAGCTGTGTTTCCGGGCTTATGGTGAATGAAGTGGCGCCAGGGACTGCAGGTATACCGCAATCGCGCGGCGATCAGCCGCTGTCAGCTGGCTGGTATTGTCGTCGATTACTTCGCTCATCGAGGAACCGGCGAAGTCACCATCCGGCAGCATACCCACTTCAAGAAACAGCAGGATATCGTCGATCGTCCACTGGCCGATCCCGCCTTCACGATCCTGGCGGATACCGGGAATATTCTCGTTGTCGGGGCCATCAGGGTTACCGGCGAGTTCCCGCGAATGATCGCGTGCGCCCAGAACATTGCGCGGGGTATGGCACTCGCCGCAATGACCCAGGTGGCGTACCAGGTAAGCACCCCGATTCCATTCCGCGTCCCGTCTCTGGTCAGCCTGAAAGGGCTGTGGATCAAACCAGAGCAGGTTCCAGCCCAGCATCACCTGGCGCCAGCGCAGGTACCAGGGCAGTTCGTGCGGGGGAACCGGATTGTGAACGGGCGTGAGGCTGCGCAGGTAAGCGGCGATTGCCGACACATCGCGATCGCTCATTCCCGCATAGGCGGGATAGGGGAACACCGGATAGTAGAGGCTGCCGTCCGGCGCACGTCCCTGCCGGAGCGCCGCATCGAAATCACGGTCTGTCCAGCCACCGGTGCCGGTCTTGCGGTCAGGCCGCAGGTTGGGGGCGTAAAAGATCCCGAACGGGGTTTCCAGGCGGCGCCCCCCGGCAAGCGGTATTGCGTCCGGGCGATCGGCCGTATGACAACTGATGCAGCCGCCGGCATGGACGAGATAGCGGCCACGTTCGATCTGTTCGGAGGCTGCTGATGCCGCCAGGCACGATGCAGCGATGAGCCAGAGCAGCAACGCGGTGAAGAGCCGGGACTCCGCGCGGAGTCCCGGTCGTGCAACCATTACTTCTTTTCTTTGCGGTAACGGTCGTGACAGCCCTTGCAGGCTTCACCGACGGCCTTGAAGGCCTTCATGGTTGCGGCCTTGTCACCTGCCACTACTGCATCACGAAGTTCTGCTGTCGACTTTTCTGCGGCTGTAACCAGCTGCCCGAATTTTTCCTGTTCCTGCCAGATCAAAGGCAAGGCATCGGTGTTGCCCGTATCGGTTCCTGCCGGAAACAGGACCTTGACCTCGGTGCCCATCGCTGCGAGCGCCTCGACGTGGGCACGCAAATGATCCTGATGCTCGACGCGGCCGAAGTTGATCAGCGAGAAGGCATTGGTATGGGCGGCCATGGCCGACATGACGGCCTTGCGATACTTGATCGCATCGGCGGGCGCTGTGGCGCTGAAGCTGGTGCCGGCAAAGGCCAGCGTGGCAAAGGTCAGGAGTGCGGTCAGATTGCGGTGGTGCATATGGATACCTCTATCGGTTGGTGATTGGACAATGGTTGTCCAGGGGGGTGAGCTGGCCGCCGATCACGAGTGCCGTGACGATCAGGCTGCCATCCGTACAGCGTGTCATTACGGCGCTGACGTCGACTGCGTAGGGGCTCTGGCCCTTCGGCGGTTTGTTTCCGTCGAAGTCCTTGTAGACGCGCAGGTTCAGCGGCGACTGCGCCGTCGTCCCGGCTTCAGGTGTTCCGGCTTCTGGCGTTGGCGGCTGTGCAGTATCGAGATGCCACCTGTTCGCATCCATGGCGGCCGGCGTCTGTGCGGCGGCGGCGCCAGCCAGAAGCAACAGGAAGGACAGCCGGGTGTGGATGCGCATCACGGCGGTGCAGACGCCTCCCGCACAACTGTCGGAGTTGCGAGCCATGCCTGGATGTCCCTTGCGATTGCGGGGCCTGCTTCCTCCGCGGCCATATGCCCGATGCCCGGGTAGGTGATGATGGTGACCTCGGGTGCGTTTTTCAGCATCTGGTGCAGTTCTTCAGCCTGCTCGACCGGCGCCTGGGGGTTCTTTTCTCCCCAGAGAATCAGCGTCGGAACACTAACCGCAGCAGTGACCTTGACGATATCCGCACTCGAGTAGCTGCGCAACCGGGCAAGAATCGCTGCCCGTTGGTCCTCACGCATCCACATGTCGTACCACTGGTCGATGAGCCTGTCGTTCACCTTGGAGGGGTCGCCGAAGCGGGAGGTCAGCATGAACCTGGCAAGCGCACGCGGCGTAATGTATTTGAGGATATCTGCAGCTTTGGGGACAGTGCGCCCTGCTCGCTCCATGGAGCGGCCTTCGAGCGAGCCGGGGCTGAGCAGGATGAGCCGCTCCACCCGTTCTGGATGCGCCGCCGTGTAATGCATGGCAACGGTGCCGCCGAGTGATGTGCCGCCGATCGAGAAGCGTTTGAGCTGGAGCGCATCGACGAAGCGGCTGGTCAATTCCACCGTACGCTCAAGGCTGTAGTCGCCGGACGGATCTGGTCCGGTCAGTCCATGGCCGGCCATGTCGAAACGCAGTACGCGATGCGTTTTCTTCAGCGATTCGACCGCATCGTCCCAGCTCAGCAAGCTGGCGAAATTGGCATGAATCAGAACCAGAGGCGGGCCGCTGCCTTCGTCGCGGTAGTGAATCCGCACGCCGTCCACATTGAAGAACCGGGATGCCGGGTTTGCATACTTTGCCTCGAGTACTTCCGCGGGGATATCGCGATAGATCCAGGCGGCAAACAGGAATGCGATGCAACCGGTGACGAGGATGCCACCGAGCGCGTAGCCAGAATATCGTAACCATCGCATCGGGCATCTCCTGCTGGCGGCTCCCGGTCAGTCAACGTCCGGGCAGAGTCTGGTCACAGTGTTGCACGTGCCATGGGCAAAAAAAACGGGGGCCGCATGAGCGGCCCCCGTCTTGTCCAGAATGACGTATCTGGATCAGGGCTGTGCAGCGTCTGCGGCAGCGTCAGCAGCGTCGCCGGCCGCATCAGCAGCAGCGCCGGCCGCATCGGCAGCGGCGGCACCGGAAGCGTCCATCGCCGAACCAGCAGCATCGCCAGCAGCTTCAACTGCCTGCGAAGCGCTGTCCATCGCCATATCTGCAGCTTCCGTCGCCTGTTCGGCAGCTTCTGTCGCCTGCTCGGCGGGTTTGCCGCCACAGCCAGCGATCATCAGCAGCGCAACTGGCAGACCAAGCCATGCCTTACGGATCGTAGTGCTCATGTAGTCATCCTCCTGTATCCACAACTTCTTTACAGCCAGATTCAGGCGAAGCATCTTCCGCCTGATATCGGCAAGCTGGTCACGGGACACCCCCCGTAAACGCCTGTTTGCCGAAACCGGTTCCCATCCCTTTGCTGCCTTCCGGAATTTCCTGATGAACGCTCCGGCGTTTCATGCCTGAACCCGCACCCGTCATTCGTCTGGCAACCTGAAGCCTGCTGAGAGCCGGCAGGCGCACGTAGCATACACCAATATATGAGTGCTGAATTCACCGACGGCGGAGCGTCAGCGGTCTGTTCCGGAAGTTGACGGCCGATGCCTGTGCCGGTCATCATAGCGACGCCGTGTCGGTAAAAATCCATGCCCAGAATCGAAGCCGCCAGTATTGAAGAACACGTCCGTCTGCAGAATGGGCGGATCCTCGCCGCCGCAACCCAGTTGTTCGGCGAACTCGGTTACCGCGGTACCGATATGGAAGACATAGCCCGGGCCGTCGGGCTGGCGCGCAACTCCCTGTACCGTTACTACCCCAACAAGGACCACATCCTGCTGGCCTGCGTGCTGCGCGATATGGTGCCTTTTGTCGAGGAACTGAAGTCTCTGGATACCAGATATCCGGATCCGCTGCCGCGTATCGGTGCGTGGCTGGATACCCAGATCGAGATCGCCACAAGTCCGGCACATGCCACGATGGAACTCATGGGCGAGATCCGGGAAGCCGCACCGGACCTCCGCAAGCAGATCATCGCCCTGCACAGCTTGCCGAATGCCGTACTGGAAGGGGCAGTGAGCGAACTGCTCAAGGGCAAGCGCCGCGACGTGCAGCTGGTGACGGTCCTGGTTGCGGGCATGGTTGAGGCAGCGTCGCGGCAGGCAATAAGGCACGGTAACAAGGCAGCCGTAAAGCGCGAACTGCGCCGCATGGTCGAGAGCGTACTGATCAATTGACAGGTCCTGGAATCCGATGAACATCGACGCAAAACAACGTAACAAGATCCTGCTGCTGCTGTTTGTCGGGGTGCTGATGGGCGCCCTCGATATCGCCATCGTCGGACCGGCGTTCCCGGCGATCCAGGCCGAGTTCGCCGTCGACAGCCGGCGGATGGCCTGGATCTTCAATATCTACGTGCTGGTCGGCCTGATCAGTACGCCGCTCATGGCGAAGCTCTCTGACCGCTTCGGCCGGCGCAGCATCTACATCCTCGATGTAGCCCTGTTCGTTTCCGGTTCGCTGATCGTTGCCAGTGCGCGCAGCTATCCGGTGATGATCCTTGGGCGCGCGGTGCAGGCGTTGGGATCCGGCGGCGTCCTGCCGGTTGCTGCCGCCGTGATCGGCGATACCTTCCCTCCGGACAAGCGCGGTGGTGCGCTGGGCCTGATCGGCGCCGTGTTCGGTATTGCGTTCCTGATCGGGCCAGTGCTGGCGGGTTTCATGCTCAAGTACGGGACCTGGCACTGGCTGTTCCTGATCAATCTGCCGATCGGCCTGATCCTGATGATCAGTGCGGCGCGCATGTTGCCTGCGACCCGGCCTGCACAGCGAAAACCCTTTGATTTCAAGGGCGTGCTGCTGATGAGCCTGATACTCGGCCCGCTTGCGCTGGGTATCACCGGGCTTGACCGGAGCTTGCCGGCGATGGGAATGGGCGAGCCGCTGATAGGCGGGGCCATCATGTTTGCGCTGGTACTCGTACCGCTGTTCTGGCGCGCTGAGAAGCGGGCCGCAGACCCGGTGCTGCAGCCGCGTCTGTTCAGTTCCAGGCAGATGAATATCGCGGGGCTGCTGTCGATCGGTACCGGCATGGCGGAAACCAGCGGCGTCTTTTTGCCTTCACTGGCAGTCGCCGGTCTGGGCATGACGGCCCATCAGGCGAGTTTCTGGATGATCCCGACCGTCATCGCGCTGGTCATCGGCTCGCCGTTGGCAGGGCGGCTGCTGGACCGGATCGGCTCGAAGATCGTGGTGCAGGCTGGTCTGCTGCTGACCGCGGTCGGCTTTTTCATGTTCGGTATCGCCGGTACCAACATGGTCTTTTTTGTACTCGGTCAGGTCTTGTCAGGATTTGGTCTCTCGGCACTGCTGGGTGCGCCACTGCGCTATGTGGTGCTCAACGAGGCGGGTGCCGAGCAGCGCGGTGCGGCGCAGGGACTGCTGAGCGTGATGCTTTCCATGGGGCAGCTCAGCGGTGCCGCACTGGTCGGTGCCATCGCGGCGTCTTACGGGGCGGACAATCCGCAGGGCTTCCAGCAGGGCTTTCTTGCCATTGGCGCCGTGATGACCGTGATGACGCTGTTGGCCCTGGGTCTCAAGAACCGTGCAGCAGAGCGCGCTGGCAGCGCGGCCCTCAGCGCCTGAGGCGAAACCTCACCGCCAGCCATTTGCCGCCGGCGTAAACCAGCAACAGCAGCATTGCGGCCTGCCCGGTCATGACGCAGAAGAGCTTCAGTTTCTTGACCAGCACCAGCAGGACCGGCAGCCAGGCGGTTTCTGCCGGATAAAGGCTGATCGCGCTGAGCGCCGCGATATTTTCCAGCCAGTCGAACACGGTTCCCAGCATGAACACCGGCAGCAGGTTCCGCGCTGCCAGCGCCGCATACCATTTCGGCAGACTGTTGCGCAGTGCAAATGCGGCAGTTGCTGCGATGAACAGGCCGGCGAAAAAGGGGAAGGCATAGTCGATCAGCGTGAAGACATGGTAGAGATTGCGGGCGGCCTCCGTGTAGGTGGCGATTTGCGGGTAGACCTCTGCAGCTGCAAGCCCGTTTTGCAGGTCGAAGGGCTGGTTTCCTGCCGCGTGGGCCGGAAACATCACGCCGATCCGCAGCAGTGCCATCAGGGAACCGGCGAAGAGGACCAGCACGCCGAGATAAAGCCGCCAGGTCCGTGACGTCCGGATCACCAGATCCTGCAGCCGGCTCAGCATGATGAATTCCTGTTCTCCTGCCGCAATCATGCCTGCGCGATGCAGGTGCCTCAATCGGTGCGGCTATACTTTTTCGGTATCCACAGTTTCTGTACGGCAGAGGTGCAGTGATGGCTTACTGGCTGATGAAATCTGAACCATCGGTGTACAGCATTGATGATCTGGAGCGGGACGGCAGCACGGACTGGACCGGTGTACGCAACTACCAGGTGCGCAACATGTTCCGCGACGAATTCCGTATCGACGACTCGGCATTTTTCTATCACTCGAGCTGTGCGCAGCCCGGTATCGTCGGCCTGATGACCGTGTCTGGTCTGGCCCGTCCCGATGCCGGGCAGTTTGATCCGCAGTCGGACAACTTCGATGTGCGCGCGCAACACGACAAGCCGGTCTGGCTTTCAGTGGAAGTGCGTTTCAGGCAGAAGTTTGCTGCTGCCCTGACGCTCGATGAACTGCGCCGGCATGCGGAGCTTGAGGATCTGGCACTGCTCCGCCGGGGTAATCGCCTGTCGGTGATGCCGGTCACGCCGGCCGAGTGGCGCTTCATGCTCGGTCTCGCCAGACGGAAGAAATGAGCCGGCCGGCTGCTGAATGCAGCGCTGTCAGCCCGTGTTTCTCCGGCGGCTCTCGTCGAGTATCTGCTGACGCACCGCGCTGATTTCCGTCGTCCGCGTTGCCGGTGCCGTGGCACTGCAGGCAGGCGTGCGCGGGCAGGCATTGCTGCGCGGACAGATCACGCTGGCCGGTGACTCCAGCGCCTCGCCTACCCAGGCGATATTGAGCACTCGACCCACCGTGCGTATTGCAGTGGCGGCGGTTGCCGGTACTGCCGCCGTCCCGCTGTGCCGCCGACAGGCCTGATGGATGCTCTGGACGATGGCTTCAGCGTCAAAACCCTGTGATTCCAAAGCCGGGACGAGATCGATGCCCACCGACAGCACATGCGGGTTACCGGCCATGTCCCTGGTGCGCAGCGAGTGACAGCAGTAGAGGAGCGCGCGTTCACCGTCGATAAGTACGGAAATCTGCGAAGCGGGCTGTGAGGTCTTGCCGCGGCCGAGCATCCGGAACACCGCCCAGTGCGGGCAGGGGTCGGAGACCATGGCGAAATTTCCCCAGGGCAGGGGGATGCCGTTGCCGCGATATACAGCGCGCAGATACCCGGGCGGATAGGCATCGAAGAAATGCCAGTGGCGGTAAGGTGATACGGCGGTCATCCGCCGCATGATGACTGCGGGTGTCAGCTCCAGCTTGCTGCATGCCTCGACACGGTAGCTCTCACGGGTGAGAAAACGGCGGAACGGCCGCTTGGGGCACAGGAGCGCACCTGCAAAGAAGCCGCACTCGAAGTCGCGCCAGGCAGAGAGGACGTCCTGGGCATTCATGCCGCCGGTGTTTTCCACAGTACCGGTCGGGCTGCCACCCATCTCACCGCCCGTGGCGTGCGCTGATTTCAGTCCGTCGCCGCCATGCAGGATCTTGTGCGCCAGATGGGAGGCGAGGTCGAATTTCAGGCGGGCAGGATCTTTCAGCAGTTCACGGTTGGCATGGACGGTACCCGGTGCCTCATAGAAGGAGCGCATAACGCTGCGTACCTCGCGATCATTGTCGCGTGCGAGCAGCGGCTTCCGGTCGAACCAGTGGAGCTTTACGCCGTGTCGCTTGCACAGGTGCAGCAGGTCATCGACCGTCAGCGGAAAGCGCCGCTCGCCGATTTCCTCGGCCGAGCGTTCCAGGTCCGGAAAATCGTTCTGTGCCATCTCCTGATATGAACGGATCAGCAGATGGGCAAACTGCTGACCGGTTGTGCCCGTCTGCGCCAGCAGTTCAGGAATGGCTGCTTCGAGCAGTTCGCGGGAGAAAAGGAAGCCCGGCTCGAGCGGAATTCTTGCGGCGCCACCCTTGGCCTTGTCCCGTGGTGCCGCCTCGATTTCCGGATTCTCGTCGAGAAACCAGTGCGGGTCTTTCTGGAAAACGGAAGCCAGCAGTTCCAGCAGCGCGGGCGACGGAATCCGCTGTCCGGTCTCGATCATGCTCAGGTAGGAAACGGACGGGGCGAGGTCTGCATCGAGCTGGATGCAGCGGGCGGACAGGTCTTGCAGCGTCAGTCCATTGCGCTTGCGCAACGCGCGGAACTTGGCGCCGAGAAAGTGGCTTTTCCTGAGCAGAGTGGACATAAGTCAGTTGTGAAATTTACACGGTGAAATTTTCAATGTGAAATTTTCCTCTGTGTTCATCGTAAGCTGCGGCCATGGATACAGCAAGCCACACCGATCACATCATCACGCCGCAGGCCATGCGGCTTGTCACCGAACTGCAGCAGCGCTTCAATCCACGCCGCCTGGAGCTGCTGGTCGCGCGCCGGAAGCGTCAGGCTGCCATCGACGCCGGCGCGATGCCGGATTTTCTGCCCGACACGGCGGCCATACGTGGCGCGGACTGGCGGATCGCGCCGGTGCCGGCTGATCTGCAGGACCGGCGCGTGGAGATCACCGGTCCCGTCGAGCGCAAGATGATGATCAACGCGCTGAACTCCGCGGCGCTGGCCTTCATGGCCGATTGCGAGGATTCCTGCGCGCCGACCTGGGACAACATCGTTCAGGGTCAGCAGAATCTCAAGGACGCAGTCGATCGCACCATCAGCTATATCGATCCCGTCAGCCAGAAGCACTATCGCCTCAATGACAGGACAGCGACGCTGATCGTGCGGCCGCGCGGATGGCACCTGGTCGAGAAACACATATGCGTCGACGGTGAGC
Organism: Pseudomonadota bacterium; assembly: GCA_963204745.1. GTDB lineage: Bacteria > Pseudomonadota > Gammaproteobacteria > Steroidobacterales > SHZI01. The sequence goes on from CAUJHF010000055.1 coordinate 32,874, forward strand.
CGGTATCGGCCTCGCTGTTTGATTTCGGCGTGTACCTCGCCAACAACCATGAGTCGCTGGCCAGTCATGGCACCGGCCCGTATTTCTACCTGCCCAAGCTGGAAAGTCATCTCGAAGCGCGGCTGTGGAACGATGTCTTCGTCGCCGCGCAAGAGCATCTGGGCATGCCGCAGGGCACGATCAAGGCTACCGTGCTGATCGAGACGATCCTCGCGGCCTTCGAGATGGATGAAATCCTCTATGAACTGCGTGAGCATTCCGCGGGGCTGAACTGCGGGCGATGGGATTACATTTTCAGTTTCATCAAGAAATTCCGTAACCGGCCTGACTTCGTGCTGCCTGATCGCGGCACGGTGACCATGGACCGCCACTTTCTCAAGTCCTATGTAGATCTGCTGATTCGCACCTGCCATCGTCGCGGTGCGCATGCGATGGGTGGCATGGCAGCGCAGATCCCGGTGAAGAACGATCCGGCCGCCAATGAGGCGGCGATGGCTCGCGTGCGTGCCGACAAGTTGCGCGAAGCCAGGGCAGGACACGATGGCACCTGGATCGCTCACCCCGGTCTCGCTGCTGTTGCCCTCGAAGCCTTTGCCACGGTCATGACCGGCCCGAACCAGCTGCAGGTCAGCCGTGACGATGTCGTGGTGACTGCTGCCGATCTGCTGCGCGTTCCGGACGGGCCGATCACCGATGAGGGCCTGCGTCACAACATCCGTGTCGGCCTGCAGTATCTCGAGGCCTGGCTCGGCGGGCAGGGCTGTGTGCCGCTCTATCACCTGATGGAAGACGCAGCCACCGCCGAGATCTGCCGTGCGCAGATCTGGCAGTGGCTGCGACACGGCGCGCGTACCGGTGACGGCCGGCCTGTCACCATTGAGCGATTCAATACGGCCCTGCAGGAAGAACTGCAGGTCATCTCCGGCGAAGTCGGCGCGGACCGCTTCAAGGCGGGGCACTTCGACACGGCCGCAGAGATGTTCGCCACGATGATCCGCGGGTCCGACTTCGATGAATTCCTGACGCTGCCAGCCTACGCAAGACTTTCCTGACACCGATTCCACCAGTTCGAGGATTTCCCCATGAGCAAGCGCAACGATGCAGACCAACTCCGGCGCGACTGGGCAGACAGCCCCCGCTGGGCCGGCATCACACGTTCCTATTCCGCAGAGGAGGTGGTCCGCTTGCGGGGTTCTGTACAGGTCGAGCACACGCTGGCCCGGCTCGGCGCAGAAAAGTTCTGGCGCCTGCTGCACACTGAAAACGTGGTGTCTGCATTGGGTGCGATGACCGGCAATCAGGCCGTCGAGGAAATCCAGGCGGGGCTCAAGGCCATCTACTGCTCGGGCTGGCAGGTGGCCGGTGACGGCAACAGTGCCGGCGAGATGTATCCCGATCAGAGCCTGTATCCGGTTGATTCGGTGCCGAAGATGGTCGAGCGCATCAACAACGCGCTGCTGCGCACCGACCAGATTCATCACATGCAGGACGACCAGCACATCGACTGGCTGGCGCCGATCATCGCCGACGCCGAGGCCGGTTTTGGCGGCAACCTGAATGCCTTTGAACTGACCAAGTCGCTGATCCGCGCCGGCGCCGCAGCGGTACATTTCGAGGACCAGCTGTCCTCGGCAAAGAAGTGCGGCCATATGGGCGGCAAGGTGCTGGTGCCGACGCAGGATGCGATCAACAAGCTGGTGGCGGCCCGGTTTGCGGCCGATGTGATGGGTGTGCCGACGGTGCTGGTGGCACGAACCGATGCCGACGCGGCGAACCTGCTGCAGGCTGATTTCGACAGCCGCGATGCGCGTTTCCTGACCGGCGGCCGCACCGAAGACGGATTCTTCGAGGCGCGCGCGGGCATCGAGCAGGCCATTGACCGCGGCCTGTCCTACGCGCCCTATGCGGACCTGATCTGGTGCGAGACCTCGAAGCCGGATCTCGCCCAGGCCGAACGTTTCGCCAAAGCGATCCATGCAAAATATCCCGGCAAGTTGCTGGCCTACAACTGCTCGCCGTCCTTCAACTGGCGCGCCAACCTGCCGGTCGACCGGCTGCGGGATTTCCGCGAGCAACTCGCGGCAATGGGTTACCGCTTCCAGTTCATCACGCTGGCCGGCTGGCATGCGCTCAACCTGTCGATGTTCGAACTGGCCCGGGCCTACAGGCAGGATGGCATGTATGCCTATTCGGATATGCAGGAACGCGAGTTTGCCAACGAGGTGCACGGATTCCGGGCCGTACGGCACCAGGCATTCGTCGGCACCGGGTACTTCGATGCTGTGCAGACCGTGATTTCAGGCGGTGGTGCGTCGACCACCGCGATGGCTGGCAGTACCGAAGCCGAGCAGTTTCGTGCCGCTGGTCACTGAGGTGACTGCGTGCAGGCGCAACCCGGATGAGGGCAATGGACGGCAGTAGTCACGACGCTGCCCTTCACGCGCTGGCCGGCCGTGCCGCCGCGGCGATCTGCACGGCGTTTGAGGATTACAACGACAGTTTCCGCAGCATCACGCAGCGCGCACAGCGTCGCTTCGAGATGCGCGAGTGGCAACTCGGCCAGCGCGATGCGGTCGAGCGTATCGAGCTCTACGATCATCGTGTGGAACGGTGTCTGGCCGGACTCGTCGGCATGCTGGGCCGGCACATCGCTGAAGAGGCCACCTGGAGTGCGGCGAGAGCGGAATTCTCCCGGCTGACCGCCGATCGCCCGGATCGACAGTTCTACGCGACTTTTTTCAATTCCCTGACGCGCAAGGTCTTTGCGACGATCGGTGTGAATCCCGCGGTGGAATTCGTCACCGAAGCCGATGCAGCCCGACAGGGTGTGGCACCAGTCGGGGAAATCGGTATGCAGCACGGGCTGGTGCAGGGTCTTGAAACCCTGTTGGCCGGCTTGCCGTGGGCCGCGCAGATGCACGATGCATCCCGTTCGGCACGATTCATCGCAGGAGAAATCCGCGGCGTGCTGGCGGTGCGTGGCCTGCCGTCCGCGCTCACGCGCCTCGAAGTACTTGAGCCGGTGTTTTACCGGGCCACCCGCGCATATGTGGTGGGCCGGGTCAGCGGCGAGAGCTGGACCTTTCCGCTGGTCATCGCATTTGCGCATCCGGAGTCCGGCATCGTAGCCGATACGGTGATGATTTCGGATTACGAGCTGCGCCCACTGTTCGGCTTCTCACGCTCCTATTTTCACGTCGATCTGGCTGAGGTCGGGACGGTAGTGCGCTATCTGTGCTCGATCATGCCGGGCAAGCCGGTCGACGAGCTGTATACGGTGCTTGGCCGGGCGAAACAGGGCAAGACCGAGCGCTACCGCAGGCTGTTCCGTCACCTTGCGGTATCCACCGATCTGTTCGTGCATGCCGAAGGCGTGCGCGGCATGGTCATGGTGGTGTTCACGCTCAACTCCAGCGACCTGGTGTTCAAGGTTATCCGCGATCACTTTGCCTGGCCCAAGACGACATCACGTGCAGAGGTGATGGAGAAGTACCGCTTCGTATTCCGTCACGACCGCGTCGGGCGTCTGGTCGATGCGCAGGAGTTTCGACGCTTGCGCTTCCCGCGTGCGCGCTTTGCACCGGAGCTGCTCGACGAACTGATGAGCTCGGCAGCCGATACCTGTCGCCTGGACGGTGATGATCTGATCGTCGACCTCTGCTACATGGAGCGGCGCCTCAAACCGCTCGATGTCTACCTGCGTGAAGCAGAGCCGGCGGCGGCGCGCCGGGCGATTCGCGACTACGGCCAGGCGATCCGGGATCTGGCGCTCAGCAATGTTTTTCCCGGTGATCTGCTGCTGAAGAACTTCGGCGTATCGCGTCATGGCCGGGTGATTTTCTATGACTATGACGAGCTGTGCCTGGTGACGGAATGCAGGTTTCGCGATCTGCCGGCCGCGCGTGACTACGATGAGGAGATGCGCGCCGAGCCATGGTTTTATGTGGGCCCTGACGATGTGTTCCCGGAGCAGTTCATCGGGTTTCTGGGCCTGCGCGGTGAGTTGCGTGATGAATTCCTGAAGTATCACGCTGCCTTGCTGGATGCCGACTATTGGCGACGGATCAAGTCGGCACACGCCGCAGAGACGCATCTCGAAGTCGTGCCGTACCAGCGACGGCAGATTTCGCATATCCTAGCCACCTCCTGACTCCGGTTCGTCAGATCACAAGAATTACAGGAGCTTTTCTGTGGCTGCTTCCCTGCCGCGGGATCGTCTGATCCTGCTGGTCGGCCTCATTACCTATGGAATGGGCCAGTCCCTGCTGTTCGTCATTTTTGCGCCGCTGACACGTCGGCTCGGCATAGAGGAGTGGCAACTCGGTTTCATCATCGCGGCCTCGAACGTCATGCTGGCCTTCTCCGCACCGCGCTGGGGTACGGCCAGCCAGTCCATGGGCCGGCGCACCGTGTACCTGATCGGACTCGGCGGTTACACGCTGGGTTATGCGGCGCTGGCGCTGGGTGTACAGGCCGGGCTGTGGGGCTGGATATCGGGCATTCCGCTGTTCGTTCT